>CADCIU010000053.1 GCA_902801585.1 uncultured Lachnospiraceae bacterium | reverse complement strand
ATTCGGGCCTTTCGCGACGCAAATCATGTCTTCTACTTCTTTTGTGTATTGCATATGACACTTATCCTCCTTTTATAAGTTTGGACTTTAGTACGTGTACTAATTTTACCATACCGCATTGCATATTGCCAATGTTTATATAGCTTCAACAAAAAAAGATGGAAATTCAGTATGCGTGTTGTCTGTATTGCTAATCGCAGTCGAAGATCGCTTTTTTCGCGACCCTGTCTCCATATTCCCTCTTCCATCTCAAATGCGGTTCTGATGCTGCATATTCGGGGAGTGCTTCTTTGTCCATGTCGATTATGATCATAAGGTCATAGCGGTTTGCGATATCAGAATTGGATACACACATGTCCAGCGAATGGATTCCCGGAATCTCCAGTGTCTCTTTGAAGATCTCACGAACGGGTTCGACCAACGCTTTTACATCCGTTCCTTCGGTAAACTTTACAATGATATAGTGCTTCATTTGATATACTCCTTTCTGATATCAAGCGTATCAAGGGATGGTCAGAGGTGTCAAGGGGACGGTTCTTTTGACACCTTGCCGTACTTCACCCAAAGTATTACCATAATTAAAACAATGGTATTCTCTTAACTGTATTCGTTTTCATCTATGAAAGGATAAAAGCAATATGTTTCAACCTTTTTCCGTAAACATCCCGCAGATCTCCGGCAGGGAATTTGATCTGCGCTCTTACGGCGCCATCGGAGACGGGCGTACATCCAACACGAAAGCGTTCAGAAAAGCTATAGAAGCAGCTGCCGCGGAAGGCGGCAGAGTCGTCGTGCCGAACGGGATCTGGCTCACCGGCCCGATCAGGCTGCTTTCCGGAGTGGAACTCCATCTGCAGGACAACGCTGTGGTCCTGTTCGACAAGAATCCTGAGGAGTACCCTCTGGTCGTAACAGACTTCGAAGGAATCACAAGGATACGCGCAAGATCCCCGATCTACGCGGAAAATGCGGAAAATATCGCTATTACCGGAAACGGGATCATCAACGGGAACGGCCATCTGTGGCGCCCTGTCAAACAGTTTAAGATGACCGACCGCCAGTGGAAAGAACTGCTTGAGAAGTCTCCCTATGTCCTCGAAACCAAAGAAGGAGGCATTTGGTTCCCTGCCAGAAATATGTTCGACACCGCTATTACAGGAGAGATCTATCCCGGTGACTATGATTCTTATGAAGAGGCGCTGGCTGCCGCCTCTCCTCACTACGACTTCTACAGACCTGTGATGGTGAGTCTGCGCCACTGCAGGAATATTTTGATCGAGGGGGTCACCCTGCAGGATTCGGCGGCCTGGAACGTGCACCCTTATTTCTGCGAGCACCTGACCGTGCGCGGCGTCAGGATCATAAACCCTGCCTACGCGCAAAACGGCGACGGCATTGATGTGGAATCCTGCAGGTATGTTCATATCCATCACAGTGAATTCCAGACCGGAGATGACGGGATTTGCCTGAAGTCCGGCAAAGACCGCGAAGCGAGAAAACTCAAAAAGCCCTGTGAAGATGTCTTCATCCACGACTGTAAGGTCGGCATGAGCCACGGCGGCTTCGTCATCGGAAGCGAGATGTCGCGGGGCGTCCGCAATGTGCTCGTCAAGGACTGCACCTTTATCGATTCCGACGTCGGGATCCGCTTCAAGAGTGCCATGGGCCGCGGCGGGGTCGTGGAGGAGATCTACTTGGAGAACATTCTCATGATCGGAATCAAAAAAGAATGCCTTACCATGACCATGAACTACGTACTCAACACTGTCAGCGGGGATGATCCCGTTGTGCAGAGTACTGATCCTGAAGACATTCCGACATTCCGCAATATTGAATTAAGAAACTGCATCTGCCGCGACGAGAACGCGCACTACGTCATACAGCCCATGAGCGGCTGTCCGGAGACGATTCAGGACATCCGATTGATCGACTGCGAACTCGGGGTGTCATAAGGTGTCAGCGGGACGGTTCTTCTGACAACTTTTTGAAGGGCAAGAGTATCAGGGGGGTGGTTCTTCGTCGCCGGGGACCGGCTTGCGCGGGTGCGGCATGCCCCTCCGGACCACTTTGAATGAGCAGCTTAGATGAACCTGATCATTCCTGAGCGAAGGAGGGAATGAGGGCTGCAGCTCCTGCAGCCCGAAAGCCCGCCTGTCTGAGCCGTCCGGTCATCAGAGCGGACGGCGAGTTTTGGAATCGCGGTTCCCTCCGAAGCGAAGGAAGGATCTGTGTGAATCCCTGTGAATTCAACGTGGTCCGGAGGGGCATGCCGCACCCGCGCAGGCCGGTCCACAGCGCCGAAGAACCATCCCCCTGGCAACCTTGCCCTTCAAAAGTTGTCAGAAGAACCGTCCCCTTGACACCTTTGCGCCCTCAATCATGGAAGAATTCCACATGTCCGTCATCGATGTGATACATAGCTCCGATCACCGCAGGATCTTTTCCATGACGCAGATGATCAATGTCCAGCGCATGGCTGATCTGTTTGACGCTGTGCTCCACGTTCAGGCATGACGCACGGTAAGGTTCCGTCTCGTCGCCGATCGCAAGCCTGATCTCGTCCGTGATGTATTTGATGAATCCCGACGGGTCGTGATGAATAGCCGCTTCCACCGCGCCGCATCCGGTGTGCCCCAGCACGACCACAAGATTCGTTCCCAGATGCTCCACCGCATATTCTATACTGCCCAGCTGATGGTCATCGATCACGTTGCCGGCCAGACGGATCGTGAACAGCTCTCCGATCCCCGCGCAAAATATACTTTCCGGTATCACTCGTGAATCTGAGCAGGAGATGACGATCGCGTAAGGCTGCTGCCCGTTCTGAGAGGTCCTCAGTCTGGCCGCCGGCGAGATATCCCCGCTGCAAGTCTGTTCTGAAAGATATCTCTCGTTTCCTTTTCTGAGTCTGCTGATTGCTTCTTTTGCTGAAATCATGATTATCTCCTCCGTATCTCCATATCGAAGCACTCCATATCGAAGCTCACCATATCAAAGCTCTCCGTATGAACGCCGCCTGTAAAACAACCTTCTGACTTATCTTTTCCCGGCCTTTGCAAGCCTGACCGCATAGTCTATGGCATTGCGCAGACTGGCCTGATCGGCACTTCCCTTGCCTGCCTGGTCAAAAGCGGTCCCGTGGTCCACCGAGACCCGCACGATGGGAAGTCCCAATGTGATGTTGACTCCTTCTACCGACTGCCAGCTTCCGCTCTTGTGGTCGTAAACAAAGCCGATCAGTTTTAGCGGGATATGTCCCTGATCGTGGTACATCGCCACGACAATATCATACCATCCCCCTCTGGCCTTGGAAAATACCGTGTCCGGCGGAACCGGTCCATCTGCGTCGATTCCTTCTGCCCGCGCTGCTTCGATGGCAGGAATGATCTCGTCGATCTCCTCCCGGCCGAACAGTCCGTGCTCTCCGCTGTGAGGATTGAGTCCTGCGACACCGATGCGCGGATTCTCGATCCCCAGATCCCGGCAGGCCTTCTGTGCGATGCGGATCACTTCCAGTACTCGCTCTTTTTTGACTCGGTCACAGGCCTCGCGCAGGGAGACATGGGTGGAGACATGTACCACACGCAAGTCGCCGTGTGCCAGCATCATCGTGTATTTCTCCGTGTTTGTGTAGTGTGCGTAGATCTCCGTGTGGCCTGCGAAGTGATGTCCTGCGAGATTGACCGCCTCTTTGTTGAGCGCATTAGTCACTGTAGCGTCCGCTTCTCCCGTCATCGCCAGCGCGATGGCTTTCTCCACATAGCGGAAAGCGGCCTCCCCGGCTTCACGGGAGACTTGTCCGATCGGGAGCTTCTCAGCGTCGACAAGGCCCATATCAAGCACATCAATGGTGCCGAATTGGTACTTTGCATCTGCGGGAGAAGCTGCTGCATTGATCTTCAGGTCTTCATGCCCGGTGATCTTCAATGCCTTTTCCATCATGCATGCATCGCCGACGAGCAGAGGCCTGCAAATCTCGTAGGTCTCTTTTTCCGCCAGGACTTTGGCACTGATCTCCGGGCCGATAGAAGCCGGGTCCCCCATAGTGATTGCGATAACAGGTCTTAACTTCTGTATCCGGTTCATTGATTACCTCCTGTCACGTCCGCCGCCATCAGCTGCTTGACGCTGTCACTGTCCTTCATTATCGGCCGCGCGCGAATCCTCTCGCGATTCCTCTCGACTCCTCGCTGCTTTCATCATCTCCTGCAGATCCGCGAGCAAAGACTCCTTTCCGAAGCCGCCCGATTTACTGATGAGAAGCTTTTCTTTTCCTCCCGCCCTGTATCTTGACAGCACGACTCCGGGAAACAGTTCTGCCAGGGGCTCCAGATCCCTGCATCCCAGACGGCGCAGGCATGACAGCAAAGTGTCACCGCCGACGATCATCACCGTTCCCTCAACGGAGTCTTCGATCTCTGCCAGTATTTCCGCCAGATAGGCTGCAATGAGGATGCGGGGTTCTCCGCTGTCCATTTCCTTCCCGCGCATATAGTCCCGGAAAGCTTCCTCCCCGGGATCTATTTCGCTGCTGTCCAGGATCACCCATTTCTCTCCACACCATAGTATTGCCGAAGGACCTGCGTTCTGTGCCGCCGAAGAACCTGCGCACCGCAGCGATGCCGGCTTTTCTCCGCTCTGCCCCACCCCGTTCCTAAACAGCTCCTCTTGTCCCGGCTTCGGACAGATCCGCACAAAGCCTCTTTTCTGTGCAAATCTGATCTGCCGCATCGTCACCGGATTCAGACTTCCGGAGATCACCAGCAGGCCGTCTCCAAGATCGTAACTGTCAGGCACCTCCCCCCTATCAAGGCCGAGCAGGTCCGGCAGAAAAGCCGCGAACCCGGCGCATCCGGCCGAAACCGACAGATACCCCTTGGTAAACAGTCTTTCGCCCGCTGTACGCAGGTCTTCGTCACTCTGCGCGTCCACGATCAGAATTCCTTTTCCGCAGCGCTCATCGCATGTCACAGGCGTGTCGGTCTGGCTCGCGACCAGCTTCCGCACATCCGACTCAACAACCGGATTGAATGGATCCCTGCCGAAAACACTCTGCGCCGCGGGCACCCCGTCGATCAAGTGGCATCCCTCCACCGTTACGCGGTTCATAGCCGGATATGCCGGAAGAAAGGACAGGACCTCAGCGCCGGATGCTTTCAGCGCCGCGCCGAGTTCCGCGCCGATATTCCCGCGCAGAGCCGAGTCTGTCTTTTTGTAAAAATACGGTATTCCGGCCTGTCTGCCGGCAGAAATGATCCTGTAAACAGTTTCGTAAGCGTCACCGGGCGGCATATGCCTGGTCTCGCTCACTGCCACCAGGACCTGCGCCGCTGTCCGGGTCCACTTCCCGCTCGGGTCAGGATCCACAACGACCCGCACCGTGATCCCCTGTCTCGTGAACTGAACTCCGGTATCAAGACCTCCGGTCAGGTCATCCGCCACGATCAGCAGTTTCGTATCTGACATGGCTCCCTCCTGCTGCATATCATAAACAAAGCCCGTAAATACAAATCCTGTAAAAATCCTGTGCAGATCCTGTACAAATCCTTATTCAAAATCCGCAAGGTACCCTTCTGTGTCAAAAGACAGCTCATAGGGCTCACTCAGGATCTCCACGCCCGAAACGCCGCGCAGTTCTTCCGCCAGCGCCTCGGACACCTCAAACTCATTCAGCGACAGGGTGTCGCGAATGCGGGCGACCCTGGCCTTGCTGTAGTCAATGCGCGGGCAGGTCCTCAAAGCGACGCGAAGCGCGTCGTAGTCACTGTTTTGATACATAGGGATCTTGGCTCCGTCGATCATCATGTTGGTCGTGAGGTTGATCCATGTGCTCTCCCAATCGACGCTGTTCAAACATCTCCTTGTTGTGATATCAGCAAGGCCAAGGCCGCAGGCGTTGTGGTGGCTCTGCTCGGAGAGACCGCGGATCATCAGCTTGCGGGTGTGGAAATCATCCTTGAAATAGGGCATGAACCCGCGCCCGGTCACATTCGGATCAGCGCCTTCACCGGAAATGTCTTTGCCGATCCGGTCGATGATCAGCACATCGATATGATCAAAACGAAAGCGCGGGAAGCGGGCCTTGGCGATTCTGAGAAGTTCTCTGTCCCCGCTTACGATCTCATCATGGGGATAAACGCGGATATCGGAGATCTCGTCATAGGCGTTCTGCACCACGCCGACGGCGAAGACGACATTCATTTTGTCGAGGAAGACTTTCGCCGCCTTGGGAATACTCTCCGCGAAGGTATCGAATCCCCGCCTGTGCAGTGCGCTGCAGCCGCGATGTTTGGCCAGTCCGATGGCCATCATCTTGAGGAGGCCGCTCTCGTGCTCTCCCTTGAAATCTGTATGCGGCTTCACTTTATTGTAAACAACGATCCCGTCCGCTTCCGCCGCAAACCTGTCGCAGCAGACCGGCGTATGGGCCCCGTCATCCAGTTCCCCGATCTGCACGACCTCCATGCTCGCGCATACGGGTACACCGATATTCTCTTCCGTGATCCCGTAGCCGGTGAGAATTTCCAGATTGCCCTCAGCCGTGCCTCCGCCGTGACTGCCCATGGCCGGTACGACGAAGGGCTCTGCACCCCACGCCTTTAGCTGATCACAGATGGTCCGCACGATCACGGCATTATCGGGAATGCCTCTGCTGCCCACCGTCACGGCTATGCGTTTTCCCTTTACAAGAGGCGCATAGTCATTCCGGGTCATCTCCGTCTTTAAATGCGCGGGAATGTCTTCGATCTTATCCTTGGCATAGAGCTGCCTTACCCGCACCATTCTGGGCAGTACCGCCTCTTCCAATCCCTGGATCGGAAAGGTCACTTCGGGGAAATCGATCCTGATCATTTTGCTGTCACCCTCCCCGTACTATCGTTAGTCTTTATACTCTGTCAAAACATACCCGCAGTCGGGGCAGATCGCAGTCTCGCCGTTCACTGTTTTGACCTTTTTCGATAAGTCATGGATCTCCTCAATCTCCGAAAGGGGATATGAATATCCCTTGATCGGCAAGTTGTCGTAGGCAACGAAGTCGCAGCCCTCAAGACCGCTGAGCTTATGGACTTCCTCGCTCCAATCGATCCAGCGGCCGTCCTCAAAGCTCACAAAATTCTCACCCGGATTCACCACGCCGGTGCAGTAGCGCTCCAGCGTCTTTCCCGTATCCGCATTGGCCTCAGCGTACTTCTCTATAGCGTTCTGCCCCAAACTGGACGTGTTGACAAACACATACCTGGTCCCCTCAGCGGTGTTGACCCGCTGCAGGACCACGATCCCGATGATTGAGCCCTTGGGGAGTGAAATATTGTTTGCCAGCGACATGCGATGGTATCCCGCGTAGTCAAAAGTACCATTGACCGTCCCCATGAGGACGCCGTCCGTGGGCTCCTTGGCGCCTTCGTTCAAAAGATAAACGGATGCCGTCACTTCTGTGTTCAGATCTCCGGTCATCGCTGACACATACTGCAGGACGCTGTCCGTCTCCATCTCGAAGATGCCCGCCGTGTAGACCGGATCGCTGTAATAGATCGCGCTGACATACTCCGAGGGCATAAAGTCGTGTTCCAGGATCTCCAAAGACTGGGGCTCCTTTTCCTCAGGCTTCACATATTCAAAGGTCTGCGGATAATGCAATGTCTTGTCGTAGTAAGAGAGATAGAAATAGCCGTCTTGTCCCCAGTCTTCGCCCCAGCTGTTCTTGACGACCCATGCACCGGGTCCCGGCGGCTGGTGATCTTCGAGGAAGTTTGAGACCGGAAACGTGTCGTCCCAGCCCACGACCGTCACCGCGTGATTCGACGCGGCTTCATTATATGTGTACTGTGCAAATATCGTGGTGCCGTCTTCGTCTTCCACAAAATTCAGATAGACCGGATTCGGCCCCGCCGAATTCTGTGCGTCCAGTTCTTCCTTCCTTACGACCTCATCATATGGCTCTCCCACATATCTGGTCAGAGCCAGCCTGTTGATCTGCTCGCGGGTGAGTGTCCGGAAGTCGTAGTTCATCGGCAGTCCGTTCAGGATACAGCCGAGCTCGACGACCCTCTTCGCTTCCTCATCCGTCAGGTCCTCAATATTCCTGTATCCGTAGCGGACGTCAAACCGCAGCATCTTGTCCTCGTCGCTGATATCCTTAAAATCCGACACCCTCTGCATAAAGACCGCGAGCATCTCGTCGCGGGACAGCTCAGGCATTGACTGATCTGCCAAAAAATTGATTCCGACGGCGTTTCCCTTGAGCAGCTCACTCTTGATCATCTCGGTAGCTGACTCGCGGTACACATACTCTCCGTTTTCGTCATAGTACGCAGGAGCAGGCAGAATATTGGCATCTTTGAGTTCAAAACTCTGCCCGAACCTCTCTTCCTCAGGCAGGCTCCAATCTCCTTCAAATTTCGTCTCGCCCTCCGCATTCGCATAGGGAGCGGCGCTCTCTTTCACGACACCGACTCCCGACGCGAGCATAGAAGTCGCAAGCGCGTAATTTCCGCCGAAATTATAGAGATTCTTCTCGGAGCTTTCCAGTATGTGAACCCCTTCACCGGCCTGCGCGGGATCATAGGGATATTTGCCCTCTTCATATTCGTCCAGGTCAGGCAAGGCGCTGGCAGTAAACCAGGCGAGGTGCTTCTCGGAAAGATCCATACCGGTTCCGTATTTTGCCTCATATTCCTCTGCCGTCATTCCCAGCGTGTTCAGAAGACTCGTCTCGCTGGCTGCCATCGTGGCAAAACTCCAGCAGGTTCCCCAAGGGGACTGATTCTTAACAGGAGTCACCGTACTTCGGTTCCTGAGGTCGAACTTCTCGGGAAAGGTGTCCGCTTTCGACTTCCATTCATACTCGCTGTAGATATCATCCACATCCTCGCCGTAGCGAAGGAGTGTCGACGCGTCGTTTGCAAGGTCCTCCTCCATGTGAGCAAAAGCCTGCTTCTCCCGGTCGGAGAGGTCTGTCAGGCTGACGGCGCCGGTAGTTTCGTCTTCCGCGCTGTCGGCTTGTTCTGCTTCCTCCGGCGCCGCTGCTTCCCGGGCGGACGTTTCTCCTTGAGCGGCGGTTCCTCCTTGGGCGGCGGTTCCTCCTTGGGCGGCGGTTCCTCCGCAGCCCGTGGCTGCCAGAGCAAGAGCCAATAATAATGCTGTCAATTCCTGATTTCTCATATATGATCCTCCCTAATTGCCACAGGTTGTCAGAAGAACCGTCCCCTTGACACCTTTTCAATCTCTGTCTTCTTTCAAATTCTCCAAATAAATCTGCGCCAGCCCGCCGTGAGAAGTTTCTCTGTATTTCTCATCCATATCCCGTCCGGTCCTGTACATCGTCGCCACAACTTCATCAAAGGAAATTCTTCTTGTGGCATACAGAAAACGGGAGAGGTTCACCGCACTGAGTGCACGCATAGCAGCAACCGCATTCCGCTCGATGCATGGAATCTGGACAAGGCCGTTCACGGGGTCGCAGGTCAGCCCGAGATTGTGCTCCATAGCGATCTCCGCCGCGTATTCGATCTGGTCGATACTGAGTCCGTATAGCGTGGCGACCGCCGCGGCCGCCATAGAACACGCGCTCCCTATTTCGGCCTGACAACCGCATTCCGCGCCGGAAATGCTGGCATTCGTCCGGATCACATTGCCGATCAGCCCTGCCACTGCCAGTGCATCCAGTATCTCTTCCTCCTCGAATCCCCGGTCATGATACATATAGTACAGGATCGCCGGCAGCACTCCGCTGGCTCCGCAGGTCGGCGCTGTTACAACGATGTTCTCTGCGGCGTTCTCTTCACTGACTGCGTAGGCGTACGCCGCTATGACCCTGTTCATGGCGACGTCCAGGCTTTCGTTATGGCAGCGCTTCTCATACAGGTATTTGGCTTTCCGTGTGAGTTTCAGGCCGCCCGGCAGTATTCCCTCCGTACTCAGTCCGCGCTCGACCGAATCCTGCATGGCGCGCCAGACTTTTTTCAGGTATTCACGAAGTTTTGCCCCTTCCAAAATATAGATCAGCTGCAAAATACTGATCTTCTCCTGGTTGCAGAGCGTAACGATCTCTGTAAAGTTTTTCTGCGGATAGACCTCGATATCTTCCTGCGAGAATTCGTTTTCAATGCGGATCGATCCGCCTCCGATGCTGAAGATACGGGTGGAGGCAATCTCCTCTCCATCCTTAAAGGCCTTGAAAAGCATCGTATTGGGATGCGGAAGATCCTTCTCCTGCGTTTGCCGGTCAAAAATGATCTCTGCTCCGGGAAGACCCTCCCGGATCGCCTTTCCCGTTCCGTTCCCTTCACCGGTAAATGCAAGAGATCCGAACAGGGTCACCTGATAGGCATCTGCATTCGGATAACGGCTCCCGAAAGTCTGTGCGGCATGAAAGGGGCCGACAGTATGGGAGCTGGAAGGGCCATTACCGATCTTGTATACACTGGAAATGCTTTTCATGACAGCAGCTCCTTTAGAGGTTTTTGTTTATTATAGCATAAAGTGATTGTGTCAAGGATGTGTCAAGGGGACGGTTCTTCTGACAACTTTTGTACCAAAAGTTGTCAGAAGAACCGTCCCCTTGACACCCAACCGCTCCTTGACACCGAACCAAAAAAAGGCCGCCGCCCTAAGAATCATTTCTCAGTGCGGCAGCCCCTGCAGCCTCTTCATTCAAACTTCAATATCGTACTTGACCAAATCCCTGAAAGTGCAGCTGCCGCCTTCAGCAAAGAAATAAATCCCGTCGTCCTTATCCGGGTCCGGATAGACATTTCCCGTCATCACATAGCGTCCTCCGTCAATGAAGACCTCAATGGTGCTGATATCAAGGAACACATGAAGGTCGACGCTGTCCTTTACACCGATCCGGCAGACCCTGCGGTCGACATCCTTCTCCGACCCGGAGAACGGAATACCGCTCTTTTTTCTGTCAAAAATAATCTCCCCCGCCTCTTTGTCATAATAGACCAGCGTCTCATGTTCCTCTCCGCAGAATAGCTTGAGGCCGGCTTTCCGGGCTGTCCCGAGTTCAAGCGTAACTTGCAGCTCCGCGCATGTGCCGCTACCTCCCCTGACGGTGAATTCACCGTCCGAAATCGTAACCGCACCGGAAGTGACCTTTCCCCTCCTGTACTTCTCGATCTCGCGGACAGGCTTCTGGATCAGTACTCCATCCTCGACGCGCAGTTCCCGCGGAAGCGTGTAGGTGCCTGCCCACCCCTCTTCTCTGGTAGGGAAGTTGCGGTCCCACATCTCCTTCCAGGCGACCATGATCACTCTGCCGTCGGGCATCCGGAACGTCTGCGCAGCGTAAAAGTCGAAGCCGTGGTCCAGTTCACCGATCTTATCCACTCTGAATCGCCCGTTTTCAAAACTCAGCTCGCCGATCAGATAAATGCCTGAATGTACATTCTGATAGGCAGGGCCCATCTGCGGAAGGTTCTGCGGACTTGTGAGCACCACTTCCTTCCCGTCCAGTTCCATATAATCCGGACACTCGTAAACACCGTCAAGGGTAAAATACTCACGTTCCATCGGGATCTGCCCCTCGGTATCCGGTTCCAAAAGATGTCCGATATACTCCCAGTGAAGAAGATCTTTGCTGCGGGCAAGGATCAGGTTTCCGTAGCCGTCCTTCTCGATCACCTCTTCTCCCTGGAGCGGTCCTGCAGAGGGCGAGCGCAGATCCGCATAACCCATTCCTGAGATGAATTCCGGACTGGAAATAGCTACGCCCGATAAACTGTCGGGAATGATAATGTCCCCCCCGCGGGTCTTGATCGGTTTTTCCTTTCCGTTTAAGACGGCATCCAATTCTTCTTTGGTCAGCACGCGCGCGCCTGCAATAAAGTAATACATGCCGTCCTTTTGGAACAGACGGGGATCGCGGCAGTCCGTCTCTGTGACCTCGGGGCTGAGCATCTCGGACGTCAGGATCGGATTGTCCTTGCTCTTGGAAAAATGAATACCCCCGTCCTGTGAGATCGCAATACACTGGCGCTGGCGCTCAGGCTGGGCTGCTGTATACATCAGCCACAGATCGCCGTCTTTCTCGATGGCGCTGCCCGAGCAGCATCCGCATATAACTTCATAGTCCTTGTCCGGCACAAGTGCGACCGGCTCATTTTCCCATTTCACAAAATCATCTGTGGTAAAGTGGCCCCAATGCATCGTGCCCCACTCCGCCTTATGGGGATAATGCTGATAAAAAAGATGCGCTTTTCCTTTATAAAATACCGTACCGTTCGGGTCGTTTGACCATCCCTTCGGTACACTTGCATGATACTTCGGCCGATAACTCTGCATACTTATTTACCTCCCCTGTTTCTTCCGGCGTTCTCCGGTCCGCAATAAGAACGGTATTTCAAATACAATTATACTATAACTCAACCTCGGATGACTCGCTTTGTTTCTTTTCTTCCAAAACCCGCGTTCTCAACATACCGGTATCACCCTCAGCGAAATTCAGGACAACACTCGTGCTGCTTTTTTCGACATCGATAAGTCCCCTCTCATAGAGCGACTGCAGCATCCGGTTCATTCCCCGTCCCACGGCGTGGAGATTCTCCTCTTTGGCTTCCGCGATGATCTCAAGTGTTATCCTCCCGTCCGCAATGCCCGTCACACCCAGATATCTGGGGCCGCTGATGAGCCCGGGGATCTTCTCCTTGTAAGCGGGAAGTTCCCGCGCGAGCATCGCCTCGATCTCTCCGAGCGGATCGGTTGCATCGGCAGTAAATTTCACTGTGCAGAAAGAAGTCTTTTTACTGAGGTTGAGCACATTGTTGACATTGCTGTTGTTGATCGTCTTGATCTCATTGTGCGGCCCGAGAAGTTTGGTGGTGCGGATATTGATCTCTATAACTCTGCCCTTGAATCCTCCGACCTCGATCACATCCCCCACACTGTATGTCCCCTCGAAGACTACGCCGATCCCGGACAGGATATCTGCCACTATATCTTTCGCGCCCAGAGAGATCGCAAGGGATAAAAGGCCCAGAGAAGCCAGGAGCGTAGACGTATCCACGCCAAGGAAATTCAGGGCGAGGAAAATAGAAACAGCGATCAGGATGTAATTGATGAAACTCCTGATCAGACGTCCGATCGTCTCTCCTTTGGCATCCAGCACGCCGTACAGAAGCAGGAAACACACTTTGACAAAGAGGTACGCAAGGTATTCTATACTGAACACCATGATCGCGGCGACGATCCCGAAAACATTGGGGCCCTTTGTCCAGTTACCTTCGATCACAAAGTTCAGCACAGAGTGGCCGGACATCGGTGTATCAGACAGTGCGATGAGCAGCAGCAATGACATGAAAATCCCCATTCCGATCTGGAACACCCTCTTGGTCTTCTGTTCCGGGAGCAGATCGTCCCATTTTTCAACATAGGCGACCACTGAAGGCGTCGCCTCGTCCAGTCTCTCCTGACTTTTCTTTTTGGCTTCCTCGATCAAAGCCAGATAATTATTATAGTTTTCACTCGTGTAGTCGTGCAGTGCATATTTGGACGTCAGCCAGTATCCGCACATGAAAACGGCCGCCGTAAAGCCTGCAAACAGCATCCCGATCACCAGCATGGCTGTATTGTCTGCCATGTAATAGCATATTTTGCCGTCAATCAGGCGGGATATGCCAAAATACCACTTCCGGTCAATTCTGAAGAAGTCCATATGGCGGTCCACCAAAGCCTCTTTTTTAAAGCCGAGTCCCGCCGCTTCGGATCCGACATAATCCTCCCGGCTTCCGGACACGACCAGCTGCGAGTCCGGATCGATCTCAAGGATCATTTCTCCGGTGGAAGCCATTGTACGATAGAACCCCTGTTTACCGAGCAGATCGTCGGGGTTTTCTTTTTCTGTTCTCAAGGGGATCGAGATCAGGATCGCTCCATACCGCCCCGCCTGACCCGGCAGCTCATACCTGACGCCGACGATCTGCCTCTCTTCCCGGGTAATAAAGTCTTCTTCCTTGTCATGGACTACCGCAGGAATCCCTTTTAAAAGCCTGCGAAAATCAGAGGAGCTGTCCTTTTCATCTGTCCCCATGGAAAAGCCCGTATAGTTCTCGCTGCAGGCGATCTCATCTCCGTTCTCATCAAAGACGATCAGGTAATCTGCAGAGATGATCCCGGCCATCTCCTTCAGGCGGCCTTTTGTCAGATAGTCGGGGTGCTCTGTGAGGAGCCCGGAAATCTCTGCGCCAAGCTCTTTGTATCTCTCCGAGTCTTTCCTGTTTATTTCGGGAACCGTCTGGGTCTCCGCCTCAACCTGATTCTCCAGCAGGGTGAGTGTGGCGCTCCCGACTTTGTCCTCCTGATACATATACTGCATCGCCACCGTGAGAAAAGCCACGATAAATACGAGCAGAACTGACATTCCTCCCAGCCTTGCCGTTTTCCTCCTTACCGCCTCGGGCGTGTAGTTTTTCACCTGGTCATCACTGAGCTTATTCTTGATCACCATCACCGTGGAATAATAGCACCATACGATCAGAACACTGATCAGGAAGGCGGCAAACAACAACTGCGTGATGATTTCTCCGTAAAACGCGGCTTTTTCTTCTTCAATGGAGTCACAGCAGACAATGGTCCGTCCCGATTCAAGTACTGCCGGTGAACAAATATACTCCGTGCCGCCGAGACTGAATTCAAAGTAGTCTTTCTGAAGGTCTTCTTCCCTGACACCAATTTCAGACAGGGTTCCGAACTCCTTGATCCCTTCTGTTCCGTACAGTATGGTTCCCTTTTCCCCCTCCGCATCATGATCATCCGCTGAGACCAGAAAGATCTCACCGCTGTACAGATCAGACATCTCCTTCAGCAGGTGTGTTTTGTCAAAATAGGACATGATATAGTCGTCATACTCCTGCACCGGTGTCCACCTGACGTAGTACCAGTCACCGGCGATCCTGCCGCTGGTCAGGAGCACATCCACAGGGGCTTCTTCCCCTTTGACTTTCACGGTCCGGGTCTGCACATACTCATCCCTGATGATCTCTGCCGTGAGTTCGGGAAACATGCCTGCAGCCTCCGCAGGAAGATCCGGCTTACCGTTAGTGGCCCTGACGGCCATTCCGTTCTCCCACATACGGAGTCCTTTGTACTGCCCGTCTGTCATTCCGGCTGCAAGAGAAAGAGCCTTCAGCCTGACTTCTGTATTCAGCTCATCATAAAAGAGCTTTCCGATCTCTGTTTCTGTATGCTCATACCGGTCCAATATTCCGCGCAGACTGTCCGTCTGAGAGCGGTTGTGCATCGCGATCAGTTTCTCGTAGTGCTGCTTTTCAACATAGAACATTGTTCCGGCGTAAATACCGAGAAACACGAGTGCGGTGACGATCGTATAGATCAGTCTTTTGGCAGGATTGCTCATAGTCCTTCCCCTCACTGTTAATACTTATCTCATTTCACGCAACCAGCCACTTGTACTTTTCGACGCTGTAGAGCGGAATCAATGGGATCATGATCGGTGTCTTTTTGACATAAGCCCGGTACTCCGGATCACTCCCGTAGGTTCTGTTCTGCCGGATCTCCAGCCTTCTGGCGCCGCCGAACATAACGTAGATGATCCCGAGGTAGCCGGCCAGGGCGGCGACCCACTGAAGTACGCCGTGCAGCGCAGTAATTCCGCCGACAAAGACACCTGTCCAAAAGAGCATCTCACCGAAGTAATTGGGGCACCTGACAATCCGATACAGGCCGGTGTCCACAAAGCGGCGGGGGTTCACTTTTTTGGCGGCGTTTTTCTGCAGGTCCGCGCAGGTCTCGACCACCAGCCCGACTATACTGATCAGAATGCCGATGATCAGGACCGTATCAGTCCCTTTTGCGTTCATGATCCTGAAGATCACGGGCGAAGTCTCGCAGACATACAGGAGAGCTGCGCTGATCCAGATTGCGCACTTGGCCGCTATACTCATGCCGTCCCCGGATTTGATCTCGGTCTTCATCTTGCTGTTATAGCTTGCGCTCCTGAGTTCTCTGTAAGCGAGATACCCTCCCAAACGCAGTCCATACAAAATGAACAGGATCGAGGCGCAGATCGTCCCCGCTGTCAGTCCCGCGCCGCCAAGTATGAGCAGACCCGCTCCGATCGCGGCGACTGAAAATCCGTATCCGATTGAAATGAACCAAACGTATTTTTTGAACCCTATACTGCTGAATACCAGAGCCAGGATTGCCATCTTCCAGAATAAACTCATGCTGATCTCCTTCCGCCTTCCGGCCGACCTTATGCTGCAGAGCCCGAGTCCCCTGACTTTTTGTGGTGACGATCCATCAGGGTTCCCAAAGCAGCTTTATCTCATGATACCATGTTTCTCATCGTTTGTGCCCCGAGACCTTCGGGATGTTTGACCAATAAAAACGGGGCTGCCGCATTTTAAAATGCGGCAGCCCCGTCACCTTGAAAGTTGTCAGAAGAACCGTCCCTCTGACACCTCATGCTGCTTTTCTGAACTTCTCGCGGATCTGCGGTCCCGCCACCTGCACCAGGATGACCAGGATCAGGATGATCCCCTTGATCGCGTTGTTGATCAGGGAATCCATCTTCAGCGCTACGATGATCTTGTCAACGATGGTGTAGGACATGGCGCCGAACAGGACGCCCAGCATCTTGCCGCGTCCGCCGCTCATGGCAATGCCGCCCAGGACAACTGACGCGATGGCATACATCTCATAGCTGCTGCCGGTCGTTGCCGGGTCTGCGCTCCCGTTCATGGCGATCCAGAGGAATGCGCCCAGGCCGGTCAGGATCCCGCAGATCGTGAAAGCGGAGATCTTCATCTTACTGACGCCGATGCCGCTCATCCTGGCTGCCTTGGAGTTGGAGCCGATCGCATAGATCTTCTTGCCGTACTTGGTCCATTCGGACAGGTAGACGAACAGCGCCGTCATGACGAGCATCACGATACCTACTGTGGGGATCGTCGCGATCTTGCCGTTGCCGAAGCCGAACAGTGCCTGATAAGAAGCTTTCGCGGTGTCCATCTTATAGACACTGCTGCCGCCGCCGATCAGCGCGCGGTCCACATGCTGGCAGAAGTACTGGGCAAAGGACCTGTAGATCAGCATCGTCGCCAGCGTCACAATGAAAGCAGGCATTTGCACGCCGCCGACCAGAAGGCCGTTTACGAAGCCGCACAATGCGCCGAAGCCCAATGCGAAAAGAAGTGTCAGCAGAATGCTCCCGGTGACATTGAACACCATAACGGAAAACCCTGCAGTGAGTGCCAGCATAGAGCCCACGGAGAGGTCGATCTCACCGGTCAGACAGATCAGGCCCATGCCCAGTGCCACAGTTCCGATGACCGCACTGTGACGGAAAATATTCATCACGCCGCTCCAGGTAAGACCTGAGCTGGTGATCGCATATACGATAAAAATAACGATCAGTACAAAGATGAAACTGTATTCTGACCAAACTTTGCCAAGTTTCTTCATGACTGTGCACTCTCCTCTCCTGCGGCCTTCTCCGTGATGCCGACACTGTAAAGCATTACATCCTGTTCGTTGATCTCCTCATGCGCCAGCTCCTTGATCATATGACCGTCGTAGAAGACGATGCATCTGTCCGCCACCTTCATGATCTCGGGAATCTCCAGCGTGTTGATGAGTATTGTCTTACCTGCTTTCGCCAGTTCCAGGATCAGGCGGTAGATCTCCGCTTTCGCGCCGACATCAATACCCTGGGTCGGGTTGTCCAGGATCAGGATCTCTGCGTCTGTGTTGAGCCATCTGGCAATAAAGATCTTCTGCTGATTGCCGCCGGACAGCGATGTGATCAGGTCCGTACTGTTCTGCGCCTTGATATTCAGCATCTGTTTGTACTCGTCGTATCTCTTTTTATCTCTCTTCGTGTCCACCGGAAGTTTGGCCGCCGACAGTGTCTGTTCGGAAATGGCCATGTTTTCCATCAGGGACATATCCGGCAAAACACTGTTCTCCTTGCGGTTATTGGGCAGCATGGCGATCCCTGCCTTCATGGCCCCGTGAATGGAATTATGGGGAACGCTCCTGCCGAAAGCTGTCACCGTGCCGGCTGTAGCCCTCGTCGACCCGAAGATCGCCTGCAGCATTTCACTGCTGCCGCTTCCCTGCAGTCCCGTCATGCCGACGATCTCACCCTTCTTGACGGAAAGGTTGATGTCATGGAACCCGTCACCAGTAAAGCCTTCAAGTTTGAGGGCCTCCTCACCGAGCGCCCTCTTTTCATAGACCTCGGCATTGGAATAGGACTCTCCGACCATCATGATCGTGACCTTCTCGGGCGTTGTCTCACTGATCTTTCCCTCGCCGATGTATTCACCGTTCCTGAAAACGGTATAGCGGTCTGCCAGTGCGAAGATCTCCGGCATCTTGTGGGAAATAAAGATAAATGAAGTCCCCTCGTCTTTGAGCTTTCTCAAAATTCCGAAGAGGTGATCCACTTCCTCGTTGTTCAGGGATGTGGTGGGCTCATCGAGGATGATCAGCTTCGCCTTCAGGTGCAGCGCCTTGCAGATCTCCAGCAGCTGCTTCTGGCTGGTCTTGAGATCCGAGACCACGGCGTCCGGATCGATCTCCACGCCCAGTCTTTCAAAGAGCTCCCGGGCCTCGGCGCGCATGCGCTTCTTGTCCAGCATGCCCATCTTGTTAGTGTACTCCCTGTTCAGGAACATGTTCTCAAACACTTTGAGATCATTAAACAAGTTGAGTTCCTGGTGCACGAACGCGATCCCCATCTTCTCGGACTGTGTGATCGTTATGTGCTCAAGCTCCTGTCCGTCAAATTTGATCGTTCCGCCGTCCCTGGGCAGAACGCCGGTCAATATATTCATCAGCGTAGATTTTCCCGCGCCGTTCTCTCCCAAAAGCGCATGAACTTCGCCGCTCTCCACTGTGAGCTGTACGCCTTTCAATACGGAGACGCCGCTGAACGACTTCCGTATGTCTCTCATTTCCAGCAGACTCATGTGCCTCTCCTTCCCCCATTGACGAATAATCGGGCGCGGCCGGGCT
>CADCIU010000052.1 GCA_902801585.1 uncultured Lachnospiraceae bacterium | reverse complement strand
TCATCTCCTGAATATCGGATATCTTGTGCCAGCCCTCTCACGATCGTGGAAGAAAGGTCGTCTCCGTCCTCCAACGGATCATAAGTCCGGCCGCCCCAAGTAAAGTTCATGGGGACAGAACCATCCTGCTCCGAGTATTCTGCTTCGATTAAGACGGGGTAAATGGAAGGATCTTTGCCGGACTTCAGGATGATATTCTGCACTGCGATCTCTTCGAAGCACAGCATCATATTACGGCTGACTGACGCTTTCTGCATGGTATCCCTGCAGAATTTGCGGATCTTATCGATCACATCGGCATAGTCGAGGTCGGGAGAAAGGACTTCCAGCGAAAGTGTCTTAAGACGGCGAATGAAGATCCGGGTCTTTTCTCTTGAAGGGTGATCAAAGATTTCTTCCGGCGTTCCCTCCTCATAAATTCCGCCCTCATCCATGTAGAAGACGCGGGTCGACACATCTCTGGCAAGTTTCATGAGATTCGACTCCTCGATGTGATGATGTAAAGCAGATAGTTTTATGAATCAGTTTTAATTCATTATAAGAAAAATAGAAATCTGCATCCACTCTTTTGTGTCAAAAGAACCGTCCCCCTGACATAAAAAATGGAGACCATAAAGCTGTAAATTGCAGTATAATGATAAAGGGAGCAGGCGGCTGTGTGTATCCTAAGATGACTTCCTTTTAATTTCTGACCCGAAAGGGACAGCGGTAATCGGATACGCGCAAGTATGTCATCAGATAGCCTGCCCCTTTTTTGTTACCTCAAAGACCTTTATAAGGCTTTTTAAATGCTTTTTAAATGCTTTTATGAAGCCGCAACGATATGGAGATCAGAATGAATACTGCACTCGAAAAGCTTCTCATAAGTGAGTTGAGGATAGTAGTATACGAGGCCGCTGATGCAGGCTCAAAACCCGCAAAGGCGGACTCTTTTGTACCTCAGCTTCTATCAGACGACCGGATCACGCAGGCGATGACGGTCAACGAAGAGCTGCGGAATCTGGGCTATACGCTGAAGCCGGCGGATATTCTCCGACTTGCCGCAAGCCGCTCGATGACCGGATTCGCGCAGCACTTCCGGAGTCTCATGCCGAGCGTCGATGCTCCGCCCATGTATCCTGATTTCCCGGAGCAGGTGATGAAGATGGAAGAAGCAGAGTTTCGGATGCACCAGATGATACACTACTTCTCCACTTACGGCCTGGAAGACCTGTTTGGAGTGGAGAACAGCCGGGGCTGGCTTCCGGATGTCAGAGCGACTGAAAAGAGCCGGAGCGATGACCCTCTTCTGGAAGCCAAAGTGCTGGAACTGATGCCGGAGGAAGAAGCCCCGTTTGAAGCACTCCGCCGCATCCTCGCGAGAAGAGAACGGATGACAAAGCCCTCCAAAGAACTTGTAAAACTTGCGATCCCGCTCGTGACGCCGCAGCAGCTGTCCGGTATACAGATCCCGTTCAAGGAGAATCTCGTCGAACTGTTTGACGCGGTCCTGGAAGGCACAGACGGGACGGATCGAATTCAATTCCTGAGGCAGATCTGTCAGCACACCGGTGATGTTATGAAGTGTGTGTACGGGATTTTGCCAAAACACAGATATCATCTGAAAACCGGCCAAAAGAGAGCGATCGTGAAGCTCCTTGAGTCCTATCCGGAACAGGATTTTAAAACCAACCTGATCTTATCGCGGGAGGGGAGAGAGAAGAACCTGGTCTCTCTGCAGTATCTGGACTACAACATGTATTCGCGCAGTGACGTTCACAGGGAAGCAGTGCGTGCGCTCCGAAACGGTGAACTGAGGTCCTGGGAAGCGCAGGCCCGCTATCTTGTCGAGAACGGTGATCAAGGTGCTCTCGACTTTATCGCGGCGCGTCCCGGTATGATGCTGCGCATGATCCGCTGGCTTCTCAGGAAGGGATATAAGGACAGCGATATTTTGAAACTGCTCAGGAGCAAGTCGGACGCGCTGAGCCTGCACACGATCGTCGACACCCTGAACGCGCTGGATGAAGCCCGCATGAGAGAACCACTGGAGGATCTCTACAAAGCTTCCTTGGACCGACGGGAAGCGGAAGCGGCAATGCGCCGGGAGAATCTGAAAAAGATGCTGTCAAAAGAGAGGGATCTGGATCCGGAACTCAGGGAGCACATCATTCGAAATGCAGAGCACCGGCAGAGCAGGAGCATAGAGTCATTCTCGCTGGAATACAGGAAAGCCCGCGCATTGTATGAAAAATCGCAGCCCTATGACGGGCGGGTGTGCGATATTTTGACTGCTGTTCTGTTCGAGCACCTGAAAGGAATGAGAACGGAGCTGTATCAGAAAAAGGTTTATTTGCAGACGGACGCGTTTGATCTGTCCTGCAGCGTTCTGAAATCCGGAAACGGAAGCGAAGAAGGCGGCTATCTCCCGGCAGGCATCGCGATCCGCATACCGGATGAGGTCAGGCACCTGCGCTTCTTCGTCTATTGGAACGACAGGAAGAGGGTGGACCTGGATCTGCACGCGGAAGCCTTTAATACGGAATTCGAGCCGATCCATGTGGGATGGGACGCTGACTTTAAGAAAGACGGAATCGTCCATTCCGGCGATATCACGCACAGCAACGCGGCGGAGTATATCGATATTGACCTGGACGCGCCTCTTCTGCGGGTGCAGACACGGATCCATATCTATTACGGAAAGGAATCCTTTAAGAAGATCGATACCTGCTATGTCGGAATGATGGCGGTGAAGAAGCTGGGTGCAAAAGTGAAGCTCTATGATCCCCAAAACTGTTTCTTTACGCATGAGCTTAGGTCCGACACCGACGAACTTCAGTATGGGTATGTAGATGTTCCCGGGCGAAGACTGTACTTCGTCGGAAAGCAGCCGGAAATACTTCCTGAATACTATCGGCCTTTTGAAACCACACAGCAGAACTGTTCAGGCGGCTGCAGGATGACGATGGATCGATACCTGTCTATGCTCTTGGAAGCGCAGGAGGTGACGGCTGCCGCTTCGCCGGAGGAGGCGGATATCATCCTGACAGTGGGGAAGCCCGCAGAGGAAAAGGGCGTGAGCCTGGTGGACAGATATTTTTACCTGGAGGAGTGAATCACTGTATTTGTAAATTTATCAGATTGAGATAAAAGATCATAAAGTCAAAATAGAGAGAAGGAAGATGGGGTATGAAGACAAAGATCTTTGCGCTGCTGCTCGCGGGCGTCATGGGGTTCAGCCTGGCATCCTGCGGAGGAACGGCTAAAGCGCCGGATTCTTCTGATTTCGCACAGACTTCAGAGAAAGCAGCTGTTTCGGATACGGAAGGTTCCGCGTCTGCTGAGGAAGTCACAGAACCGGCGCAGGCGCCGGAACAGGACGAGCCGTTGAGTACGGCCCAGTCCCCGACTCCGGGTGAAACAGAAGAAAAAGCCGCGGATAAGAACGGGGATATCTACATCCTCTTTACCAGCGATGTTCACTGCGGCGTGAATCAGGGATTTGGATATGCAGGTTTAGAGCGCGTGAAAGACACGCTTGAGGAAAACGGCTATGAGACCATACTGGTTGACGATGGCGACTCCATACAGGGAGAGGCGATCGGAACGCTTTCCAAGGGAGAGGCGATCGTCGACTTGATGAACGAAGTCGGATATGATGTCGCGATCCCGGGAAATCATGAGTTCGATTACGGGACGGAACGATTTCTGGAACTGGTTCAGAAGGCGGAGTATCCGTATATCAGCTGCAACTTCACCTATTTGAACGAATCTGTTCTGGAGCCATATGTCATCAAAGAAGCGGCGGGTAAAAAAATCGCCTTTGTGGGTGTGACGACCCCCCGGACGATGAGGGGATCGACACCGGCCTACTTCCAGAACGAGAGCGGAGAATATGTCTATGGATTTATGCAGGACGACCAGACAGGCGCTAAGATTTATCAGGCCATCCAGAACGCTGTAGACGCGGCTCGGGCAGAAGGGGCGGATTATGTCTATCTGATCGCACATCTGGGGAACGAGGAGGAATGCAGACCTTGGACTTACGCAGACGTGATCGCCAATACGAACGGAATTGATGTGGTCCTGGACGGACACAGTCATGATATGGATCAGATCGTCATGAAGAACAAGGATGGAGAGGATGTGACCCGTTCTGCGGTAGGCACTAAGCTCATCTGCATAGGCTACAGCCATATTTCCGCAGAAGGAGAAATAGTGGAGACGGGAATCTGGAGCTGGCCCAATAATATCTCCGCACCGGACCTTCTTGACATCCGGAATGATATGCGTGACAAGGTAAGCGCGGCAGAGGAAGTGGTCGCAGAACAGATGAACACAGTGGTGGCCTCTTCATCTGTTGAACTGACGATCTATGACCCGTCAGAGGTGGATGCGAACGGCAGACCCATCCGCATGATCAGGCGGGCGGAGACCAATATGGGTGATTTTTGCGCAGATGCATACCGCGACCAGTCCGGCGCTGATATTGCCATTGAAAACGGAGGCGCGGTTCGCGCAATTATCGGCAAAGGGGACGTCACTTACGGAGACATCATAGCCGTAAAACCGTTTGGAAACGCGCTCTGTGTTATAGAAGTGACCGGACAGCAGGTGTTAGACGCTTTGGAATGGGGCAGCCGCTACGTGCCCGGGGAGAGCGGCGCGTTCCTGCAGGTGTCCGGTTTGACCTACGAGATCAATTCAGCGGTAGATAATCCCTGCACCGAGGACGAAAACGGAATGTTTACGGGTATTGAGGGAGAGCGTCGGGTTCAGAATGTCATGGTCGGAGAGGAGCCGCTGGATCCGGATAAGACCTACACATTGGCAAGCCAGAACTTTTTGCTGTTGGAATGCGGAGACGGCTTTACCATGTTTGAAGGCGCAGAGGTCGTCAAAGACAATATCAAACTCGACAACCAGGCGCTGATCGACTATATTGTCGACACTCTGGGCGGTGTGGTCGGCAAAGAGTATGCGGACATGTACGGACAGGGAAGGATCACTATTTTAGAGTAGGAGACAGAAAGCAATGAAACTCAAATCTGATTTTATTACGCAGACCATAGACGGAACACAATTCCTTGTCTCGATCGGTGCGGAATCCTTTCAGGGGATCGCGCGAAGCAATAAGACATCGGCATTTATTGTGGACTGCCTGAAAGAGGAGACTACGGAGGAAGCCATTGTCGATGCGATGTGCAGGAAATATGATGCACCTCGTGAAGTGATCGCCGCCGATGTGAAGGAGATCCTGGACACTCTGCGCAGGATCCGGGCACTTGATGAATGAGCGCAGGACATCAGCATTATATGGTGATGCTATGCAATAACAGTTTATTATGCGGTAGTGGTGACAGAACTTAAAGATATGCGATATAATGAATACAGTTCCGTTTTAACGTTCATGCGGCTGAGCTGATCCCGATATGTGATCTGACCGCATGACAGCCAGTTAATATTTGTTGGAGGTTACTATGGCAAAAAAAGTATTACTCTTATGCGGCGATTTTACGGAAGACTATGAGACAATGGTACCTTTTCAGGCGCTCGGAGTCCTGGGATATCAGGTAGATGCAGTCTGCCCGGACAAGAAAGCCGGTGAAACCGTTGCGACCGCTGTTCACGATTTTCTTGGCGAGCAGACCTATACGGAGCTTCGGGGACATAACTTTGCACTGACAGCAGATTTTGATGCTGTAAAGACAGAAGATTATGAGGGACTCTTCATTACAGGAGGACGTGCTCCTGAGTATATTCGTCTGAATGCACGTGTTCTGGAGATCGTCCGCGAATTCTTTGCGGCAGGCAAACCCGTCGCGGCAATCTGCCATGGACCGCAGGTACTCGCAGCAGCAGGCGTTCTCAAGGGATATAAAGCGACCGCCTATCCCGCAGTCGGACCGGACGTCACGCTTGCCGGCGGCACATATGTAGAAGTTCCTGTAGACCAGGCGGTTGTGGACAGAAATCTGGTCACTGCTCCTGCATGGCCCGGAGATACGGCGATCGTACGCGCTTTTGCAGAACTTATGGGAGCCAAGATCTCCATTTGATCCGGTTTGCTGTGAAACACATCGCTGATCAAGAACGATAGCATCTGCCGCGCGAGGCCAGTCCTGGCGCGGCAGCTCTTT
Source organism: uncultured Lachnospiraceae bacterium (assembly GCA_902801585.1). Next base: position 13,333 of record CADCIU010000052.1, on the reverse strand, counting down.
TTGGCTTTGATGTCGCTTCTGAAACGACCTTTTGCGGTCCTGACAGATCTATAATGATGTTACCAAAGAAAAAAGGAGGGTCATTATATGAATAAGAAAGCGAAAGAAATAGATTGGACGAAATATCCTCAGGATCGAAAGGAGCTGTATGACTATTGCTGCAGCCTTGGGTACGATGAGCGCACAGCTGCGGTCCTGGCACTGTTCATTTTTGGCAGCACAAGGAGTGATAACTTACGAATCGATCAGATTTACGGGCAGCTGACAGAAGAAACGGAAGTCATTCCCCGCGAATACGATATGACCGGGCACCGGGGAAATAACACAGGTATGCCGGCCGGTTTCGGCTCATCGGGTAATCCTCTGAGCAGTGTGCGGACCGGATACAGAGCAGCGAGGAGATCGCCGGGCGGTATTATGGATTCTTTGCCGGACTGTGCACCCGAACCGAAAAAGCATCAGAGCTTATTTGACAGATTCTTCAGCGGCGGAATGGCTGACGGTGTCAGATCTTCTGCGCGGGGCCGCAAGTCGAAGCAGACGGCTGCTTCTTTCAAGGCCTCTGATCCCGGAATGTCTGCTTCTATGACATCCGGTTTTATGCCGTCTGCTCCGATGCCTGCTGCCTCGATGACATCCGGCTTTATGCCGTCTGCTCCGATGCCTGCTGCCTCGATGGCATCCGGCTTTATGCCCTCTGCCCTTCCGGCAACAGACGAATACGAGCAGATCGAGGAAAAGGGCTTCCGCGACGTCAAGAACCATATGACATCGACCTTTCGCATGACAACGAACACGGCCTCTGCAGGTATTATTTTCAACCAGCTCAGGGAAAACCGCAGGATCGACAGGAATATGGTGCGGATTGAAGAAATGCTCAATTACTTCCGCTATCAGAGCGTGATCCCGGATACGGAGAAGTTCCGGATCTCCTGCGAACTGATGCCCGCAGCACAGGACGGGGCAGCAGGGCAGAAAAAGCTCCTCTATATAAACGTGCAGGGCAAAGAGGAAGTCAAACAAAGACAAAATATCGTGCTGCTTTTGGATGTCTCCGGAAGCATGTGTATAAATACATATCAGGTACAGGCGGCGGTCGCAACGATCATCAGCAAACTGAATGCCGGCGATAAGATCAGCCTTGTGACATACAGCTCGAGAGATGAGGTGATCCTGCGCGGATTTACGATCAAAGATGATAAGGACAAGATCAAAGCGCTCGAGAAGTTCCTCGGAGTGAATATCTACGGCTGTACAAACGGATCGGCCGGTATTGTAAAGGCTTATCAGATCGGAAAAGAAGAGTATATCGAAGGCGGAAATAATCAGGTGATCCTGATCACGGACGGCGATCTGAATTTTGGCATCACAGACAAGGGCGGACTGACAGAACTGATCGAGGAGAAGAAAAAGAGCAATCTGTTCCTGAGTGTGATCGGCACGGGTCTTAGCAACTATAAGGATGACAAACTCGAGGTGCTCAGCAAACATGGAAACGGAGTCTACCGGGTAGTGAACAATCTCGCAGATGTGAAGAAGTGCATCGATACCGAATACGCTTCCCTGGTCAATGTCATTGCGAAAGATGTAAAAGCACAGGTAGAGTTCAATCCGGAAGTCGTGGAGTCTTTCAGACTGCTGGGATTTGAGAACAGAGAGCTCGATCACGAGGATTTCGTGAACGACAAGGTGATTTCGGAGCCCTTCGGATCCGGCGGATACGGAGTCGCGCTCTACGAGCTGGAGCTCAGAGACGGATCAAAGCCGGTGGAGAGCGGCTATAAATATGCGAAAGTGGTCACGACCGGATCCAAGGATCTGGGCACGGTGAAGGTACGGTACAAGGATCCGCTGGAGGATGCCTCGACGGAGATCGAATACGAGATCCGTTCTGCGGACGACAATTATACGGATAACATCAAACTGGCCTATGTGGTCTATGTATGCGCGGAGAAGCTCCGCGGATCCGACAAGATCGGAGAGAAGGATATAATGCTTGCCTCGAAATTCTGCGGTGAGCTTGGCACAGAGATCCGGGAGATGAATAAAAGCGATTATTACAAACTTCCGGAGATCCTCAGGAGGTCACCGGGGGAGCTGAATGTGGGAATTCATTCCGGAGACAGGTTTGTATGGTGATGCGGGCGCCGATCGAATATTTGTGTTAAACTGGAACGGGAAGGAGGACAGCCTATGAGACTTCTGATCGCGGAAGACGAAGCGGATCTGAACAGGATCTTATGTGAGCGGCTTCGAAAAGAAGGATATGCAGTGGATTCCTGCTATGACGGGATCGCCGCTGTTCAATATATGGAACAGGAGCATTACGATGGCGCTGTCTTGGATATCATGCTCCCGGGGAAGAGCGGATTTGATGTCCTGCGGGAGATGAGAGAGAAAGGGGACCAGACTCCGGTCCTCTTTCTGACGGCGTTAAGTGACACGCGCAATATAGTCAGAGGGCTGGACCTGGGTGCCAGTGATTACATGGTCAAACCGTTTGAGCTGACAGAGCTTCTTGCCCGGATCCGTGTAATGCTGCGCAATCCGTCCGTCAGGAACGAGAACACATATATCTGCGGCGATATTGTGATCAATACCAGTGACCGCTCTGTTACACGCGCCGGCGACCGGGTCGATCTGACAGCGAAGGAGTATGCGCTGCTCCTGTATCTGGTCCGCAACAAAAATATGGTGCTGACAAGACAGCAGATCGAGTCGAATGTGTGGGATCTTGAGAGCGATATTGCGTCGAATATCGTTGATGTCTACATTCGGTTCATACGCAAAAAGCTCAACGCGGGAGGGCGCGAAGATATTATTCGTTCTGTACGGGGAGTTGGCTATATTTTGAAAGATTCACCGGAGGAAGAAAACTGAAAAAAGGGATCCTGAAAAACAAAATAACGGTTGTAAGGTTTATTGAAATATGGTTTGTGATCCTGTGGGTCATGTTCTCTGTCATACTGATCAGCTCTTTTTATCTCCTGTCCGAGCAGCTTGAGCTCTCTCTGCTCCGAAAAAACAATCGGGATAATATTCAGTACTATGAGGAGAATCTGTTGTGGACAGATGCAGGACTTCTTGTGACGGATGATGAGCGAAAACTGCAGAACGGCTATTATGTGATCGCCACGAATATGAATCACGAGTGCATCTTCGGCGAGTATCCCCCTGACTTTGAGGGGGTCGTGTTCAGCCGGAAGATGGGCAGTGTTGTGGATCTGAACGGCAGAAGGTACGTGGTGACATATAAGCTCCATTACGGGAGGAGAAATTCGACCAGTTATATTCTCTACGGGATCGCAGATACGAGGGCCGCAGCGACGATCCTTGATGAGATCAGGAGGACCATGATCGGGTTCATGATGTTTTCCCTGGTAACACTGATCGCAATCTGCCTGCTGCTCAAACACCGCATCGACAAGCCTCTGAAGAAGATGTGCGAGGAGGCTGACAAGATGGAACCGGGTATGGATTATGACGCAGAACAGATGACGGAGAGCGGATTTCAGGAGATCGATATGCTCGAGCGGGCCTACCTGCGTCTGTTTGATAAAATGTCGAATGTGATCGAGAGCCAGACACGATTCAACTCAGATGTATCTCATGAGCTGCGGACACCGATCACGGTCATACGAACGCAGTGCCAGGTCTCCCGGGAACAGGCGCTGGGGAACGGTGATACGCACGCATTGGAAACGATCGAGGTGATCGAGCGCCAGGCGGATAAGATGAACCGCATCATCAACATACTGCTGCATATGTCGAAACTGGGAAGCGGTGCTGCGGAATTGAACATTGAGAAGTTTGACCTGATGACTGTTGCGGAGTCTGTCTGTGACGAAGAGGAGTTCCTTTCAGATCGGGAAAGGGTGATCGTTCGCGACTTCAAAGAGACGATCGTTGAGGCCGATCTCCAGCTGATCATGATCGCTGTGCGCAACCTTTTCTCCAATGCGATCAAATACAGCGAAGAAGGCAGTGTGATCACCGTGCAATGCGGGAACAGAGACGGCTGTCCTTTCTTCTGTATCGCGGATCAGGGCGTCGGGATCAGTGATAAAGAGATGGATAAGATTTACGATAATTTTTACAGGTCAGAGGAATCGAGGACCTCGGAAGGAGCGGGACTGGGGCTGTCTTTGACCAAAAAGATCATGGAAATTCATGGCGGCAGAATTGAGGGCAGCAGTGTACCCGGACAGGGGAGTTCATTCACGCTGTGGTTTCCACCCGTGACGGAAAAGGAGACTTGACTGACTATGCCCAAAAAGAATTGTTCGATCGACATTTTCCGATATATCGGCGCTCTGATGGTGATGTCGATCCACATACATCCCTTTGAAGATATCAGCGATTTCTGGGGCAAGGAGTTCAGAAGTGTTTTTCCGAGGATCGGGGTGCCGTTCTTTTTCTGTGCCGCAGGGTATTTTTACATCAGAAAGCTGATGAAAGGGAAGGATCCGTTTCTTCCCTATATGAAGCGTCTTTTGACGACATATTTTGTCTGGAGCTGTGTCTATTACCTCGTCGATTTTCTGGAATGGGGGAAATCGGACATCAGGGGATTCGTCAAATCTTGTATTTACAGATTCGTTGTGACCGGCAGCCATTTCCATTTCTGGTTCTTTCCTGCGCTGATCTTAGCCGTCATCGTTGTGACGATCCTGTTCAAGCTCCGGCTGCAGGCGCTCGTCCTGCCGTTGAGCCTTGCGCTCCAGGTCGCCGGGTGCCTCGGAGCATCCTATTACGGAATCGGCAGCAGGATCCCTGTCCTTGACCGGATCTTTCTGCGGGATGATTATAAACTGATCCGCACACTGCTCTTTATGGGCATTCCTTATTTCAGCGCAGGGTATGCCGTGGCGAAGATTGAGAACACGAAGTGGTACATGGGGCTTAAGGATTCCGTCAAGATCGCCGCAATGGCAGCGGCTGTGGTCTTTTGGCGGGCGGAGATCTATGTCGTCGTAAAGACCGGCATGTCAAGGAGCGTGGTCATTACCCCCGGATTGTATCTTATGCTGATCGTGCTCATGTTGTTCCTGATCAGTTTCCCGATGTATAGATGGGAAAAGGCGGCGGATTTCTGCAAGACGGCAGCCGGGTTCACTTATTATATCCACCCGCTGTTTATATGGGCGATCGACAAATTGTCGGATCAGATGCATTTTGTGGTGACCAATACGCCCAGGTACGCACTGATCTGGGCAGCTACGTTTCTGTTGGCTCTTATGATCCACAAGTCGAATAACAAGTATCTGAAGATGGTCTGCAGTTGACATGCAGACCATCTTTGTCTTCTCTGCGCCATTGTAATTCATCATGCAATCTCTTACAATAAAAGGTACTTTGTGGATCACGATGATCAGTGAATAACAAGGGAAGGAGCGCCATGAAATACAAGATCAACCAGGACAATTACCATACCTTTGAGATATTTGAAGTCAACAAGCTCCCTGCGCGGAGCTATTTCATCCCGTACCCGGACAGAGCGAAAGCGGATGCCGTATCCCCTAAAGAAAAGCGCTATGCATCTGAAAAAGTCGTATGTCTGAACGGCGAATGGGATTTCAGGTTTTATCCCAGGCCGGCGGAGATCCCGGCGGTTCTCGACACCGAAATAACGGAGTTTGACCGGATCGATGTGCCCGCCTGCTGGCAGTTTCGCGGCTATGACAAGCCGTTTTACACCAATATCCGCTATCAGTTTCCCTTTAAGCCTCCGGTGATCCCCTGTCTGGAGAAAGTCGGCAAGGTGTTCTCATGGATGGGTGTGGATCAGAAGATCTCCCTGCGCTATAAAGACCCGGGCGAGGAATACAATTTTGTCGGCATTTACCGAAGGTTCATTGAGATCGAAGACAGCAGCAAAAATTATGTCATCTCCTTCCTCGGTGTTGCGAGCTGTATCGATCTGTACCTCAACGGAGAGTTCATCGGTTATTCCGAAGGTTCGCACAACACAGCGGAGTTCGACCTGACGGGCAGGATCGTGCAGGGCAGCAACGAGCTCGTTGCGGTGGTGCACCGCTGGTGCAACGGATCTTATCTCGAAGACCAGGACATGTTCCGAAATAACGGGATCTTCAGGGATGTTCTACTCAGGATCAGCGATCCGTCGGATATCTGCGAGATCGATGCAGTCACATCCAAAACGGGAGACCGCTACGCGCTGACTCTTTCTGCCAAAACATTGACGCCTGCAGACGTGACCTTCCGTCTGGAAGGAAACGGACTCTCTGTCTCTGAGACGGTAAAAGGCCGGGACGGTATGGTCAGTGTCACCTTTAAGGACCTGGATGTGACAGAGTGGAACGCCGAATACCCGACGCTTTATGCGGTTTATTATGAGACCGCGAGCTGTTGCGTGAAGGAGAAGATCGGATTTAAGACGGTCGAGATCCGAGGGGACAAATTCCTGGTAAACGGAAGGATGATCAAGTTCCATGGCGTCAATCACCACGACACCAGCTGCACGAACGGCTATACCATGACGCCGGATGAGATCGAGAAAGATGTGCGCATCTGCAAAGACTACAACATGGATATGATCCGGACGTCGCATTATCCTCCGGACCCGCTCTTATTGGAACTGGCGGACGAGTACGGACTCTATATCGTGGATGAAAATGATCTGGAGACGCACGGGACATTTGCGCACCAGCTCCCCGCGTCCTATAACACGATCAGCCATAATCCCAAATGGGAGTCTCACTATATCGACCGGATCACACGTTTGTACCAGAGGGATAAGATTCACGGCAACACCTCGATCGTGATGTGGAGTCTGGGCAATGAGGCCGGCGGATACCACAATACAGATGCGATGTACGATTATCTGAAGCTTCAATCGGATCTTCCGGTGCACTATGAGAGCGCCATTCACTGCAAGCGCATTGCATATGATGTGGGAAGTGAGATGTATCCTTCCGTGCAGATGGTCCATGATGCGGGTGAGCACTGCCGAAAACAGAAACCCTTAAATGACAGGCCGTATTTCATGTGTGAATACGCCCATGCCATGGGCGTTGGCCCCGGTAATATAGAAGCTTACTGGGAGGAGATCTACAAATACGACAATCTGATGGGCGGATGTGTCTGGGAGATGGTGGATCACGCTGTCCTGCACGAAGACGGAAGCTATACATACGGAGGAGATCACGGCGAATGGAGCCATGACGGAAATTTCTGCGTTGACGGACTTTTCTATCCGGACCGGACACCTTCAACGGGTGCGAAGATCATGAAGTTCATCTATCGTCCGATCAGGGTCAGGCATATTTTCGGCGGCTCATTTGAACTGTTTAATACGACCGCCTTTTCAGAGGGAAATCGCTATGAACTCACTTTTGCGTGGAGTGACGGAACGGTCAATGTGATCACACCGGACACAAAGCCGCTCTCGACGAGTATCGCGGTGGTCCCCGAACCTAAGGATCAGGACGGGAATCTGTCCGTGATCATCACAGCAGTGGATAAAGAGACGGGGAAAACGGTTTCCGAGGAGCAGATCACGATCAGACAGAATGTCCCTTCTGCAGAGGGAGATCTCCCGCTTCCGGATGAGTGCCGGTTTATCAAGGGTCATTTCGCCATGGTCCTGCCGGATGGAGAGATGCTTCGAAGCAACTCTCAGTACACCATTCTGTACCGGGCACCTACAGATAACGATACGGACCTGAAATTCAGCAATACGATGCTTCCTTATATGGATCAAAAAGAGAGTATCATTTCCTTCGGTCCGATCCTGAACGGGTATCGGGTGGAGACAGAGATCACCAATAAAAAAGGAAAGTATTTAGTGATCGACAGTTATGAAGGGACTGATGAGGGGATCCTCGTCACCAGTGTGCTCCACAGCGTATCCGGGAAGGGGATCATACCGAGATTCGGGAAGACATTCCGTCTTGAAGATGTGTTTGATCTCGTCCGTTATACGGGCCGCACCGGAGAGAGTTACTGCGATATGAAAGACCAGTTCCCGATCCGTACTGTGGAATGCAGAGTGACGGATATGACAGAGCCCAACATCCGACCGCAGGAGAGCGGCAACCGCTGCGACTGCACGGAGGCAAGTCTGAGTGACGGTAATGTCACAGTCACTTTCAAAGCGGTGGACAAGCCGTTCGAGCTCGGCATCAAGCCGTATTCCGACTGGGCGCTCTGCAGGATGCGCCATCGCGAAGATGAGAAGCGCACCGGAACGTATGTGACGATCCAGGCCTTCCAGCAGGGAATCGGCACAGGATCATGCGGCCCCGGAGTTATGCCGGAGTACCAGTACAGTGCCGGAAAAGACTATACGCTGCGATTCCTGATCCGGATTTCTTAATATGACAGAACACGGGGCTTATGATCATCGGAACTTCTGAAATAAAGAGCCGCTGCATTTTCTGTCCGTGTGACGTGGATAGGAGTAGCTTGTGTAATTAAACGCTCATAAGAACCTCAATCCGGTCGGTTTTTCTTGACAAGTTTTGTGAAAATGCCTAAAATATCGAGTGTTACGTTTAGGTAAAGCACATGGAAGGTAAGATCCTATTGTGTGTACCTGAGCGAAAGCGATGTTGAATATGTGTCAGAAGCGGGCTGATCCCCGGCATTTACAGATCCCGTCCCATATCCGATTCCGTATCAGGGAGCCGGGCATGGGACGTTTTTGATGTGCAGGAGAGTTCACCGCAGTATTTTATGATTATGACGCGCGAATCGGATGTGTCCGATGAATGGATCATAAAATGGATCATAAGTGAATGGATCATAATGAATTGTTCATAATGAATTGATCATAATGAATTGAGCATTGCAATCTATCAATAAGTTAAAGGAGTCGAGATGAACAGGTTTGAAGAGATCCGGGAGAAGTTCCTGGAAGAAGCAAAGGGCCGCACAGACTCCCGCAGCATCTATGAGCTTCGCAAGAAGTATCTGGACCGCAAGGCGGGTGAAGTGAATGCGCTGATGAAAGAAATGCGAAGCATTCCCAAAGAAGAAAAGGCTGATTTCGGTAAGAACGTGAACCTCCTCAAGGACTGGGTCCTGGAGAATCTTGCGGCAATGGAAGTGAAAGCCAGAGAGGCAGAACTTCAGCGCCGCTATGAGAAGGAGAAGATTGACGTCACGATCCCGGCCAAAAAGGAGACCAGAGGCAATCTTCATCCCATTACCCAGATGAAGAATCAGATGGTCAATATTTTCGCAGGCATGGGATTTGAGATCTATGAGGGCTCGGAGATTGAGAATGACTATTACAATTTCACCGCCCTGAATACTCCTTTGGACCATCCTGCAAGAGATATGCAGGACACGTTCTATTTGTCTCCCGAATATCTTCTGAGAACTCAGACTTCCTCAGGCCAGATCCATGTGATGGAAACGGAGAAACCCCCGATCAAGATCCTGTCCCCCGGCAAGGTATTCCGTTCTGACGACGACGCGACGCATTCGCCTATGTTCAGCCAGATGGAAGGCCTGGTCGTCGACAAGGGCATTACGCTCTGCGACCTGCAGGGCATGCTGGACGAGTTTGTACAGCAGGTATATGGTGAAGGCACACGCACAAGACTCCGTCCTTCATTCTTCCCGTTCACAGAACCCAGCGTAGAAGTTGATGTCAGCTGCTTTGTCTGCGGCGGCAAGGGCTGCAAGCTGTGCAAGGGAACCGGCTGGATCGAGATCCTGGGTGCCGGCGTCGTCAACAACAAAGTCCTTGAGAACTGCGGCATCGATCCGAATGAGTACAGCGGATTCGCATTCGGAATCGGTATCGAGCGCGCGGCTATGCTCAAGTACGGCATTAACAACATCAAGCTCCTGTTCGAGTCTGACCTTCGCGTCCTTGAGCAGATCAATGACGCCTGACGCCGGGAAAGGAGAATACGAATATGATCGCACCACTTAGCTGGTTAAAAGAATATGTAGATATCGACTGCACTCCGCAGGAGCTGCAGGATAAGCTTTTCTCCTGCGGTTTCGAGGTGGAAGAGCTTCACGAAGTCGGTGAGGACATTTCCGGAGTCGTAGTCGGTCTCGTTGAGACCTGCGAGGCCATTCCGGACACGCACCTGCACGTCTGCACCGTCAACTGCGGTGAGCACGGCACATTCCAGATCTGCTGCGGAGCCGACAACGTAAAGGCCGGTGGAAAATACCCGGCAGCTCTGGTCGGCGCGACAGTTTATGCCACGAGTCGTGACCACACGACCGTGGAAGGCGTCATGACCATCAAGAAGGGCAAACTTCGCGGCTATGAGTCCCTCGGTATGCTTTGCTCCGGTGTGGAACTGGGCGTCAGTGAGGATCTGTATCCCGGCGCCGGATACAACGGACTTCTGGTCCTTCCTGATGACGCAGAGGTCGGCGCAGATGTCAAACCCGTCATCGGTCTCGACGACTGGCTCTTCGACATCGCGATCACGGCGAACCGTCCCGACTGCCAGAGCATCTTCGGGATCGCCCGTGAAGTTGCGGCCGTTCTTGAGAAACCCCTCAAGACACCGGCTCTCGATTATACAGAGACAGATGTGAAACTGGACAATTTCAATATTACGGTAGATGCGCCCGAGCTGTGCCCCCGCTACATCGGACATTATGTCTATGATGTCAAAATAGGACCTTCCCCGGCATGGATGCGCCGTCGTCTGGCGCTGGTGGGATTGAACGCCATCTCCAATATGGTTGATATTACCAACTATATTTTGACAGAGCTTGGTCAGCCTATGCATGCGTTCGACTATGCTTACCTGCGCGGAAACGGCATCAATGTCCGCACTGCCAAAGATGGCGAGAAGATCGTCACACTGGACGAGCAGGAGCTGACACTGAGCAGCGCCAATCTCGTGATCTGTGACGGCGAGCGACCGGTCGCTCTGGCCGGTGTGATGGGCGGCCTCAACTCTGAGATCCTCGACACGACCGAAGCGGTCATGTTCGAGGCGGCAAAGTTTGCCCGCGACAACATCCGCCGCACTTCCAGAAGCGTCGGAAAGAGAACGGATTCCAGTGCCCGCTTTGAGAAGGGCGTCGATGAGTACTCGACCGTTATGGCCATGAAGCGTGCCCTGCACCTGGTCGAGGAGCTCGGCTGCGGCAAAGTCTCCTCCACACATTTTGATGTGAATACCGGAAACAGCGTGGAGCCCCGCGAGATGCGCGTTGAGATCGACAAGATCAGCGGCGTGCTCGGGATCACGGTTCCGGATGAAGATATTGTACGCATCATGAACAATCTGGATATGAAGCCCTCGATCGAAGAAGAGGACGGCAAGCGCATGCTGACCCTTCAGGTTCCCGCGTACCGGGACGATATGGAAGGGTACCAGGATGTGGCGGAGGAAGTCATCCGCATGTACGGATATGATAAACTGGTCCCCACTTTCTTAAAGAGCGCGGAAGTGACCACCGGCGGCTGGAATTCCGTACAGAGGCGTGAGATGCGCGTGAAAGATGCTCTCTGCGGCATCGGCGCATATGAGTGCATGCACTATTCCTTCTTCTCACCCGCCGATCTGGACCTGCTTCGCTATCCCGCAGATGCGCCGGAGCGCAAAGCGATCCGAATCCTGAATCCGATCAGTGAAGAGCTGTCCCTGATGCGCACGACGCTGACCGCATCCATGATCCATGCAGTTGTCAGGAACCAGAAAAACGGCCGGCTTTACGGAAGGCTGTTTGAGATCGCGAAGGTCTTTGTGCCCAAGGAGCTGCCGCTCACTGAGTATCCTGATGAGAGAGATCATCTGGTCGCGGCGTTCTTTGGACCGGAAGAAGACTTCTTTACGATCAAAGGAGCGGCGGAGACTGTTGCCGATACTCTGCACGTAAACTTCAGCTATCGGTCTGCGGCCCGAACATTCACGCATCCCTACCAGACAGCTGACGTGATCTGCGAGGGACAGACTGTCGGTTATATCGGAAAGCTGGCTTATGATATCGCGGAAGCGCAGAGTATGCGCTCCGACCTGTATCTTATGGAATTGGATCTGGCGGCGCTGTATCCTCTTTGCGGCAATACGCCTGCCTTTGAGCCTCTTCCGAAATTCGCGGACGTCTCCCGTGACCTTGCGCTGGTCATGGATAAGAACATCACCTGCGCGCAGGTTGAAGAACAGATCCGCGCTGCGTGCAAATATGTGAAATATATCCAGCTGTTTGATGTTTATGAGGGAATGCCGATCCCGCCCACTATGAAGAGCATGGCCTTCACGGTCACATTCAGGGCAGGAGAGGAAGAGTTCACCGCGGAAGATCTGGACAGATTCGTGGCGAAGATCCTCAAAAAGCTGAACGCAGCATTTGGAATTGAACTCAGAAGCTGATCACTGATCATCTGATCGCACAAAAAAGGGCTGCCGATCATGGAATTCAGAATTCCTTGAGCGGCAGCTCCTTTTATGCATTCATGATTTGTGTAAACATCCCGGTCATGAGTATCTGTGATCCAGCCAGTCAAGAACGTCCCGGATGACCTGCATCCGTCCGGGCTCCTGAAGGATACTGTGCCTGAAACCCGGATAGACGATCGATGAGACGTCGACGCATCCGACATCCTTAAGAAGCCCTGCCTGCGTGTCGCCGTAAGTGCCGTCACAAGCCGTCACATCCCGGGATCCGGTCAGAAACAGGATGGGCGTGCGGGTCAGAGGGGGCACTGTTTTCTCCAGGGTCTCGTTGACCGCGTAATCCGCCTGCAGTATGACAAAATCCCTGAAAAAGCGGTTGCTGTAGGGAGGATTCGTATACGGGAGTCCGGCGATCCATTTCCATCTTTCAGGATCCGATGTAATGAAAGAAAACACACTGTGTTCTTCTGCAAAAGGGGCGTTCAGCCGCCCGAAGATCTCCGGGTAGATGACAGGATTCTCTGCGTCTTCGCCGTATTTGAGGATACTGTATTCAGCCTGCTCAAGGAGCTCAGCCTTTCGGGAAGGATCGATCACGGCATGCGAGGCACCGGTATAGATCACACCGTCCCACTGCGCCATGTGTTCAAAGACCGCCATTTGAGAGACCGTAGTTCCGAGGCTGTGAGCGAACAAGATCACCGGAATACCCGGATGAGACGATCTGATCATTTCACACAGCTTCGCTCCGTCGAGGGCGAAATTCCTGAACAGGTTCCCTTCTCCGTATGAGGCAGTCGTTCTTCCGTGCTTTCTGAATTCAAACAGGGCGACGGAGAAACCGCTTTTCGCCATTTCCTGCGCAAACTCTTCGTAGTAATCGGCAGTCTCTGCCAGTCCCGTAAAGATCTCAATGACCGCTTTGGGACTTTGTGCTTCCCATAAGGTGTACCAGATACTCTCGTTGTCGTATGATGTAAAATTCA
>CADCIU010000051.1 GCA_902801585.1 uncultured Lachnospiraceae bacterium | reverse complement strand
GGACCATGCCGTATTCATAGGGTATTCAGGAGAAGATGAAGTGGTAGAGATTCCCGCGCAGGCAGAAGGCAGGGATGTGACGGCAGTAGGCAACGGCAGAGAGCAGATCTGCACAACGTCCAGTATTCTGGATGAAACAGGACGCAAAGCTCTCAACCTTACAAAGCTGGTGATCCCTGAGGGGGTTACGGCGATCAATGCCGAAGCGCTGAGTGATGTCCATTATCAGGCCGAAGTGATCTTACCGACAACAATCACGCACCTCGGAAGAAAAGCGATGTCTTCTTCTACTCCGGTCCGCGGAACATTGGAAAACCTGGAGACCTTGGAAGCAGGAAGTATGGGAGATTTGGGAGAAGCGCCTTTTGTTGTGACAACAAGCCTCCGTTATATCGATCCGGAGGCATTTGCCGGCGGCGTTTCTTCTTTTGAGCAAAACGGTGAGAATGAAAATTACAGCGTGAGAGAAGGTGTTCTGTTTAATGCAGACGGGACGGAACTGATCAAATATCCCGTAACCAGGGCGGATGAGACTTATACTGTCCCGGAGGGGACAGAGTCGATCGGAAATTATGCCTTCAGCGAGGCCGGGAACCTGAAGAGCGTCAGTTTCCCGGGATCACTCAAAGTGATCGGGGATCATGCATTTTATTCCTGCAGCCAGCTGTCAGAGATAGTATTCGATCCGGAGACAGAACTTGAGGAGATTAGATCGAGGGCATTTTCCTCTTGCGGCAGCTTAACGGAGATCACGCTGCCGGCCGTGAAGGAGATCGGAAATTCTGCATTTTCTGACTGCAAGGCGCTCAGCACAGTGCATCTTGCAGAAGGGACTAGAACGATCGGAAATCAGGCATTCAGTTATACACAGGTTTCGGCACCTGAGTTTCCGGAGAGCCTTGTCAGGATCGGAAGGAATGCGTATCAGGACGGAATGGGAGGAGTACTCCGCGAGGGAAGCGCGCAGACGATCAGGATTCCGGCCAAGGTCATTGAGGTTGGAGACAACGCTTTCGGATCGATCGGCAATACGGCATTTGAGGTGGACCCGCAGAACCCGGCATTCTCAACAGTGGACGGCATGCTGATGGACAGAGATCAGAACACGGTGATCGCTTGTCCTTCCGGCAGGAAGGGAAGAGTGGTCATACCGGATGGGACCACATGTATTGAGGACAATTCATTCTACAGCGCGTTTATGATCTCGGACATCGAGATCCCGGACAGTGTCATGTATATCGGATCCGTGAACTTTGAGCCGATCAGGGAAGAGAATGCGAACGGTGAGGTGACCCTGAAGTATAACGTCACGATCCATTGCAGCAAGGGTTCTTATGCGGAGCACTTTGCGCGAAACCGGGGCATCCCGTATGAAGCAAAGTAGATTTTCTGTGCTTGAAAAGGGGGGCTGGAGCGTCAGGCTGGAGTGATGTTATACCAGCGGTTGATATCTTAAAGCTTGCGGAGGTTATATACTTAAGCTGCAGGCAACGAAGAAAGAAAGGCAGATATACCGGATGAACGAATAGAATTCAACGGTATTCAGGTTTGTAATGATCAGCAGGAATTGTTGCCGCAAAGGCGATGATCCTGCTGCTTTTTTTGCCTTTCTCCAGCAGTCGGGAAGCGGAAAGGAGGAGATGATGTACAAAAGCCCAACATACGGAAAACTCAGTATTGAGCAGATTCCTGACAAGATTTTAATGTTTTACAATGATCACCTGAAGTATGAAGCACAAACTCAGATCATTATCGGAACGGACTCGCAGAATTTTGACCGGACTAAAATCGTGTCTGTCATTGCAGTGGTATGTGAAGGACACGGCGGCATTTTCTTCTACGAGATCACGCACCAGCCGCTGATCAGAGATGTCAGGACGAAGCTGCATGTAGAGACGAACGACAGCCTCCGCGTGGCGGAGACGCTGGTCGAGGCTATGGAGAACAGCGGTAAATATGAGGAAATGTATGTGAACTGCCCGATCGCGATCCATGTGGATGCAGGAAACAGCACGAGCGGAAAGACGAGAGAGCTGATTCCGGAGCTGGTAGGATGGATCAAAGCGTGCGGTTATGATTGCAGTGTCAAACCGGACAGCTTTGTGGCGAGCACGATCGCGGACAGGTTGTCGAAGTGATTTAGCTCCCGAGCCGAGGCTCGAGGGCAAAGTTCGAGGTTATGTTAAGGCTCATCGTATGAATTGCGATGAGCCTTTTTCCTTGTTAAGATAGTCTTGAGCTTCGGGCTCGAGAATAGTTGTGTTTCCCGGGCCCAAGGCTCGAGGACAGGATGGGGAGGTTAACTGGGATGAGAATACTTATATTGAATGGCTCTCCTGCCGGGAATGCGAGCATCACGCTGCAGACAATGGAGTACATTAAGGTACTGTTTCCGGATCATGAGTATGAAACAATTCATGTCGGTCAGCAGATTCGCAGCATTGAGAAGGATTTTTCAGAAGCGCGTGAAGCGTTGGAGCGTGCTGAACTGATTGTTTTTTGCTATCCGGTCTACACTTTTTTGGCACCGGCGCAGCTTCATCGATTCATTGAGCTTATGAAGGATTGCGGCGTCGATTTCTCGGCTAAATATGCGACGCAGCTCACGACATCCAAGCATTTTTACGATACGACGGCACATCGATTTATTGCGGATAATTGTGCTGATATGCAGCTGCGCTCTATACGCGGGCTTTCTGCAGACATGGAGGATCTGCTGTCGAGGAAAGGGCAGAAGGAGGCGCGTGCTTTTTTTAAGTATGTATTGTGGAACATACGGAACGGTTATTGTGAGCCCGCAAGCGCAGGTACCCGAGCTTCGGGCTTAGGTAGCAGCGGTGTCACTCGAGCTTCGGGAGCGGGGAACAGCGCCGTCAATCGAGCCTTGGGAGCGGGGAACACAAGGGTTGCGCTGGTAACTGATTATGCGGAAGAAGATGGGAATAGCGCGCTTTTGAGTATGATCGAGCGATTCCGGAAGAGATTTCCGGGGGAGTGCGAGGTCATTAATCTTCGGCAGTTCCCTTTTGCGGGCGGATGCCTGGGATGTTTCCACTGTGCATCTGACGGGAAGTGTATCTATAAAGACGGGTTTGATGATTTCCTGCGTGCGCATATTAATAACGCGGACGCAGTGGTCTATGCTTTTTCGATCCGGGATCATTCGATGGGATATCGGTTCAAGCTCTATGATGACCGGCAGTTCTGCAACGGGCATCGCACAGTGACGATGGGTAAGCCGGTGGGCTATCTCGTTGACGGAAATCTGGATGAGGAAGAGAATCTTCGCACGCTGATCGAGGCGAGAGCCGAAGTGGGGGGCAATTTTTTGACAGGGATCGCTTCGGATCAGCATAATCCGAATGGTGAAATCGATCAGCTGGCGCATCAAATCGATCAGCTGGCGCATCGATTGGTTTACGCGATCCGGCACAAGTATACGCCGCCCAAGAATTTCTATGGTGTCGGCGGGCTTAAGATTTTCCGGGATCTGATCTTCGAGATGCAGGGAATGATGCGGGAGGATCATCGGTTCTACAAGAAGCACGGTTTTTACGATTTCCCGCAGAAAAAGCGAGGCAGGATCGCGGGGATGTATCTGGTCGGTGCTCTGATGGGAAATGAGAAGCTTATGAAGAAGAGCAAGATTTCCATGACGGAGGGAATGCTGATGCCCTACAGGAAGGTTATTGAATCGGCCGGTAAATGACCGGAGAATGAACCGAGAATGAAAAAGAGGATGCAGTGATGGATAACAGAAATGAATGGATAGCCGCCCGCGATGAGCTTGTTCATGCGGTCGTATCTCTCGGATTTCCGGAGGAACTCGGGCATGCGATCGCAAAGCATCTGGGAAGCCCCAAGGCAATGGGGCGGATGGTTTCCTATCTGAACAATGTGAAGCCCAAGAAGGTTGAGCTGGTCGTAGATGAGATGCTGTCGATTCGGAGCGAGATCGATGCCTGGCGGGAGAAAAAGGCTGCTCGGGAAGCCAACGCGGCTTACAATATTTTGCTCTACTATGGATTGGAAACGGATGAAGATTTCCACTAGCCGTGAGAAGGGAAATCGTGCTATAATAGGGACTTGTCCGATATAATGGGATACGGAAATAAGTTCGAGAGGAGAAAGCAACTGTTATGGCCGATAACAAGAGTACGAAATATGACGGAATGTCCGCCAGCAAAGCGAAGCGTGAGCGTGCGAAAGACGAGCGGGAACGTGCGAAGCGCAGTGCAATGATCACGAGAACGATCTGGATCGTGATCGGAGTTGCGATCGCTGCTGCTGTCGTTGGAATGATTGGAAGAGAATGGTATTTTCAGAAAACTAAGACAGTAGCATCCACAGATTACAGTGCAATGCTGAACGAAGACGGCACGATCCAGGGCGTCAACGTAAATGATTATGTCAAGACTTTTGACGTAAACAGCGTCAAAATAGCAAAAGCCGACGTGGAGTACACAGACGAAGAGCTGGAGAATGAGATCCAGAGCGTGCTTGAGAGCAACAAGAACCTGAACACAGACAAAGCCCTGACGATCAAGGACGGCGATGAAGTCAGCATCAACTATGTGGGAACCATGGATGGTGTTGAATTTGAAGGCGGAACGGCGGATAATTACGATTTAACGATTGGTTCCGGTTCATTTATCGATGATTTCGAGCAGCAGCTGATCGGTGCGCATCCCGGCGACCAGGTGACTGTGAATGTCACTTTCCCGGATCCTTATGAGGGGAATCCGGATTATGCCGGCAAAGAGGCGTCTTTTGCCGTGACGGTCAACGGTATTTATGAGCTGCCCGAGTTCAATGATGCATTTGTAAAAGAGCATCTGTCTGAGCAGGCACAGACAGCGGAAGAATACAAACAGTATCTGAGAGATACCAATTATCAGACCAAATTGGCAGCTGCTGTGGATCAGTATATTACGGACAATATCTCCGCAGATAAGTATCCGACAGATTATGTCAAGCATCTGAAAGCGCTGCAGATGACGATCAATGAAGAGGAATTTGCTTACGCGGCGCAGATGTATGCTGCATATGGACTGAATTTTGATTTTTCAAGTGTAATGGACTATTTTGACGCCAAGAACGAGAGAGAATATGAAAAGGTCCTGCAGAAAGCTGCAGAAGGAGCCTGCCTCAGAAATATGGCTTATCAGGATCTGGCGGCGCAGGCCGGGATCACGGTTACGGATGAGCAGTACAATGCTTTCCTGACAGAGCAGGAAGTGACCGATGAAGTCGAGGAACAGTATGGAAGACCTTATCTGATCCAGCACTATATTCTGCCTGATCTGGTAAAAGAGTACATCCAGTCACATGCCACTGTGGAGTGACGGATCAGTTAATTACATTGATGAAAATGCCCGAATGATCGGGCATTTTTTTGTGTTACAATAATTGCGAGTCTTTTGTGCCCCGAGCCCGAGGCTTGAGAGAAGGAGAGTATATTGCAATTTGAGGAGTTTATGCGCCGTTTTCCGATCGCGCTCACACGGCAGCAGCAGGAAGCTGTCCGCACCGCAGAGGGGCCGGTCATGCTGCTGGCTGTGCCGGGAAGCGGGAAAACGACTGTCCTTGTGGCACGCCTGGGATATCTGATCTACGGTCAGGGCGTGGCACCGGAGAACATTCTGACCATAACATATACAGTTGCAGCGACACGCGACATGAAGCACCGGTTTGCGGCTCTGTTTGGGGCGGAGGCTGCAGAGCGGCTTGAATTTCGGACGATCAACGGGATCTGTGCCAAGATCATCGCTTATTACAGCAGAATGATCGGGCGCAAGGCTTTTGACCTTGTGACCAACGAGGCAGAAGCGGCGGGCGCTTTGTCGAGAATCTACTTTGAGACAGAGGACACCTGGCCGGGTGAGTGGGACCTGCGCGAGGTCCGCATGCAGATCACGTACTGCAAGAACATGATGCTGTCCGAAGCGGAGATCGCCAAAACAGACAAGGCGATGGGCATCCGTTTCTCTGAGATCTATCGCCGATATAATAAGTGGCTCCGTGAGCATCGGCTGATGGACTATGATGATCAGATGGTGTATGCGTGCACGATCTTGAAAAAGTCCGAGCAGGTGCGCAGCGCCTTCCAGAACCGGTACCGCTTCATCTGCGTCGACGAGGCACAGGACACGTCAAGGATCCAGCACGCCGTCATAGAGCTGCTCTCGTCAGGAAATCTGTTCATGGTGGGCGATGAGGACCAGAGCATTTACGGGTTCCGGGCGGCGTATCCGCAGGCGCTTCTGGAATTTGACAAGTCCCACAAAGGCGCCAAAATACTGCTCATGGAAGAGAATTTCCGCTCGCGGAAAGAGATCGTTTCGATCGCGGACGAGTTTATTCGCTCTAATCAATTGCGCCACGAGAAGCACATGGTGTGTGGAAGCGATGTGCAGTCGGGAACGCAGATGCCCGGCGGGGAGCATCCGGCGGCAGAAACGGTGAGGTATATCCCACTCGGGAACAGGCGGGCGCAGTATACATATCTCGCCAAAGTGGCAGCTGACTGCCGGACGCAGACAGCAGTTCTGATGCGCAATAATGAGAGCGCGGTTCCGCTTGTGGACCTCCTTGAGAGAGAGGGCACACCGTATCGGATCAAGAATAAAGAGATCGGTTTTTTCACACACCGCACGGTGCAGGATCTCTGCTGCTATCTCAGGCTCAGCCGGGACCCACGGGATTACGAGAGCTTTTGGCAGATCTACTATAAAATGGGGATTTATCTGAGCAAGCAGGACGCACAGGCGATCTGTGACCTGAGCAGGGAAAAAGCCCTGTCCGTCTTCGAGGCTGCTGAGAAGATCAGTGCGGGAGGACGATATTATGACACAGGATTATCGGCCAAAACACTGCGCAATCTGCGTTCGATCCGCACGCACCTGAAGAACATGCGGCGGGAGCGCGGCGACAAGGCGATCGACAGGATCATCAAATACATGGGATACGGCGATTATCTGCAGAACGCGGGGATCGGCGACGGCAAGGTTTGGCTGCTCAGGACCATCGGCGCGCGGGAAGAGACGGCAGGGGCGCTGCTTGATCGGATCGGCTTTTTAAAGAGGATTTTCGAGGAGAAGGAGACGAATTCTGACTGTCCCTTTATTATTTCGACGATTCATTCCAGCAAAGGGCTGGAATATGATACAGTTTATTTGATGGATGTGATGGACGGGATCTTTCCGGAGAAGGTCCCGGCGCAGCTCAGGAAAATGTCGCGGGAGGAGCAGGAGACACTCGAAGAGGAGAGAAGGCTCTTCTATGTCGGCATAACCAGAGCCAGGAACCGGCTGCATCTGTTTGGAACAGGGGAGGATTCACTGTTTGCGGAAGAGCTGATGAAGCACTCGAGCCTCGGGCTCAGGGAGCAGACGAAAACCCGGGGAAGCGTGACTGCGCGGGCCAAAGTAAAGAATGTGCCGGTGAGAACAGCAGATGACAAAGAAGAGAGGGATTCCTCTTTTGATGACGATGGATACTTCCGTTTTGTGCTGGGGTTGGGTGAAGGACTGGCTGTCCGGCATGCCAAATATGGAGAAGGTGTGATCACTAAAATCGGCAGCGGCAGGGTCAATATCCTTTTTGATGACAAAATGAGGACATTCTCACTGAGGGTCCTTTATAAAAAGAAACTGCTTACAGAGGCGTAGGGCGCGCGCCCGAGGCTCGGGGAAGACCGGAAAGGAGCAATATGGTTACTAATCGATTATTTGAAGACTACGAACTGGGGCACACATATCAGTCAGCCGGGAGAAAGATCCTGCCGGATGAGGTGAGGACAATCTGCAAAATGACAGGCCAGGATCAGCCGTTCCACATGGATGAGGAAGCCTGTCTGAAAGAGTTCGGCCGCCCCGACTTGCTTGTGATGGGAACCATGCTGCTCACACTCGCAGATGGATTTTTTGGCGAAGAAGTGTCTCCGGCAGATGCATTTGCGCCTCATTACGGTTATGACAAGGTCCGTTTTATCGGCAATGCTTTCAGTGGTGACACGGTGTTTTTCGAGTATACGGTGAAAGAAAAAGAAGTGCGCGATGAGAAATTCGGCATGCTTTTGTTTGAGGTATACATCAAAAATCAGGACGGAAAGCCGCTGGTCTACATGCAGGACCGTTTGCTGGTCCCGCGCAGGGAGAGAGGGTAAACAGCGCGGTGAGCATTAGAGGATGTCAGTTATTGTTGTCAAAATTGATCAACGAGCTGCGGGAATGTGAGAACGGGACAGTCACGACGGTGAGCAGTCTTTTGACAGAGCTGGGCGGAGTCCCGGAAGGACTTGATGAGGGTCAGATGCCGGATCTTTGCCGCGAATTAGAGAAGTCGGCGGGCGCCTGCGGCATAGTTCTCGACTGGAAAACATCGCCGGAGAATGACATACAGCCGGCGGATGAGCGGGAGTTCGCGGTCTATAATTCGTTTGCGTCTGTAAAATGCCCTCGCTGCGGCAGTCAAAATACTGCTCGATTGATTAACGGAGACCCCGCGCAGTGCACGGAATTTCGACACAGGTCGGAGGAACTGAGCAGAAGAATCAAAGCCGGAATGATACGGCTTAGTTCTAATGCTGCCGGAGCGGAAACCATTGTCCAAGTTGGCGGAAATCCGGTGGAAGTCAGGGCGTCGAGACAATGTGCAGACTGCGGCAAACGATTTGGTGCACCGCCGCTGATCATTTCCCGGGATCAGAAAACAGCGAAAGACTATCGCGAAGAAGTGGCGGCAGTTGAGCTTGTCTTGAGGGAAGTCTTTGGCAGTTATATAAAGATTGAGATCAAACGGAATGACAGTGGAGCCGAGGTTCGAGTGACTGAAAAAACGGATTCTCTGAACCTCGGGCTCGAGAGTTCAAGTCAGGAGCCCAAGGAGCCAGGTGACCAGAAGATGATTTCACGCGAAGAGTGGGATAGTATTCTGGACACCCTGTACACGCAGCTCTATCTTCACGAGTGGAGGAAAGGGTATGACAACCGCTTTGTTCCGGATGGACCGCGGTGGGAACTGAAAATCAGACTTCGAGGCAGGAGGCAGAGAAACTATCACGGAAGTGTTTCTCTGACACCTTATTATAAGGAGCTGCAGAGGCTGATGCTGGGTGTGTTCTGAACTAATTCCTGAGCATAATCCCCGAGCCTGGGGCTCGGGGAACGACCGGCACACTCAAGGCCCGAAGCTCGGGCCCGAGGACGTATTCATAGATTTCCTGCCGTAAAATCCTTGACCAGGCCGAAGAACTCCCGGAACATATTGTTGGGCAGAAATAGAGGATCTGAGGGGGCAGAAACGGCAGACGAGTTAACAAGTCCCTGTTTTTTGGCAAGAGCGAGTGCGCGCGACACATGGAAATTATTCGTGACCAGCGCCACGGAGGCATCCGGCGAAGGGAGCAGCTGCATGCTGAACTGAATATTTTGAACGGTGTTGCATGCCTGATCTTCTACAATAATCCGTGATTCGTCAATTCCGCATTCCGTCAGGTACTGCTTCATAGCCGTGCCTTCCGGGACCGGCTCGTTGGCGCCTTGGCCTCCCGTTACGATGCATAGGGTGGACTCGTTGGTGCGCAGATAGTCGGCTGCTGCGTCGAGCCGGTATTTGAGAACGACGCTCGGTCCGCTTTCGCGGACTTGCGCGCCCAGCACGATCAAATAATCGACATCTGCCGGCGCACGGCTGCCGAAGCCTCGCAGCGCGAATCCCTCGCACAGCAGAAAAATGAGTGCGGAAACGAGCATTGCGGAGATTAAAAAGACGCGCAGTGATTTGGGGATTCTGTCAAAAAAGTGAATTTGCACAAAAAGACCCCAAAGCAGCAAAAAGCCGCCCAATAAAAGCCAGACGGCGAAGAACATTGTTCCGCTTCGAATCAGGAAGACCATGATCCCATACAGGACGCAGAGTACTCCGATCAGGAAAAGAACAATTACAGGTAAAGTCATCACGAACACCTCCAATGAACTTGCTAAATCGTAGCATGATGTTCCGGCTGCGTCAAATCATCACTCGAGCCCCGGCCGGAGTGATGCGGATTCAAGAAAGGAAATATGACAATGGCATTTGCAATACTCATACTTATGGTTTTCTTCTGTGCTGTCGCTGTCAGACAGCAGATGATCAAAAATAAAGTACAGGAAGGATCTCAGGACAAAGTGATCAAAGCACTGCTTGTTCGCTACAAGACCCTTAGGGAACATCATGGTGAGTTAAAGGCAAATGCTTTTGTGATCGGAAAGGCGCAGGAGAATCACAAAGGGAGCCTGCGGGATCATCCCAAAGCGCTCGCTGTGCGTATTCTTGATGATAAAGGCGCGCAAAGAGATGCTGCGGCAGAACTGGGAATGGAAGTCATTGAGATCAAGGGCAAATTCTTCTATCAGTTTCCGGTGGAAGTTGAAAATGAGCTTTCGGAAGTTGAACTGGGCGCTGTTTTGGCAAAGACCAAAGAAATGATCGAAGCTAAGTACCCCGATGATTTCGTGGGCAGAACGCCGACGTATATAACGGTCGTAATTGATGGGAAGAAGGCGCTGAAAAAACTGAATGGATAGCTGCCCGCATTTTTCCGAGCCCGAGGCCGGAGGAGCGATATTGCGTCAGAGCCCAAAACCGGAGGAATACACGTAACAGAAAGGAGAGGAATATGAGCAGGGTCAAAGAACTGCAAAAGAAGGTCCACAGTATTCTGGAGGAGATGCCGGATCAGAACAAACGTGCCGGAGCGATCGCGCATTTGCACGGTGTCTCGCTGGCAGCAGTCATGATTGCCAAAAAGCGCGGGGAGAACGCTGAACTCGCTGCTATGGCAGGACTGCTCCATGATGTTTATGCCTATAAGAGCGGGTCTTATGAGGACCATGCGCATAAGGGAGCAGATCTGGCGAGAGATATTCTGACAGAGATGGATATTGTGACGAAGGAAGAGATAGATGTGATCTGCTCGGCCGTGTATCACCATGACAGTAAAGCGGACGTGGACAGCGCGATGGATGAAGTGCTCAAGGATGCGGATGTCATTCATCATTCATTAGGTGACCCGACCAAAGAAGTGAAAACGAAAGAGAAGCCGCGATTCGAAAAGCTTTGTGAAGAATTTGGATTTATAGTTTAATGATCCATGCGAGCCGCGAGCCCGAGGCTCGAGGGCGAAAAACACTCCCCGAGCCCGAGGCTCGGGGAGTGCAGGTTAAGGCTCTGTGATGTAAGCGATGTCGCAATCGACGACTCGCAGCACTTCGCAGGGAATACCGTTTTCGCGGAGCTGATCGAGAAAAGCCTCTCGCACACAGTCTTCCCGGAATCTCTGCTGGATGGAGATGAAGAAATTCCCGTTCACGGCCGCGATCTCTGCCATGAGGCTGAAAGTGTTCGGCGCATGTGTCCAAAATTCCTTAATGTATTTGCCAAGGACTGTGTATGGCCACTTCCCAACGTAGCTCACCAGAAAGCTGATATATCCCTCGCCGGCACTGAACATCTTTCCGAAGCTCTCTTTTTTGGCAGACAGACCGGGAGAAGACTTCGCGACCTGACGCATGCGGTTGGCCGAGATCGCAACACTGCTGCGCACAATGTCACGGTCGCTTTGAACGAATGTTTTTCCACGGTATATCGTACACTGGACGGGCATAGGTTTATCCTTGATCCGCTTTTCGTAGTCGAAGAGCGCCATCCCGAGGCAGTTCTGGCTTGATTCGCGGGCATTGAGCATGGGGCGCGCGTTGATCACGTAAGCGCTGATGATGTCTTTATCCGCAGCGGGGTACAGCGCGTCGATCGCGCGCGCGAAGAGCAGCGACACCATGTTGCCGGGGCTGGAGTCGTTCGCCTCCGTGAAGCGCATAAAAGCTTCCTCCGGGATCACTACGTCCCAGAGGGTGGGCGCCGCAGGGGTCAGCCCGCCGTCCGTTTCGAGAGTAAAAGCTTCTTTCCACGGCGATACTTCAACTTGGGAGAGATCCACGTCCGGAAGAGCATCCTGCGGGTCAGCGGTCTCCTCCGGTGATACCGGATCTGTCAAAACACGGATGCCTGAAGAGTCTTCGACGCCATATCGTTCATTGCAGTAGTAAAAAAGCAGCGTCGAGAGCAGGTGGTACATGCCGATGCCGTCGGTCATACCGTGAAAGGTGTCCAAGTGGATATAGTCATCATAATAACAGACAGCCCAAAGGTGGTAGTTTGTTTCGGCTGCGCTGAGACGGATTCTGCCATTCGTGTTGTGAAGAGTGACCGGCCGCGGGTTTTCTTCAAAGTAGTACTCGCTCTCGTTTTTTCTGATCTGCAGCGAAAAATAGGGATATCTTTGCCGGGTCTTATCCAGTGCGCGGGCGAGGATTCCGGCATCAACAGGATCGTACATTCTCACTGTCACTCTTCCTGTGTAGTCCACTTTTTCTGCGAAACTGCCATAGATATGCATTAAATTACCTGTCGTAATGTTGATCATAATCGTTGCTCCTTATGGCTGAAGTGTGATTATAATTATTGTATTATATTGGGAGCGATGATGGCAATAAGTATCCTCGAGCCTCGGGCTCGGGGAAGCCCGGAGAGTCAAGGAGGAATCATCAGATGAATAGCCAAAAAGGAATCAGTCGGAAGGAGATCATCATACTTGTGATTTGCCTGCTTGCGGCAATCCTATCCTTCACCGCGATCGCATCGTATACATCATCTCAAGGCTTCATGGATCCGATTCTGCAGTCGCTGGACGAAAAAAAGCAGGACGTTCTGGAACTCACGGCCGCGTCGACCGGCGCTTCCATCGGAATCACAGCCCTTCCCGGGGACATTGCAACTCCGATCGCGGAAAAAATGGCATCGATCAGCCAATATCTTCTGATCGTAATCTGTGCCATCTATCTCGAGAAATATCTGGTCACCGTCATGGGTTTTGTCACATTCAGGATCCTGATCCCGATCGGACTCGCTCTGCTTGCAGTGGGGACTGTGGTCAGCAACCGCGTCTGGCATCGCATTGCCTTTAGGCTGATTTTGTTTGGACTGGCGCTGTTTTGCGTAATTCCGATCAGCGTGCATATATCGGATTTTATCTCCGATTCCTATAAGGAGACGCTGGAGGCTGCGGTGGCTGCTTCGTCAAAAGAGGAACAGGGCGCCGATCAGGCCCCCGGTGCGCAGGAGGAGAAAGAAGACAAGAGCCTGTGGGAGCGCATTTTGGACTTTCCTGAGGAGGCGGCTGAAGCTGCGGAATCCGCAATGAACGGAGCTTCCGAAATCACGAAGGAAAAGATCAATGACCTCCAGATCATGCTCAACAATTTTATGGAGTCGGTGGCAGTGATGATCATTACATCATGTGTGATTCCGATCCTGGTGTTGTTGTTCTTTGTATATTTGATTAAACTGGTCTTTGACATAAGCGGATCCAGAGCTCCGTAATTCCATTCCCGAGCCTTTGGCTCGGGGATCGGCTTTTACACCCGAGACCGAAGCTCGGAACAGACTTTTACTTCAAGAAAGGCTTTAATGATGGGTAGTAGTTTGGCACATACAGAGAATTATCTTCCTCCTGAGACAACACTTCATGGGCGGTACGTTATTGATCAGTATCTGGATCAGACCGAGGATACGATCATTTACAAAGGCCATGACATAGTATTTGGCGAGACGATCAGAATAATTGAGTTCTACCCCGGAAAGATTGCATATCGCAACGCGGACAAATCCGGCAAAGTGACGGCAGCGGCCGGTATTCAGGAAAATGTTTACACTCAGGCCAAAGACCAGTTCCTAAGGGAAGCGCGGGAACTGCTCAGACACAGCAACGAAAAACAGGGTATCGGCTTTATTGATTATCTGGAAGAAAATGGCACTGTATATCGGATCATGAAGCAGCAACCTCAGCAAGAAGTCCGAAAGCCGCAGCCTGAAGCAAAACACGAACCTGGACCTCAAAAACCTCAGCCTGAACCACAAATACCCCAACCTAAACCTCAAAAACCCCAGCCTGAACCTCAGCCTGGGCCTAAACCTGAACCTCAAAAACCTCAGCCTGAGCCCCAGCCTCCCCAAGAGAAAACTCATGCCGAGCATCAATCCGAAAGTGACTTGGTTGCCCTGAAGCGGGCGAGATTAGAAGCCTATAAAAGGAAGATGGAGGAGCACAGGAATAAGAAGCATGCAGGTCAGTCGAATGAGAACACAGGGTTAAAAGAGAATAAAGAGGAGCCGGAACAAGAAGCCGTAAATCATGAATCTGTAAATCATGAATCTGCAAATCATGAGCCTGTAAATCATGAATCCTTAAATCATGAATTTGATCCGCAGCAATTGAGTGCAATCGATCGTTTTTTTTATAATTCAATTATATGGCTCATGTTGAAATTAGGCACAAAAAAGCAGGAGAGAGAAAAAAAGAAAGTAACACTACAAAACTTTTTTAAAAAACCAGCTTCAACGAAAATTTTTATTGTTCTTTGTATGATCATTGGTATTATGATCATTCTGCAATTTCCTATACTGACGTTTATAGTTGTAATCTACTTTTTACTTAATGTTTGGTTATCAAGAGAAAAGTAAGAGCCCGCACCCGGGCACGAGGCTCGAGTAATAAAAAGCGACCCGCAGGCCTGTATCATGATGACCCATGATACTGACCTGCGGGTTATTTGTGCGATAAGCCGGTTTCGAAATGATTATTCCGATTTCTCCGGATCCGTGTCACTTGAAGGCTGGAAATCTGTATGATGATTCTCGGAAGGTGCGAAAACAAGTTCCGGTGTTTGTGAAGGAGGAAGATCATCAGCAGGATCGAATCCCGTGTGATGGCTTTCTGCAGGCTGGAATTCGTTCTGCGGCGCCGGGTCAGCAGCAGGAGCTGCTGCCTGCGGAGTCTCGACCTGCGGATTGCCGGAAGTCTCAGCTGTTTGAGAAGTCTGGCTTGCGGTTCCGCTCTGAGCTTGTGCTTCGGCCTCTTTCTGCGCCTTTTTATCGCGCCTTTTGGCCAGCAGGATGCAGATCCAGGTCATGATCAAACTAAAGAGACACGAACCGCCGCAGATGAGCAGTACCCAGTTGGAGAATCCCTTGACAAGTCCGGTGACCATTGTGATCTCTGCCAGGACACAGAAGGCACCGGCGATCGAAATGATCGTAAGGACCAGATTCAGGACCCAGGCTGCATAATCCAAGACTTTGACCTGAACGGTTCCCTGGAGAGTCAGGACGCCGAGGATGAGTGCCAACAGACCGGTATACATGTCGAAGTTGGCGGTCAGCTTATCCATCTGGATAAACCCGATGCAGCCCAGCAGGATCAGCATCACTCCCAATGCAAATCCGAACCTGTCGATACGTTTGAAATCCCCTGAAAAGAAGTAGGAGAAAATAGAGACGATCCCGACGACGATCAGACCGCCGCAAAGGAATCTGCAAAGCGTAAGAACCTGCATATTTTTACCAAACAGAAGCAGGTACCCGAGCGCACCGGCGACTACGGCAAGCAGAACCTGAGTAATAACAGTACTCTTACTAGTTGAGCTTTTCACGATTTTATCCCCCTTATATCTGTAGATTATTATAAGTTCGTTTTGAACTATACTTTAGAAATCATTTTATCATACGAAAGCTGCAGAGTGGGAAAAACATAGCAAAATTCATCGGTATCCCGAGCCGGAAGTCCGAGTAACGCTCCGCACCGCGAGCCCCGGGATCGGGAACCCGGCGCACAGGCTCCCACTTGATTTAGCTGCCGGATAATTGTACAATAATTAGTTGTTGAATTAAACGTATACCTATCTACACAGGCTTTTTCGAACGGCCGGCAAAGAAACGGCGAAGTAACGGAATATAAACGAAGAAAAAGCGAAGAAGAAATGCTCACAGAAAGGAACCACAGCATGGCACTGATCAAAAAACCGGTCACAGGCATGAAGGACATCCTGCCCGCAGAGATGGAGATCCGCGATTACTGCATCTCCGTGATCAAGAAGACATACGCGGAATTCGGATTCCAGTCCATAGAGACGCCTTGTGTTGAGAATATCGCAAACCTCACGAGCAAACAGGGCGGCGATAACGAGAAACTGATCTTCAAGATCTTAAAGCGCGGCGAGAAGCTCAAACTGGAGAGCGCCCGGTCCGAAGCAGACCTGGTTGACGGCGGTCTTCGATATGATCTGACCGTGCCGCTCGTAAGATATTTCTCCAATCACCAGAACGAACTGCCCATGCCTTTCAAGGCGCTGCAGATGGGCAATGTATGGAGAGCGGACCGCCCCCAGAAGGGCAGATACCGCCAGTTCATGCAGTGCGACATTGACATCATCGGCGAGCCCAGCAATCTGGCTGAGATCGAGCTGATCCTGGCGACGACCACCACTCTGGGCAACCTCGGATTCAAGAACTTCCAGATCCGCATCAACGAGCGCCGGATCCTCAAAGCCATGGCTGCTTACAGCGGCTTCCCGGAAGATCGTTACAACGATGTCTTCATTATTTTGGACAAGATGGATAAAATAGGACTGGCCGGCGCTGCAGAAGAACTCCTGGAGGAGGGCTTCACCGAAGAGATGAAGGACCGCTATGTAAGCTTGTTCGAGGGCCTTGACAAGGCCGAAGACCAGCTCGGCTATCTCGAAGAGAAGCTGGCAGGCGTCATCGAACCCGACGTGATCCCTCAGCTGCGCGAAGTCATGGAGAGCGTTGACGGCACGAAGACGGCAGACTTCAAGATCGTATTTGACCCCACGATCGTCCGCGGCATGTCCTATTACACGGGCACGATCTTCGAGATTGCCATGCCCGAACTCGGCATCAGCTGCGGAGGCGGCGGCCGCTATGACTCCATGGTTGGCAAGTTCACCGGCAAAGATGTCCCCGCCTGCGGTTTCTCCATCGGATTTGAGCGCATCATTCTCATCCTCATGGAGCAGGGATTCAAGATCCCGGGCCGCCCGGTCAAAAAGGCGTATCTCATCGAGAAGAATATGCCCGCGGACCGTCTGTGTGAAGTCATCCGCCAGGCACAGAAAGAGCGTGAGAACGGCACGCAGGTGCTGATCGCCCGTATGGCCAAGAACAAGAAGTTCCAGAAACAGCAGATGGCAGAGCGCGGTTATGACCAGTTCGAAGAGTTCTACCGCAATCCGATCAGCAAATAAGCGGGCTGTCCGGTGAACGCAGCGGCTGCCTGCATACACTAATATAGAAGGAGTATTACAACCATGGCTGAATCAATGTTGGGATTAAAGCGCACATGCAGATGTGCTGAGCTGAGTGAAGCCAACGTGGGCCAGACCGTCACCGTGATGGGATGGGTGGCCAAACAGAGAAACAAAGGCGGACTTGTTTTCGTGGATCTGCGCGACAGAAGCGGCATTCTGCAGCTGATCTATGAGGAGACAGAATGCGGTGCTGAGAATTTTGCCAAAGCAGAGAAAATGAGAGCAGAATTTGTCGTTGCCGCAACAGGCACCGTTTGCAGAAGGGAAGCGGTGAACCCGAATATCGCGACCGGCGCGATCGAGATCAGGGTCAAAGAGACCAGGATTCTCTCCGAGGCCGAGACACCGCCCTTTCATATCGTCGAGAACAGCAATACCAAGGAAGACCTGCGCCTCAAATACAGGAGCCTGGACCTTCGCCGTCCGGATATGCAGCGGAGGCTGATCCTCAGGAGTCAGATGATTCAGAATATGAGAGAGTTCATGGCCGGTGAGGGCTTCCTCGAGATCGAGACCCCCATCCTGTGCAAGTCCACGCCCGAGGGCGCGAGAGACTACCTGGTTCCCAGCCGCGTGCATCCCGGCAATTTCTATGCGCTGCCCCAGTCCCCCCAGCTGTTTAAGCAGCTGCTGATGTGCTCCGGTTTCGACCGCTACTTCCAGATCGCCAAGTGCTTCCGCGACGAGGACCTGCGCGCCGACAGGCAGCCCGAGTTCACGCAGGCGGATATGGAGCTCTCTTTTGTCGATGTCGACGATGTGATCGACGTCAACGAGCGCCTGATCCAATATGTGGCCAAGAAGACGTTTGGCATCGATGTCGAGCTTCCCCTTCCCCGAATGAAGTGGATCGACGCCATGAACGACTACGGCTCAGACAAGCCCGACACCCGATTTGGCATGAAGCTCACCGATATCACGGACATTGTCAAGGGCTGCGGATTTGCAGTGTTTACAGACGCAGCCGCCATGAAGAACGGCTCGGTGCGCGGCATCAACGTCAAAGGACAGGGCGGCATGGCGCGCAAGAAGATCGACGCACTGGTCACCTTTGCCAAGGGTTACGGCGCTAAGGGCCTGCCTTACATCCAGCTCAAGGATGACGGCAGCGTGAAGTGCTCTTTTAGTAAGTTCATGACAGAGGATGAGATCGCAGCGATCGTCGAGAGAATGGGCGGCGAGAAGGGAGACCTTCTGCTCATCGCGGCGGACCAGAACAAGATCGTGTGGAACGTATTGGGAGCCCTCAGACTCAAGCTGGGCGAGGAGCTGGGACTCATTGACCACAACAGGTTCGATTTCCTGTGGGTCGTGGAATTCCCGCTGCTGGAGTGGAGCGACGAGGAAGAGAGATTTGTTGCAATGCACCATCCCTTCACCATGCCTATGGATGAAGACTGGCACCTGATCGACTCCGACCCCGGCGCAGTCAGAGCGAAAGCCTATGACATCGTCCTCAACGGTGTAGAACTGGGCGGCGGCAGCGTCCGAATCCACCAGAACGATATCCAGGAGAAGATGTTCGAAGTGATCGGTCTTAAGCCTGAAGAGGCGCAGGAGAAGTTCGGATTCCTCCTGACCGCATTCAAGTACGGCGTACCGCCGCACGCAGGTTTGGCCTATGGCATCGACCGCTTTGCCATGCTGATGACCGGCGCCGAGAGCATCCGTGACGTCATGGCCTTCCCCAAGAACAAGGATGCCGTCGACCTCATGAGCGAAGCACCCAATGTAGTTGATGCGAAACAGCTTGAGGAGCTCTCTATTTCGATCATTCAGACAGAAGAAGCAGAGTGATCCTGAAAAAAATATGGTTACTGTAAATCAGCGCCGGATACTATACTGTATCAGCGCTGATTTTATGAATAAACAAAAGCGCAGCAGCGACAATAGACGCAGCAGTATTTTGCTGTATTTGATATATTTTAACGCGTTGAAGTTTGACCAATGTGGTGCGCATGTGTATAATATATACAATGTTCTAAAAATTCTTTTTATAAGGAGGGAGTTATGAAAAAGAGAATCATGAGCATCTTTTTGGGCGCTGTGATGGCAATCTCACTGGCAGCCTGCGGCGGTGGCGGCGGCGCTACGATCGAGAACACCGACGCGAAGGAAGAGACAACAGAAGCTGAAGCTCCTGCTGAGGGCGAAGGCACGGAGGCAGCGGGGGAAGATTTCCACATCGGTATCGTTACCGGTTCCGTATCCCAGTCCGAGGATGACAGACGCGGCGCGGAAGCTTTCCAGGCTAAATACGGCGAGGAGAACGTCACTCTGGCGATCTATCCCGACAACTTCACAGAAGAGCAGGAGACCACGATCCAGACCATCGTCAACCTCTCTGATGACCCGCTGATGAAGGCGATCATCGTCAACCAGGCGGTTCCCGGAACCACAGAGGCGTTCCGCCGCATCAAGGAGAAGAGACCTGACATCATCTGCATCGCAGGTGAGTCTCACGAGGACCTTCCCGAGATCGGCTCCGCAGCAGACCTCGTTGTCAACAACGACTTCGTTGCACGCGGATATCTGATGATCCGCACCGCTCACGAGCTGGGCTGCGATACATTCGTACACATTTCCTTCCCTCGTCACATGTCCTATGAGACCATGAGCCGCCGTGTCGCGATCATGAAAGAGGCTTGCAACGAGTTCGGTATGAAGTTCGAGATGGAGACCGCT
>CADCIU010000050.1 GCA_902801585.1 uncultured Lachnospiraceae bacterium | reverse complement strand
TTTCTCGTTTTCCGCTTTTGAGAAAGCATCTGCCCTCTGCTTGTTCTCCCACCAGCTCGAGAAGTTTCCCTTCTGCACTTCTATGGTGGCGCGGTTAAGAACAAGCACATGGTCGACGCAGGCATCCAGAAGATCCCTGTCATGGGATACAAGGATAAAGCCTTTCTTTCCGGCAAGGTAACCCTTAACAATCTCTCTGGATGCCATGTCCAAATGGTTTGTCGGCTCATCGATCAGCAGAAAATCGTTTTCACCCGAGAACAGAACCGCAAGCATTACCTTAGTGCGCTCGCCGAAACTGAGTGTACTAAATGGCCGGTACAGGATCTCCGGATCCAGCGAAAGCTGCGGAAGTTCGCACATAACGCGCCAGCTCTCTACCCCGGGCTTCCACATGTCCATAAGATCATCTGCGTTTTTTTCGAGGTCGTCTGAAGCAACTTTATAAGGAAAATAGTCAAATACGACATTTGTCGAAATACTTCCGGTATACTCATATTTCCCGAGCAGCAGGTTCAGGAATGTCGTCTTTCCTTTTCCGTTTCTGCCTATAAAGCCAAGTTTCCAGTCAGTATCCACGGAAAAAGACACGTTTTCAAAAATATAATCGAAGCTTCCGTCATATCCGAAAGTAAGATTTGTGACATTGATCTGTGCCATGAGGGAGTCCTTTCTGCCCGAATCGAAAAAGAGCCTGTCTTTGCATATGCAAAAACAGGCTCGCCACAAACAGACCCTATTACGGTACACCGCAAACGAGGATGCATAAAAGAGCGATGATCCAATTTAAGCATACACAAAGAAGCCCGCTGCCGGGTCTTAAATCTCGTGTCAACTTAAACCATGATCATCAGAATCTCATTGGAACTCCTCTTCGCACAAAGCGCCTTTCTTTTAAAGTGGTATAAGTGTAAAACAAATTCAGAGAGATTACAAGAGGATTGGTCTAAAACGACCTCTGGGGTGGTTTTTCGTTCAGGATCCGGACGGGAGCCGCGGGCGATCTCCAATGAGCAGATCGTGATGGGCAATACTCTGCTTGAGACCTACCGGGTGGTCTCTGATGCCATTAACGGCGGCATGGGCAGCGTATGGAAGGTACATCATGAGAGCTGGGATACCGATCTGGCTATGAAGCGGCCGCAGCCGCGTTACTTTGCTGAAGGGAGTCAGCAGCGCAAAGAGGCGTTCCTCAGGGAGTGCGAGAACTGGATCGACCTGGGTCTGCATCCCAACATCGTATCCTGCTACTACGTGCGTGAGATAGGCGGTGTGCCGACCGTCTTTTCGGAATGGATGGACGGCGGCAGCCTGCGGGACCGCATGCGCGACAGGACACTCTATGAGGGCGAAGCGTCGGCTGTGCAGGAGCGCATCCTGAGCATCGCGATTCAGACGGCACGCGGGCTGGCGTATTCCCACGCGCGGGGCCTGAACCATCAGGACGTGAAGCCCGGGAATCTCCTCCTGTCAAAAGACTGGGATGCCAAGATCTCCGACTTCGGCCTGGCGATGGCCGGCGCCGCGGAAGAGCCGAAAAAGGACGCATCCATGGCCGGCGCGGGGGAAAAGGGCCAAAAGAGCGCAGGCTTTTGGAGAAGACTGCTGGGCCGCAAGAGCGATAAAACGCTGCCTAAATCGCAGTATAATACACAGGATAAAGCGCCGAAAACAGCGCGCCCCTCCGGATGCACACCTGAATACTGCCCGCAGGAGCAGGCGGACGGCGCAGCTGCTGAGCCTTGGATGGACGTGTACGCTTGGGCCTTGACCGTAACGGAGATGTATGCAGGCAGACGGCTGTGGGAAAAAGGTGCGGAAGCCAAAAAGAATTGCGGGACCTATTTTGACGACTGCCGCTGCCCCGTCCCGGCGCATGTAAAAGCGCTGCTCACACGGTGCCTGACGGAAAAAACGGTCAGCTTTTCCGAAGCTGAAGACGTTCTCAAAGAAGCGTACCGGGAAATGACCGGGCGGGAGTACACGAGGCCGGATGCCGCGGAAGCCACAGCGACCGCGGGGAGTCTTAACAACAAGGCACTCAGTTTTTTGGACCTGGGCAAACCTGAACTTGCGGAGAAATTGTGGGACGAAGCGCTTGCCAAATATCCGAAACATCTGGACTCTGTTTTCAACCGGGAACTTTATCTGGTGCGCAGCAGCCGGGAAACAGACACACAGGCTGGGGAAAACCTGGAAAAATACCAGGAAGCCAAGGACGCCGAACTCTGGAAGCAGATCGACCGGGAGTGCGGCGGCGGAAAACAAAGGGAACCTGACCACGAATACGAGACCCCGGGAGACCGGGCAGGCTTCGCTTACGGCGGAGGCAACCTGTATCTGCCGACCTACGAGCAGGACAGTGAG
This sequence comes from uncultured Lachnospiraceae bacterium, assembly GCA_902801585.1. Next base: position 17,683 of record CADCIU010000050.1, on the reverse strand, counting down.
TACCACTGGATCCTGCAGGGGATCAAACGGGTGCGGGCAGACGACCCTGACGACTGGGACATGGATCCCATGGACGATATCCCGGCAGAATACAGGAAGGGGCGAATGGATTTCTATATTGATCCCGGGAAAGGATATGCCGCCTTCCTTCGCTGGAACCATCTGTTCCAATATGATCTGAACAAGAGACGGGTCATCGCTGAAAGAGACTTTTTTGAAGCGTTCCAAAGCAAATATCCCACCTACTTCGACCGGGTGTCGTACAGCCGGGATTCTTCCGTGCTCGGCGTCGGACTAAGGCGCTATGACCAGCAAAAGAAGATCTACCTGTACTGGACCTATCTCATGGACCCGGAGACTCTGGAGAACACCGAAGCCTGGTCAAAAAACAGGCAGAGACGCCGTTTGAACCTTAAATTCATCGGTTTCGACAGCAAGGGAGAAGCGCTGATGCGCTCGGACCGCGCGCTCATCGCCTTCAGCGAGGAAAGCGGGCACCGGGAATTGTGTACTTTCCAAAGCCCGATCACTGACACGCTCGAACACGTCGGAGATGGACAGACGTTCATTGCTTTCCATCTCGAAGACGGTACGGCTTTCCGCTGGGACGAAACGGATGGCCTTGTTCCGGTGACAGAGCGGCTGTTCGGCCTGGGGGGAGAACCGATCTTCTTCGACAGGGAGCGAGGTCTATTGTATAGAAGGTCGGCTGATTACTCTTTTGGCATCGGTGTCTGGGACCTGTCCCTAGGGAAACGCCTCTATACCGCGAGCGTATATACATCCCGTCAAGCCATCCCCGTATGGGATGAGCAAAAAAAGCAGATCCTGATCATTTCGAACAATAACCCGACCCAATGGTTCTTCCTGCCGCTTCCGGAAAGGGAAGCGAATACGCAGCCTGCGATGTGGCGGGTATCGGGCATTGTGACTTCGGAGGCGCGCATCGGGGAAGAGAGGAAGATCGGTCTTCTGGCGAGGGAGTTTGGAAAGTGCAGGAAACAGGGCGACCTGCACCGGGCAATCGCGATCTACGAGGAGTGCTGCGGGATCGAGGGCTTTATGGCCATGCCCGAAGCAACTACTATGGAAGACTGGCTGGAAAAGCATGCGCAGCGGGGAGAGCTGCTCGGCGCATGGCCGGTACGTCAGATCACGGGCCTTCCGGTGCTCTGCGGGCTGGATTACGAGTTGTCCGCCACCGCGGACGGCCGGACTGCGTTGTACGAGAAAGAATGGTATAACGTGGACAGGAAAGGCATCATTCTTTTCCATCCGGATATGACCGGAGCCCGGTTCGTTCCGATCCCGGAGGAAGAATTGCAGAAAGAGCGGTTTTTTGACCGATTGGCAGTGCGCGGAAATGTGATCTATGCCTTTATGGATGACCTGCGTTACGCGGTGTATGACCTTGACGGGCGGCTTCTCAGAGCCCCGGCGCAGGGATGGCCGGTCAAGGAGCCGGATGATAAACCGCCGATTTGGGACGAAGAAGCATATGAAGAATGGAAAAGAGCACACCCGCGGCCCAAATACCGCAATGACTACTGCGATACGGACATGGCCGGCAGCCGCTGCCTGTACATCCAGATCCTGGTCGACGACCGCCGCCGCAGCTATCTGTGCGACATAGATCTCGCGACCGGTGAAAAGGGGGTGCTGTGCCGCTATGACGACGATGCCATGCTGGGGGTTCGCTTTCTGCGGGACGACAGGATCCTTGCCTGCAGCCGGGCCGGGGAGATGACGGTGATCAGTTATGACGGAAAGCGGCTGGAAGTGGAGCGAAAGTGGCGCATTCCGGCCAAAGACACGGAATGTCAACTGCTCCGCCTGACAATGGAAAGGGACAGGATCCTTGTGCGGGCGAGGGGGAACGGCAGCGGGGGAAACGGCAGCGCGGCCGACCATACCTATATCTACGACACGGAAGGAAATCTTCTGCACGATTGGGACTGCTTCATCCCGGACGGGGCCATCGCGGTCGGCGGACGGTTTCTGTTCGACTCGCGCCTTAGAGTATGGGATCTGGACGAAGGAAAGGCCGTGCACCGGATCGTTCCGGAGTTCGAATACTTCAATCAAAATTTCCCGGTGCGTCCGGACGGCCGGGAGCTCTATGTGCGCCATTACGATGCGGCAGCGAGGATTGGTAAAGGCGATCTGTTTACGGTCTACAAAATCGGGTATAGTTACCGAGCGGAGTGACGAGTTAGTGGGCGTCTGTGACGTGTTACTGGGCGGAGTGATGAGTTACCAGGCGTCTGTGACTCCTAAGCCTCCAGATGATCACAATTTTAGGCGTAATCGTGGACTCCTAAGTTTCAAGAATTTGCATTCTTAGGCGTCAGCCGTCTGGTGTTAGAAGATTGACAACAAAAAATGTCACCGGAATGGTGACATTTCTGAGCCTTGGGACAAACTACCCCAGTACCCCAGAGGACAAACAACATTATTCAATCGCTATATATTCGGCATACAGCAGCGGCACCGTAAGTGAACTCCCCATTACCGTTTTGTATGTATACATACCGCCAAGCATACCATACATGGTTACTATGTCGTCCTCGAGAATTCTGCTGTCTCCCTCCTGGGCTTCGTAGTATACGAGAATTGTATCGTCATATCCCCAGCGCGTCTTGGTAATATTGACGCGAAGGGTATAGGCATTGCCTTCCTGCATGACTTGTATTACTTTCCCTGTGAACTTGGCCTTATCGCCTTTGTAGTCATCCGGGTCCCTGGCAATCTCCTCGAAGGAGTAGGTTTCACACTCGTCCTTATATGCTTCTTCTTTTTCTTCTTCTGAGAGCTCGTAGGATTCAGTTTCGAGTTGTTCGCCGCAGTCCACACAAACTTTGGCCCTCGTTCCCGCAGATGTGGAGGTTGCTTCTTCTATAACCTCCCAGTCTTCTCCCGGCGTATGGCCTGTTGCAGGGACCTCTTCCGATACAGTCTGTCCGCACACCGTGCAGGCTCCTTCACGAGTTCCGGCTTCTGTGCAAGTCGGCTCTTTGGTTGTTTCCCACTCCTCTACGACATGGCCTGACGGCTCTCCTTCTGTTGCGCCGCAGACACTGCAGGTCTTGGGTTCCGTGCAGGTCGCTTCCTTCCATTTATGTCCTAAAGGTTCTCCTTCTGTCTCTCCGCAGACACTGCAGGTCTTGGGTTCTGTGCACGTCGCTTCCTTCCATTTGTGTCCTAAAGGTTCCCCTTCTGTCTCTCCGCAGACACTGCAGGTCTTGGGTTCCGTGCAGGTTGCTTTCTTCCATTTGTGTCCTAAAGGTTCCCCTTCTGTCTCTCCGCACTCGCTGCATGTCCTGGGCTCCGTGCAGGTTGCCTCTGTCCATTGATGCTCATGTCCGCAGCCGGTCAGAACGATCAGCAGTGTACTGAATACTAGTGCAGTGAAAAAAGTGCGGCCTGTTGATCTGTATTTTGAAACGATACCGGCCAAATAATTGTTGTGCATATCTGTAATCCCTCCTCATATGTAATCAATTCATATGCATCACTATACACATTTGCACAATAAAAAAGGTCGCCGTAATGGCGACATTTCTTAGGGGTACCATACTATGAGCACCTCGATCTGCCCCGCCCCTGACCGGTGCGGGGAAGCATCAGGTTGACTTCTCCCGGGCTCATCCGCCGAGGATGGTCTGATCATATTCATATAGAGCGTAATTAATAGTCTTGATATCATATACCCCGCGCTCGATAAAGTACCGCACGATGAGATCTCCCTTATTGCCCGGAGAAAGCGCATATTCTGCGCGCGCGAGAAGATCAACAGTGTCCTCTATATTGAGCCTGAGTGCGATCGCCAACGCCAAAACAATGTGCTTTCTGGGGTGGTAGGCGGGGTTGCTGCGTATTTTGGAAAACAGCTTCCTATCCATATTTGCGCGCTTATATACTTCGACATCGGTCATACCGCTCATATCGATACGTAAAAAGAGCATCTCGTGAAAGGTCTCGCCGACTTCTTCCATAAGTTGATCCAATGTAAATTTTTCCCGGTCGGTATACTCCTCAGAAGAACCGTCCCCGGTTTTGTTTACATCTATAATGCCGGCGCCTGCATCTATAAGGATCGGATCCGAATAATTATTCTGAATATATAGAGCTAATTCGCCCCTTTGTTCCTGTGTGAACATATGTCTTCTCCTTGTGCAGTGTCAGTCCTTATACTTCCGACTGATCTGCATGATGGCCTCGAGCGCCTCTGCTTCATGGTTCGGCTCTATATATTCGTCTGTGACATATTTGTGCACGTTTTCCACCTGCCCGTGAGACATTTCCGCCAGCATCCTGTCAATATCTGCAATTTGAGAGATACGCCGCTTCTCCTTGAGATTTCCCATGTACTCCTTATCAATCTTTTTTTCCATCTGCTTCCCTCCTCACATTACGAATGGTATATGGAACACTTTACACATTCGCAATGTAAAAAGGGTCGCCATAATGGCGACATTTTTCCCCTTCAGATTCCGGCTGCTTCTGTCTCCGTCTGCCTGACTCTTTCGATCGCTTCATGATATCTGCGAATCGTGTGGTCGATCAGGATGCTTTTCTCTGTGTGGCCAGGCAGTGTGCCCGCCTTTTCACCATCGTGCCCGTCCTCGAACAGGATTGCCAGGTCTGCTGCCCATCCCGCGAGATCGTAAATCGCCTCTGACCAGTCTTGCAGGTCATTCGGCGCAATATCCTCATCGGACAATTCTATGTACAGGCTCTTCACACGCCCGACCCAAGGGGCGTACAGTGCCCGCATTTCCGACATCGTCAATGTGCGATTCTTCACTTCCTGCAGGTCATACACAAAACTCTCTGCGTTTGAAACGATCAGTGCCAGCAGTTTTTTGACATCTCTGATGAATTCTTCCCTCGTTTTCGTCGGCGCCTGGATCCGCTTTAGCAAGTCATAAGATGCATTGCGGTAAACATATACTCCGTCGCATACTTCTGTCGCGGCGTTTCTGCCATAGTACTTGCGCTGCATCTCTTCTGTGTCAGCCCAGATCGTATAGGCATAGTGGAGGCCGTTCAGGATGTCTCCCTCATCCGCGCCAAAATAGCACCAGACCACATCTTCTTCCCTGCCTTCTGTGCGGATCCTGCCTACAATGTCCCGCGCAGCTGATGCCAGCTCGTCAGTTGATATGCCGGCGGCGGTTGCTGAGTGTTTGTCGGTTGGAGGCTTTATAACGAAAACCGCCAGCCTCTTCTGCGTCCGTGTATCAAGTGACTTAACGTGATGAATGTTCCCGGCGCAGTTGTGCTGTATTTTGCCGGATTTCTGTGCTTTGTCCGTGGTTCGAAAATAAATCGTTCCGCCAATGCTGCTGCGAAAGACCGGATACTGCTGCCTTGCGGGATCATGATAATTTCTGATTGTTATGATCCTCATCATCACATCATAAATATCATTGAGCGAGACCCTTCCCGAGCTGCGGCTGATGCCGGCAGTGAGCGGGAGAAGTGTCTGCCTTTCGGCTGGAGGGGCAGTTAATTCTATGATGGCCTGGGCCAGTGCGCCGGTGAACACACTACACTTTCTCTCGGGCCACAGTCTGGCAGTCTCATCCGCGGATGTCGAAGCCATAACGGCAATCCCCTTGCCTGCAAAATCGCTGAACGCCTGATCAAACTGCAGCGTCCTCGGTCCTTTGCCATCAAAACGACCCGAATAACAGCAGTCAAGAATCACGATTTTCCCGCCTGCTGCCAGGCGGCTGACATAGTCGATCACGCTCTGCAATATAACCATGCCGTCGCTGAAGACTAAGCCGGCGGCTGTGGTCGGACCGGGCGCGGTGTAAGGGCCGGCGGCTGTGGGCGGATCGGGCGCGGTGTACGGGCCGGCGGCTTCGCGCTGTCCGTGCCCGGAAAAATAGAGCATAAAAACATCCTCTTCCGACAGCTGCCCTTCAACATCTGCAATGGCATGCGCGAGCGACTTCATGCTCACTTTGCCGCAATCATCAATCCCGGCGATCACACGGATGTTTTCATCCTGAATTCGGAGGCCCTCATTCAGGGCCCGCCGCATTATGTCAAGATCATGCTTATATGTTGGAATATCGGCGGCTCCGATATCTTTGTAATCGCCGACGGCAATCAGTATTGCGTAAATCATGTTAACTACCCCAGCATGCTAAACTACCCCAGAGGTCGGAGGTCTCCATTTATCCTGCATGCACATTTTCTGTGATCAAAGATCGCACAGAAATCCCGCATACGGGAACTTAAACAGGCGTATTAAGCGACCTCTGGGGTAGTTTGTCTTGCAGGCGTATTAAACGACCTCTACTGGGGTAGTTTATCTTCATCTATACATTATACAAGTTGGATTGCGGTAATTCACTATTTTGACTGCGACAAAATGGGGTATTACGACCGAGACCTCTGGGGTGGTTTTTCACCGTATTAACTCCACCTTCACACCGACAACTCTAGTCCCCAGTTCCTCTGAGGAGATCATCAGATAGGCTGTTCCCGGACTGATTCCCGTGATCTGCATGACGCCTTCCTCAGGATCTACGGTCTCAACCGTGAAAATGCCGGTGTCCGAAGACGTCCATGTAAATTCAGGGTTGGTGTCCCACTCTTCGACCCTTCCTTGGAGCTTAAAGATCACCTGCTTGCTGCCACTTCCGGGCATGCTTCCCACCGTGATGTCCGCTGCGGGATCGGGATAAGCCGCCTGTTCAGCATCCTCCAGATAGGCTTTGATCGGAAGGTTGTCATATGTGTCAAGATCGCCCACATATTTCTTACCGCTTCCGAGAATGAAGTCGTATGCCTCTTTTGCCGTCAGATCAATCCATTTGCCGTCTACCAAAATATAGCTTTCTCTGCGGTTGACAGTAAAACTTTCCCACGATGACCTGACCTCTTCTTCCGGAGCTTCCACCTCGGTTTCCTCCGGGTTTTCCTCAGAGGTCCCTTCGGATGCCACCTCTGGTGCAGCCACTTCAGTGATTCCTTCCGGAGCTTCCTCCTCGGCTGCCGCTTCAGTGTTTCCTTCCGGTGCCTCCACCGACAATTCATCCCTGATTTCCTTTGTGTCACTGCTCGTCTCACCGCAGACAATACTGAATATCGACTTGCCGGATGGCGTCTTCTGGGAGATCACCACCGAATAGGCCTGTTTCCTGAACAGATTCACCGGTTCCTTGAGCGCGAACCTGTGGTACCCACCGTATTCAAAAGTATAGCCTTCGCCTGACTGTATTTTGACACCGTCGGAGGGATTCCCGTATTTGCTGCGGAGCAGGAAGATCTCATAAGACACTTCGGAATTCGGCGTCGTAGTGACGACTGAGATTTCCGTGAGCTTTGCGTTCCGGTCCGCGACAAAAACATTCGCCGTCTTCATCTCAGATGCCGACTCTATTTCTTTAATGTTTTTGGCAGGCACGTAATCGTACTGCTGCACGTAGTAACTCGAGTCGACATTGCTCTTGTCAAAGACAAAAGCCTCGGGATCTTCGAGTGTATGGTCGTAGTAAGACACCCAGTAATACCCGTTATGCTTGTTCTCCTCCTGCTCAATTCCCCAGTGCCTGTATCCGTTCGTGGGGAACTCATTGTAATCGGAGCCCCAGCTGTTCCTGACCAGCCAGGCGCCGTTTTCCGGAGGCTGATGTCCCTCGATAAAGTTCTCCTTGGGATAGTCGTCATCCCAGCCCACAATACAGACGGCGTGCGGATTGTTGTATACCCCCTCGTAGGTATACTGCGCCCAGTTCGGACTGAGGTATTTCCACTTCTTCGTCGTCTGGTCAGGCCTCGAACTCTCTGCGTTTAAACCGATCGAAACGGCGCGGTTTGCCAGCAGCTGCTGCTTGATCGCTGCGGTTCCCATCGGATTATAGGTTAATTCTGAATCCGCTTCATCCCCGGACGCTTCCTCTCCGGGCTTTTGCTTCTGTTGGACCGGGCAGGGCAAAATATAGGAGTCCTTCAGTCTATAGGATTGATAGAAGCGGTATTTTTCCGGAATGGACCAGTCATCGTCCTTGCTGTAGCAAAGCCGTCTCCAGCCGCTGTGCTTTTCTCCGTTTTCATCGTACCAGGTGACGAGGCGGCTCTCTGTCTCGCCGTTTCTTCCCTTATAGACCAGTATTTCTTCATCGCCGTCATCCAGTCCGCTCCTGTCCTCCAGGTTAGGACCTATGCCTGAGGCAAACAGCCAGGTCGCGTAGCTCGTCTCTCCGCCCTGCATTTTTTCCGAACCGGGCGCCGGTGCGGACCACTTCATTCCCTCTCCGTTTTGCGGGTCCTCCGGGTCGTCCAGCGCGCTGTAAGCAAAATAGGCGAGGTGCTTCTCCGACAGATCGAAGGTCTCTGCTGTATAGCCATCGTCCTGTGCAAGGCCGCTGCCGAGAATGCTCATTTCCGCTGCCGCAATGGCGCCAAAGCTCCAACATGTTCCAAAGGGATTCTGAAACCGGATTGGAGGAACGATCCCGGATCCCTTGACCTGAACATCCCGAAGGTCATATTTGGACGGCATCTCCCCGTCCGCTGAAGGTGCGTTCTGATCCCCCTCCTCGAAGTCAAAGACATCCTCCTGCACCGTTTCCTGCGCGGGAGTTTCACCGGCGGTCATTTCTTGGTCGGTGCTTGCCTGGTCCGCGGCTTTTTGACTGGTGCTTGCCTGGTCGGTATCCGCTTGGTCTGCGGCTTTTTGACTGGTGCTTGCCTGGTCAGTATCCGCTTGGTCCGCGGCAGGTGCCGCAGCTGAGCAGCCGCACAGTGCCAGTACCAAACTCATCGTTACGCACAATGCTAACTTTCTGATCTTTCTGTGTGACATAAGCCTTCTTTCCTCCGATCACGTTTCTGATTCCAGGTCCATATCCTCATCCACTTCAGCAGCGATCTCTCTCAGCATTTGCATGCTGTTTTCGAAGAGAGCGATGCTTATTGGTTCTGCACCGTTGTATATCCCTTCCGGCAGCAACGCTCGTGCAACCAGTTTCAAATCATCATAATGAGGCCTTATTCCATCACCTCAATCATCTTCTCATCCCAGGCCATATTCCAGAACATGTACTCATATTGTGTGCAGGCATAGATGATGTGCTCCAGATTCTGGAATTCTTCTTCCGTGCATCCATCGCTGAATCTGTCGAACATATCGATCATCAGGTCGTTGGCACTGCGGTAGGATTCAGACATATACTGGCGTACCCAATCCCCGTAGAATTCTTGATCTTTTGCCCCGGGATAATTTTCGAGATAATCTCCGATCAGTTTATAGGTCCATGAGCAGGCAAGGACTGCCGCCATAATTTCGGCCATGCCCTCTTTCTGGGCAACCGCGATCATATAATTTGTGTAGGAATCGGTCACAATGCTGGGTTTTGCCGCAGCAAGCTCCTCATTTGAAAGGCCCAATTTCTTCAGATAGCTTTTATGGATCGCATTTTCGACGTCCAGCGTGGCACTGATCAGACTGGCAAAAAGACGCATGTCCTCTTCTCTCCGGGACTTCAGTACACCCATAGCAAAGACTTTTGCATACTGCATAAGATAGAGGTGATCCTGGATCATGAAGAATTTAAACTTCTCTTTGGGGAGCGTTCCATCCGCCAGGCCCTGAACAAAGGGATGAGAATTGTACCTTTCCCAAAGGTCGATCATATCATTGTAAATGCGGTCTGAATTTTTCATTTTTCTCCTCGCCTTTCCTTTTTTGCTGTAATATGGATATCTGCATCAGTAACATTAATAATTCATTGCCTTATTAATTATAGACGTTTTAGGGGCATCTGCAAAATGTCAATGATAGCGACCTCTGGGGTAGTTTGTGGACACCTGTCCACAAACTACCCCAGAGGTCGCTTTTCTCGAATTCTTGCTATAATATGTTAAAACCCCGTAACACAATAACCTTATCTGCTTAGCGAAAAGAGAGGGAAATACCAATGAAAAAGTACATTTCTATTTTGTTAGCTGTCGTTCTAAGCGCCTCACTTCTTGCGGGATGCGGCGGCGGTTCCGGAAACTCCGGGCAGCAGCCGGCGGCCGACGCCAAAGAGGAAACCGCACAGCCTGAAGAGAATGAAGCGGCAGAGCCCGCTGCGGACGCGGCGCAGGCTCAGGATGCTGCCCAGGCCCAAGACGACGCTCAGCCTCAGGACGCCGCTCAGGCTCAAGACGCCAGTACTCAGGACACCGACGCAAATACAAATCCCGCAGCAGGATTTTACCAGATCCACGTCATTGACGCAGCGACACTGGATCCTATTGAAGGCGCCAGGGTGCAGTTCTGTTCCGATTCTGCCTGCATGATGGGTATAACGGACAGCAGCGGTCTGGCTTCCTTTGAATCCGATCCGGGAACTTATACCGTGCACTTACTCAAAGCCCCCAAGGGTTATAAGAACAGCACCGAGGAGTTCACGCTCACGGCGGATTCCCGCGAAGCGACTTACCAGCTGGAAAAAGAGGATGCCGGGGCCGAAACCGCAGCGGAACCCGCAGACAGTCAAAACAGTGATAACCCGGAGCTTCAGGCTGAATGGAACTGTCCGAATACAGGATTCACTTTTTCAGTTCCCGAAAACTTTAAGGATCTGATCGGCGACGTCGCTGCTACTGACCGCGGTGAAATTCAAATAGGCTCCGGGGTAGTGGAAGGTTATATCGTCTATCAGGGCAGGACAAACGCCGAGATAGAGGAATTTAAAAAGACCATCGGAGAGATTACGGATGCCGGCATGACCGATGAGCAGAAAGACGCTTATGATGCTTTCATCAGTCAAATACCTACTATCGCTATTTTCCGCGTGATCGGTTTAGGCGCTGACAAAGATAAGAACTATCTTAATGAGTATTATAATCAGCCTATTAAGGTCTGCGAAGAGCTCGGCACTGGCGGTGACTATACTTTCTATTACGTAGTCCTTGATTTTACGGAGGAATACTGGAACTGGTTCCGTAATACATATCCGGAAGACAGGTTCAACGAGTTTAAGCAGCTTTGGGAAGAAGCAGGAACCACCGACAACTTCCGCAACCGTATCACGGTCAAAGCGCCTGAAAAGAACTATACTGCTCCTAAGGAAGGTGCAATATCTTTTGAGACAGTGGACCTGGAGGGAAATCCTGTCACTTCCAAAGAACTGTTTGCAGATCACAAGATCACTATGGTCAACATTTGGGCAACCTGGTGCACTCACTGCGTGCGCGAGCTCCCGGAACTGGAAAGGATGAGCAAAGAATGGGCTGAGCAGGACTGCCAGATCATCGGAATCTGCGATGACGCGACGGACGATGAAATGGCCGCAGAAGCAATAAAGATCCTGGAAAAGAATGGCGTTACATACCGCAATATCCGCTCGACCGATGAGCTCAAGGAGCTGCTCAAATTTACCTCCCTGCCCACCAGCTACTATGTGAACAGCGAGGGAGTAGTTTTGGACTATCCGATCAAAGGAGCACAAATTGAGGTTTATCCTGAAAAGCTTCAGGAACTGCTTTCCAATATGGAGTAAAAATTGACAGCCGGGGGCAGGGCAAAACCTGACCCCGGCTGTTTTTTTAGGACAAACGACCTCTGAGGACAAACGACCTCTGGGGTGGTTTGTCCTCGTCGAGGGAAACAAACGACCTCTGGGGTAGTTTGTCCTCGCAGTGGATTTTTCCCGGTCTCATCGTAATTAATACTAGTTGATCAGAAAAAAATCAGTTGACCAGTAAATACAATCTCAAGTGGAAAGGTTTTTCTATTATGGAACAGAACAAGAAAAAAGGCGGTGCCGGAAAAGTTGTATTGATTATCTTGCTCGTACTCGCTGTGCTGGGAGTTTCAGGCTATTTTGCTCTCAGGGCTTTCATCCAAAGCAAGATTGATAATATGAATAAGAATGCTCCTGATCTTTCTTCATCAATCGTGCAGAAGGCGCCGGATTTCACGCTTGAGCTTACAGATGGTTCGGAAGCAAAACTCTCTGAGCTGCTTCAGGAAAATGAAGTAGTTGTCCTCAATATTTTTGCTTCCTGGTGTGGTCCCTGCGAAAAGGAATTCCCGGAAATGGAGGCTGTTTACGAGAAATACAAGGATAAGATGGAGATCGTCGCCGTGTCCGGAGATCTTGTGCTGGACAGCATGGACGACATGATCAAATACAAAGAAGAACATGGCCTTACTTTTTTGGTCGGAATGAAAAACGAATCGATCGATTCTTTTACGGTCGGCGGTTTTCCCACCACCTACATCATTGACCGCAATGGCAATGTCGCATATGGCAGGGCGGGTGCATTCCTGAAAGAGGGCGAATTTGAGAAGATCGTCACCTCTTTAATGGGCGACGATTACACCGGTAAGCAGATTGCTTCCTACACTTTCTTTGTCAAGGGCCCGGACAATCAGCCTGCTTCCGACATACAGATTCATCTTGTCTCAGATACGGTTGATGAAACACTCACAACCGGTGAAGACGGAATGGCCTCTTACTACACAGAGAACGCTCAGGATTTGAAGGTCGAAATACTGAACCTTCCTGGGGGATGCACCAGCAATGCAGATGAGCTTACAGTCGGCCTGGATTCCGGGACCAATGTGATCTCCATAAAGAAAAGTGAGTAATATTAAACGGTAAACCATGACCTCTGGGGTGGTTTGTCCACAGGTGTGGACAAACCGCCCCAGAGGTCGCTTTAATTCCACATCTGGGGACAAACTACCCCAGAGGTCGGTTTTCGAGGTCTTCCTATTCTGAAATTGCCTCCTTCCATCAAATATGCTACTCTTAATTTAAGCAAGTCATATTTCAATTCTTTGCGGCGTCCGCCGCATCAGGTGGTTTTCTCCACAGAAATTCCTTGCTCACAGCATTTATATGGAGCAGGAATTCAGGGACGCCTGATGAATTACATACCCGGTTCCTGCTCTGCCATCATTACAGACAGCTTAGGAGGAACGTGTATGGCAAAAAGGTATGAGGAACTGGCATTTAACGATGATTTCATGTTCTGCAAGATTTTGGAACAGAATCCGATATTATGCCGGGATCTTTTGGAACTTGTACTGGACCGAAAGGTTGGGGAGCTCGCCAGCGTAAACCCGCAGAAGCCCATTGAAATCACAGCAAACGGGAAAGGCGTGCGTTTTGACGTGTATGCTGAGGGAAGCGACAGCATCATCTATGACATAGAGATGCAAAACGCCGAGTCAGATTCAATTGCAAAAAGGAGCCGTTATTCTCAAGGGATGATCGATCTTAATCTGTTGGAGCGCGGCGCTCACTACAGCGAACTGAATCGAAGCTACGTGATCTACATCTGCCGGTTCAATCTTTTTGAGGATATTGGTAGGCACAAGTACAGTTTTTTGAATCTGTGCCGCGAAGATCCCCGGATCGAACTGGGAGATGAAACTGAGAAGATTTTCCTGTGCGCAAAGGGCACAGTGCACGATGTTTCAGAGAAATTGCAAGCATTTCTTGATTATATCGCCTCGGGCATGCCAAGCGACGACTTTACAAACGAATTGGAAAATGAGGTAAAAAAAGCTCGCGATCACATCAAATGGAGGACTGAATACATGACATTTCTGGAGCAGCTTGAAATAGAGCGAAAAGAAGCGCGGGAAGAAGGATTGAGAGAAGGTAGGGAAGCAGGCCTGATTGAAGGTCGGGAAGCAGGCCTAGCTGAAGGCCTGGCTGAAGGCCGGAAAGTAGGCCTGACTGAAGGTCGGGAAGCAGGCCTAGCTGAAGGCCTGGCTGAAGGCCGGGAAGCAGGCCTAGCTGAAGGCCGGGCTGAAGGCCGGGAAGCAGGCCTAGCTGAAGGTCGGGCTGAAGGTCGGGCTGAAGGTCGGGCTGAAGGTCGGGAAGCAGGCCTAGCTGAAGGTCGGGCTGAAGAACGTGCTAATACAGAGTTGGAAAAGGCGCGTGCTGATGCTGCAGAAAAACGTGCTGATGTACTTTCGGAGGAAATTCTTGAGCTGAAAAAACAATTAGAATCACTCAAGCAAAAGTAATAAGAAGCGAAATGAGGTCGAGAAGATGGTGGATTGTTCCCTGCATCTTCTCGACTCTTTTTATTTCAAGCGGACAAACTACCCCAGAGGTCGGTTTCGAGGTCACTACCCCAGAGGTCGGTTTTCCAGACAAACTACCCCAGAGGTCGGTTTTCCCGAGAAGGTGCTCTACCCTTTGGGAGACAGGGGACGGTTCTCGAGGAGACAGGGGACGGTTCTCTGTCTCCTTATTCTGATAATTCACTAGATTATCTGATAAAGGAGACAGAGAACCGTCCCCTGTCTCCTCCCTGAGAACCGTCCCCTGTCTCCTTCACTCCAGCTGATCAGCCATGTGGTAGATCCGTTTTGCTCTTTTGGCATAACCCTCTTTCATCAACAGGTCTCCCTGCTGTCTGAGCACTTCTTTATACTCTCTCCTTGCCTTATCTGTGCCTTCCTGCTCAAATAACGCCCTGAATCGTTCCACTTTTTTCTCCTGCCATGTAAGTGCAAGGCGGATATTTTTGTGTACATACTCCCCTTCAGAGTATATTTTGACAATGTTGCTGTATGAGACTAAGTGGCCCCTCCGGCCTGCGTCCAAAAGCATCTGCAGCGCCAAGTCATCGTTTTCCTCTGTTTCGTAGCCGTACCAGTGCGCCATGTGAAGAAAATAACTGTGCTGAGGGCTTTGCTCACACACGCTCCATGCGATCTCCCGTATCCGTTCGCGCGTCAAACCCGGATCGGATCTGCCGCCGGCGGAAAGGAGCTCTTCAATTGTCGTCAAAACATCGCCAGCCGGTTCTTTCGTATACTTGAACCAGGAGCACAGACTGCCACTGAGAGAATCATCCATCGCCTCCCTTTGCAGAACACCCGAACCATACTGGAAGTGTTTGGAATATTCCCACATGATATAGGCATCAAAGATCGAGCAGATCTTGAGCTTCAGATCCGTTTCTTCTGAATAGCCTTCCGATGGGCGAAACCATTTGCGAAGTATCTCATCCGGGTCGCTGTCAAATCTTCGCTCCGTCCTCTCCGATGCCATTTCAGACAGCTCCTCATCTGAAATGTCGGCCAACTTCTCCAACCATCTGGCCGCATTGCGCTGAAATGGCCCTTTCTCGTTGATCATTTCCCGGCACAGATCTTCTATATCTTCCCGTGAAACGTCGCGCTTCAGCCCGCAGCTATAAGTGCGGTAGCTATATGCATAATCTTCGTCAGAAATCCAGCTGCACCCGGTCAGACGGCAGAAAGCATATTTGTTTATAGGCGTGGGAGCGTGAAAAGCGGCTTTCTTCAAAGTCCAGTAATCACTTTCCCGCATGACCTGCTCTCGGAGCACCAGATACGGCGCGTACTGATCGTCATGCTGATCGTCAGGATTTACAGGAAGCTCCGGTATCTCACTAATCCCCAGTTTTCTCATAGCATACCGTGGCACACTGTTTTTTCCATATACAGCCAGATATGTGAGCAAAAGCTTGTCTTTTTCTTGATCAAGAGAAGGTTTAATTAGACTTAAGCTAAAGAAATCTTTTTCTTCCCATCTTATCCAGTTTTCTTCAAGGAATATTCTCATTTCAAACCTGCTTGGAGACAGGGGACGGTTCTCTGTCTCCTTTTTTTAAAAACTTAGTAAATTGTCAGAATAAGGAGACAGAGAACCGTCCCCTGTCTCCGCCCGTCGGAAAGACGTGCGGTGTTTCGCCCCCCGCATTACAAGCCATACAGACATCATTAATAAAATCGCTATCCGCCATTAACTTCAGCAGATCGAGGCAGTCGAGCCATTTCAGCCCATAATTATTATTGTTCAAAAAAGCAAAATATGTCATAAATCCTGCCGCCTCCAAAACCGCCCAGCTATGTACAGCACTCACCTCCTGCCCAAGCGGAGTGCCTGCCCAGTTATGCATTATATCCGACGTCCACCCCGGCGGATCACCCGCCGCCTCAGCAGTTCCACCTCCTACTGAGTCTCCCGCGGAGCCACCGGCGTTCCCCTTAAACACCAAAACCGGCACCCCGCACACCTCTCCTTTGATCGTCCCTTGTTTCAGGAGCTCCGGGACCACATGATCCGTATCAATAAACGGAGAGACCGCCCGGATATTGCCCGTATTATAATACAGCTCGAGCATTGTCGGCAGGCCGCAGCAGCAGATATCACCCATCTCAGGCCGCCTGTCTTCGAACATCTTTTTCGACCTTAATATGATTTCGCCGTCTCCGGCTCCATCCGGCAGTATGAGATTTAACTCGATGTCCTCTAATCTCGTATCCTCCTGCCACCTGAACTCTATTTTTCGTTTCCCGCCTCTTGCACGGAACCGTTCCTCAATAAGTCCGCAGATCACCTCCGCATCCTTCGGGTCAAAAGAGTGATAGAACACGATCGGTCTCTCTTTTTTCTCAAAACCGGATTCCTCCGCAGTTTCTTTCACCGTCTTCCAATAAGTCTCTTCCGCCTTCTTCAGGTGCTCCCTGTAAACCTTTTCTTCCGGGCCGCCCGGGCACTGCTTGATCAGTTTCCTGAGGATCACCGCTGCCTTTTCCGCTTCAGAAGCAAAACCGGTCAGTTCCGCCGCAGCGATGCAGCTCCGCGCGTAGTCATCGAACGCTTCCCATCTCTGCGTATACTTTCCCAGCTGCTCTGACTTACGGCTCATCTCCAAAAACAGCAAAGCCGCTTTTTCCTTGTCGCCGGCCACAAGCGCCTCATGGCCTTGCTCTTCCAGCTGCAGAACCTCTTCCCGGCTCTGATCGTATTCCTCCGACTTCCGAAAGGGAGCCAGCCTTTGTTTGCGGACATAAGGCGGCTCACTCACCGCCCGCTCATGAGATGCCATTCGATTTCCGTCGGAATCGTTGTGGTCCTTTGGGGGATCTGCAAGGCACTCCTTGGCCTCCTCGGCAAACGGCCCCTCTACGGCGATCATCTCCCGGCAGAAGTCTATGACATCCTCCGTCGTCATCCCTTCTTTCCAGCCGCATTTGTAAGTGCGGTAACTGAAAGCATATTCCCAGGGCGAGGGGTAGGAGTATTTTGTCAAATAGCAGAACGCAAAGCGCGCCATTTGCGTCGGCGCTTCATAGGCTGCTTCTTTGAGGATTTCCGCATCGGGCTCCCTGGCCACCTGCTCTCTCAGGACAAAATACTCCTCATACTGATCATCTTCCGGAATTTCGGGATTCACCCTTCTCTCTGGAAGTTCACTAAGCCCGAGCTTCTTCAACAGCGTTTTCTGACGAGAGCCATACGCATGCTGAATCAAATACTCAAGATAGTTTTTGTCTTCTGCGGGATCCAATTTCCTGATCTCCTGCACATTGGGAAATGGAGTATCCCAATCATTCCAATTATCCGGATGAAAAATGCCTTTCATAAGCTTCTCCTGGGAGACAGGGGACGGTTCTCTGTCTCCTCTTCCTTTAAAAATTCACTCCACAAACTACCCCAGAGGTCGGGACCGTGGACCGTGGACAAACTACCCCAGAGGTCGGGACCAACTCCACAAACTACCCCAGAGGTCGGTTCATGGTAGAGGTAGGTTTATTCACTTTCTCCGCAATAGGCCCCCCCCGAGCGCCGCATAGTCTTTCGGAATTCTAAAGCCGCATAATCAGCGGCTTTTTTTAATGCCACTTTTTCAAATCCCCCCATTTTCTCAAATAAAGTTCAAACAGGGG
>CADCIU010000049.1 GCA_902801585.1 uncultured Lachnospiraceae bacterium | reverse complement strand
TATGAAGAAGATCCTCGCTGACATCCAGGACGGTTCCTTCGCTAAGGAATTCCTGCTTGAGATGAGCCCCAACGCAGGCCAGCAGGTTCACTTCAACGCCATGAGAAAGCTCAATGCAGAGCAGCCCGCTGAGAAGAGCGGCGCGGAGATCCGCAAGATGTACAGCTGGAACAACGAAGGCGATATGCTGATCAACAACTAAAACAATAATTAAGGGCCGGCTATATGCCCGTCGGATGCTCACGTTCCTAATGCGATCCGCCGGGCATATAGCCGGCATTGTTATGCATTCATATTAATGCGATCCGCCGGGAATATAGTTTATTTTTCAATCTATTTTTAAGGTTTTTCGGTATAATCGGTGCCAAGAGGTAATTGAATATGCGAGTTTTGTTAGCAGAAGATGAAAAAAGAATGGCAGCGGCACTGATTGCCCTGCTGAGACAGGAGAAGTATGACGTCGACCATATGGCGGATGGTGCTTCTGCGCTCTACGCACTCGAGAGCGGCGTCTATGATATTGCAGTCCTCGATGTGATGATGCCGGAAATGAACGGTTTTGAGGTCGCCCGCAGGGCAAGAGAGAAGGGAGTCAAAACCCCGATCCTGATGCTTACTGCCAAGAGCCAGCTGGATGACAAGGTGGAGGGACTCGACAGCGGCGCGGACGATTATCTCACAAAACCCTTTCAGACGAAAGAACTCCTGGCCAGACTCCGCGCGCTTGGCCGAAGGAACGCCTCCTTTCAGGACGGGAGACTGAGCTACGGCGACTTGTCTCTCGACACTTCAAAGGCCGCGCTCACCTGTAATTCCACCGGGCAGAGCGTCCGGCTCGGAGAAAAGGAGCTGCGAATTTTGGAGTATATGTTCAGTAATCAGGGGCAGATCATGACCAGAGAGCAGCTGGCCGTAAAGATCTGGGGCTATGAGAATGACGCAGAATACAACAATGTAGAGGTCTACATGTCCTTTACAAGAAAGAAACTCACCTTTGTAGGATCTAAAGTAGAGATCAAGGCAGTGCGCGGGCTGGGATATGAATTGAGGAAGAAAGATGTTTAACAGATCCAAAAAAAAGATCATCTTGTCGATCATGGTCCCGCTCGTCCTTCTGCTCGCGGTTACATTGACGGTGATCATGCTGGCCAGCTATCGGGAGGTTCTTCAGAGAGATTCCGAGATGTTGAGAAGGTATGCGGAGCTTTACTCCCTTGAGCAGGGCGGAGCCGAGGGTAATCCGGGAAACGGCAGTATAGCCGAAACCGGAGATAATGCCGGAACTGAGGAAAGGGCCGGAAGCGGAGACAAGACCGGAGCTGTGCACGGAGATTCGGACGATTCCGGAGCCGGACCGCATCAGAAAAACCACCCTCCGGAAGAAAGACCGGATTATCAGTTAGCTACATTCTATTCCGTCGCTCTGGCTGAGGACGGGACGGTACTTGCTGTGAACAGCGGGGTAAGAGGACTATATGAAGAAGAGGAACTGATCGAAATCGCCCGGGACCTTTTGTCAAAAGAAAGACCGGAAGGAAGGATCGGCAGCCTGTCCTATTTGGTGAGCAGTAAGAACGGGTATACGCTGGTCGCCTTTATAGATAATACAGTGACAACCGGGAGCATGAAAATGCTGCTGCGCAATGTCCTTGTTTTCGGAGGGGCATCTGTTATTGCCATGTTCTTCATCTCCCTGTATCTTGCAAAACGGATCATTCTGCCTTTAGAGGAAAACGACAAACAGCAAAAACAGTTCATTTCCGATGCGAGCCATGAACTGAAGACACCTGTTGCAGTGATCAGCGCCAATGCGGAGATGCTGTCCAGGGAAGTGGGAGAAAATGAATGGCTGGCAAATATCCGGTATGAGAACGAGCGCATGGGAGATCTTGTAAAGCAGCTCCTGGATCTCTCCCGGGCAGAAAACTCAGAGATCCCTGTGGAGACGGTCGATTTCTCCCGTGTTGTGACCGGCGAGATCCTTGCTCTTGAGAGTATTGCTTTCGAATCGGGGAAAACGATCCGGAGTGACATCACTGATGAGATCAACGTTTCAGGCAGCCAGACACAGCTCACACAATTAGTCTCTGTTTTGCTGGACAATGCTATCCGGCACGGGACCGGAAGTGAGATCGATGTGTCACTGGAGCAGCAGGGACACGCGGCTGTACTCAGTGTGACCAATGAAGGTGACGAGATCCCTCCTGAGAAGCAAGAGCATCTGTTTGACCGCTTCTACCGGATCGATGAAGCGAGGAGCAGTGAAGGACACCACTATGGCCTGGGACTCTCCATTGCCAAAGCTGTCACGGAAAAGCATGGCGGGAGTATCAGTGTATCCTGCGAAGACGGTAAAGTCAGTTTTACAGCTGTTCTCCCGACCGGCAAAATTCAGAAAACATAAAGTCAAAAACTCGAAAAACTCAAGACAATTTCAAGATAAATTCAAGGAATCTCCCTTACAATGTGCCTGTCAATTGTAAGGGAGGTTTTCTTTTGCTTAAAACAAATCTGAAAGATGTAAATATTCAATGTTTTGTTCAATGTTTATTCAATCTTTCCCGTCTACAATGCGATCATCAAAGATAAGAGACGACAGAAGAGATATGAGACAGAAAGGAGTCAGTAAAGTGAGTATCCATTATCGACATGAATGGAAGCATGTCCTGAACACGAGTGATCTCCTGATCCTGCGCCGGCGGCTCGGAGCTGTCATGGACACGGACCCGCACGCAGTTGACGGAAAATACCATATACGCAGTCTGTATTTTGACAATTCTTCCGACAAAGCGCTCCGCGAGAAGATCGACGGCGTCAACATGCGGGAGAAGTTCCGCATCCGACTCTATAACTGCGATCCTTCCGTGATCCATCTGGAAAAAAAGAGCAAGCGCGGCGGATTGGGAACAAAGTATTCAGCGAATCTGACCGCTGAAGAAGCCGGTAAGATCGTGAACGGAGACATTGACTGGATGATGGACTCCGGCCGCCCATTGGTCCAGGAACTGTATTGCAAGATGCGGTATCAGGGAATGCGTCCGAAGACGATCGTCGACTACACCAGAGAACCGTTTATCTTCCGCCCCGGAAATGTGCGCGTCACGCTGGATTACGATATCCGCACGGGACTGAGCTGTACAGACTTTCTCAACCCGGATGCGGTGACCATCCCGGCGGGGGACGCACCGATTCTGATCGAGGTCAAGTGGGATGAATTTCTTCCCTCCATCATTCGGGATGCCGTATCCGTGCCGGACCGGCGGGTCGGTTCATTTTCCAAATATGCGCAGTGCCGCATATACGGCTGAATCAAAATACAGATCTGAAGCAATACACAGAATTGAGACAAAACACAGATAACTCATAAAAGATAAAGAGGAGATATTATTATGACTTTTTCAGATATTTTCAAATCCAGTTTTCTTGCGAACGTAACCAGCGTAAGTATTTTCGACATGACGCTGGCCCTGATCCTGGCATTCGGCGTCGGTATTTTTATTTATCTCATCTACAAAAAGACTTATGCAGGCGTGATGTATTCAAGTTCCTTTGGTGTGACACTTGTAGCTCTGACATTGATCACGACGCTGGTCATTCTGGCAGTCACCAGCAACGTAGTGCTGTCGCTCGGTATGGTCGGCGCGTTGTCCATTGTACGTTTCCGAACTGCCATCAAGGAGCCTATGGATATTGCTTTTCTGTTTTGGTCCATTGCGGTCGGTATTGTGTTGGGAGCAGGTATGATCCCGCTTGCAGTGTTCGGCAGCGTTATGATCGGCCTCATCCTGCTGGTGTTCGCCAATAAAAAGGACAGCTCCAATCCATATATCGTAGTGCTCTCCTGTGAAGGCAACGACAGCGAGAAAGCTGCAACAGAATATCTCACTAAGATGACAAAGAAATGTACCGTAAAGAGCAAAACAGCGCGCAAAGGGAGCGTAGAATTAAACCTGGAAGTCCGCCTGAAAGATGACAACACAGACTTCGTCAACGCACTGGCGGATCTGCCGGGCGTGCAGAACGCAGTGCTGGTAAGCTATAACGGCGATTACATGGGATAAGGAGGAAATTCACTTGTCTACGCACAGAAATATCGACAAGATCTGTATTGTCATACTTGTGCTGACGCTCCTTGTGACCGTGGTATTCATGAACGGTGAAAAGCTGGGGATCGAGGTGATCCCCGATGAAGATGCCGAAAACTACACCGGTACAGCCTACTTCACTGCCAACGATCTGGACGGGACGTGGAGCGACAACGCATATACGACCTATATAACACTTTCCGGCGATACTGCCCAGATCAAGGGAAACGGCGCATATGCCTATGACGGAGGCGTTGTGATCACCAACGGCGGATGGTATGTTTTGTCCGGCACACTGACAGACGGCAGCATCACAGTGAAAGCCTATGACTCGTCCAAAGTCTGGCTGCGGCTCAATGGCGTGGATGTGACATGCAGTGATGACGCCTGTCTGATCGTAGACCAGGCGGACAAGGTGTTCCTGACGCTGGCTGAAGGATCGGAGAATTCCTTCACAAGCGGTGCGGAGTATTCCTCCGATGCACTGGAGGACAATACCGGCGGTGCTGTTTTCACCCACGACGACCTGACGATCAACGGAAGCGGAAGTCTGGCGATCACAGCAAATTATAAGCACGGGATAGACGCGAATGACTCGCTGGTCATCACAGGGGGCACGATCTCCATCACAGCGCCGGAAGACGGCATTCACACCAACGACAGCTTCCGATTTACGGCGGCAGATCTGACCGTCGAGGCGGGAGATGATGCCGTTCACAGCGACGGAGAACTTTATGTCGAGAGCGGCACGATCGTCATTCCTGAATGCTGCGAGGGATTGGAAGCTTTGACGATCGATATCGCCGGCGGCGATATCACTGTCTATCCAAGTGACGATGGTTTTAATGCAAATGGCGGCAGTTCCGATGCTATGGGCGGGCCAAACCCTGATGGAGGCATGGGGCCTCATGGCGGCAAGGAAGGCGAAATGTCCGGCGATGAGTCCGAAGCGACAGGAGAGAGGCCCGGAAATGCACCGCCTGACATGCCGGCTGAACAGTCCGGCGATGAGTCCGGAATGACAGGAGAGAGGTCTGAAAGTGCACCGCCTGAGATGCCGGATGAACAGTCCGGCGATGAATCCGGAATGACAGACGAGGAGCGAACACAGGCGTCTGACGATGCAGAGGAAACTTATATCCGTATCAGCGGAGGCACCGTCACGATCATCAATGAGAACGGAAATGATGCAGACGGACTGGATTCCAACGGCAGCATCTATATTGACGGGGGGACCGTCTATATAAGCCTTAGGGGTGATGGAAGCAACAGTGCGATCGACTACGGCAGCGAAAGCGGCGGAGAGTGTATTGTTACAGGCGGCACGGTACTCGCTTTTGGCGCATCCGGCATGGCAGAAGAGTTCAGTGCATCTTCTACACAATGTGCGGTTCTCTATAATCTGAGCTCAACTGTCCAGGCAGGAACGCCATTCAAAGTGACGGATGCAAACGGTACAGAGATCATTTCCTATACACCGGAATGCAGCTATTCCTCCATTGCTTTCAGTGTGCCGGAACTTACGGTTGGAGAGACTTATATCATCACCTGCGGTGAGGAAAGTGTTGAGCTGACACCGGATTCGACAGCCGTATCTGTCGGAAATACAGGCGGTATGGGCGGGATGCATCCGGGAGGCAGGATGGAGACAGGGGACGGTTCTAGGATGGAGACAGGGGACGGTTCTATGTCTCCTTCAGAAAAGGAGTTAGGGGACGGTTCTATGTCTACTTCAGAATGAACAGAGATGGGTAAAAAGTTGAGCTTATGACAAGCTGTTGGGCAATATGACCATGATCGGAGATTATGCATCCATTAGTTATACAGCTTTTGTAAAGGAATACTGAAAATCTTACGATAATTGCATGGCGTTGGGCCGATAAGCTGATGTCAGCATAACCTGCATACATGCTGAGACGTGAAATGGTATATGGATGTATGCAGATTGAAATGAATTCAGCGAATGTGCCCAACGCGGTGGAAATACCACCGGGAATCTGCATCTTTAATGAGTTTACCGAAAACTTATGGATGCACATCAAAGGAAAATGACTTCTGTGACCCAACCGGTCAGACTGAGCATTACCCGGATGTTAGATAGAACAATAATTCGAGAAAGACAGGAGACAGCATTTTGTCTCTCTTTTATAAAGAGATTGATAAAGCGAAAGGCCGGATAATTTCCGGCCTTTAAACTATACTGATTAGTATGAAGGAGACAGAGAACCGTCCCCTGTCTCCTTTTAAGGGGTGACGATGACTCCGGCTGCCGCGCATTTCGCGGCTGTGACGGGTGAAGCAAGGTAGATGTTGACCTTGGAGGTACCCATGCGGCCGAGGAAATTGCGGTTGTTGGTCGCGACTACGACTTCATTGTCCGTGAGGATGCCGCCGGCTCTTCCGCAGCAAAGGCCGCAGCCGGGTGTCGTGATCATGGCGCCGGCATCGGACAAAATACCGAGTGTGCCATCCGCGAGCGCTTCCCTGTAGATCTTGCGGCTGGCAGGCGTAACGATGAGCTTGACGAAAGGCGCCGCATGACGTCCTTTCAGCACCGCAGCTGCCGCTTGCAGGTCTTCCAGGCGTCCGTTTGTGCAGGAGCCGATGAATACCTGGTCTACGCGCACAGAACCTTTTTCGATCAGGCCGACGCCGGGAACAATGCTTCCATTCTCATATGCCGCCGCTTCGGAAATGACCGCACTGACCGGTTTGATCTTGTCCACTTGGGAGGGACATGCCATGACGGGGACGAAATCCTCGGCGCGGTAGTTGAGCACTTGTGCGTACTCGGCATCCTCATCTCCGTGAAGGGACATGAGGAAGTCGTCAAGGCCATCGAGTCCGCAGTACTGTGCAGTCTTTTCATCGGGAGCGAAGAGGCCGCATTTGGCGCCGCACTCGACAGTCATGTTGGACATAGTCATGCGGCTTGCAACGGTCATGGCATCCACGGTGCTGCCCGCAAATTCAAGGGACTTGTAGGTGGCGCCGTCCGCACGGAGATCTCCGATGATGGTCAGAATGATATCTTTGGATGTCACGTTAGCGGGGAGCGTGCCCTCAATATTGACGCGGATGGTCTCGGGGACGCGCACCCAGAGCCTGCCGGTGCCGAGTATACTGGCCATTTCCGTGTATCCGATCCCGGTGGAAAAGGCGCCGACACAGCCGTAGGTAACGGTATGAGAGTCTGTGCCGAAGGCGACGTCGCCGGGCTTTACATAGCCGGCTTCCGTCATCAGCTGGTGACAGATGCCGTCGGAGCGGTGAACGTTCTTCACACCGTATTTGTCACAGAAATCATCTCCGATATGGTGGTGGCGGGGATCGTCGAGCTGGCTGGCCGGTACTAGGTGGTCATAAATGAGCACGGTCTTGTCCGGGTCCCAGATCTTCTTAAATCCCATCTCTTCGAACTTGTCTTTTACAAAAGGGATAAAAATATCGTGGATCATGACGCGGTCCACATTGACCGTGATGATATCGCCGGCCTTTACGGAAGCGGCACCGATGTTATGTGCGAATATCTTTTCAATTAAGGTTGAACCCATATGTCTGCTCCTTTCATTTAGCCGAAACTTGGCGGTACCACGTCAATCTGTCGAAATTCCGTTCAGCTTCTGCATTGCCTTCACGAGGCCGCCGGCTTCGAGGATATCCAGCAGGTTTTCGGGGAGCGCGGAGATCGGATAGGTCTTGCCGCCATATTCGATGGATTCTCCAACCTTGACGGTGATCTCGTCGCCTTCCTTCACATCTTTGCAGAGCGTATCGTTTTCAATGAGAAGAAGTCCGTTGTTGATGGCATTGCGGAAGAAGATCCTCGCATAGGAGCGCGCAATGACAGCGCGGACGCCCAGTGCCTTAATGACTTCCGGTGCCTGTTCGCGGGAAGAACCGCAGCCGAAGTTCTTGCCGGCCACAATGATGTCTCCGGGCTGAATCTGCGCCGCCAGTTCCGGGCGGAGAGGACTAAAACCATAGGGAGCCATGTCGCTCACTGTCTTGAGCGCGAGATATTCGGTAGGGATGATGATATCGGTGTCGATGTCGTCACCGAGGAGCCATACTTTTCCTGTAAACTGTTCCATAAGCAACCTCCGTGCCTGTAAGCTTTTAATAGGTATATGGAGAGACGATCGCGCCGGCAATGGCGGAAGCGGTGACAGTCGCAGCGCTGGCCAGGTAGACAAAAGAATTTTTGTCGCCGGCCCGTCCCTTGAAGTTGCGTGTTCCTGTGCTGATCAGGACTTCGCCTTCACCGATCACGCCCTGGCAGCTGCCCCAGCAAACGCTGCAGTTGGGGTTCATGACCATGGCGCCTGCTTCCATAAAGGTATCTAACAGACCCTCATCCATAGCCTGTCGGTAGACTTCCCGGCTTGCGGGAACGACGAGAAAGCGCACCTGATCGGCAACTCTATGTCCGCGCAGGATAGAGGCGCCAAGGCGCAGATCCTCAATGCGGCCGTTGTTGCAGGAGCCGAGGAATGCTTCGTTGATCTTTACTCCCTTTACATCCTCGACAGGTGCCAGATTGTCGACAAAATGGGGTTTTGCGACGACCGGAACGATGGAAGAGAGGTCAATGTCATATGTCTTTTCGAAAACGGCGTCCTCATCGCTCTTAAAGCACGCAGCGGGTTTTCTTCCGCCGTGCTCTTCAAGATAGGCGAGGGTGATCTCGTCGACTTCCATGAGCGCGGTCTTGGCACCTGCCTCCACACAGAGATTGCAGATGGAGATGCGGTCGCTCATCGTCAGACTCTTCATGCCGTCTCCGACGAATTCCATGGCGTGATAATTGGCACCGTTGGCACCGATCATGCCGATGATGGAGAGGATCAGATCTCTTGCAGTCACACGTTGACCGAGCTTTCCGGTCAGATTGAAGCGGAGTGTTTCGGGGACCATGACCCAGGAACCTCCTGTCACCATGCCGTAGAGATAATCTGTACAGCCGACACCGGTACCGAAGGCTCCGAGCGCACCGTATGCGCAGGTATGGCTGTCCGCTCCGAAGATCAGCTGACCGGGAACGACGTGATTTTCACACATGATCTGGTGACATACACCTGCGCCTTCATAGAATGTGATCCCGTTGTCCCTGGCAAAATCGCGCATTTTTTTCTGGGATGCTGCCGTCTTGGGGCTGTCGCAGGGGACATTGTGGTCCACGATCCAGACGAGTTTATCTTTGTCCGCAATGCGCGGATTTTTGAGCTTGTTGTACATATCGATCGTGAGGTGAGTGGTTCCGTCGTTGCTCATCAGATAATCGAGCGTGACGGTATGGATCTCGCCTGCGTGAACGGCCTTGACGCCGGCTGCACGGGCAATGATCTTTTCAGCGATTGTCATACCCATTGTGGTATCCTCCATATTTTCGTATGTTTCGTATGATTACCAAATTCACATCTCGTCAAGAGAACGGATCAGTCCGCCCTGGTCGAGGATCTTTTGCAGGTGAACCGGGAGTTTCGTGCAGGAAAACACCCGGTCTCCCGCAGTAACTGTCCCGTTCTCCATATCCAGAGAGATCTCATCTCCTGTTTTCACCGCATCGTAAAGTCCCTCGCACACAATAGCGGGAAGGCCGATATTGATGGAATTTCTGTAGAAGATCCGGGCAAAGGAAGGGGCCAGAACGGCCTTGACGCCCAATGCTTTGAGGACTGCGGGAGCCTGCTCGCGGGAGGATCCGCAGCCGAAATTGCTGTCTGCGACGACGAAATCACCGGGCCTTACATCAGACGCGAAATCCGCGTCCAGTGATTCGAATGCGTGGACCTTCATTTCCTCCACCGTGGGGTAGAGAAGGTACTGTGAAGCGATGATCTGATCGGTGTCCACATCTTTGTTAAAACGGAATACTTTTCCCATTAGAAACGCTCCTTTACACAATGTATTCTTTATGTATTCTTAGATGAATCGTTTGTGCCGGCCGCTCATGCGGCAGTTATATATCCGGCACTGACGGTCACGATTAATAATAACATAGAACAAAAGGTTTCAAGGATGAAAATTGTAAAAGAAAGGCCCGGGATGTATAATAAAGTTCATTACGGATACGGAATTTTGTCAAAATACAGCGGCGGGAGCAGTATGAGCCGCTTTTGAGAGGTTGGAATGATCGCATTTTTGAGAGGATATGTCGCTGCCGTATACGACGGAGCGGCAGTGATCGACGTCGGAGGCGTCGGATATGAGGTGAGAGCAGCAGGAGAGACGATCCAGAGGCTGTCAGCGGCAGGGCGCGACGAGGAGATCCTGGTCTATACATATACTTATCTGAGGGAAGACCAGATCGCTCTGTACGGCTTTACATCGAGGGAAGATCTGGAACTGTTCAAGCTCCTGATCACAGTGAGCGGCATCGGTCCCAAGGGCGGACTGGCGCTGTTGTCGGTGGGAACAGCCGATGATCTCAGGTTCGCCATCATGACGGGGGATGCCAAAATGATCGCGAGAGCGCCCGGTGTCGGCAAAAAGACGGCGGAGCGCGTGATCCTGGATCTGCGCGAGAAAGTGGCCGGCATGCGGGACGCTCAGATGCTCGCTTTCGCATCCGGAAATGCGGACACAGATGCGATAGCCGGAATTTCAGGGAGCGCCGGAGCGGTAAAGACCGGAATGGACGCCGCCGCCGCTGAAGCGGTGGAGGCACTTACGGCGCTGGGCTATTCCAGATCGGAAGCGGCGAAAGCAGTCCGCGCCTGCAAGGAGAATGCGCAGGAGGAATCAGTCGATCTCACGGATACGGAGAGCATACTCAAGGCAGCACTGCGTTTTCTGTGAGTGTCTGCTGATCAATGGGAAAACATATATAAACCTGTGACGAAGGGAAAGCGGAAACGGACGAATGCAGAACAGAACGATGAGGAGAACGATAGAGACAAATTTTACTGAAGAGGACAGCCGCATTGAGGGATCGCTCAGGCCGCAGAGACTTGATGATTATATCGGACAGAGTAAGATCAAGGAGAGTCTTGGCATTTCCATCACGGCGGCCCGGCAGCGAGGAGAGCCGCTCGATCATCTGCTCTTTTACGGCCCTCCGGGACTTGGGAAGACGACGATCTCGGGGATCATTGCCAATGAGATGGGGGTGAACATGAGGGTCACCAGCGGTCCGGCGATCGAAAAGCCGGGCGAGATGGCGGCGATCCTCAACGGACTTAAACCGAACGATATTTTGTTCGTGGATGAGATCCACCGCCTGAACAAGCAGGTGGAAGAGGTGCTGTATCCGGCTATGGAGGATTTTGCCATTGATATTCTGATCGGGAAAGGTGCGGCGGCCAAATCGATCCGGCTGGATCTCCCGCATTTTACGCTGATCGGAGCGACGACGAGAGCAGGACTGCTCTCAGCACCGCTCAGAGACAGGTTCGGCGAGATTCACAGGCTGGAGTTCTACAACACACAGGAGCTGGGGCAGATCATTATGGCGAGTGCCGGGAAACTGCGTGTTCCGATCGATGAAGAGGGAGCGGCAGAAATGGCTCGCAGAAGCCGCGGCACCCCCAGGCTGGCCAACCGGATCCTCAAGAGGGTGCGCGATTTTGCACAGGTCCGTTACGACGGCAGGATCACGCTGGAAGTTGCGCGAACAGCACTGGACCTGATGGATGTGGACCGCATGGGACTGGACAGAGCGGACAGGAACTTCCTGTTTACCCTGATCGATAAGTTCGGCGGCGGCCCGGCAGGACTCGATACACTGGCAGCCGCGATCGGCGAGGATCCCGGAACTTTGGAGGACCTCTTGGAACCCTACCTTCTGCAGAACGGCCTGATCAACAGGACGCCGAGAGGGAGAGTGGCGACAAGGGAAGCCTACATACATCTGGGGATCCCCTGCAGCGATGAGCAGGCTTAGCAGAACGGTTTAAACAGAACAGGCGCTTTAAAACGGAGGAAATGATGGCGGAAAAGACAGATGCACAGGTAAACATCGGCGGCAAGACCTACACTCTGAGCGGATATGAGAGTGAGGAATATATCCTGAAAGTGGCGCAGTACCTCAACACCAAGATCCGTGCACTGAGTGATGACCCCGAATACGGCAAGATGACCCCAGACATGCGGCAGATCCTCTTAAATCTCAACATAGCGGAAGATTATTTCAGGGAGATCGCCAAAAATGAGGAGCTGCAGCGTGTAATTGACAAAAAGGACAATGACCTCTATGATATCAAACACGAACTTGTGGCGGCGCAGATGAAACTGGAAAATGCGCAAAAGAGCGCAGCTGACCCTGAGAAGAATACAGCTGAAACAAAGAAAAGCGCTGCTGATACCAAAAAGAGCTCATCTGTCAATAAGAAAAACACAGCTGAGCAGAAGAAAAAGAATGTTTAGTGCTGTAATGTGACAGTCGGGATCTGCGTCTATTTCATGTATATTTCATGCATATTTCATGTGATCGGCGTTCCCGCTTACCTAAGAAGCAGGCGACACCGGCAGCCGGCGCCTGCTTTTTGCTTACAGTGAAGACCAGAACAGAAACTAGACAGACAAGGAGATAACATGAAGAGCAGCAGGACGAAACTTCCTGAGCTACTGGCTCCCGCGGGGAGCAGAAAAGCCTTTCTCGGGGCACTGAAAGCCGGTGCGGATGCGGTCTATCTGGGCGGCGAGAAGTTCGGCGCCAGGGCCTATGCGGAGAATTTTACCTTCGAGGATATCGTCAGATCGATCCGGGAAGCACATATATTCGGCTGCAAGGTCTATCTGACGCTTAATGTGCTCACGAAGGAGAGTGAATTTGAAGAGACGCTGGATTTTGCCAAGGCGCTGACGGCAGAAGGTCTCGACGGGGCGATCGTTCAGGACCTGGGCCTGATCCGTGCGCTCAGGACCGAATGTCCGGGACTGGATATTCACGCGTCCACGCAGATGTCGGTCTCAGGGCCGGAGTCGGTCCGCTTTCTCAAAGAGCTCGGTGTAGTCCGGGTCGTTCCCGCGAGAGAATTGTCCCTTGATGAAATCCGCGCGATCAAGAGGGAGGAACCTGTGGACGTGGAGTGTTTTATCCACGGCGCAATGTGCTACTCCTATTCGGGGCGATGCCTGATGTCCAGTTTTCTGGGCGGCAGAAGCGGCAACCGGGGGAGGTGTGCAGGCACCTGCAGACTTCCTTACAAGATCCTGGACCCGGAGGGACAGCACGTGAAGCTCACCTCTGTTAAAGGGGAGGAATATCCGCTCTCCATGCGCGACCTGTGTGTCCTGGAGATCCTGCCGGATCTCATTGATGCCGGGATCGACTCATTCAAAATAGAGGGGAGAATGAAGAGCCCCCATTATGCGGCGGGAGTCACGGCACTTTACAGAAAATATATAGACCATTTTGCCGTTTGGGACGCTGAGGGAAGAAAGAGACCGTGGAAAGTCTCCGCGCAGGATATGCGCCGCCTGAGATCTCTCTATCTGAGATCCGATCTCAGCACAGGGTATTATTATAAAAGAAACGGGCGGGAACTGTTAACCATCGGCAAGCCCGGCTACGCGGGGACGGATGACGCGCTTCTTGAAGAGATCGAGAAGCAATATCTGGTCGAAACGCGCAAAAAGAGAATTGACGGCAGGGCGGTACTGATTCCGGGTGAGCGTGCCTGCTTAACGGTGTCCGCAGAGCGCCCTGCGCAGAGGGGCTGCGGTGAAAATGCAGGTAAGAGCGGGGACGCAGGCACGGTGATCACCGCATCAGTATGCGGGGAGACCGTACAGCGCGCCCAGAAAAGACCGCTCTCCGGAGAAGAGATCGAAAAACGGCTGCGAAAGACAGGAGATTCTGTCTTCGAATTTGACAACCTGGAAGTGGATGCGAAGGGTGAGGTTTTTCTCCCTGTGGCTTCTCTCAATGCGCTGCGCAGAGATGCGCTGAGCCTCATTGAGGAGAAGATCCTGCAGAGCACCGGAAAGCAGAGTGAAGCAGCCGGGCCGGAAAACAACGGCGATCCCGCATATGACCGCAATAACGCAGAAAGCGGACATGCCGGAAGGAATGGTCACACAGCGAAAGATCGCGAGGAGTTACAAGAGGGTATCTCCGCTCAAAGGCCGGAAATCTGGGCACAGGTCATGACATCCGAACAGCTGCGCGCGGCGCTCCGGTGCGGAGTCAGTCATATCATTGCGGAAGAGACGCCTGACAATATGGCGTTTTTGGAGAAAAATGCCGGCGGGATCCCGGATGATGCACAGATCCTGCTCGCACTGCCTCACGCATATCGCAGAAGCAGTCTTGACCGCATCAGGAGCCGGATCGGCGGCATGCGGGACCGGGACGGTTTAGAACGTGTTTTTCAGGGGGTTATGGTAAGAACCCTTGAAGAACTTGATATTTTGGAAAAAGAGAAGTACAATGGTGCGATTATCGCGGACGGATCTCTCTATCAGTGGAACCGCGAGGCGAGGGACCTGCTCCTTGACCGCTGCGATATGATCTCGACGGGATGGGAACTCTCGGCCAAAGACATGCTTCCCCTCATGGAAGGAGCTTTTAGGAGACAGCTGGTAACAGTCTACGGCAGGGTCCCGATGATGATCACTGCCGGCTGCGTGAAGAAAACGGCGGGCCGCTGCAGCCGCAGAGAAGAGGAGATGTATTTCGTCGAAGACAGGAAGGGAATGCGTTTTCCGGTGCGCTGCGTGTGCAGCCACTGCTCCAATGTGATCTACAACAGCCTTCCGCTCTCGCTCCACAGTTTTGTCTGCCGCGAGGATCCGGTGCTCATGAGTGCCGGCGGCTGGGTCTTGTCATTTACGACGGAGAGCGGAGACAGGACACAGGAGATCCTCCGCTTTTACGCGTCGGGATCCGGCGAGAGAGACGCAAAGCGTATATTTAAGGATTTTACGACGGGTCATTTCAGGAAGAGTGCGATCTGACCCGGACAGACCAATGAAAGGTTGGTGATGGTATGCAGGCGTATGCTGTTTCATACAGCAAATATTTGATCTCGGCATCCATGGTGCTCTACACTCTGCTCGCATATTTGGCGCTGCCTGCCGGAAAAGAGATGAGAAGGACCTGTGAAGTCATGCAGAGGCTGTGCATGGCTGTGTTCACGATCAATTCTTTTCTGACAATGGCGATCATGGCGCAGGAGGAAGATCTTGTGATCTTCGGTGTTCTTCTGACCATTATCGTACTGTGGACGGCAGTGCTGTACCGCATTCTGTATAAGAGTGCGAATATGTTGATGCTCAACAATATTCTGATGCTTTTCTGTATCGGCATTGTCATGATCTCCAGGATCAATCATGTGAAGGCGCAGAAGCAGCTGCTGATCGCGCTGGCCGGGATCGGTTTCGTCCTTCTGTTCCCTCTTGTCCGCAACAAGCTGGATCTGATCAGGAAAGGAACATATATCTACGGAATTGCAGGTATTGCGGCGCTGTCCACAGTGCTTCTCATGGGATCGTTCACTAACGGATCGAAACTGAGCTGGTCGATCGCGGGACTGACCTTTCAGCCCAGTGAATTTGTCAAAATACTGTTTATCCTTTTTATGGCGAGTGCCCTCTGCGAGCAGAATACGAGAAGGCATATCGCATTGCTGACCGGCGCAGCGATTGTCCATGTGGGCGTTTTGATGCTGTCGAGGGATCTGGGAAGTGCGCTGATCTTCTATTTCGTCTATATTTCCCTTTTGTTTCTGGCAACCGGGAAATGGAAGTATCTGATCGGCGGGATTTTATTAGGCATAGCGGGCGCTGTGATCTGTTATTTCCTGTTCGCCCATATCAGGGTCAGGGTACAGGTCTTTCTTGACCCGTGGTCATCTATTGACGCAAACGGCTACCAGATCACTCAGGCTCTGTTTGCCCTCAGTTTCGGCGGCCTATTCGGCGCGGGGCTGATGCAGGGAATGCCGTCAAGCATCCCCTTTGTGGAATCGGACTTTATCTATGCGGCGATCGTCGAAGAGATGGGCATTATTTTCGGGATCTGCCTTGTACTGCTGTGTCTCAATATTTTTGTGGATTTTCTGCTTCTGGCACACAGTTATTCCAATAAGTTCTATCAGCTCTATACATTCGGGACGGCAATAGCCTATATTTTCCAGACGTTCCTGACGATCGGCGGCGAGGTGAAATTCATCCCGCTGACGGGAGTGACGCTGCCGCTCGTAAGTTATGGAGGCAGCTCGATCCTGACCACTTTTATTATGTTCGGCATTGTGAGCGCCATATTCATGCTGCAGGAGGAGCGTCTTGAGCGCTTCAGGATCCGTTATGAGCAGGAGCGGGCATTTTACAGAGCCGCCCCGGTGTCCTCTTCTGAAATGAAAGAGAGGGTCGGGGAAAAAGATAATGGGCTCTATAGCGGCACAACTCAGGAGGAACAGGATTTTTACAAAGATTTCAAGGGCGTCCCGATCTATGATCCGAACGCGGACTATGAGAACGTGGACCGATTCGATGTCTGAGGGACGATCGGGCTGAGAGTAAGAGGATTTGAATATGTTTGGTAAACGTAAAAAGTCAAAAGGCGAGCAGGTCGATGCCGCCGCCCGCTATGAGAGGCCGGGCATCTTTGACACAGGCGAAATGGTGAGCGCAGAGAAGGCCATAAGATCAGCCAGATCCCATATTCTCTTTTTTGCCCTGCTTTTTGCCGGATTGTTTGGATGGATGTGCTTTTATTTCACCAGTTCCGCGCTCGAAGACAGGGTGAAACTGTTCAATAATGACTACAACAAGCGTGACGAACTGCTGGAGACGAGGAACCGCCGGGGAAGCATCTATGCCTCGGACTCGGAGACGCTGCTCGCCTCAACGGAAGCAAGCCTGGATGAAGACGGCAATGTCATTCAGATCAGAAGATATCCCTTCGGGAACGTCTACGCGCATGTCGTGGGTTACTCCGAGATGGGAGGAAGCGGTCTGGAGGAGTATTATAAGTATGATCTTCTGCATTCGAATCTGCCGCTGTCGGACAAAGTCCGCTATGACGGCAGGGAAGATGCGGACGAGAGGCTCTATCCGGGCAACAATGTGATCACGACGCTGGACCCTGATCTTCAGCAGGCGGCATACGACGCAATGGGAGATTACGAGGGCGCCGTGATCGTGACGGAAGTGAAGACCGGCAGGATATTGGCCATGGTGTCCAAACCGGACTTCGATCCGAACGAGATCGAGGAACTGTGGGACCGGCTGATCAGCGACACGGAGACGGGCACGCTTTTGAACCGCGTGACGCAGGGGCTCTATCCCCCGGGATCCACATTTAAGATCATTGACTGCATTGACCTTTTGAGAGAGAATCCCTCCACGCTCACGGACTACAGATATGAGTGTACGGGCGTTTTTGAAGAGGGAGGGGAATCCATCCACTGCTACGACTACGAGGTACACGGAGAGATCGGTCTCGAAGAGTCCTTTGCGCATTCCTGCAATGCCTCTTTCGCCAATATCGGCGTCAACGAGATCAACGAAGATGAGATGGAAGAGACACTGAAGACGCTGAAATTCAATCAGAAGCTCCCCTATGACCTGCCGTACGTGCGCAGCTCGATCAATATGCCGTCGACGCTGTCCACGGAAGGGATCATGCAGATGTCCATCGGACAGGGGACGACGGCCATGACGCCCCTGCACCTGAACATGATCACCTCGGCTGTGGCCAACAAAGGCGTGCTCATGAAACCGCATCTGGTCGATGAGCTTCATGATGCCAAGGGCAGGGTGCTCAAAGTATACGGACCGCAGGATTGCGGCGCGCTCATGTCACAGGAAGTGGCGGACGAGATATCAGGATTTATGCGCTCGGTCGTCACAGAAGGCACAGCGATCAAGCTCAGCGGGAGAGATTACAATGCATGCGGAAAGACGGGAAGCGCGGAGTTCGACAATAACAAGAGCTCCCATGCGTGGTTTACCGGTTTTGCCCCTTATGAAGATCCGGAGATCTGCGTGACCGTACTGATCGAAGGCAAGGGCATGGGTTCAAGCTATGCGGTACCTGTTGCAGGCCAGATTTTTGACGCGTGTTTTGAGGATTAAACTTGATTTTTTAAAAAGAACATGTTAAAGTAACAATGTTTGACACATGGCAGACAGTGTGTCCGCAGAAAGAATGACGTTTTATGAAGGTGGTATTGAAATGAGTGTTTTTCGCTGGATCTTAACGATCGCAATCATTGTGGTGAGTATTGTGATGACGACCATCATTCTTATGCAGGAGGGCAGATCGCAGGGACTCGGAGCGATCAGCGGTGCAGCCGAGACTTACTGGGGCAAGAACAAGGGCCGCTCAATGGAAGGGTTCCTCGTGAAGTTTACGACCGGTCTTGTGATCGCGTTCTTTGTCCTGGCAATACTTCTGAATATGCAGCTGATCTGATACAGCAGCAGGCTGCAATAAATCAGGACTCATACGAATGATTACGAAGGGTGTGAAAGCGGATGCAGAGAGATCTGCACACGGAAGTCACACCCTTTTTTTGTGCTTAGCTAAAAAAGGTGCCTTTCGTTCTCGTTTGCAGCTGCCGTTTTATCAAGTAAGGATACTATGAGAATCAGAGAACAGAAAAAAGAACTAAACAGAGAACAGAAAAAAGAACAGAAAAAAGAACAGATATATACAGGAACATTCGACAGCAATGCGAAGGGATTCGGATTTGTTAAAGTGGAGGGATTCGAGCGCGACCTGTTCATTCCGCAGGGATGCGACGGCGGCGCTGTTTACGGTGACACTGTGGAGGTGCGGATCATCAGGGGAAGCGCAGACGAGTCCGGCGCGAACAGTCGCGGACGACGGGCTGAAGGCGAAGTGATCGGGATCGTCGAGAGAGGTCTTAAACGTATAGTGGGAACCTTTCACGCTTTCCGCAAACCGGTGCAGAAGAAATACAGCGAGGTCACACGGACAGGAAAAGGAAGAAGATCCGGGGCCGGCAGGACTGTGACACTCAGCATTGCAGGCGTCGTGGTACCGGACCATCCCAAGATCCCGTTTGAGGTGGACATCCCGTCCGATCAAAGGAACGAAGCGCTGGAGGGTCATAAAGTTACAGCTGATATCACAAGATACAGTGTGAGCGGCGAGAATCCTGTCGGCACCATAACGGAGATCCTGGGACATATCACGGATCCCGGCGTGGACATTCTGTCAATTGTCAAGGGATATGAGATCCCGACCGAATTTCCGGAGGAGGTCCTCAGGGAGGCGGAAATACTCCCCGATTCTATAGATGTGCAGCCGGCGCTGCTCACCGGTCAAAACAGAAAAGATTACAGGAATCTGCCCACGGTGACCATCGACGGTGAAGATACCAAAGATATCGACGATGCCATTTCTCTTATAAGAGAAGGAAAGATCTGGAAACTCGGCGTACACATTGCGGATGTCGCCGAATACGTGACGGAGGGATCCGCGCTTGATGAGGAGGCGCTTAAGCGCGGGACCAGTGTATATCTCGCGGACCGCGTCATTCCCATGCTGCCGAGAAAGCTCTCCAACGGGATCTGTTCACTTAACGCCGGTGAGGACAGGCTGGCGATGAGCTGTATGATGTCGGTCAATGACAGCGGAGAGGTGGAGGACTACGAGATCACGGAATCCGTGATCCATGTGGATGCCAGGCTGTCCTACAACGGCGTGATGCGCCTGTTTGATCATGGAGATGACAGTGAGATCGCGGAATCACTCGGATGGCAGGGCTATCGAGGGATCAAGGGCAGGACGCGGAAACTGGCAGGTATGCTCCGAAAGATGAGAAAGCTCGCCGCGATTCTGAAAAAGAAGAGGGAGGAGCGGGGCAGCATTGATTTCGATCTCCCTGAAGCCAAGATCATCCTGGATGAGAAAGGCAGACCGGTCGAGATCGTCGCAAGAGAAAGAACGGAAGCGACAGATCTCATAGAAGATTTTATGCTGCTCGCCAATGAAACAGTTGCCAGGCACTGCGCATATCTGGAGATCCCGACAATTTACCGGGTCCACGGCGTGCCGTCATCCGACAAAATGAGAGAACTGTCACAGCTTGTGAGGGGATTCGGATACAGGTTCCGTGTAAATCAGGGCGGCGTGCATCCTGCACAGATCAGAGATCTCCTGTCAGGGATCAAAGGGAACACGGAAGAGGCAATGCTCATGAGAGTCGTTCTCAGAAGCATGCAGAAGGCACAGTATTCGACTGCCTGCGAGGGACACTTCGGTCTGGCGCTGGGGTATTACTGTCACTTCACGTCACCGATCCGCAGATATCCGGATCTGGTGATGCACAGAAGCCTCAAATACTGGCTGCGCGGACAGATGGATGAGAAGACTGTTGACAGACTCAGTCTCTTATTGCCCGGAGCGGCGCTCAGATGTTCCGCAATGGAGCAGCGCGCGGCGGAAGCGGAGCGCGAGACCATGAAACTCAAAAAAGCGCAGTTCATGAAAAACAAGGTCGGGGAGACCTGCAGCGGGACCATTTCCGGTATAACGGCCTGGGGCATCTATGTGGAACTTCCGGATACAGTGGAAGGAATGATCCGAATCAGCGATTTGACAGATGATTTCTATGCGTATGATGAAAAAAAGTATATACTTGTAGGGGAACATACCGGAAGAAAGTACGTGCTGGGACAGAAAATGGACGTTGTGGTCGAAGGAGCAGATCCTGTTCGAAGGACGGTCGACTTCATGCCGGCACGGGAAAGACACAGCAGCAGAAAGGGAAGAAAATGAGCGCCAAAGAAGCGATCAAACCGGTAGCCAACAATAAAAAGGCATACCACGATTATTTTATAGAGGAAAAATACGAAGCCGGCATCGAACTGTTCGGAACGGAAGTAAAATCGATCCGGCAGGGCAAATGCAGCATCAAGGAGGCCTATGTCACCATTGACAACGGAGAGGCTTTTGTCGAAGGTATGAATATCAGCCCCTATGAAAAGGGCAATATTTTCAACCGGGAGCCCCTTCGAAAAAAGAAACTTCTTCTGCACAAGCGTGAGATCATGAAGCTGGCGGGGCAGGTGCAGGCCAAGGGATATACCCTTATGCCGCTTCAGGTCTATTTCAAAAACGGGCGGGTCAAGGTTGAGATCGGCCTTGCACGCGGCAAAAAGCTCTATGACAAACGCGACGATCTGAAAAAGAAAGCTATGAAGCGGGAGACGGAGAGAGACTTCCGCAACAGCCAGATCAGGATCTGAGCGGTTCGGATCAACCCTGATCATGAACTAAACCTGTGGTTTAAAACAGTTGACACTGCTGCCGGGGGTTTTTATAATAGTCCTACAAACACAGAGAGGGCCTGCGGCCCGATCTCATTTGCATTTAACCCGGGTTAGTAAAGGTTTCGACAGGGGTCATGCAGGTGGAGAAGCTATCCGACGCCGATCGTCAAACGGCAAAACTAAAAATAAACGCTAACAATAATAGAGTAGCACTGGCAGCTTAATTACTGCCCGTCGTCTGGAGGACACCCGCATCCTGCAGCTCCGGCGTTATGAAAGCGGGAAACGACACGGGGTAAGCTTTGCCCCCGCGGGCGTATCATGAA
>CADCIU010000048.1 GCA_902801585.1 uncultured Lachnospiraceae bacterium | reverse complement strand
TGTCCTTGCTTCATCGTCAATCTGCGCATTGACAACAACGGCTAACTCGTATTTGCTCATGTGTTCTTTACCTCCTTCTGGTCTCTGGCCCTCACTCGCGGTGAGAGCAAGGAAAAATAGCGGGACAAATCCCACGGAGCTATATTTTAACATGCGCCCCATCTCAATGCAAGATTTATTTTCAAAATTTGGCGCAAATGTTTATTCCCCTCCGGCGCCGAAATCATGTCAAAAAAGCGCCCCAGGGGAGCGCTTTTCAGAATATGATCCGCCGGCCGGCACAAGGCCGGCCTTACAGGCGGCAATTATTTCTCGTATCCCGCAAGGAAAGCTTTCGTGTTGATCTCCACGGTCTTGGGGGGAACCTTCTCCTCAATGACTTTAAGCCATTCCTCTCTTGTGAAATCCATATGGCGCGCCGCCATTCCCAGCACGACATTGTTGAACACTCTGGAGTTGCCCAGACGCAGCGCCTCCTCCATCGCGTTGATCCTGTAGACGGTGTACTCCTTCTCCAGGTCCTCAATGATATTGTCGGGATACTTGGCCGCTCCCATGACAACGCTGATCGGATCGATCCGCCAGTCATTGACGATCAGGACGCCGTCCTTTTTGAGGAAGTTCGCGTAGCGAAGCGCCTCGAGCCTCTCAAAAGCGATCAGGACGTCCGCCTGTCCCTCTTCCACGATCGGCTCCGCGACACTGGTTCCGTAGCGCACAAACGTGACGACACTGCCTCCGCGCTGCGCCATACCGTGTACTTCAGAGACCTTTACCTTATATCCGGCGTTTTCCATGACACCGCCAAGAATGCGGCTGGTGAGCAGGGTTCCCTGTCCGCCGACGCCTACGATCATAATATTCTTTGTTTCCATCGTAATTTGTACCTCCCTGTCGCAGTGCCGTCTCAGGCCTTTACCTGCTGCAGAGCGCCCACTTTGCATAGGCTCATGCAGAGACCGCAGCCGTTGCACATCGTCCTGTCGATCGAGATCGTTCCGTCCTCATTCTTTGTCAGAGCCGGGCAGCCGGGGCGCAGGCAGGCGCCGCAGTGCACGCACTTATCCGGGATGGGCTCCACCTTGTATGGATGCTTCTGGTCCTTGAGCAGAGCGCACGGAGCCTTTGCGACGATCACGGAGAGTTCCTCTTTTTTCACCTCTTCTTTGATCACTTTCGTGAGCGCGTCGAGGTCGAAGGGATTGACCACATGGACGTTTGTGATACCGATGCCATTGCACAGGTTCTTGAAATCCACTGCAGGGACGATCTCTCCGGAGAGTGTCTTGCCCGTTGCGGGGTGATCCTGGTGACCGGTCATTCCCGTGGTTCGGTTGTCCAGTATGATGACTGTCCCGTGGGACTGGTTATAATACATATTGATCAGCGAATTGATGCCCGTGTGCATGAAGGTGGAATCGCCGATGACGGCTACCCAGTTCTTGATATAGTCGTGACCTTTGGCCTTCTCCATGCCGTGCAGAGAGGAAATACTGGATCCCATGCAGACCGTTGTATCGACGACGGAAAGCGGTGCCAGCGCTCCGAGCGTATAGCATCCGATGTCGCCTGCCGCATGGATCTTCAGCTTATTGAGCACAGAGAATGTCGCGCGGTGCGGGCAGCCGGGACAGAGAATCGGCGGTCTGGGCGGGATCTGAGGGGCCGCCTTGATGCCGAGGTCCATGCCCAGAACCTTCTCTCTGATCATGTTGGCGCTGTACTCGCCCTGGATCGTGAATCTCTCTTTGCCGATGCAGGGGATGCCCCATGCCTTGACCTGCTCTTCCACGACCGGCTCCAGCTCTTCGAAAATATAGAGCACATCCACCTTGGACGCGAAGTCTTTAATGAGCTTTTCCGGAAGGGGATGGCACATGCCCAGCTTGAGGATCGAGGCGTTCGGGCACACTTCTTTGACATACTGATATGCAATGCCTTCGGTGATAAATCCGATCTTTTTGCCGTCGATCTCCATGTCACCCATCTCGACCGTATTGAAGGGCGCCGTATTGGCATATTCAGCCAGATCCTTCATGCGCTGCTCTACGACTACATGGCGCTTCTTGGCCATGGCGGGCATCATGACATTTTTCTGGATATTTCTCTCATAAGGCTTGTCCGCGATCTCTTCCCTGTCGCACAGCTCCACTTCGCACTGGGAGTGCGCGAGACGGGTCGTCGTCCTGACAATGACAGGCGTATCGAATTTCTCACTGATCTCGTAGGCATATTTGATATAGTCCTTGGCCTCCTGGGAGTCCGCCGGCTCCATGCAGGGGATCGCCGCTGCGCGGCACACCATTCTGGTGTCCTGCTCGTTCTGGGAGCTGTAAAGTCCCGGATCGTCCGCGACGACTGCCACCAGTCCGCCGTTGCATCCGATATAGGAGAAAGAATACAGCGGATCTGCCGCCACATTCAGTCCCACCATTTTCATGGTGCAGAAGGATCTCACACCGCTGATGGAAGCGCCGATCGCGACTTCCGCCGCAACCTTCTCGTTGGGAGCCCACTCCGCGTAGACACCGGGATATTTCACCAGTTCCTCGCTGATCTCCGTGCTGGGCGTGCCGGGATAAGCGGACGAGACCTTGACGCCGGCCTCCCACACGCCTCTGGCAATTGCCGCATTGCCGAGCATCATTTTCTTCTCACTCATTTCAAACTCCTCATATATATTCTTCAACTTTAATTATTCGCCGAATCTTGCCCTGGCTCTCTGGAGATCATATTCGTCATCGATCTCGCACCACATCTCCTCGGGGACCTCCACGACCCTGAAGTCGCACTCACGGTAATAGATCAGGCTGCCCAGGACCTTCTCATAATAGCTGTTCTCGCCCATGCATTCCACATACCAGCGGATCAGGGGCATGTACTTGTTCTTCACGAAATCCTTCGTGAACTTGTACATGTTGACCGTCTTGCGGGTCGGCTTATAGTTGAAGTTATCTCCCTGCCATTTCCCCAGGATCAATTCCATTGCCTTGTTTCCGTCGACGCGGATCACGGTGCCGTCCATGGTGATCGGATTGAACGGGCTGACCAAAATAGAGCAGTCCCCTTCTCCCTTCATCAGCGCCTCGAGCATCTCCTTGTGATAGTAGATATCACATTCCAGCATCAGCATGTCATCATCGCAGAACTCCGCCGCTTTGTACAGGGAGACCACGTTGTTTGTTTCCAGATATCTCTCGTTTTCAAAATAGCGGACGGGAACGCCGTTCCATTCATTTCCGATATGCTCTTTAATATAATCCGCCATATGGCCGACCACGATTCCGATCTCTGAGATTCCCAGCGCCGTTACGTTGTTCAGCGCGTTGCACAGAAGCGGCGTGCCGTTCACTTCCACCATGGATTTGGGGATCCTGTTTGTGATCGGCTGAAGTCTCTTTCCAAACCCCGCTGCCAGAATTAACGCTTTCATCTGTAAAACCTCCTTAATCAAGCTTTTATACTCAAGCCTCCTTAATCAAAACTTTTCGTAACCCAAACTTTTCTTAACTCAAAACTTTCCTTAAATCAAAACCTCCCCAAACCGCTTCGGATCCGGGGAGGAAACATCTTTCCTGCTGCTGTCAGCTAGTTCCGGCAAAAAACATCACATAAGAGCTCTTTATCAATCGATTCTTACGATCCAGCCTTCCGGAGCCTCGATCCTGCCCATCTGGATACCGGTCAGCGTATCATACAGCTTCTGCATGACAGGGCCCATCTTCTCCATGCCGTTCGAGAATTCGATCTCCTTGCCGTGGTCATTGATCTTGCCGATCGGGGAGATGACCGCTGCCGTTCCGCACAGGCCGCACTCCTTGAATTCGCCCTTCTCCACATCAGCGAGGAGAACTTCTCTCTCGACCACCTTCATGCCCAGATAATGCTCTGCAACGTAGTGGATCGAGCGGCGGGTGATGGAAGGAAGAATACTGTCAGAAGCGGGAATGACCAGTGTATCGTCCTGATCCACCAGAAGGATATTGGCGCCGCCGGTCTCCTCCAGTTTGGTCCTGGTCGCGGGATCCAGATAAATATTCTCCGCAAAGCCTTCCTTATGGGCATCTACGATCGCATGCAGGCTCATCGCATAGTTGAGGCCCGCCTTGATGTGGCCGGTTCCTCTGGGAGCCGCGCGGTCAAAGTCACTGACACGGACTACGATCGGCTTTGCGCCGCCCTTGAAGTAAGGGCCGACAGGTGTCGTGAAAATGCGGAACATATAGTCATCCGCAGGCTTAACGCCGATGACGGGGCTGATTCCGAACATATAGGGACGTATATAGAGAGTAGCACCCGTGCCGTACGGAGGCACCCATGCCTCGTTCGCCCTGACGGTGGCCTTGACGGCCTCCACAAATCTGTCAACCGGGAAAGGAGGCATCTCAAGACGAAGCGCCGAGTCGTACATTCTCTGTGCGTTGAGATCGGGGCGGAAACATACGATGTGTCCGTCTTCCGTCTCATAGGCTTTGAGTCCCTCGAAAACTGACTGGGAATACTGAAGAACGCCCGCGTCCTCACTCATGACGATCTTGTCATCCGAAATCAATGCGCCGTCATCCCACTTGCCATCCTGATACATGGATACGTATCTCTTATCTGTCACATGATAGCTGAATCCGAGGTTTGCCCAATCAATGTCTTTCTTAGCAACCATTCCTGTGTCCTCCTGCTTCTTTCAATGATTTTATATAATTCATCACTTTAACGTGGTGCATTTCCCGAACAATTATATTACTATACTGACGATTTTTCCAGTACAAATATGAATTTTTCTTAATACTGCTGTTGAAATCTTTTCATATTACGGATCGCGCAGCGCACAAATACCTACCAGACCGGGTCCTGTATTGATGGCGAGCGTGGCATTGATCTGCTTCACAAAGAG
Organism: uncultured Lachnospiraceae bacterium; assembly: GCA_902801585.1. The sequence continues at coordinate 26,158 of CADCIU010000048.1, read as the reverse complement.
AATTTCCTTGCTGGTCAGCTGCGTCTCCACCATCTCCAGCATCCTTCCGGCTTCCTCGTTGGCATCGCCGTGTCCGATGATGATCCAGCAGTGGTGTCCCCTGCAGAACTGCAGCATTTCGTTCAGCAGCTTCTTCTTGCCCTGCTTCGCTCCGCGGATCAGTCCCACCGTATAGTAGATCCCGTCCTCATTACAGGAAATGATGGGCTTGAGACTGAGGACTTCTCCGACAACGGACGTCACCTTGCCGATGCGGCCGCCCTTTTTGAGATATTTGAGCGTGTCCATGTAGAACATGACCTTGGAATCATAGATCTTGTTCTGAAGGCCCGTCTTGACTTCCTCAAAAGACCATCCGTTTTCCAGCTTGGTCGCCGCCCAGATCGCCCAGATCCCGGAGGCAACGGAAATATTCTTCGTGTCGAACACGAAGACCTCCAGCTCGTCCTGCTGCTCCGCAGCCAGCCGGATCGTATTGAATGTCCCGCTCAGCCCGCTGGAGATCGCAATGGCAATGATCTTTTCAAATCCGGCCGCCCTGATCTCGTCGAATTTGTCCTGCACCTCCGCCAGTGAAGGCGTCGAAGTACTGGGATATTCATCCGGAAAACGGCGGTATACCATCATCGGATCGATATTTACACCGTCGTCATAGTCTTTCTCCGGGTACATGACGCGGAGAGGCAGCATCCAGATCCCGTATTTTTCTCTGAAATTCTGAGGAACGTCACATCCCGAATCGGTGAGCACCGCAACTTTATCCTTATTCATAAATACTCCCTGCGGCTCAGATGCACTCTATGCGGTGCACTCTTTTTTCGCCTTACGTGATATCGCGATTACTGAATCCTGATACATAGGATAGTCTTTTTATCGTTTACAGTCAAGAATTCCCCCTGCAGTGCACCTCTTAGCCTTGCGCTTTTTTTACCTATTTTTCTATATTTATTCTATAATGTAATGTATGCTGTGGCGTTCTGCCAAAATACCACACCGGCGGGCGCTGCGATACCCACGGACAGTTATTAAGAAAGGACTGTAAAATGAAACACTCGATGCGTGTCATTTTCCGCTGCATGATCTTCGTTCCGGCAGTCGTATCTCTCCTCCTGAGCGGCTGTACCTCATCGGCCGCTTCGCCGGCGGCAGGCAGCTCCGCCTCTTCGGCAGCAGACGGCGGCTTCTCAGCTTCGGACGGGCTGATCAGCGCTGCCCAGATCCAGGCTCTTCCTGACTGCGGCTGGCAGTTCTCCGTCTCTTTTCCCGACTGGAAAGGCAAACCGGACAACAGTCTCGCCATGAACAGCATGGTCAGCTTCGAGGGAAGACACGGGCAGGGAACCCTCTATGCGGCGCCCGATGCCGGTATCACATCCTTTAGTATGTACATCAACAATATTCCTGTGGATACCACTGCTATGGAAGCCGGCAAGGTCTATGAGATCGACTTTTCCGGCGCGGCTGTTGACGGCCTCAACACAATCCAGGTCACAGATATTCTCCCCGCCGCCTCCGGGCAGAAGGTCGGCATCTATATCACCTATCCGACTGTTCTGGACGGGACACTGGAAGAAGCAGGCATCTCACAGCAGTCCGTGGATCTGATCTCCGATCTGATCGAATCCGATATCGAGAACGGTTTTACCAGCGCACAGCTCGCTGTGATCCGTCACGGCAGGCTTGTCTATCAAAATGCGTGGGGCAGCCTGAACTCCTATAATCCGGATGGAACGCCCATCCCGCAGGATCAGCGCACGGCCGTCACAACAGATACAATGTACGATATTGCCTCCATCACCAAGATGTTCGGCACAAACTATGCACTGCAGAAACTGGTCACCGACGGTGAGCTGAACCTCGACGCCAAAGTCTCGGATTATCTCGGTCCCTCCTTCTATGAAAATGTCATCGAGATCGAATATACGGACGGCGAAAATCCTTCCCTCGATGTACAGAAAGAATGGAAGCGTTCTCTCACGATCCGCGATCTTCTGCGGCATCAGGGCGGATTCCCTGCGGATCCCCGCTATTTTAACCCTCATCTCAACACAGAGAAGCAGGAATTCGACCCCACGGGCACCAATAAGCTCTTTGCCGGAAGCGGGGGAGATGATGAGACGCGTGAGGCGACGATCGAAGCGATCGGGCGCACACCGCTGATGTACGAGCCCGGCACGAAGACTGTATACTCCGACGTCGACTACATGGTCCTGGGGATCGTGATCGAACAGGTCACCGGAAAGGACCTGGACACACTTCTCAAAGAGACCTTCCTTGATCCCATGGGACTGACGCGCATGACCTATACACCGCTCGATCACGGCTTCACCTCGCAGGATTGTGCCGCCACAGAACTTTGCGGCAACACAAGGGACGGCGTCGTGGACTTCCCCGGGATCCGTAAAGAGACGCTTCAGGGCACGGTGCACGACGAGAAAGCCTATTACAGCATGGGCGGCGTCTCAGGCCACGCCGGCCTGTTCTCCAACGCGTCTGACCTGGCCAGACTGGCTTCCGTCATGCTGACGGGCGGTTACGGTGAGCACCGCTTCTTCTCCCGAAATGTCATCGATATGTTCACTGCGCCCAAGAAGGAAGACGCCGCGAACTGGGGACTTGGCTGGTGGCGCGAAGGAGATGACCAGCGGGATTGGTATTTTGGCACCCAGGCCTGCTCCGGAGCCATCGGCCACCAAGGCTGGACCGGAACACTGATCATGGTCGACCCGTCCAGGGACCTCGTGATCGCTTACCTCACCAACAAGCTCAATACACCTCTGACCGACAATCAGGCAGATCCCAACAATTTCAGAGGCAGCTGGTACACGGCCTCTACGCTGGGCTTCGTGCCCCAGATCCTCTCCATCGGCATGGACAGTGACCGGGACGTCTCCAGGCAGCTCCTCTCCCTTGTATTCTCCATGACGGAGGACTCGCTGTCACTCATTCCCGAGGGCGCCTCCGCCGATCACCCTTCGGTAAAGAGTGTCGAGAGCCTGATCTCTCTCTACAACTCGATGGGAGAGAAGGCCAATGATCCCCAATACGAGGAGAAGGCCGCCCTTCTTAAGGAGCAGCTGGATTCACACATCCGATGATCAGACATAGACACGGTCACAAATTAGTAATTAATCCGGAATGAGGAAGGAATCTGTAATGAGACCACTGAATTTAGATGACTACGACATCACAAGCCAGGAGGACCTGTCGGTAAACGCGGCCGCGGTCCTGAAAAAAAGAGAAGGCCGCACCATAAAAGCGGGCGGTCTCTGGGTCTATGACAATGAGATCGCGTCGCTTAGAGGCTCTTTCGAGGACGGAGACATCATCTCCGTGGAAGATTTTGACGGCTACTTCATGGGTTACGGCTTCATCAACCGAAAGTCCAGGATCACGGTCCGTCTCCTCTCCCGCAGAAAAGAATCGAGGATCACGCCGGCCTTTCTCGCGGAGCGCGTGCGCCGCGCATGGGATTACCGCAGGAAAGTCATCGACACATCCAGCTGCCGGCTGATCTTCGGCGAGGCGGATTTCCTGCCGGGTCTTACGGTCGACAAGTATGAGGATATCCTTGTCGTGGAATCCCTTGCGCTCGGCATCGACCGCCTCAAGGGATATCTGCTGGCAGCTCTGGTCGCCGCGCTGCGCGAAGACGGCGTCCCGGTGCGGGGAATCTATGAGCGCAGTGATGCCAAAGTGCGCGAGCTCGAGGGAATGCCCCGTGAGAAGGGCTTTCTCACAGAACCCTTCGACACCAAGGTGCAGATCGTCGAGAACGGCGTCCGCTATATTGTGGATGTGGAAAACGGTCAAAAGACCGGCTTTTTCCTGGACCAGAAAGACAACCGCCGGGCCATCCACCGCCTCTGCGGAGGTTCCAGGGTCCTGGACTGCTTCACTCACACCGGCTCCTTTGCGCTCAACGCCGCAGCTGCGGGCGCTGCGGAGGTCACCGCGGTGGACGCCTCCGACCTGGCTGTCGAACAGGCACAGGAAAATGCGCGCCTGAACGGTTTTCAGGACAGAGTCTCTTTCCTGTGCCGCGATGTATTCGCGCTGCTGCCTGAACTGATCGAACAGGGAGAACTATATGACGTCGTCATTCTGGATCCCCCCGCCTTCACCAAGTCGCGCAGTTCCGTCAAGGCGGCGGCCAGAGGCTATCGGGAGATCAATCTTCGCGGCATGAAACTGGTCAGAAACGGCGGTTATCTCGTCACCTGTTCCTGCTCACACTTCATGGATCCGGAGCTGTTCAGAAAGACCATAGGAGAGGCCGCAAGGGATGCGCACCGATTCTATATTTTCCAGGTCATTGAGGAAGAATAAGAAAGAAGAATAAGAAATGGATAAAAGGAATGCTTCCGGAAACAGCTTCGAAAAAAGTTCAATAAAGGGCCCGCCCAAAAAGCGGGTCTATTTGGAGATCATGCGTTTTGCCGCTGTCTTTTTTGTCATATTCAATCACACGGGCGATCAAGGCTTTCTGCTGTTCACTAAGACCCCGCCGGCAAGCCCCTTGTATTGGATCAGTCTTTTTCTGTCTGTTTTCTGCAAGTTTTCCGTACCTCTGTACTTTATGATCTCCGGTGCCCTCCTCCTTCCAAGGGAGCCCGATCCTCTCCCCGTGCTCTTCGGCAAGAGGATCAAGCGGCAGGTCGTCGTCCTGCTCGTGATCTCTCTGATCTATGAGCTGATCCGTGTACATCAGGATCCGGGCATTGTGTTCAGCGTGAAAGAATACCTGAAACGCACTTACAGCTCGGGAACCGGCTTCCATCTGTGGTTTATCTACTTTTATATTGCCTTCCTGATCTCCCTGCCCTTCCTGCAGGGGATCGCTTCCGGCCTGAAAGTGCACTATTACAACTATATGGTTCTGATCTGTCTGGTCTTTAACACGGTCACGATCACCGATTATCTGCTCTTTAAGGGAAACCTGACCTGCAACAGCGGCTTCAGGCCGTCCTGGCTTCTGGCCAACATCGTGCTCTTTCCCTGTATCGGTTATTATCTGGAGCATCACATAAAGATCACCGGCCGCGCAGTTGCCGGCGTCTGGGCTCTCAACCTCCTTCTGCTCGCGCTCACCTGCGCTGTCACATACTACAAGCAGTCTCTTGAGGGCGTGGTCAGCAGCTCACAGTCTCAGACCTTTCACAACTGCTATGTCCTGATCAACGCGGTGAGTGTCTACATGCTGATCAAATATCTGACGGGTATAAGGCCGCCGGGAAAGAGACTGAGCCATATATTCATCACTCTGGGCCGGTGCTCTTTTGGCATCTATTTACTGCACCTGATGTTCATAAGGCATCCTCGCTGTATACAGGCTATGGACTCTCTGGCCGCCGGGGGGCTTCCTTCTCTTGTGGTGAGTCTTCTCTTCTGCGCGCTGACAATGCTCATATGCTTCGTGATCACATTCCTTCTGCGCATGATCCCCGTCGTGCGGGACTACCTGTGATCGCGCGTGACCTCCTGTGATTTAAGGCGAAGGAACACTGCGATATGGTATAATCAAAATACGGACCGTTATAATACGGTCAGCTCAATTTATGAATCTGTAAACCCTGTAAGGGAGGTAAGGATATGCCCAAAGAAGTTCACCCCCGAATACATGTCAACGAACGAGACTATCCCCTCAAAGATCATCACTGTGATGATCCCGTCAAGAAAAAGCTGGTCATGAAGCTGGCCCGGATGATCACCGACAACATCCCGCGCAAACTCCCCGGCGGCATGCACGAAAACCACATGGATTTCTGGATCCTGGACCGCCTTCTGACTAAGCGTGAGATCGTGTTCCTTCTCAGTTTCAAGAAGCGCCGTGTAGGTCTCACCACCGCGGAGCTGGCTGCGCGCAACCGCATCAGTGAGAAAAAAGCGCAGAAGATCATCGACCGCCTTCTGTGGATCGGTATTTTGGAACAGAACCGCGACAATGAGGACCACCACATTCAGTATCTGGTGCCCAAATGGGTCGTGGGGTCCGGCGAGTATATGGTCGAGCACAAGACGCTGCCCGACAAGTATCCTGAAGTTGCCACCATGTTCAATCTGGCTCCTCAGGAACCTCTGGAACTGGCCGCGAAGCTCGTTCCTCCCGGAGGCGCCGGGATCGGCATGCACGTCATCCCCGTAGAAAAGGCCATTGATACCTCTTCGACTTCCGTCAGTGTGGAACATCTCTCCCACTGGCTCGACAAATATGACACCTTCTGCACCATGGTCTGCGCCTGCCGCAAGGCACAGCGCATCCGCGGAGAGGGCGTCGGCGACATTGAGGGACATATGTGCATCGGCGTCGGCGATATCGCCGAGTTCCTCGTCACGAGCGGCAAAGATGCCAAATATGTATCCAAAGAGGAAGTCATGGAGATCCTAGAGCGCGCCGAGCGCAAGGGCTATGTCCATCAGATCACCAATCTGGACGGTCCGAACCGGATCGTCGGCATCTGCAACTGCTCCCCGGGCAGCTGCTACGGCCTGCGCACGTCCCAGCTCTTCAACACGCCCAATATGTCCCGCAGCGCTTATCGCGCACACGTGGACCCGGCCAAGTGCGTCGCCTGCGGTAAGTGCGTGGAGGTATGTCCTGCCGGTGCCGCGAAACTGGGCCAGAAACTTTGCCGCTCCGATGGCAGCAAGGTCAAATATCCCATGCATGAGCTCCCCGATGACCACATCTGGGGACCTGACAAGTGGGATCCGGACTATCGGGACCACAACAAGATCAACTGCTATGACACCGGCACCTCGCCTTGTAAGGCGGCATGTCCGGCACATCTCGCCGTGCAGGGCTACATCCGGATGGCTGCGGAAGGCCGCTATGAGGATGCCCTCAGGCTCATCCGCCAGGACAACCCCTTCCCAGCTGTATGCGGTGCCATCTGCAACCGCCGCTGTGAAGACCGCTGTACCCGCGGACTGGTCGACGCTCCTGTAGCGATCGACGAGATCAAGAAATTCCTGGCGCTCCGTGAACTGGAAATGGTCAGGGCGGCGGAGGCCTCTGATCCGGCGCAGGGCGTTTCCGATGCGCTTGCGGCCTATCTTCCCATCTGTGAGAACGGCGAAGGAAAGCAGTGGGATGACTACCCCATCGCTGTCATCGGCTCCGGCCCCGCGGGCCTGAGTGCTGCTTACTATCTGCGCGCGGAAGGATATCCCGTCACTGTTTTCGAGCGTGAAGCGCGCCCCGGCGGTATGCTGATGAACGGCATTCCCTCCTTCCGCCTGGAGAAAGACATCGTGGAGGCAGAGATCGAGATCATCAGGCGGATGGGTGTCAAAATAGAGTGCGGCGTGGAAGTCGGCAAAGACGTCACGCTCGATGAACTTCGCGCGCGCGGCTTCAAGGCATTCTATGTTGCGATCGGCCTGCAGGGCGGCCGTCTCGCCGGCATTCCCGGCGAGGACGCTGAGGGTGTCGAGTCCGGTATCCGTTTCCTGCGAAATATTAATCTTGAGAGTATTAATCTTGAGAATGGCAGTCAGAACTCTGACGGCGGCAGCGGTGTTATGCTCCACGGCGACGTGGTCGTGGTCGGCGGCGGAAATGTGGCCGCTGACGTGGCCCGCACTGCTCTGCGCGTCACGGATGGAAAAGTCAGTATGCTCTGCCTGGAGTCCAAAGAGGAAATGCCTGCTGCCAAAGACGAAGTGGCGGAAGTGGAAGAAGAAGGCATCTCGATCATGAACGGCTGGGGTCCCAAAGAGATTGTCGCCGAAAACGGCCGCGTCACTGCGATCGTCTTCAAGAAGTGTGTCTCCGTCTTCGACAAAAAGCATCAATTCGCTCCTGTATACGATGAGAACGAGACGATCACGATTCCCTGCAGCCATGTTCTGATGGCGATCGGGCAGTCCGCCGAGTGGGGAGGCCTGCTGGATGGCACAAACGTACAGCTGCGCGGAAACGGAACGGCGATCGCAAATCCCATCACCTGCCAGACCGGCGAGCCGGATATCTTCGTGGGCGGCGATATTTTCCACGGAGCGCGCTTCGCGATCGACGCCATAGCAGACGGCAAAGAGGGCATGGTCTCGATCAACCGTTTCGTCCATCCCGGCCAGTCGCTGACGATCGGGCGCGACCTGCGCGAGTTCATTGAGCTGGACCGCAGCGACGTGCGCATCGAGTCCTACGACAACGCAAGCCGGCAGACGCCGGGACTGAGATCCGCTGCGTCCTCTGAGACGTTCCGTGATCCCCGCCTGCCCTTCACCGAAGAGCAGGTGAAGGCGGAAGCAAACCGGTGCCTGAAGTGCGGCGCCACGGTCGTCGATCTCAACCAGTGTATCGGCTGCGGCCTGTGTACTACGCGCTGCGAATTCGATGCGATCCACCTCTCCCGCGACATTCCGCACGCGGCGGACATGCACACTGCGGAAGAAATGATGAAATGCGTCGGCCCGTATGCGCTTCAAAGGGGCTTTAAGATCATCAAGAGAAAAGTCACAGGCAAGTCGGATTACCCGACGGAGCAGACGAATTAAGTGCGTTAAGCCCGTTAAGCGAAACCATTCTCATGGGAGAAGACGCGCCGTGCGCGTCTTCTCCCATGAGTTGGTCATAGATACTATTAAGCTTTAAAGGAGAACTGAATTATGGGAATTGATTTACAGTATTTGTTGTTTTTGCAGAACCTGCGGCTTGCAACAGGCGGCATCTTTGACGAGTTTTTCAACGGAATGAGCAAAGTGGCCGTCGATGTCCTTCCGTTTCTGCCTTTCCTTATCTTTCTGTGTGTAAATAAGAAATGGGGCTATCGCTTTCTCTATTCCTATCTGGGAGCAAATCTCTTAAACGGAGCTGTGAAGCTCACTGTCTGTGCATATCGTCCATGGATACGCTCGAATCTGATCGAGCCCGCCGGAGACTCCAAAGTTGCCGCCACCGGATATTCCTTCCCGAGCGGCCACAGCGTATCGGCATCTTCCCTATATGGAAGCGTCGTTGAAAACCAATGGAGTAAGCGAAGATGGCTTGCGATCTTTTGCACGATCTGTATCCTGCTGACCGGTTTTTCAAGAAATTTCCTCGGCGTTCACACGCCCCAGGACGTCATCGTCGGTCTGACGGAAGGTATTGTAATGATCCTGATCGTCAGGAAGGTGAGCCGGGTGATCGGCGACAACGAGAAGACCTATGATATTCTCACGGTGGTCGGTGTCTTGGCCGTGGTCGCTGTTTTGATCTATATTCAGGTCAAACCCTATCCGATGGATTATGTAGACGGTAAGCTTCTCGTAGATCCCAAGAGTATGATGAATGACTGCTTTAAAGCGTGCGGCGCTTTCCTGGGCCTAGTCCTCGGAAGTTATGTGGAACGGCATTACATTCACTACGAGATTCCCAGGGGCTATGTCAATCTCCCGATCCAGTCCGGCGTCTCCGTCGCACTGCTCTTCGTTTGGAAGACGTACTTTGAAAAGGCCATGGTCATCCCCCTTCTGGGCGGACACTGGGGCAATCTCGTTTCCCGCTTCGTCATGCACTTTATCGCGCTCACATTGATCCCGATGCTCATTATGAAGAGTGCACGGGAGTCCGGTTATGTAGATCAGGCGGCGTAAAGCCATGAAAGGGAGACAGGGGACGGTTCTCTGTCTCCCTTTTTCTTCTGATGGTTACAGCCATTCCGAAGCTTCATCAGATCCTATATATCCTTCATAATACAGATGACGGATATTCTGAACAGCTATCCTGTTTCCTTGCCGCGCCGACATCTCGTAATACTCAAATGCCCGTTGATAATCCTGCTCTACCCCATAACCGTTTTCGTACAGCCACCCGATATTATTCAATGCCATGGAACTCCCGTTTTCCGCACCTTTTTCATAATACTCCATAGCCTTTTCGTAATCTTTTTCTACGCCATATCCATTGTTGTAGTACCAGCCGATTTGGTTAAGTGCAGCACCAAGATTATGATCCGCCGCCTTTTGATAGTACTCCAACGCCTCTTCATAGTTTTGTTCTACTCCATATCCATTTTCGTACAATCTGCCAATGCTATAATAAGCATCCGCATTATCTTTCTCTGCCGCCTTCTGATAATACTCCCTTGCCTTATCGTAATCCTGCTCTACCCCATAACCGTTTTCATACAACCACCCGATATTATTCAGTGCCATGGAATTCCCGTTTTCCGCACCTTTTTCAAAGTACTCCATAGCCTTTTCGTAATCTTTTTCTACGCCATATCCGTTACAGTAGAACCAGCCAATCTGGTTACATGCAGTCCCGTGATTACGATCCGCCGCCTTTTGATAGTACTCCAACGCTTTTTCATAGTTTTGTTCTACTCCATAACCATTTTCGTACAGTGACGCGATATTATAATAAGCCGACACATTATCTTTCTCTGCCGCCTTCTGATAATACTCCATCGCCTTATCGTAATCCTGCTCTACCCCATAACCGCTTTCATACAGCCACCCGATATTATTCAGTGCCATGGAGCTTCCGTTCTCTGCGCCTTTTTCATAATACTCCATAGCCTTCCCGTAATCTTGCTCTACACCATATCCTTGATCATACATTCTCCCCAGATCAGCGTTTGCCTCTCTGTAACCTTGCTCAATTGCTGCCTGAAAATAGCTCCTTGCTAATTCATAATCAGGCTCTACGCCCTTGCCATCTAAATACATTAAGCCTATATACTCAAGGCTTATACCGCATCCTGCATTTGCAGCTTCTTCAAAGTATTCCTTTGCCTTTTTGTAGTCTTGATCGACACCTTGTCCACTGTAATAGAGTATTCCTATATTATGAATTCCTTCGTCCACTCCCAGATCCGCTGCTTTTTGACTATATTCCATCGTTTTCTGATAATCCGGTTCCTGACCACAGCCATAATAATAGACATTGGCTATTCCACCGTACGCTCCGGCATATCCTAAATCCGCTGCTTTTTGAAAATATTCCAATGCTTTTTCTCGATTCTGAGCGACGCCTTTCCCTGAATTGTATAACAATCCTATATTAAAGAACCCGACAGGATTCCCTTTTTCAGCGGCCTTTTGATAGTACTCCATCGCTTTTTCGGGATTTTCATCGACAAGTTTTCCGTTCTCATAAAGTACTCCTGTCATATTAAAGGCATTACCGTTTTCGGAGTTTCCAAGCTTCTCATTTTCTTCAATCGCCTTGTTTGCATACTCGCCGGCTTTTTCAGTGTCTTCCATTTCGTTACACAAATGAGCTTCCCGAATTAAATATATTGTCTCCCATTTTTGTGCGACTTCGTTCGCTTTTATTTCATATTCAAGCGCCTTGTTCAGATCAACTTCAACGCCTTTTCCGTACCAGTAAATATACGCCAATTCGTTGTACGCCTGCGAAACCCAATAAGGATCCTCCCCCTTCGTTGCTTTGTCAAAGTATTGCAGGGCCTGTTGGGTATCTCTTTTTACACCATAGCTGTCATCCTCATATAGAATGCCCATTCCGAAATTAGCTTCAACACATCCGTTCTCCAATGCCGTTTCAAAAAGACTGCGGGCTTTCTCAAAATTAAAGTCTGCTCCATTTCCGTATATATACCGCATACCCAAACCAAGCCGCGCCAAATCGTCATTATTCTCTATTGCTTTCTCATATGCATCGACTTCCTCTGAGATTTTGTACTGTCTTTGGTAATACAATCCTTGATAATACATTGCCCTTGCATTTCCCGCTTCTGCAGCTTCTGAGAAAAGTCGGAATGCCTCTTCATAGTTCACCTCCGTTTCATTTAATCCATAAAAAGCATTAAGTCCTTTCTGCAGTTCATCTTCTTTTTGTGCGTCTCCGCAGCCAAACAATACGCCGGCCAACAAAACGGCTCCAATAATCGTTGCAATTCTTTTCATTATGTCCCTCTTTTCCTGTCACTTTACCCTGTCATTATTAATCCAACAGCAATGATTCCTTCAGAGCATTACTCCACCTCTTCCGCTCCGGTGATAAAGAACTTCAATCTGGCATCACCCTTGACCGCCTCCTCGACGGGCACCAGATGAACCACATAGGACGTATTGTACATTTCTGCTCCGACATTGATCTCATCGAGCGTGACGTCGATCCCTTTTCCGTCTTCCGTGGTCTCCCACCCGGCCATCTCATAACGGAACAATGCGTTCCCGAGCGGCATTTCAAGCCATTCTCCGTATATGCCATATCCAATATATGAATTAGCATACTCATCCAGTGTATCCGGCAGCCCGGTGCAGTCTGCAAACGCGGTTCTGGCCACTTCCTCCATTTCGCTTACCCTCACCGCTCCCGAATAGTTATCTTCACTTAGGTGTTCGGGAAATCTGATACAATAGGAATGCGCAAATTTCCAGAAAAGCTCGGTATTATTCACCGAGAATTCTTCCGGCTCCGGAATACTCCCGATACCTTCTTTTGTATCTATATAGCAAGTCATAGCCGGCACCATATCCGCTACCGCTTGATCTAACTCCGGGATCTGTGCCAGCAGGTCCTCTTCTTCCTGAATTTCTTCACTCGGTACTTCCGCAGTGGGCGCTGCCGCAGCCGATTCCGTCTCTGTCTCTGCACTCTGGACCGGTTCGTTTTCTTCGGTCGTTTCTTCCTGCGTCACGGCAGTCGGCGCTTCCTGCGGTTTCTGCCTGCCGGCTCCCGATGCATAATAAACTCCGGCTCCGCCGATAATCAGGACCATAGCCGTCACAGCCGCTTTGCCGCCCATCGTTGTCAGGAAGCCGGCAGCTGCCTTTTCTCCCGCCGTAAGCGCCGCATGTTCTGTGGCCTTCTTCCCGGCGGCAGACACCGCTTGTTCTGCCCCTTTCTTCCCGACCTCCACAGCCGTCTGACCCGCGGTTTGTGCTGCCGATGTATCAGAGGCCAGACCTTCCGCCAGTTTCATTGCGTTCCCCGATACGACCTGTCCCGATAGGGCCAAAATATCGTAGATTGCAGAAAATGAGGGAACAGCCACATCCAGCAGCTCCTCAATATTGCCGATCGCCCAGATAAAGAACGACATAGGTGCGACGGTGTGCAGGCGAATGCCCTGCTCCTGTTCAATCTTCAGAGTCATTTTCTTGATCTTCTGTTTCGCGTAGCTGATGCTGCTCTTTACTGATCCGACCGGTATCCCGACTTCTTCGGAGATATCACTCATGCTTTTTCCTTCACACCAGAGAACGATACAATCTCTCTGCGTTTCCGGGAGCTCCGCGATCATATCTCTCACGATTCGAACTGTGGCAGCTTTGTCGAGTGCTGCACCCGGATTGTAGTCCGGATCCATCTCATCGACAGCAAGCGCATCGATCCCCATGTTCTCTTCACTGGAAGTATCTTCCATCAGCTCATTCCGCTCATAATAGGTCTTTCTTTGACGCCCTTTGTCACGCCCTGTGTTCTTGACGACAACGGCTGCCCAGGCGAGAAATTTCTCCGGCTGATCCAGTGTGTCCAGATTCTTAAATATTTTGATATAGGATTCCTGCAGCACATCCGGTATATCCTCTTCCGGAACACTCCCCTTAAAGCATACTGCATACAAGTAATCGTAAGATGAACGATACAGTTCTTCAAAAGCCTCTTCTTCTCCGTTCTGTGCTCTCTGCACAAGTTCTGCCCACTCCTGATTTGTCAGCTTGTTTTTCACTCCTGCTCCCTCTTTTCTGAATACTCATTTAACGGATACAGTACCTACAGAATTTACTTCTGCAGCACTTCCACATTATTTCTGTAAACAACGAACAATTTGACATGCTCAGCGCGGTCCAGCCCTGCGTCAAAAAAGTGTATGCCGTGCTGCCTTGTCACAACAGAGCTTGATCTCCAGAGGACTACTTCCACGTTGTTTCTGTTTTTCCACTCCCTGATGTATTGCGAGGGATCTGCTTTTGTTATGTATTTCGCTTTTTCAAATTCGACCATTCCATATTGGTATCCGGTAGGCTGATTATGCTCTATGTATTCCAGCGTGATACTCTCTGCTACCGAATGGCTCCCCAGTATTCCGAAAGCAGTTCTTGTCGGAACTTTCATCTCAGTGACCTCAATAAGCGAATTCTCCGAGAGCCATCGGTCGGCTTCTGTCACTGTACTGAATACCTTCTGCCCAAATTTCGGTCTTGTCTCTTCAATCTTGAATTCCGCTGCATCCATCAGCGCTTTCGTAATTCTCGCGCAAAAGGCAGTTACCGCCACAAAGTAACTCTCATTCTCACTATAAGAGATCATAATACGAATTCCTGTCTCTATTGTAGCTTCCTCGATTTTCGACAGAATAGTGTCATAGTTGTCCAGGATTCCATCCTGATCTCCGCTTACCAATGCATCCATATAATCCTGCGAAAGCTCGACGAGTTCCCTTGCTTTGTCTTGACCGATTTCTTTAAGAAATAAGCCCAAATTAGCCTCTTGAAATCTTGAAAACATCTTTCCTTATCTCCTTTTTTGCGTTTTCCTTCTCTATACTGTTCTATTGCTGTTTCACGCGCCGGTATTGATCTTCAACCCGCAATGTTTGCAGCAGTTATCATGCCGATTGATAAATTTCCCGCAGTGCGGACAAATTGCCGTGCTATTGTTTTTCCTAAGGTTTCCCCCGCCTCTTGAAAATCGAAGGTGAATATCTTCCAACAGCAGGCAAAAGACCCCTGTCAGCAGCGAGAGCACCGCCAGTGCCATATATTCCCTTGCTGCTGTCTCATCTGTACTAAAAACCAGAAAAAACAATAGGATTAATATCACCGCTATAACATAGAACACTCTGCCGATTGTCCTGAACATATCTGTTACGTTTTCCTTTCCGTTCAATCCTTTTCATCCGATATTTCATTGTCTGTTTTTTCAATGATTCCGGCTTCCCGGAGCTCCTTTTTGACAGAGAGCAGAATCAGTTCTCTCTGAATTTCTCTTTCTATAGAATTTCTCTCTATAGGATCTCTCTCAATGGGATCATTCTCGCATTTCCCGGACAGTTTCCCGGACAGCTTCGCTCGTCCTCTGTGCACTGCCCGCTGATTCCTTGTCTCGAAGCCCACGGTCTCTCACCCGCCCTCTCTGTTTACTGGTGCACACCCGCGCCGCCGCATTCGGGGCAGATATTGTAGTATACAAATTGACCTGCTCCGCCGCAGCCGCTGCAGGCCTGCCACATTCCCTGCCATCCCATGACCAGGTCATAGTATACGTTGTCAAAATATTGCTGGCCGGTGCCGCCGCAGGTCGCGCAGGTCGTATAAGACGGAATCTGTCCGGTGCCGCCGCAGGACCCGCAGACCATAGAGGTAAACAAGCTTCCGGACAAAACAGCTGTTCCATCACGGAAAGTAAAGGGGAACACACCGCTGGCGTTATCGCCCGTCAGCCTTGCCACAAATCCGTCTTTGTCAAAGGACAGGATCTCTGTGCTGATCTCTCCCTGGTAAACCGCTGACAGCAGCTGCAATGCTGCAAGCATCTCTTCCTCTGAAGTTTCTTCCGTGAAGCAGGAAGCTGCAGAGCCCTGAATATCGTTCTCATCAAATTGTTCCACGAGTGTGTCCAGCCATTCCTGTGCCAATGAAGCGTCCTCTTCTTTGACCGCTTTGAGTGCTTCTTCCCGCATCTCTTTAGCAATCTGTGAAGCGCTTTCCAGATATGTTCCGTATTTTGCAGCAAGGTCTGATGCGGCCTTTTTCATGAGCTCATTCTTATCGGCAGGCAATGGCTCTTCCTCACCGGCTGCCTCTGCCGCTGCCGCAGCGGCTGGCTCTTCCTCACTGGCTGCCTCTGTCGCTGCCGCACTGGCATGCAGTGCAGTCATTCGATCATTCATAAGCCACGCATCTGCCCCTGCGATCAATGCGATCACCACTGCGGCTGCTGTTGTCTTTGCCAAGATGTTTTTTGCCGTTGTCTTTTTCATCACTTTCCTCCGTTTTTTACTTAAGTGGATTTCCTTTACGTCTATACAGACGACGCAGATTGCGTGCCGGTTCTATTTTGGATAAAAAAAATAAAATAAACCTTAAATGTAGAGCCCCGAGCCTCGGGCTCGGGGATTGTTCTGTGCTCCCGAGCCTCGGGCTCGAAGCTTATCGCACAAAAAGAGAGCGCTGCCCTTGCCGATGATTCAGCAAGAGCAGCGCTCTCTGTCTACTGTTTCGAAGATCCCACAAACATAATAGCTGCAGACCAGTCATTGATGTACCGGATCGCCGCGATCTTCATCGTGGAGGATGCCGCTTTGACCGGAGACATGAGCAGACATGCTGCAATGCTCCCGATCAGAGCGGACAAAATAAGCCCCCACTTCTTTTTTTCATATCTTCTCCCGTCCAAATGTTGTCTATTTCTTTTCCGTCATACAAGAGAACATATGGCGTTGATGTAAAATATTATTGCAAAACTATAACGCAATGTTAATTATACTGCGCACTATTGGAGAGTCCACTAAATATTGCGGTCAGGCGGAAGCTTTGGGCAAAAAAAGGGTGTCAAGGGGACGGTTCTTCTGACAACTTTTGCGGGAGACAGAGAACCGTCCCCTGTCTCCCTTATTCTACAAAATCGGTATCTTCACCTTCATGTCCGACAGCGGATACGCCGCGCATGCATGAACGTAATCGAAATCCTTATCTGCCGCTCTTCTTCCGTCTCCCTCCGGGCAGACGAAATAGTTTCCGGACAGGACTTTGGTCCTGCAGAATCCGCACTCGCCGCTGCGGCACCCGGTCTCGATCCGGATCCCGGCGCGCTCGAGCGCAACGACAATGCTCTCCGTCGCCTTGGCGGGAATCTCCACCTCACTGATGCCGCGCACCACGGTGATCGTGAAGGTCTCATGTCTGAGCTCCGTCGGGAATCCCTCGTACATGGCAATGTCTTTGGCCTGGCCGAAGACCTCGAAGCGCACGCGCCTTGCCGGAACGTCCAGCTTTGCCACTTCTTTCCGAAGGAAAGTGTACATAACCTGCGGCCCGCAGATAAAGTACGTGGTGTCCGCCGCAGAATACTTCTTAATAAGTTCTGCCGTCAGGAACCCCTTTTCGCCGGTCCAGCCGGGCTCGTCGCCGCTGAGCACATGCACGATGTGCAGATTGCCGCACGCCCCTTCCAGCGCGTCCAGTTCCTCCTTCAAGACGATATCGTCCGAGGAAGCTGATCCGTAAAGGATCGTCAGGTCGATATCCAGCGTCCCGTTTGCCACTTCTTTGGCCATGGAAGCGAAGGGCGTAATACCTACGCCGCCGGCCAGCGCCACTACATGCTTCGCATCGCGGAGCGGCTCGTAGTAGAACTGTCCCAGCCCCATGTTCCCTGTCAAAATATCGCCGACCTTCAGTTCATCATTGACATAATCACAGATAAAACCGTCGCCCTTGGACTTTCTGACCGTGATCTCCACGAATGGCTTTTCCGCTCTCGCTTGATAGGGCGCGGAAGAAATGGAATACGGTCTGGAGATCAGGCTCTCACCGATCTTGAAATCCAGTACAATGTACTGCCCCGCATAGAAGAAGGGCAGTTTTTTGCCGTCTGTCCGCTCGAAACGGATGGTCTTGGCTGTCTTGCAGGCAGGCGTGATCTTTGTGACGACAAGTTCGATCGGACCGGGATGCCACTCGCGTGAAACATCGCCGATCGGATCCACGTCCGCAAGCGCAGGGGATGCAGAGGCGAACGCGTTCAGGCGCGCTTTCGTGACACGGGAAGCTCCGCCGACATCAGCCAGGAAATTCTTAACTTTCATCGCGCTGCCTCCTTTCTCGCTGCAATGTCATCCAACACGTTCTTGGCAGCTTTCCGTCCGTTGGTCACCGCCGGTCCCATGCCGTCTCCGGAGATGGCGTGGGCGCCCGCGAACTCCAATCTGTCGATGAACTTCTCTTCCTCTGCAGTCTGCAGCCTCGCGACGATGTGGTCCTCCATAGTGTGCGCATAGCCGTATATGCAGCCGTTCCACGCGCCTGTGTAGTGCGCGATGGTCATCGGCGTCTCTATGACACACTCCAGCACATGGTCGAGGAGGTTCACGCCGAAATACTCAGACATGTCGTCGATCAGCTGCTTTGCCACTTCGTGTTTGACCCGGTCATAATCCTCCGCCTTAACCGTCTTCCACCCGTCCACACGGGGCAGCACCGTCACGCTGAAGGAGCAGGTGCCCTCCGGTGTCACACCGGGATTGCCGTAGTTGTGGCAGATGCAGGTCAGGTATCTGTAAGGGCCAAGGCCCGCCAGGTTTTCATACAGAAGGTCCGTGTCCATCGTGTCGCCGCGGAAAATACTGTAGTCCTTAATATTCAGTTCTTCCGCCGGCTTGTCCAGGATCAGGATCACCGAGAACGCAGTCAGCGAAAGACGCCGCCCGTTGACCATCTTAGTGGCACCTGCGGGCACTTCGCTGAGGGGCTCGATCATGTGTGTGTAGACCGCGTTGGGGTAAGCGGAAGAGATCACGTAGTCCGCGTGGATCTCGTCGCCGCGCGCTGTGCGCACGCCGTAAGCCCTGCCGTTCTTCACCAGGATCTTGTCCACATGCTGGCGGTACTCGATCTGCACGCCCATCTCCTCGGCGCGCTCCGCCATCTTCAGACTCATCTCATGACTTAACTTTTTGGGGATCATGGAACCGTAGCCCACATAGTCCGCCATCAGCACGGAATAGATCGTAAAAGGCAGATCTGAAAAGCCGCTTCCCACGTAGATCCAGTAGGGAGCCAGCAGATCCAATGCCTTTTGAGGGAGGTCAAAGGTATCGAGTACTTCCTTGGTGGAATAGCCCGCTGTCTTGACGAAAGCCTCATGCTTAAGGAGCATCTGCGGTTTGCTCATCGGGTGGATGGACAGCTCGTTGACGCTGTTGAAAACGGTATCGCAGAGCTTCAAGAGCCTGAGTACTTTGTCATAAGTGCCCGGTACCTGCTCGTCGATCTCGCGGGAGAAGCGCTCCAGACCCGGGTGAAGCGTCACTTCCAGGCCGGGGAGACTCGCGTGGTAGCACTCCGGAACCTGAAGCCACTCTATATCGAGGCCCATGTCATCGAAAAACTTGCCCACTTTGAGGCGATTGTCGCCGGGGCCTATAGACATCATCTCGTGCAGCGCCGCTTCGATCTCAATGCCCCCGCGCACAAAGCTCGTGGCAATGCCGCCGGGCAGGTTGTGGCGCTCAAGGACCAGCACATCCAGCCCCTTGTCCGCCAGCATAAGCGCTGAGGAGAGGCCCGCCAGGGCCCCTCCGATCACGATCACGTCATAATGATCTTTGTAAAATTTCATGGTTGTCTCCTGTGAAGTCATTTACAGTGTAAGGACCTGAAACGAATCCGTTGGGGCGGGATCAGAAGAATCTCTCCACCAGCTCGCGGGAGTACTCGCAAGTCTCATCCATGTCGCCGAAGCTCATGATCTCACCTGCATAGTAGGTGTCATACTTGCCCTGCATGGCCTCGACCTTGTCATACCAGCCGTCCTTGTAGGCGTTCGTGAATACGTGCGGGAAGTAATAGACGCTCCACTCGTTGACGACGTTGGAAGCGGGGTTGCCCATGGTCTCGAGGTCCCTGAGTACTCTCGCTCTGCACTTCTCGTAAGGGACTTCCTCCATTCTCTTGTGTTTTCTGAGCGCATAGGTCGTGATGACCTGATCCACGGTATCTCTCCAGCGGCGATAGTAGACCATCAGATGGCCCAGTCTCTTGGGGATCATGTTGTCGAAGACATAATAGGAGATCTCGGGATGGTCCTCGGGCTTGGTCTCCACTGCGAGCACATCGTAGCGCTCGTACTCGATCTGGCAGAAGAGCTTCTTCTCATCCTCGCGCGCGTCAAAATAGTCCACCATGCCGACCAGCCCGTCGCTCCGGTTCTCTTTCATCGGCACATACAGAGGGGAAGTCACGATGATCTTATCGTATTCTTCCACTTCGCCGTTTACGGTCACATAGACCTTGCCGTCTTTTCTCTCGACCTTGTCGATCCTGCTGTTCAGACGGGCCGGGTTCTTCAGCTTCCCGTTCAGGGACTCCCAGATAAACTGCGTGCCTTCCTTCCATGTCCAGAGGTTGATCTTGACGAAGTTCATGCAGGTCTGGAAATCCAGATACTTCAGAACGTAAGCTGCCGGGATCTCGTCAAAATAGCCATAGCCGAAGGAAGTGAAAGGTCCGATCCAGATGTCCTGCACCAGTTCAACGCCGTTGATCTCACAGAATTTCTTGAAGGGAAGCGCCAGATCCTTGAGGTTGGGGTTCACGCCGCTGACAGGCTCTCTTTTGGCACTGGCTGCCGAGAATCCCTCGTAGCGTCCCTCCGCGACGCCGCGGTGACCGTTGATGTCGTAGCCCTTGTACTTGGTCTCCAGGAGCTCGCCGAATTTCTTGAGCTGTCTCTTCATCTTGAGAAGGCGGGGGATCTTGGTCAGATTCTTCTTGGGCTCAAAGGGCTCGATGACCTGGCCCATCCTGTTCTTGTAGTTGCGGTTGAGCTGCGGGCCGTCGTGCGTGATGCCGCAGAACTCCTCGACGTCGTGCACGGCATAGTAGGAGGGAACGCCCATAATGGCGCCCATCTCATAGCGGCGTCCGTTGTAATGCGGTGACCAGCACTTTCCGCCGACGCGGTCGTTCTTCTCGAGAATGGTGTAGTTCTCGTACCCTTTCTGCTCCAGATACATGCCCGCGGACAGGCCTGCCGGGCCTCCGCCGATGATACAGATCTTAATGTTCTTGTCCATGGTAACCTCCCCTGGTAGTTTAAGTTATTCGTTCAATTTCGTATCTGTTTCGCGCTCCGGGTCCCTATTGCGATCAGCAGGCCGAAACATCGAACTACTACAAAATTTGCCTAAATCATCTGTAATCAGTATACAACTATCCCTTCGGAAATTGAACCTAAACCGACCTTTCGATGCTATACTTATGAAAGTAAGAGACATGTGAAAGCACGAGATAAAAGAGAGGTTTCCGTTAGGACAATGAAAGGCGAGGTAAGCTGAAGGTATGACTATACAGCGTGTCAAAACACAGAAGGATCAAACCAAATACACCGGCTTTGAGGACCTGCTTCGCACTTTTACAGAAGCAGATCCTTCGCGGACAGCCATTCTCTATGAGAAGAGCGGCAAGCCGGCTTCTCTTAGTCGGGCAGAGTTTGCCCATGCCGCCGCGGCACGCGCCGGGGAACTTCTTGGCAGGCCTGAAGGAGCGGGGCTTTGTGTAAATGCAGACAACAGAACGCCGTCCTGTCTCGGTATTCTGTGCGACGGATCGCTCTCGTGCGTTCTGACCATTTTTGCCTCGGCACTTGCGGGACTTCAGACGGTCCTCCTGGACGAAAATGCCGCGGAAGATCTTCTGATCGAGCAGATCCGGCAGACTGACATCGACTGCCTGTGGGGAAGTGATGAGGATCTTGTCGAAGAGCTGCAGCCGTATCTGACGGAAGGAATAGATCAGTCTTCATCACTCACCGAAGACGAACGCCTCCCCCGGAGTCACCGCATTCTCTTCTTTACCTCCGGAACGACTTCCAGCAGCAAAGCCGTTGTCCTGACGGACAGGAGCCTGATGGCCGCCGCCTACAACGGAAGCTGCAAACTGCCGCTCTCAGAGGAAGACACTCTTCTCTGCATGCTGCCCCTGAACCACGTCTTCGGCTTTGTCTGCGGACTTCTGTGGGGCATGCAGTGCGGCTCTGCAGTTGCTCTCGGGCGCGGCGCCAGATACTACACGCAGGACCTGTCTTTTTACAGACCGACCGCACTTTCGGCCGTTCCAATGCTGCTGGGCTTCCTGCTTGCGCACGACCTTATGAACGAAGAGCTCCGACTTGTATTGGTGGGCGCCGGCGACTGTCCCAAGGCACTTCTTGCCGCAGCCGCCCATAAAGGAGTCTCGGTCAGCTTCGGCTACGGTCTCACGGAGACCAGCTCCGGCGTGGCGATCAGTGTGCCGCCGGCTTACCGCGCCTCTTCCGCCGGCACTCCGGATGAGCCTGACGGCCCTCCGGATGAGCCCGACGGTCCTTCTTCCGGTCCTGCAGCTTCCTTCGACCCCTATGCCCTGGAGATCTGTCCCGAGAACACGGTCACTTTGGCTGAGGACGGCGAGATCCTTGTTGCCGGGGACAGCTGCATGATGGAGGGCTACTACAAACATCCCGAAGATACTGCGGCTGTTCTCAGAGACGGTATCCTTTACACCGGAGACCTCGGCAGATGGGACGACAGCGGTCGTCTTCACATCATCGGCCGCAAGAAAGAAATCCTGGTTCTTCAGGACGGCACCAAGATTTTCCTGCCTGAGTACGAAGCCCGCATTGCCGCGGCGCTTCCCGGAAGAGATTTCGCAGTTATCACACAGAGCGGGAGACCGGCTCTTCTCCTGGTCGATCCCGACATATCTTTACTGCCGGCGAATAATCCGGCCAAAGAGGCGCCACAAACGGACCTGCAAGGCAAACTGCGAAATGTGATGGCAGGACTTCCCCGGGGACAGCAGCTCAGTGCGATCCTGTTTACGGACAGGCCGCTGCCCCGCACAGCTACCGGCAAAATCAAGCGATGGGAACTTAGGTATTGAGCTCTTTCAGGGAAACCTCCCGAAGGGCAAAAACAAAGCGCGCATTTTGAAATGCGCGCTCATGATCACTATATATTACATTCCGGCTTCGGCCCAAATGTCCGTATGCTTTTTCTTCATTTTCCGCCCGATCACGATGATCAGGACCAGCACCACAAGTTCTATGATGATCGATGGGATCGTGCCTTCGACGCCGAATCCCACGTCGTAGAAGAAACTGTTCGTCGCTGTCGCGGCATCCAAGCGGAAAATGGAGTAAGGGAACACGTTTCCGCTGTTGGGAAGGCCCGCCAGGATACTCTGCGTGAAGTTCCAGCCGGCATGCATCCCCATGGCCATCCACACGCTGTCAAAGTAGTAGACCAGCGCGCTGTACTCAATTCCGCAGATCATAATGTCTATGATCGCGATCGGCGTTGCCCCGTTATTGGTGATGTGAATCAAGCCGAAGAATATGCCGTTGATCAGCGCCGCCGCAAGATACTGCCCTCTGTAGGTCCTGAGGATCCTGTGATAAATGAATCCGCGGCACATGATCTCCTCAGCAGCGGACTGGATGAACACTGCCACAAACAAAAGCACGAATGCCCCAATGCTGAATCTGTCAAAATACAGATGAATGTCGCCGTGCATGATCGCAAACAGGATCAGGATCCCGTTCATTCCGAACCCGACCAGAAGGCCGATCACAAGTTCAGGAATCCTGTTTCCGCTCAGTCCTGTTCCGTATGCCTTAAAGAGCGGCCTGTTCTTCTTGAGCAAAGCATTGATGAAGAACATGATCCACACTCCGAAGAATGCCAGATAGATGAGCGCCGTGTTCCAGACATCGGAAGAAAAGCCTGCGGCTCCTCCGATGACCCGCAGGATCACATACATCAAAATCTGGCCGATGCTGAACAATACATATCCCAGGATGCATGCCCACGCCGCTGATCCGAATATGATCTGCGGAATTGTCTTTCCGGCAAAGTAGCGTCCGATCCCTGTTCCTTTTGTTTCCGTGGTGTTTGTGTCAATCTCATTCATTTTCAAGATCTCCTTTCCTTTTGGCAGATCGTTTTTTCTTTCCCATAATTTCTGTATAAATATATCGCTCCAAGCTGAACTAATCCATACACTTTTTGCACCTTTTTTCTATCCTTTTTTTCTATCATTATTGTCTTCCGGTGAGCATTTGGTGACAGAAAGCCGAATTACAGATATAATATTCTTAACAAAACCGGTTTTCTATGCCGGATCAAGCCCGTAAGACCTGCACTATGCCGCAACAGCAGCGCGGTTTCCCGTCTCCCGCAGGCGGGCAGTCCGCAGACCTATTTTTGAAAGGATGATTTCACCATGGACAGAAACCAGATTGCCGCGACCTGCAAAGAAGTGATCTATGAGTGTGTGCCCGACATGGAGGGCACGCCGATCTACGAGGACACCGTCATCAACACCGATACAGCTATAGACTCCATGGGCTTTACACTGATCATCTGCCGCCTCGAGGCACGCTTTGATGTCAAGATCCCGCAGAGGCAGTGGTCCAAAATGTCGACCTTCGGGGATGTCGTCAACGCCTTTGAGAAGAGGATCAACCGAAAGTTCTGACCGCCCGCGTTTGAATCATTGTTTAAGTTATTATTGAGCTCGTTTTTTTAAGCAATATTTTGATCATTCTGTTTTTTATCGAGTGAACTGCCTATGAACGAAAAGGAGATTTCATGAGCATCTACAGACAGGATTTCCGGCTTCTCTCCTCTGAGGTGGACATGTCGCGTGCAATACGCCTGTCCACTCTTTTCACACGCCTGCAGGAGGCTGCGATCGCGCACACCATCGAACTGGGTGTGACGAGAGAGAAGACTCTGGATCTGGGACTTCTCTGGGCGGTGACGCAGTACAATGTGAGATTTCACCGTCTTCCGGAATATGATGAGATGGTCTCGCTCCTGTCCTGGCCCGGAAAGACAATGCATCTGTATTTTCCCCGCTATTTCCGCCTTGTGGACACAAAGGGAAAAGTACTCATTGAAGCTTCCTCGCTGTGGGTCCTGATCGATGAGAAGACCCGCGGGATCGTCTTCCCCGAAGCTCATGACATCTATATCAGAGAGGTCGTCACCGGAAACGAACTCGCCCTGCCCGGAAGACTGAGGAAAGCAGAAACGACCCGGAATTCTTCCTTTACCGTTCCCTACAGCTGCATCGACCTCAACGGGCACATGAATAATGCCAGGTACTACGACCTGGCACTCGATCTTATGCCCGAAGAGCTGCGCCGTCTCCGGATCCGCGAACTGATCGCAGAGCATATCGGGGAAGCTCAGCTCGGTGATGTTCTGTCCGTAGGATGCGCTGCATCGGATCATTCCTTCTATATCTGCGGAGAGAAAGGCAAGCCTGTATTCAGGATGAAATTTCAATTTGAAAATTGACTACTGTTCACTCCTCCTCACACTCCGCCTCGATCTCCTTGATCACACATTGATTTCCATCGATCAGCCATGTCTCTCCACTGTGACAGTATGGGCATTCCTTCCCATACTTCACGGTCTCATACGTTCTGCCGCAGCTGCCGCAGAACGTCACAGCAGGAATCGTCACAAGGCGCAGCTCCGACTCCGCAAGGACCGGGTGCTTCACCTTGAAATAATTCCAGCAGTCCACGAAGAGGTCCGTCATGATGCCGGATACTTCTCCGACCTCCAGAGTCACGGATCCGATCTTCGTGATCTTCTGCTCCTGTGCCGTCTCGTCCAGCATTTTCGCTATATGAAGAATTATTCCCATTTCGTGCATGATCAACCATCCCGCTTCTATTCTGTGATACTTGCTTTTCTATGTTTTTCTGTGCGGATCGCCTGATTCGCCCGCATGTCAATAATAATCTGTACGCCTGTGATTTCCAACATCTTTCCTCTTAAAATATCTGAGAATAGCTGTCCTTTCTGCAAACGAAAACGAGCCCTCGGAAATTTTCTTTCCTCAGGCCCGCCTCCGCGGCAAAATATGTATGCAATGTGTCATGGGGACGGTTCTTCTGACAACTTTTCGGACAAAAGTTGTCAGAAGAACCGTCCCTTTGTCGCCCTTTACTTCTCAACGATCCTGATCACAGAACCGATCTTGATGTCGGGCATGGGTTTCGCCTCGACATAGATGGTGCCGGGCAGCTCCGCCTCTGTGGCTCCGCTGAAGTTGAAGGTGCAGTGACCGAGTCCCTTCAGTGTGATCGGCGCCTCGTAGCCGACACATGTGATCCTGTATTCCTCGCCGTCGATCTCGACGTACTGGCCTGCGGCGATCTCGCCGTTAATGGGGTTAACGCTTACACTGTAGCAGTAATCCCTGATCTCCTCCGGTGCATTCTCTCCGAAGATGATGAACATTCCCGCGTCCTTAAACTCTTCTACCGCGATCCCGCTTGCCTTGACCTGGTTCTCATAGATGACTTTCATTTTTATTACCCTCCTGAATACGGATTATTTCTCTTTTGCTATGCTGTTTACAGTTGTTTCAAAATACTGATCATGCTGCCGTGTAAAGGCCGATGCTGAACACGATCGCGAGCAGGATGCGGATCCAGCTGGTGATGAAACGGGAGTACATGACGGATACTACA
>CADCIU010000047.1 GCA_902801585.1 uncultured Lachnospiraceae bacterium | reverse complement strand
CATGTAAAAAAGTGCTTACTGCAGGATGTAAAAAACTGCTTACCGTAGAGTGAAAAAACTCCTTACCGTGTGGTGGCAAGATCATCTTACCGCACACACAGGCCGCCGCACAGGACGCGGCGCAGACCGCGCAGGCATCGGGCAGAGTGATCAGAGGTCAGTCTGCGTCGGAGGCCGAGCCGATCGAGTCCCAAAACGGAAATATCGTGATCCTTTACACAAATGATGTCCACTGTGCCGTTGATACCGGAATTGGTTATGCGGGTCTTTCCGCTTACAAGAAGAAGGTGGAGGAGGAAGGAAATGCCGTCTTCCTCATCGATGAGGGCGACGCGATCCAAGGGGGCGTCTTTGGCTCGCTTACCAAGGGTGAGGCGATCATCAACCTGATGAATGACGTCGGCTACAATCTGGCGATTCCGGGAAACCATGAGTTTGACTATGGCGTTGAGAGATTCAGGGAATTGGCCCAAATAGCGAACTTCCCGTATATCAGCTGCAACTTTGAGGATCTTAAGGCGGATGACACCGTTTTCGACGCCTATGTGATCAGGGAGATTGGGGGCAAGAAGATCGGCTTTATCGGAGTGACCACCCCCGAGACGATCACGGCAACGACGCCCAAGAGCTATCAGGATGAGAACGGAGATTTCATCTACAGCTTTTTGCAGGGTGACGGCGGAACGGAACTGTATGAGCGGATTCAGGCGGCAGTCGACACGGTGAATGCGGAGGGGGTAGACTATACTTTCCTGCTCACGCATCTCGGGATCACAGAGTCGTCAGGTCCCTATACTTCCGTCAATGTGATCCGGAATACAACGGGGATCGATGCAGTGATCGACGGGCACTCGCACAGCACAGTACCTATGGAAATGGTCAGGAACAAAGACGGGGAACAGGTCGTGCTCACGCAGACCGGCTCGCATTTTAAGGCGATCGGACAAATGACGATCGGTCAGGACGGCGGGATCGACACAGAACTGATCACGGACTGGAATCAGGTGGATCCCGAGATCATCGATGCGATCGCTGAAGAGAGATCCGTATTCGAGGACGTGATCGCAGACCAGATCTCCTATTCGGACTTTGACCTCGCTGTCAAAGAAGACGGAGTGATGTTTGCCAGAAACAACGAATGCAATCTCGGCGACCTTGTCGCAGACGCTTATCGATATGCCACCGGGGCAGACATCGCATTTGTCAATGCAGGGTCGATCAGGGACAATATCCCGGCAGGAGAGATCACCTATGGGGATATTCTCATGGCTCTGCCTTACAACAACGAGCTGTGTGTCGTTAAGGTGAAAGGAGAGGCTGTCGCGGAAGCGCTTGAGTACGCTGTGGGATTTGCGCCGGATTATTTCGGCGGATTCCCGCAGGTGTCGGGGATCACATTTGACGTGGATCTCGACAAGGATGCGCAGGTGCAGCGTGATGAGAACAGGCTGTTTGTCGGATTCGGGAGCGACGAGAGACGCGTCTCGAACATTATGGTGGGAGGAGAGCCGCTCGACTCGGACAAGGAATACACGGTTGCGGGCACCAAGTTCGTGCTCAAGGAGCAGGGAGACGGATTCACTTCTTTTGCCGACGGGGAAATGGCTGATATGCATCCGGCAGACCAGGACATGTTCGGCTATTCTCAGGGCGCAGTGATCATCGATGTGGACGCGATCGCCCAATACCTCTCGACCATGGGAGAAAAAGTAAGCGATGATTACGCTGACCGCTACGGACAGGAGAGGATTCATTTTGTAAGCGAGTAAATTGTGGTTCCTGCGGGAAGGGCAAGCGGGTGTATCCGATGGAACAAGTAAAGAATAAAGTCATATTCGAAACGATGCCGGTGCCACTGGCTCGAGGAGCAATCTCTTTTTCATTTCACAATTTGTTCACAGGATATACCCGATTTAAACATATTTCTCCTATATGATTACATCATCGACAGGGACACAAAGAAATCCACTCCCCCCTCAAAATGTTTCTTCCCTGCCGAATGTATTGTTTATCATTTTCCCCCCTCAAAGAGCCCTTCAGAATGAATACCGGCAAACCGGTGCTCGTCCTGAAGGGCTCTTTACTTTGCATCCCGAGCCCGAGGCTCGAGGGGCGAAAGGGTTCCCCGAGCCTAAGGCTCGGGTGAAAGCAGTTCTATTCCGGGAATAACATTTGGAACAGGAATATGATGAAGGGAAGTGTGATGACGCACAAGATCGTCGTCATGACGTTGTAAATGCTGGCCTTGACAGCATCCTTTTTGTGAACGACCGCGAGCTGAACGACCATACTGCCGGAAGGCGCCGCAGCGCCGAGCATGATGACCATGGCCACCGGCCGCAGATAGGGATACCGGGTGATGACACCGCTAGCGAACAAAAGGAGCATGCTCAGGACCGGCAGGGCGATCAGGCGCAGGAAGGAGATCAGATAGGACTTTTTGTTTGCAAAGACGCTTCTGAGGTCACTGCCCGCAATGACCATTCCGACCAGCATCATGGAAGACGCGGCGACCATGTCCTGGAATCCCTTGACGGCGGAATCGATGACCGGCGGGATGGGAGTCTGCGTGATGAGAAGGATCAGGGCTGTGATCAGGGCGATGATTGAGGGATTGAGGAAGATTTTCCTGAGGTTGAGCTTTCTGTCACCGCGGATGATTGAGATGCCGTGTGTCCAAATAAATGTATGGAAGGGAATCTGAAAGGCACTGCAGTAGAAGACCATGCTCTCTCCGAGCGCCATGCTCACGAGCGGCATCGTCAGATTTCCGACATTTGAATAGACTAGAGTGGCGCGGTCGACGCCGTCCAGATTGAGGCGTCTTTTGACCAGTTCGGAGAATATGATGGAGAGCACCATCGTCAGCGAAGCGAATATGCCGCCGAAGATGAACCCGTGCAGCCGGTCCGGCGTGAGTTCGATCTGCAGGGAGCGCAGGACGAGACAGGGCTGCAGAACATAGACCAGCAGCAGCGAAATGACCCGGCTGTCCGGCTGTTTCAGGATGCCGGTCTTGACCAAAATATAGCCGACCAGGGCCATGAGCATCATGGAGATGAGTTTCTCTAATAGTACAAGGCTGAATGCCACTGTGATACCTTCCTTTCTGCCGGGGATCGCTGATGCGCCTGATACCGCCGGTGCGATCGAGGACGTCACCCCCGCTGAGGAACGTCGACACCCGCTGAGGAAAGTCGCCTCCGCCGAGGGCCGCCGCCCCGTCATTGCGGAACATGCCGTTTTATTTGTGATACTTTCTTCCGTTTATGATCATAAAACCGCGGTAGATCTGCTCCAGCACCAGGACCCGCGTCATCAGATGGGTGAACGTGAGGTCGGAGAGCTTCCAGCGCACGTCGGCGCGCCGGACCAGCGCCTGCGAAGGTCCCAGGGAACCGGCGATGACAAAAGTCAGATTGGAGCCGGATGAATGCCAGCCCTCCAGCTTTTTGGCAAAGGTCTCACTGTCCCAGTGGGAACCGTGGAGGTCGAGCAGAATGACCAGGTCACTGTCTTTGATCTGGGCGAGTGCTCTCTCGCCTTCTTTTTCCATGGCGAGGACAGCCTCTTTCTCCCGCTCGATGCGCTCGTTGGGCTCGTCTTTGACTTCCGTGATCTCTATTTTGGCAAAAGCTCTGAGGCGCTTTACATATTCTTCTTCCAGCATGTGAAGCGCTTTATCTTTCATTTTTCCTATGCAGAGAATTCGGATCATATTCGATATACCTGATGAAACATATTGGATTGGAGATGCCGGTGCCGCGGAACAGAAACTGCACCGTCGCCAGCCTCCGGCGTGCTGCGATTTGCGGTTTAGGTAATTCTGTACTTGTTTTTGGAATTCGTCAACCTTTTTTAGCCGAACCGTGGGTTGTTTGCTATAATGGTGATATGCAGACACCTATTGATTTTGGAAAGAATTTTTTAAACAGTTTTTTCAGCAGCAGAGATCCGGCCCTGTGCATCGAGGACCTGGCCTACGATCTGGTCTGGATCACGCCTAAGCAGATGTATCATTTCCTTTCCGCCAAGGAGATCCATGATTTCCTTCAGAAGGAGATGACAGCGAAACCGGAGCGGTTTTATGTGGACATCGTTTCTATTAAGAGTTCACCGAGCGCCGCTGATATTTCGACGGTAGCATATGAGATTAATCTCGTATCCAAGGAGGAGGAAAAGGCCGTCTATCTTCGCTGCAGTATGGCCATCTGTAAGCGCGGACAGCACTTTGAAATTACTTTTTTACATATGTCCGAGAAGAACGGACAGGGCGGGACAGAGCAGATCAGGGAGTTTACGGAAAATCTTCCCTGCGGCGTCCTGATCTTCGCATATATGAAGGACGAAGGGCTGAGGACGCTCTTCTACAATGATTATTTCTGGAAAAAACTGCACTACAAACAGGACCAGTTCCAAAAGCATATGGAGCGCGACCCGTTTTTCATGATCTCCGAGGAGGAGCGCGACAAGATCCTCGCGAAGCTCAGAGAAATTCAGGGGACCAACGGCCATCTGGCAGTCAATCTGACTTTTTACCGCAAGGACGGGAACCGCTTTCAGTACCGCATGATCGGCGCGCCCGCTTATCAGGAAGGTGACAACACAGTTTATTACTGTGTCTTCCAGGAGACGACGGGGTTCAACCAGATCCACGCGCAGATGCAGGAACGGATCGCGACGGCTTCCGATATTTTGGCCAAAATACCGGGGGGATTGTGTGCTTTGACCGGGGAGCCGGGGGATTGGAAGCCTGTCTATGTGAGCAGGTCGTTCCCGGAAAGATTCGGGCTCAGTATGACCGGATTTGCAGACGAAGTGGCCAAAGACCCGTTTTACCGCCTTGAGATGACCAGCATAACGAGAAAGCGGCTGGCGGAGAAGCATTTGGAGATGCTGTCCGATGATCCCTATGTCGGCATGTTCCAGATGGAGCTGGCGGACGGGACAAAGCGCTGGTTCGATGTGTATCTGATCAACAGCGCAGATCACAACGGAAACCGCCTGAGAATGCTGTACTATGTCGACAAGGATGAGGTCCGCAAAGCCATGGACCTGCAGATCGCCAAGGCGGAGAATGCCTCCAGGATCCAGCAGGAGCGGGCCAAGGAGGAGATCAGCGAAGCCAGAGAGAAAGCAAGGCAGCAGGTGGAGGAGGCGCAGACGACGGTCCGAAGGGAGATCGAGGAAGCGCAGGCCAAGACGCAGGAGCAGATCGAGGCATTTCGCGTGAAAATGAACGAGGTGCTCGAATCGCAGAAGGATTCCGCAGAAGGCATGGAGAAAAAGCTCCGGGCGGAGTACGACGCGCGCGAGCAGGAGCTGCAGCGGTCCTATGAAGAGAAGGAACAGCTTCTCGAGAAGCAGTTTGAGAATTATCAGAGAGCGCAGGAAGCCGAACTGGCGAAGCAGCAGAGAGTCATTGACCTGATGAGCTCCGACACTGAGGCGAAGCTTCGCAGCAAGCAGGAGGAGATCGAGAGACTTGAACAGGAACTGAAAACGGCGATGGACGCGCTCCGGCAGTCTGAGGAACAGGCGGAGAGACTGCGGCGAAGCAGCGAGCTCCGGGAGAAGGAACAGGCGCGCAATGTCGAGCGTCTCCAGAA
The DNA here is from genome assembly GCA_902801585.1 of uncultured Lachnospiraceae bacterium. Next base: position 16,836 of record CADCIU010000047.1, on the reverse strand, counting down.
GATGATCGGGAGACAGGTGGAGCTGGACGGAAACGGATGGTTCAACGGATCCGGAGAGCCGGAACTTGAAGAGGCTGAGCCGATACGCAGGCGGGAGACAGAGCCGGTGCGCAGGCGGGAGACAGAGCCGGCGCGCAGACAGGAAGCAGAACCGGTACTAAGGCGTGAAAGGGCGCAGGATGCACCGCCTCAGCGAAGGAACACGGTGATGGATGACCTGGTCGAGATGGCGGCCTCCGACGATGAGATCGTCAAGGAAGAACTCTTCTCCATCGATGAGTGTCTTGAGAATGTCATGGTCCTGCAGAGACCGGTCTGCGCCAAGAAGAATATCCGCCTCGAGCTCAAGAAGAGCGTGAGCATGCCCGAGAGCGCGATCGGCGACAAAGCCAAGCTCCAGAGGGCGCTTGTGAGTCTTTTGGAGAGCGTCACGCAGCAGATGCCGTCCGGAGGTGTGATCAACCTGGGATGCAGGGCTGACCGGGCTTCCGGCAACAGGGTGTTTCTCTATTTTATCATCAGGGACAACGAGAGCAGCATTGCCAGTGACCTGATGCAGGGAATGTTCGAGAATAAGAGTGAGAAGGACGACCCCCTTCGCGCGGGTCTCTATATTGCGCGTGAGATCATCGGGATCATGGGCGGAAATGTGAGGGTCCGCAGCCGCAGAGGAGAAGGAACGGAGTTCACGGTCACTGTATGCATGAAACTGCCCGGACGGGCGTAAATGAGGAACGGATCTCGCGAAAGGGATCCGAATACAGGATCTGACGAAACGGACTCAGAGGATTGAATATATGGGAAAGAAAAAACCGGATAAGAGATACATAAAAGCAGCGAAGAAAGCAGCAAAGAGGTTATCGAAGAAGACATCGAAAAAGAGATTTGGCGCGCTGGACGCGCTGGAATTCATCGGAGAAACCGGCATATATGCCGGCACGGGAGCCATCCTCGGCGCGGCGAATTACTTCTATGATTTTTCCATGAAACCCGTCAAGCATGATGACAGTGCGGACGGAGATCCCAGTGAACAGCCTTATGTGAGAGGTCGCATATGGATGAATGAGCATCCTCTCAGACAGGACTGGTACAAGATGTCGGAAGACAGACTCCGCATCCATGCCAACTTTATCCCCTCGCCTGTGCCGGAAGGGGATCACCGCTATGCAATCTGCGTGCACGGATACTCCGATACGTCGGAGAGTGTGGGGCAGTATGCACAGGTGTACCGCGACAAATACGGCATGAATGTCCTTCTGCCTGACTTGCGCGGGCATGGCGGCAGCGAAGGCACTTATGTCGGTTACGGCTATCACGACAGGCTGGACCTGATCATTTGGATCGATGAGATCCTGCAGAGAGATCCTCATGCGCTGATCATCCTGCATGGCATTTCCATGGGCGCGGCCACAGTCATGATGACAACGGGCGAGAGACTCCCCTCCAACGTGAAGGCTTGTATCGAGGACGCGGGATACAGCACGGCGATTGACGAGTTCATCGAGGTTTACAATAACCTGGAGGACAAACCGCCTGTGCCGCCGGAGATCCTCATGCCTTCTCTTCGCGCGATCGGGCTTTTCCGCGCCGGATATGATCTCGAGAAGGCATCTCCTCTGGATGCGGTCAGGCGTTCCAAGACCCCTACGCTGTTCATTCACGGTGAAGCGGACACTTTTATTCCCTGCTCGATGATGAACACGCTCTTCGAGGCGGCAGTTTGTGAGAAAATGTGCATGCTGGTGCCGGGCGCGGCCCATGTGATGAGCGTTGTCGTCGACCCGGAAGGATATTGGAACAAGGTGGACAGCTTCTTAAGTCTCGTGGATCCGGCGCTCACGGTTCGGCCTTTTTGAGAATGACGTGTCTGCCGTTGACTTCAACGGAGCCGATCATGCGGTGAAGATAGACGGAGAAGCGCGTCACACCGCTGCGGCGGATGCTGGCATCCAGGTTGGGATTGAGCTCCGTTAACTCCTTCTTGAGCGTCGTCAGATACATGTCGTCTGTATTGTGCTTTCGGAAGATCCTCAGGATCTGCTGCTCGATCTCGCTGTCGGGAGAGCTCTTGAGTGAGACCCACACGGCATTGTCCCGGTTCTCGACACTCAGGGACGGGAAGTCCTTGAGGTACTCCGAGAGCTTGCTATAATGATAATTTCGAACGTCGAAGTCAGGGAAGATTTTGACCAGGCGGGAGCCGATCTCGCCCAGTCCGGTCTCTCTGCCTTCGGCGTTATTATCTGTAATGATACTGACGATGGCCGCCTCGATCGTGGCCTTGTCCGTGAACAGCGCCTCGGAGTCCGTGTCAAAATCCTGGTCGCCGTCAGGCTCATCCTGCGCTTTGGACAACATAGCGGGATCGGGGAATGCGCGGTAGGGAGCCGGCGGTTCAAAAACCGCTGCTGCACGTTTTTTTCTGGCACCCGCCGGTCCGGTAATGGTGCGGAGCCCGGCGTCTGCCTGGCTGCCCGAAGAGACGGTTTCCGTCGGGCTGCCCGAAGACGCGGACTGTGAGGACGCACCGGCGGGAGCGCGGCGCGGCCCGGGTTCCTCACTGTCGATGACGTCGAGGAATATGAAGCGCTCACAGGAGACACGGAAAGACTCCGGCGTTTTCTTCTCACCCATACCGATGACGATCTTGCCGGCCTCGCGAAGGCGTGTGGCCAGCTTGTTGAAATCGCCGTCGCTGGAGACGATGCAGAATCCCTGCACATCGCCCGTGTAGAGGATGTCCATGGCGTCGATGATCAGACCGATGTCGGAGGCATTCTTGCCGGGCGTGTTGTTGGGCTGCATAATAGGGGTCAGGGAATAGCGCGATGAACACTTCATCCATGAGTGGAGCCGGTCCTGGGACCAGTCGCCGTACATGCGGCGGATCGTGATCTTGCCGTATTTGGACAGTTCACTGAGTATGCCTGATATATAGCGGGAGCTGACATTGTCGGAATCGATCAGGAGAGCGATATTGAGATCTTCCATAAAATAAACCTGAATAAACCTTTCTTAATAAAAATACTATCCTAATAAAATACTATCCTAATAAAAATACTATCTTAAATATAAATACTTTCACTTAATATAAATACTTTCTTAATATAAACATTATAAACATATGGCTTTTTAAAAAGCGACTTTTCCTGTATTATAAGAGATACGGGTTCTGAGCCGGTGCTTGCTGATGAACATCTTACGAGTATACTATACCAGTTTTTGGCGCGCCGGAATATTTGGATGCCGCAATATTTTAAAAGAAGCATGCGTAGGTGCGCATGAGTAATGGAGGTAAATAAAATGAGTACACAGAATAACGGAGCACCGAAACCGCCTACACCGCCGGATTTTCATATTGAAGCCAACAAAGGGAGCCATGTGAACAGAGTGATCGCCGTTGTCAGCGGAAAGGGCGGCGTCGGCAAGTCCTCCGTCACAGCTATGAGCGCTCTCTGGGCCAGAAGAAACGGCTTCCAGACAGCGATCCTCGATGCCGATATCACCGGCCCCAGTATTCCCAAGATGTTCGGTGTGGGATATGCGGATCTTGTGGCAACGGAAGAGTGCCTCTACCCGGCAACTACGGTCACGGGCATCAAGGTGATGTCCATGAACCTTCTGTCCAAGCAGGAAGATGCGCCGGTCATCTGGAGGAGCCCAGTCATCACAGGTGCTCTTAAGCAGTTTTGGACGGATGTGGCATGGGGATATGTGGATTATATGTTCATCGATATGCCTCCGGGAACCGGCGATGTGCCGCTGACCGTATTCCAGTCGCTTCCCATTGACGGGATCATCATCGTGACGACTCCTCAGGACCTGGTCAGCATGATCGTCAAAAAAGCGCTGGGTATGGCCAAGCTCATGAAGGTGCCGGTACTCGGGATCGTGGAGAACATGAGTTATGTCAAGTGCCCGCACTGCGGAGAGGAGATCCGGATCTTCGGAGAGAGCCGCGTTGAAGCGATCGCCGCGAAGGAGAATATCCCGGTCATCGACAGGATCCCGATCGATCCCGTAATGACTTCTTTTATGGATACCGGAAAAGCGGAGTACTACGAAGGCGCTTTCATGACGGGACTTAAGGATGTTCTGCCGCCGATCGAATGAGCGGTGAGACAGTCAGAGGACAGTGACAGGAGGTCAGTATGATTCTCGCAATTGATACAGGCAATACACATATTGTGTTGGGATGCATTGACAACAAGGGAAAGATCTCTCATATAATCCGGCTGGAAACCAACCTGAAAAAGACAGAGTATGAGTATGCTTCGGATATCAAGCAGATTCTGGAGCTGGAGGAAGTGGACAGGCATGGATTTGACGGTGCGATCATTTCGTCCTCTGTTCCGCAGATCATAGAGATCCTCAGAAAGGCCGTGAAGATCATTACCGGGATCGACGCCATGGTCGTGGGGATCGGCGTGAAGACAGGACTGGATATTGTTTTGGATGACCCGAGCACGATCGCGGCGGACCTGGTGGCCACAGCGGTCGCTGCCAAGAACGATTATCCGCTTCCCTGCATCATCATCGATATGGGGACGGCGACGACGGTGACGGTGGTGGATGTCAAGGGACGTTATATCGGCGGCGCGATCATGCCGGGTGTCAGACTCTCCATGCGTGCGCTGGCGGAAGGTACTTCCCTTCTGCCCAATATTGAGATCGTTCCCCCTCAGAAGACGATCGCCTCCAATACGATCGACTGCATGAAAGCCGGCATTATTTACGGCTCGGCCGGTGCTCTGGATGGAATTCTGGACCATTACATCGAGGAACTGGGCGGGAGTACGGGAAGTATTGTGGCTACGGGAGGTCTTGCTTCCACGATCTGTCCTATGTGCAGACATGAGATCATACTTGATAATAACCTGCTGCTGAAAGGTCTCTATGTCATCTACAAAAAGAATAAGGTCAAAAGAACTAAGAAATCTAAATTAGATATTTAATTAAGGAGAACTCTGATCAAAGAGATATCTATTTGATCTTTAGAAAGTGTTAAACAGAATGTTTGTAAAACTATTAAGCAGAATACAGATGCTCTTCCATAAGGAAGAGGATCATATAAGGCGCTACGACGACAGAAGACGCGGCGACCGACGCGGAAGCGGAGGAGGCGGCGGAAACGGAGGCGGGGGCGACGACGAGAAAGGAAACAGCAGCAAAGGTCCCAACCGCCAGAATCTGATGATCATGCTTTTGGCCACTGTCATTACGCTGGTCGTCATCAGCTATGTGATGAACCGTGACGGAGAGAGCGCCACAGAGATCAGCTATAACGAGTTCGTACAGATGGTCGAACAGGGCACTGTGGAGGAAGTGAATGTCAAGTCGGACAGACTGGAGATCCACCTCAAGGACTCGGAAGCTATACGCTATACAGCCATAACGGAGGACTCGACGGCCCTCACAGACCGCCTTTTGAAAGCCGGCGTGACGATCAACGGCTATATACCTGACAGTTCCGGAATGGTCATTTCCTTCCTTTTGTCCTATGTCCTGCCCATTGTGTTCCTGTGGGTGATCATGGGATTTATCTTCCGGAGAGCCGGCAGCGGCGGACTCATGGGCAGTGTCGGCAAGAGTACGGCCAAGGAGTATGTGCAGAAGGATACAGGGATTACCTTTGCGGACGTTGCCGGAGAAGACGAAGCCAAGGAATCATTGCAGGAAGTCGTCGATTTTCTGCATAATCCCGGCAAATATGTGAAGATCGGCGCCAAGCTCCCCAAGGGAGCGCTCCTCGTAGGACCTCCCGGAACCGGCAAAACCCTGCTGGCCAAGGCAGTTGCGGGCGAGGCACACGTTCCGTTCTTCTCCCTGACCGGTTCAGACTTTATCGAGCTGTACGTAGGTGTCGGCGCGTCCCGTGTTCGTGACCTCTTCAAAGAGGCCAACAAGAACGCGCCCTGCATCATCTTTATCGATGAGATCGATGCGATCGGCCGCAGCCGCGACTCCAAGTACGGCGGCGGAAATGAGGAGAGAGAGCAGACTCTGAACCAGCTTCTCTCCGAAATGGACGGATTTGAGGCGGCGAAGGGGATCCTTGTCATCGGCGCGACCAACAGGCCGGAAATCCTGGACAAAGCGCTACTGCGCCCGGGCCGCTTTGACAGGCGGATCATTGTGGACCGCCCTGATTTAAAGGGCAGGGTCGCTATTTTGAAAGTACACGCCAAGGACGTCAAGATGGATGAGTCCGTCGATCTCGAGGAGATCGCTCTGGCGACGAGCGGAGCGGTGGGCTCGGATCTGGCCAATATGATCAATGAGGCGGCGATCAATGCCGTCAAGCATAAACGCAAGTATGTCAATCAGAAGGATCTCTTTGAAGCAGTGGAGCAGGTCCTCGTGGGCAAGGAGAAGAAAGACCGCGTCATGAACCAGAAAGAGCGGCGCATCGTCTCTTACCACGAAGTGGGACATGCTCTGATCAGCGCGGTCCAGAAAAACTCAGAGCCGGTCCAGAAGATCACGATCGTTCCCAGGACCATGGGCGCGCTCGGCTATGTCATGCAGGTGCCTGAAGAGGAGAAGTATCTCAATACGAAGGCGGAGCTGCACGATATGATCGTGGGCATGCTGGGCGGACGCGCCGCCGAGGAACTCAAGTTCGAGACGGTGACCACCGGCGCTTCCAACGATATCGAACGGGCAACGGCGATCGCCCGCAATATGGTCACGCAGTACGGCATGAGTGACCGCTTCGGCCTGATGGGACTGGCCACAGTGGAGAGCCAGTATCTGGAGGGAAGAGCTGTGCTCAACTGCAGTGATGTGACAGCAGCCGCTGTGGATGAGGAAGTCCGCAAGATCATGGAGGACTGCTACAATGAGGCCAAGGCTATTCTCTCCGAGAACATGGAGGCAATGGACCTGATCGCTGAGCAGCTGATCCGCGAGGAGACGATCACCGGCAAGGACTTCATGCGCCTGTACCGACAGGCCAAGGGTTTGCCGGAAGAAGAGCCCAAGGATAAGGATGATAAGGATACCGCAGCAGAGGCACCGGCTTTAGAAGCCAAGGCACCAAAGAGCATTGCAGCACCGGCGGCGCCTGAGAACTCCGAAAACACTGCAGCACCGGCGGAGGCCGGGATTTCGGAGAACGCCGCGGCGCCCGAAGAGGAGCCGAAGGACAGCGCGAATGCATCTGAAGATACTGTATCTGAAGAGAGTGTATCTGAAGCGGACTCGTCTGATGAAGATGGATCTGAAGAAGACGGAACTGACGAGGATGCGCCCAAGGACAGCGGCAGGAGAGGCAGATTTACGGATGTGCCGCAGAAGGATGTCGACCGGTTCTTTAATCAGTAAGATGATCAATGTTTAATGTACAGGAAGAACTGAAGAAATTGCCGCCCAAGCCGGGCGTGTATATCATGCATGACGAGCGGGATGCGATTATCTACGTGGGGAAGGCGGTGAATCTCCACAATCGCGTCCGCTCTTATTTTCGTAAGATCGTGGGAAGAGGTCCGCAGATCGACCAGATGGTTAAGCAGATCGCGCGATTTGAGTACATCGTCACGGACTCGGAGCTGGAAGCCCTGATCCTGGAGAACAACCTGATCAAGGAGCATCGGCCCAAGTACAATACGATGCTCAAGGACGACAAGACTTACCCTTACATCAAGGTCACTGTGGGGGAAGCGTATCCCAGGATTCTCTTCGCGAGGAGACAGCAAAAGGACAGATCGCGCTATTTTGGCCCCTATTCCAGCGCACAGGCGGTGAGAAGCACCATAGAGCTCCTGAACCGGATGTACGGGCTCAGGGACTGCGCCAGAGTCCTGCCCAGAGATTTCGGGAAGGAACGGCCATGCCTGAACCTGCATATGGAGAGATGCTGCGCGCCGTGTACGGGCGGGATCTCGCAGGAGGAATATAAGGAGCGGGTGGATATGGCGCTGGAGTTCCTCTCCGGCCGCTACGATCCGATCATCCGGGATCTGACGCAGAAAATGACAGAGGCGTCGGAAGCGATGGAGTTCGAGAAAGCGATCCGCTACAGGGACCTTCTGACCGGTGTGCAGCAGGTGGCGCAGAAGCAGAAGATGTCCGAGAGCATAGGCGAGAACAGGGATATTCTGGGGATCGCCGTGGACAATTCGAGCCCGGATTCCGACGGGGTCATCCAGACCTTTTTCCTCAGGGACGGCAAGCTGATCGGGCGCGAGCACTTCTATATGACCCATGTAGCAGGCAGAAAGAAATCCGATATCCTCTCTGAGTTCATCAAGCAGTTCTACGGCGGCACGCCTTCGATCCCTAAGGAGATCATGCTTCCCTGTGAGCCTGAGGACCATGTGCTGTTAGAGGAGTGGCTCACAGCTGTCAGAGGCAGCAAAGTCACCCTGAAAGTGCCTCAGAAGGGGCAGAAAGAAAAGCTGGTGGAGCTGGCCAACACGAACGCCGGACTCATTTTGGACAAGGACCGCGAGAGGCTCAAGCGGGAAGAGGGAAGGACGATCGGCGCCGTCAAGGAGATCGGGGAACTTTTGGGACTTAAAAGCGCGGAGCGCATGGAGGCGTTCGACATTTCCAATATCAGCGGATTTGCCAATGTGGGGTCGATGGTCGTCTACGAGAAGGGAAAGCCCAAACGCAGCGATTACCGGAAATTCCGGATCAAATCCGTCTCCGGCCCCAACGACTACGCCTGTATGAAAGAGGTCCTTACGAGGAGATTCCGCCACGGTCTGGAGGAACAGAAGGAATTGGATAAGAAGCAGATCGACAAGGAATTCGGAAGTTTCACCAAATTTCCTGATCTGCTCATGATGGACGGCGGCAGGGGGCAGGTCAACATCGCGCTTCAGGTCCTGGATGAGCTGGGACTTGACATACCGGTGTGCGGCATGGTCAAGGATGACCACCACAGGACGAGGGGATTGTATTACAATAATATAGAGATCCCGATCGACCGCTCCGGCGAGGCTTTCAAGCTGATCACCCGCATTCAGGACGAGGCGCACAGGTTCGCCATTGAGTATCACAGGTCCCTCAGAGGGAAGGCCCAGACGTCTTCCAGACTGGAGGAGATCCCGGGGATCGGGCCCGCCAGAAAGAAAGCGCTGATGCGCGAATTCGGATCGATCGGAGAGATCACGGAAGCCGATGTGGAGAGGCTCGCACAGGTGCCGGAGATCACACAGGCGGCAGCGGAGGAGATCTATCGCTATTTTCATGATCAGCCATCAGACGCAGATGAACAGTATACGCAGCACAGTCCGGCGGACGCCGGGGAAGAATAGCAAAGCGCTTCAACATGGAGGAATATATGGGGATCGTTCGTTTAAATGAGGTGATCACTAAGATGAACCTCGAGAATCTGACACCGGAGATCGACGTGTCCAAGATCAAGATCCGCCAGCCGGATATCAACCGGCCGGCCGTACAGATGACAGGATATTTTGAGCATTTTGCGGCGGGAAGGATCCAGATCATCGGTCTGGTGGAGCACTCCTATATGGCGCAGATGGAGACAGCACAGAAGCAGGAGATCTACAGGAAGTTCCTCTCGCTGGACATCCCGTGCGTAGTCTTCTGCAGAGAGCTGGAGCCTGACGAGTTATTCAGGAAATACGCGGTCGAGAACGGAGTTGCGCTTCTGATGACTAAGAGCGCCACATCCAACTTCATGGCGGAACTGATCCGCTGGCTGAATGTGCGCCTTGCGCCCTGCATCACCATTCACGGCGTGCTGATCGACGTCTACGGCGTCGGCGTGCTGATCACCGGCGAGAGCGGGATCGGTAAGTCCGAGATGGCGCTGGAGCTGATCAAGAGAGGCCACCGTCTGGTCTCGGACGATGTCGTGGAGATCCGCAAAGTGAGCGAGGAGACGCTGATCGGAACGGCGCCCAAGATCACCAAGCACCTGATCGAGCTGCGAGGGATCGGGATCATCGATGTCAAGACACTGTTCGGCGTTTCCAGCGTGCGCAACAGCCAAAATATAGATCTGGTCATTGAACTGGAGGAGTGGAGCAAGGACAAGGACTTTGACCGCCTGGGACTGGAAGAGCATTACATAGAATATCTGGGAAATCGGGTAGTCTGCCACAAGATCCCGATCCGCCCCGGACGGAATCTGGCGATCATTTGCGAGGCGGCGGCCGTCAACCACAGGCAGAAGCTCATGGGCTACAATGCGGCGCAGGAACTCTACAAGCGCGTGCAGGCCAATCTGATGGGCGGACACAGAGATGATGAGGATGATTAAGTGATAACATCAGGGCTTATAGAAGAACTTCGGAATATTACCTCTAAAGAAAGAGTCAGGGAGAAAGAGATCCTGGCGGAGCACTGTTCTTTCAGGACCGGCGGACCGGCGGACCTCTATATCCAGGTCAGCGACCGGGAGGAACTGGAGCAGACGCTGCGCCTTTTGACGGACAACGGAGTGGACGTATTTCTTCTCGGACGGGGAACGAATCTGCTGATCGGAGACGGAGGCTATAGAGGCGCAGTCGTGACGATGTGCCTGCCGGGCAGCGAGGAATCGGCACTGAGCAGCGTGGAAGTGGACGGATGCCGTATAAAGGCGGGCGGCGGCGCCACCCTGCACAAGATCGCGGCGGCGGCGAGGGATGCCGGTCTTTCCGGATTTGAATTCGCGGCGGGGATTCCGGGCTCTCTGGGCGGCGCCATCGTGATGAACGCCGGCGCATACGGCGGTGAGATGAAGCAGGTCGTGCGATCGGTGAAGATCCTTTTCCCCGGAGAGGGGACCAGAGAGATCAGCGCCGATCATATGGAATTCGGATACAGGACCAGTCTCTTAAAGCGCAGGAACGGCATTGTCCTGAGCGCGGAGATGGAACTGGTCAGGGGAGACAAGCAGGCGATCGCAGACCGCATCGCGGAACTGGCGCAGCAGCGGGTGGACAAACAGCCGTTAGAATTCGCCAGTGCCGGCAGCACCTTCAAGAGGCCGGAGGGATATTTTGCCGGAAAACTGATCCAGGATGCCGGGCTCAAGGGCTTCAGCGTCGGAGATGCACAGGTGTCTGAAAAGCATGCGGGATTCGTGATCAACAGGGGCGGCGCCAGCGCCGCGCAGATCCGCGAGCTGATCGAAGAAGTGATAAAGCGCGTCGAGGAGAACTCGGGCGTAAGGCTGGAGAGAGAAGTGATCTACTTAGGAGAGTTCTGATTTAGGAGAGTTCTGATTTAGGGGAGTTCTGATATGAGATTTGTGGTAGTTACGGGAATGAGCGGAGGCGGAAAGCTGACGGCGATCCGCTTTCTGGAAGATATGGGCTACTATTGCGTGGACAACCTTCCGGTACGCCTGATCGACCCTTTCATGGAACTGGTCTTCGCACCGGGAAGTGATATTGACAAGGTCGTTCTCGGTCTCGACGTGCGGGCGGACCAGACATTTGACAATGTGGAGCAGGTGCTGGGCGCGCTCAAGAAAAAAGGCTACAAATATGAGATTCTCTTTATGGACGCAAGTGACGAGGTCCTGATCAAGCGCTACAAAGAGACGAGACGCGCGCATCCGGTCAACCCGGCGGGACGCGTGGAGGACGGGATCGCCAGAGAGAGGCAGATCCTGGAGCAGATCAAAAAAGAGGCGGATTATGTCATCGACACGTCCGGACTTCTGACAAGGTCCCTCAGAGAAGAACTGTACAGGATCTTTGTAGAGGACAAAAAATACAATTCCCTTATGATCTCCGTGATGTCGTTCGGATTCAAGAACGGAATCCCCACGGATGCGGATCTGGTCTTCGACGTGCGGTTTCTCCCTAACCCCTTCTATGTGGAAAGCCTCAAAAGGCTGACAGGAAACGACCGGCCGGTTCGGGACTATGTGATGGCGGCTCCCGAGGCCTGGCAGTTCATGGAGAAGCTCACCGATTTGATCCGCTTCCTTCTGCCCGGGTATGTCAAGGAAGGGAAGAACCAGCTGGTGATCGCGATCGGATGTACCGGAGGACAGCACCGCAGTGTGACGATCGCGAACGCGCTCGCCGAGCAGCTCAGGGGCGGAGAATACGGGATCAATCTGTATCACCGGGATGCGAAGCACTGACCCGGGAGAGCAGGTGGCAATAAAAGAGCCCCACGCTTAGCAAGGAGGAAAAATATGTCTTTTTCTTCTGATGTGAAGGCCGAGATCGCCGCGGATATTCCTTCCGCCAGGCATTGCAGAACTGCCTCCATAGCGGCTATTCTCAGCGATTTAGGCAGATTTGAACAAGAAGAGAACGGAGATGTCCGCCTTTTTCTAAATATGGACAATCCGGATGCGGGCAGAAAGTTCTTTACTTTAGTAAATAAAACATTTAATATTAGAAACGGATTGTGCATTTCGGCGGACAAGGGCTGCCGGGAAGCGCGGGGATGGGTCCCGTCGGGACTTCCTACTAAGATTACCGGTGAACTGGCGCGAAGGTTGAAGCTGATCGGCAGCGATGGGAGACTGCGCAATGATGGCCGCATGACGGTCTCGCCGGAGCTTCTGAAGAGGAAGTGCTGCAGACGCAATTATCTGAGGGATCTGTTTATTTGCTGCGGCTCTGTGAGCAATCCCAGCAAAGAGTATCATCTGGAGTGGAATTGTTCTTCCACAGAACAGGTATCACAGCTGAAGGAAATGCTTCTGAGTTTTGGCAAAGAAGCCAAGACCGTGTTCCGCAAAAAGTGTTATGTTGTGTATTTCAAGGATTCAGCGGATATAGTTGACCTGCTCAATCTGATGGGCGCAACCGTCAGCATGATGGAAATGGAGAACCAGAGGATCCTGAAGGAACTGCGCAACAGCGTCAACCGCAGGGTCAACTGCGAGACTGCCAATATCGGCAAGACGGTGAGCGCATCCAGAAAGCAGATCTCGGATATCCTTTTTCTGGAGGAGAAAGGCGTTCTGAAGACACTGCCGGAGAGCCTGAGAAAGATGGCGGAGCTGCGCATGCAGTATCCCGACGTGCCGCTGCGTGAACTGGGCGATCTTGCTGTTCCGCCCATAGGCAAATCGGGCGTCAACCATCGCCTGCGAAGGCTCACGGATCTCGCACAGAAATACAGAGAGGGCACACTGAATACGGAACTGAGGATTGAATCTGTCAATGCAGAGGAATCTGACAGCGTTGTCAAGGAGAGGGTGTAATGGTTAAAAAGTCAATTGAGATCTCCTGCCCCGGAGGGCTGGAGCCGAGACCGATCGCTGAGCTTGTTCAGGTAGCGAGCAAGTATGAGAGCAAGGTTTATCTTGAAACTGAGACGAAGCGTGTGAATGCGAAGAGCATCATGGGGATGATGTCGATGAATATTGCCAACGGCGACCTGCTCGTCGTATCGGCGGAAGGCAGCGACGAGGAAGGCGCCATGGATGAGATCCTGGGTTTTTTGAAACAGAAGCTCGGAGTGCCGGTATAATGATCGGAATGCGTGCCGGCGGCACCAATATGATCTTCAGAGAAACGGTGTAAACTTATCATTAAGACCTGAATAACGAAACAGACCGGCAGCGGACCAGAGGAACCTGGATGCTGCCGGTCTTTATTTCTTCTTAAATGAGTATCTATATGAGTATTAAACAATGAATATTAAATGAATATCCCTAAATAAAAAAACTCCCATAACAGGGAGGATGCCAGGTACATATCGTACCTGGCATGTTATGAAAAAGTTATTTGTAAACCAATAGCGGATAATTGCTTAGTTATTTGAGAGACACATTTGTTTGTTGTCTATGGTTGTATTATATAAGTCAATCATGTCCAAAGATTTAGTAAAAATTGAAGAATAGATAAATAAAATATGAACAAACTATGAACGTCCGGTGGGGATAACTGTCTTTACATTCTTAAGGCCTCATCTGTATAATGATGCATAGTACGGTCAACCTGATGTTTAAAGAATGTATAAGATTAAAGTGATCTAAGTTAAAACGATCTAAGTTAAAACGATCTTATAAAAGAGATCTTATAATAGATATTCAATAAAAGAGATTTTGAGTTATATGGAACGGAAAGTCGAGAGTGTGGTCTTCTATCTGAAAGAGGAGTGGCGGCAAAAGTCGCAGCCGGAAGCCGAAGAAGCGGTGCGCAGTTACGGACAGTACGGGATCGCCGCCTGCATCCGCTACTGCCGCGAGGGCGACATGGGCGCGCCGCAGTCCATACCGTGGAATGCGCTGTGCATCACCGACTCCGGAGAGATTCTCAGAGACCTGGCCGGACAGGGCGCAGCTGTCTGTGCCTACCGCCACGGAGCCAATGAGGGCGAGGACCTGCGGGGAGCGGACTATATTTTGATGGAGCCGCAGTGGCTGGATGCCGATTCACTCACCAAGATCTGGCAGAGGCAGAGGCATCTTCCCTGGTCGATCCTGGAGACGGAGCGGTGCCTGGTCCGGGAATTTGTGCCGAACGACCTGGACGGGATCTATGCCCTTTACGACGAGCAGGCATCCCGGTTTCTCGAGCCTCCTTCCGACGACCGCGCCAAGGAACGGGAGATCCTTTGCAGCTATATTGAAAAGGTGTATCCGCTCTGCGGGTACGGACACTGGGCGGTGATCGAGAAAGACGGCGGAGAACTGATCGGCAGGATGGGCTTTTCTTTTCGCCCGGGCGAGTGGGCCGGCCCGGAGATCGACGCATGTTTCGGATATCTGCTGCGGGCAGACCGCCGGGGCAGAGGGATCACCGGTGAAGTGTGCAGGGAACTGCTGGAATACGGGTTTTCACAGCTCGGATTTGAAGTGATCGGCGCTGATGCGTCGGTTTTTAACAGTATTTCTGCCAAAATACTCAAATCTTTCGGGTTTGAAACAGTGGCGGAACGGGAAGATCAGCGGTATTATATTTTGAATAAAAGGAAATGGAGGAATCGAACATGATCAATAAGCATTATCTGAGTATGCTGTCCAATAAATCAGTGATCCGGAACCTGTCCGAGTACGCGACTGCGAGGGGCAGGGAGATCGGATATGAGAATGTATTTGACTTCAGCCTGGGCAATCCCTCGGTCCCGGCACCGCAGAGCTTTACGGATACGGCGATCTCACTCCTAAAGACCATGGAGCCTCTGCAGCTTCACGGATACAGCCCGACACTGGGACTTCCGGATGTCAAGGAGAAGGTGGCGGCCTCGCTGAGGCGCAGATTCGGCATTCAATATACCGGAAATCATATTTTCCCCACATCGGGCGCGGCAGGAGCGCTCGCGCACGCGCTGCGCGCTGTCACGAAGGCCGGAGACCGGGTGCTGGTCTTTGCCCCCTACTTCCCTGAATACAATCCCTATATCAATGATACGGGAGCGAGGATCAAGGTGGTGCCCGCAGATCTCGAGACTTTCCAGATCAATTTCGAGGCGGCTGAGGAGTACCTGAACGAGGATGTGGCGGCTGTGCTGATCAACACGCCCAACAACCCTTCAGGCATTCTGTACAGCGAGGAGACGCTGAAAAAGCTCGCAGATCTTCTGACGAGAAAATCAGAGGAATACGGACACAATATATTCCTGATCTCCGACGAACCCTACAGGGAGATCATTTTCGACGGCAAAAAAGCGCCTTATGTCGCTTCGTTCTATCCGCACACGCTGACCTGCTACTCATTTTCCAAGTCGCTCTCCGTTCCCGGAGAGAGGATCGGCTATGTGGCAGTCAATCCCGACTGTGAGCACGCGGAGGACCTGGTGCCCATGTTCGGACAGATTTCCAGAGGGATCGGACACAATTGCCCCTCCTCACTGATCATGCTGGCCATGGCGGAGACTGTGGACGACACGGCAGATCTCTCGGTCTACGAGACCAATATGAATCTTTTGTATGATAAGTTCAAGGAGCTCGGATTTACGGTCGTCAGACCCGGAGGCACCTTCTACATTATGCCCAAGGCGCTGGAAGAGGACGCCGTGGCATTCTGCCAAAAGGCGCTCAAGTACGATCTCATCTTCGTGCCGGCCGACGGATTCGGCGCACCCGGATTCTTCCGCGTAGCTTACTGCATCGATACAGAGAAGGTCGAGCGCGCATTGGTGAGGATCGAAGAGTTTGTAAGGAAGGAGTATCCTAATGCCAATCGTTGAAATCTTAAAAGCGGTCCTGTTCGGCGTTGTGGAAGGAATCACGGAATGGCTTCCCATCAGCAGCACCGGACACATGATCCTTCTCAATGAGTTCGTCAAACTCAATGTGTCGGAGGAGTTCTGGAATCTCTTCCTTGTGGTCATCCAGCTGGGCGCGATCCTGGCGGTCGTCATTCTCTATTGGAAGACCATCTGGCCCTTTAAGAGGGTGAAGACCAAACAGGGAGGAAGCAAGATCAAATTCAGAAAGCAGACCTTCATCCTCTGGCTCAAGGCCCTGGTGGCCTGCATCCCGGCGGGTGTCGTCGGTGTTTTGGCAGATGACTGGCTGGACGAGCACCTGTATACGCCGCAGATCGTCGCCATCATGCTGATTGTGGTCGGTGTCGCGTTTATCATTATCGAGATCTTCAACGCCAACCGTGTTCCGCGGGTAGAGAAGCTCAGGGATCTCACATTCAAAGATGCGTTTGTGATCGGCCTGTTCCAGCTGATCGCTGCGGTCCTTCCGGGCACATCCCGCTCAGGTGCGACGATCCTCGGCGGCCTGATGATCGGCATATCCCGAACGGTGGCGGCCAAGTTCACATTCATCCTGGCGATCCCCGTTATGGCGGGCGCAAGCCTTCTCAAGATCGTCAAGTACGGATTCAACTTCACAGGTTTCGAGCTCGCGATCCTCGGGACAGGCATGGTCGTGGCGTTTGTGGTCTCCATCGTGATCATCGCCTTCCTCATGAACTACATCAGGAAGCACGATTTCAAGGT
>CADCIU010000046.1 GCA_902801585.1 uncultured Lachnospiraceae bacterium | reverse complement strand
GCTGCCGTGGCGCTGTCCTTCGTCCACGTGCCTGTCGTACACAGGATCTTGCCGCTCAAAGCCCCGTCACTGCAGGTCATACCGTAAGAATAGACCCCGTTCGCAGGATTCTCAACCACATTTATGTAAAAATCCTGATATTTCTCAGCTTGCTCCAGATCGAGCATCAGATCCGCGGCGATTTCTAAGACTACATTTTCATCCTTTGCATACTTGTCAGACAGAGTAAACGCTCCCGTCACGCCGGTTTCAGATGACGCGGTCGGGACCACCGGTGCTGAATATCGGATAAAACGAGGCTGAATATCGGATAAAACGAGCCCCCGGGATCGCCTCCGCTTCGGAGACAGCAATATGATCATCGTAGTATTCCCTCATGTAAACGAGGAAATCACCGACCATATCCTTGCAGTAAAAAATCCTGACGTCCGGATTCTCATAGAGACTCCGGTACACGTCTTCGATCCCGAACTCGGCAAGCTTGTCCTTACTTCCCAAAATCATGTTTCCCGACAGCGGGAAATAATTGTCCAGATAATCCGACGAGTGACTCGACCATATATTATGGCATACCGTATACCTGTAGCCGATTTTTCCGTAAAAATACGGCGTATCTCCGTCTTTGTCGATATAGTCGAGTACCTGTGCCTGCAGCGAATCCGTTACCTGCGGTCTCGGGATCCCATGCCCCTTCTTTTCAGTGTACATCGCAAAAGATAAAAATGCCAGCATAAGTGCCGACACGGCTGCCCAGAAGATTCCCGCTGACAGCTTGACCCTGCGTACCGGCTCATGCACCAGCTCATTTTTCTGCATGGCGATGAAGGCCATGATCCCGCACAGAGTATAGCCGTTGATCACATGCCACATGATTCTCCCCAAATGGATCAGATAAAAAGAGCACATGACAAAGGAACATATAAATCCCAGCATAGGCAAAGCACTGTTCTTCCATCCCCGATATAGGAACAGACACAATAGGAACAGCACGAAACACCGGCATGCGGATGCATGCCATCCGAGCACTTTCTTAAAGATCCCCACCGTCATCGTGGACTTTCCTCGCAGCTCGACCATCTTGCGGAGCTGCTCAGAGGAAAAGTGGTTCTCGTCGCTGGTGTTGAAATTCTTCACCATATTGACCCAGCTCTCCGTCAGCCCTCTCTCTTCGTAGAGCTCACGGTTCTCGCTGTAAGCCGGATATCGGTCAAAATAGTCACAGATGTCCTCTCTGAGCGCATTGGCCTGTGTGTACTCTTTCCACTGAGGATTCACAGCCCAGTAAATTCTCTGGATCGCGAAGCTGGAAATGACGATACCTGTACAGACCGCCAGGCACGCAAGAAATCTCTTTTTGTTTACAAAGGATTTTCTTACGGATTCCGGGATACTGCGGGATGTAAGCGGCAGCAGAAAGCGGTAGCCGATGACCATCCATTCGAAGGGCAGCACAAGTATGAGTGCTTTCAGGCGAATCTCGCCCGCAAGAATGCCCAGGATCACGCCAGCCGTGATCATCGCAGCTGCGGTCCTCTTCCCGCTCTGTCTTCGCTCCTCATTGAAGGCATCGTAAATGAGTAAAAACCCTGAAAGCGCAGCCATGGTCGATGTCTGGGTGAAGTTGAGATCCAGCCTCATGAACATCTCCCACAGGACCAACATAAAAAACAGCGAGAAAAAAACTCCGGTGAAAATATGACTGTCCATAAAGCACTTCCACAGATACCAGAGAAATATATAAACAAATATCGTGGCCAGCACAATAGAGATCAGCGCCCACCAATTGCCGGGCAGGATCCCGCCGCACCATCTCAGGATTTTGGCCAGTCCCGGCGAGATAAAGAAAAATCCGGAGCGGATTCTCCCCCCGGACATCAGAAATTCCGCGACATTGAGATCCCCCGCCTTGGACAGGGTGGGATTCAAACAGATCCATACGGCCATAAATGCTGCCGTTTGTATTAATGCTGCAAAATGAGGCGATCCTGTGTTCAGCTTCGCCGCCTTCTTCTGCACTCCCATTCAGATGATCCTCTCTTTCCGGCTCCTCGCCGCTCTCCAAGTCAATACTCACCGCACATAGAATTCCTGTGCATCCTCTAACCGCAGACAGGCCAGCTGTGCTCTCTCCGAGGATAAGCGCAGTGCATCGCTTTCGTCATTCTCGCAGGACAAGGTCTTGGCGCCGCAGTCGATGTTCACATACTTCTCCCCGTAAAAGATCCGGTTCCTCTTGGTCGCCCGGGGTTTCCTGAACGGCCAGTTTTTCTCCGCTTTCATCTGCTTGAAATAATAATTGGTGATGGTGTGGCCGCAGATCAGGCAGTGATATGTCTTGTCTCCCCGGTATTCCGCGAAGGGGTCCTCTCTGAGCAGTAGGCGTCTCCACACCGCATCCCTTCTGTGACGCCGCGCAAGAAGCGGCGTATACTCCATATCGTAATAATAGGGATATGCGTGCGCCAGCATATAGTGCTTTTCTCCGATCGACACATCGAAACTGAGGGGAAGCGCTGCGACCCACTTTCTGACTTCCCACTGATGGAAGCGGTCCAGTCTCATGAATTCGCTCCACGTTCCGGCTCCCCGGTTGTTGATCAGCCAATTGTCCGCGATCGGGTTCAAATCCCCCGTTTTGTAACCGCACTCCATAAGGGCCAGGAACATCTCCTCATGATTGCCCATGAGGCAGTGCACCCGGTCACTTGACCGGTCCAGGTGCATGACAAAAAGAAGTGTCTCCAGAGGATACTCTCCCCAGTCAATATAATCACCCAAAAGGTATAGTTCATCCCCTTTTTCCGGCGAGAACCGGATCTTTTTAAGGAGTTTCTTAAACTGTGGCAGTGCGCCGTGTATATCACTGATCACATAGGTCGACAAAGCAGTTTTTTCTCCGTTTCTTCAATACTCTTTATCATATCCGCGCCGGCTTTTTTTTCTATATAGCCGATCGCGTCCGCCAGGTTGGGAGCCCGGCCCGACAGATTGTGGCAGTCGCTGCCTATGATGACCCGTCCTTCCTCCTGCCTCAGAAGATTCATGCAGAATCTCCTTTTCATTCCGAATTTCAAGAAGCTCTCCGCGTTCATCTGGATCGTAACGGGAAGCCCCATCACCTCATCCCAGACCGATCTGTCCTTTTGAAAACCTGTATATCTCTCCACATGGGCGAGCACGACGCGGAGCTTTCTTCTAAAGACAAGCTCACGCACGTCTCTGTATACTTCCTCTTCCCACTGCTTGAAAGGCATTTCGAGCAGCAGCACGTCGGTACCCTCGATACAGAGCCTGGGCGTCGCATCTGCCTTTCCGATCCCTCGGAAATAGTAAACTTCCGCACCGACCGCCACTTCCGGCAGGTTTTCCGTGTGTTCCAAAAGCGCCTTGACCTCACAGAGGCTTTTTTCTCTCTTTTCAAGAAAACCGGCCACACCGGATTTATAGGCATAAAAATGCGGAGTGGCATAGACCTTTGTCACTCCCATCGCCGCTTCGCGCCTGAGCATCTCCTCGGTCATCGCGATATCTTTGCTTCCGTCATCGATCCCGGGCAGTATATGTGTGTGAAAATCAATCATTGCGCATTCCCTTCTGATCCTGCCTTCTAACCCTGTATTGTACTTTCTCCGCTATGAATTGGCAACAGAAAAGGCGGCAGGGTTATGCATCCACTGCCGCCCAACCTATTAAGTTGTACAACTGCATAGATCAGCTGACATTACTTGACCTTTACAGAGAAAGTCGTGGACTCTCCGGTGTAAGTAGCGCCGCTGGGGGTCTGTGCGATCGGATAGACCTTGAAGTAATAGGTCTTGCCCTTCGTGAGACCGGAAATAGTTCTCGTTGTGCACTTAGCAGACTGTCCTGCCATCTTGGCATTCGAGAAATCAGGACTTGTGGAATACATGATCCTGTAAGCGGTTGCATTCTTGGTCTTAGGTAACTTGACTGTGACCTTGCCGTTCTTGGAAGAACCGGTTGCCAGAGTCTTGCTCATCAGACGACGAGTGATCTCAGACCACTTACCCTGTACGCCGTTGGAATTGACGCCTGCGACACGGATGTCGTAGAGGCCGCCCTTCTGCAGCTGAGTCAGGACATAGTTCTTGTTGTCTGTGGTGATGATCTTCGCAGCACCCCAAGACTGGCTTCTAAGCTTGTACAGGATCTTATAGGAAGCGTTGTTCTTGCCGCTGTAGAAGACTTTGGCAGTCCCTGCATTTGAATTTACGGTAGAAGCCTGCTTCTCGATCGTAGCCTCAGTCTCTGTCTCACCGCCTCCGGGAGAAGGATTGCCCGACGTACCGGTCTCGGCTGCCAGAACTGCCATCGATGATGCGAGCACCATTACGACAGCGAGCATGAGTGTGAACAGTCTCTTAAAAACTTTGTTGCCCATAGGTTCATTTCACCTCCTTTCGTTAAAATATATAGCAAACGAAGCCGGATGTCCAGCCTCGAAAACTATCAAAAAAAGGTCTGATTTCGAGATTTTTTTGTCTCAATTTCCGCTATAGTACTTGCCGCCGTATTCTTTTCCGTAATACTTGTGGTAGTAGCCGCCCTTGGAATCGCTCACGCGGTTGAGGACAATGCCCAGAAGGGGGCAGCCTGCTCTCTCCAGCTGGTGAATGGATTCTCTCACCGCTGCTTTCGTCGTAGCGCCTCCTCGAACGCAGAGGATGGCGCCGTCACATATATTGCCGATTCTCTCGGCGTCTGAGACAAGGCCCAGCGGCGGGGCATCGACAAATACATATCTGTATTTTTCCGACATCGAATTGATCAGTTCCTCGAACCGCTTGTTCTCCAAAAGCAGAGACGGGTTGACGATATTCTCCACATTGACGATCATATCCCCGTCAGGGTATTCCGTGTGCAGGAGCGCTTCGTCCAAAGAGCACTCACCGGAGAGATAATGGGATGTGCCCTTCATCTCCGCACCGTCCTCTCTCGATATCATATACTTGGCGCAGAACGTGGAATTTCTCATATCCGCGTCGATCAGCAGCGTCTTTCCGCCCGCTCTCGCAATCTGGCTCCACAGATTGACCGCCACAAAGGACTTGCCCTCATTGGGCTCGGAACTCACGATCATGATCTTGCGGATATCATTTCCGAGAAAGCTGATATTGATACGCAGACGGTTGATCGCTTCTTCTATTGCATAAGGCAGTTCCGGCTTCAGGCCGAATACCATCTTATTTCCTTCTGTAATTGTTTTCTCCATATCCATAGAATTATCCATACCAATCCTCAGCGTTTTCTTTTTCTCTTGGGTTTCACACTGCTTCCGCCGTCCAGTCCTGTGATCTTGCCCTCGGGGATAACGGTCAGCGGTATGACGCCGAACTCTCTCTCGATATCATCTGCCGTCTTGAAGGTGTCATCGAGCATGAACTGGATCGTGAACAGACCGAGCATGATGATCATACCGATCAGCGCGCCGATCATGATATTCTTGGTCAGGCTCGGAGAGCTGGGATTGATCGGAATGATGGCGTACTCCGCGATGTGCGGCTGCGGGGTCTCCATGAGCTTGGGAAGCTCCTTCACACCCTTGTCCGCCAATGCATTGGCGATATTCATCGCCTCCTCGGGATCCTTGCTTGTCGCGCGGATCGCGATGATCCTGGTGTCTGAGACCGTCGACATGCTGAGCATGGACAGAAGTTCTGTATAATTGTAGTCCAATCCCTGTTCTTCAATGACGCTCTCAATGATGGGCCTGGTCTTGAGGAGCTCCACATAGTCCTTGGAAAGTGACTGTCCGATATTGAGGTCCGTCAGGTCGACGACAGACTGTGAGGACGATGATACCATGTACATCTTGGACGTCGCCGTGTACTGAGGTGTGATCAGATAAAACGTGATCAGGCCGGCAGCCAGTGCGCCGGCAAGAAAACCGAGGACGATCCAGATCAGGCGTCCGCGGTAATATGCAAGGAGTTCCAGAAGGTCGATCTCCATCTCGCCGTCCATTCTGTCCCTTACTTCTATATCTTTCTGCTGCTGATTCATGCCACAGGCATCTCCTTTAACAATTCTTTTCTCGAAATATCAATTCTCTTAACGGCTGATTATAATACAGTTATTTATCGTCTTCTGCTTACTCCGGCTCAAGATCGAGCAGTTTCTGCAGGTTCTCTACGATCGAATCCGGGCTGATGTAGAACTCATTGTGGAGCTGCCCGTCATCCAGCTCGTGACCCTCCGTATGATCCCCGTCGAAAGTCATAAAGCCTATGCTGTCCGCTTCTCTGATGCGGGCTGCGATCGTCGAAGCCTCCTTTTTGGGGAGATCCGACGTGATCACACCGGACAGTTCATCGTAGAAGGTGTCGGCGTAATTAGGATCTTCGCTGAGCTTCTTAAGAACGATCGAATACGCATTCTGCATATACTGGCGCTGCCTTTTCATTCTTGCGGTATTGGTGCCGTCTCCGACGTTCATTCTGGCCCTCAGATACTTTTCGACCTGATCGTCCCTGAGGCGGATCTCCGCCCCCTGCTTCATCTGAGGATCCACCGACGTCATGTCCTCTTCGATCTTGACGGTGACACCCCCCACTGCGTGGTTGATCGCGGAGACGTCGTCCATATTGATCGAATAGTAGCCCTTGATCGGCAGATTCCCAAGGAGCCTGGAAACCGTGTTCACAGTATTGGTATTGCGCTGCTCCTCATTGTAACCGTACCAATGTGCAATACAGAGCTGTTCCTCTGCCGTGCCCAGTTCCTCTCCGTTCTCGTCCAGGATGGGGACGTCTGTGATCGTATCTCTGTCGAGCTGATAAAAACCGTATGTGCGGGTCGTATTATTGATCGCAGCCAGCATGAGAAAGTCCGCCATGTCGCCGTTAAAGCCTTCTTTGCCGCCGGGCTTTGATCCCGTCCCGTCCGTTCCTATGATCAGATAAACATCAACATCGTCAGTATAAGAATACTGTTTGTCGTCGATCGTAAGCGTGACCTTGCCGCTGATCCCCGATCCCCACTTTCCGCTGTCTCCCTTGCCTTCCCTGACCTTCATCTTGTTCTCGATCAGAAAGAGCACGCCCGCAAAAAGCAGGATCGCAGCAATAGCCAGCACTATGCCGGCCACCGGTGTTCTCTTTTTTCTATAATGCATTTGCCCGCGTCTCATTTTTGAATTCCAGTCAAACCCTAAAATACTCTCCCATATACCAAAAATCAATACAATTTTGTATGAACTCACAAACAGTGGTCCAAAAACGCCCACATCCGGTCTTGGTCAGGATCAGTGATGCAGAGAGATAATTCCACTTCCGCCGGTCATATAGATCGTATCTCCGACGATCAGATTGCCCAGATCACTGACCAGATAAGCGGCCATAGAAGCGATCTCTTCCGGCAGCGCGTATCTTCCGGACGGCTGTGAGGGCATCTCAATGCTGTCTCCCTCCTTCTTTCCCAGCATCCCTGTGGCCACCGGTCCCGGCGCGATCGCGTTGACGATAATGCCGTGCGGCAGGAGTTTTTCCGCAAGACCGACCGTAAATCCCTTGATCGCCCACTTGGAGATGTGATAGGGCGTCCAGGCGGGACGCAGTGCGGAGGCAGACGACACATTCAGGATATGCCCCTTGATCTGACGGGCGATCATATAATTGCCCATCGCCTGGCAGAGGAAATAGGCGCCCTTCAGATTTACGTTCATCACGCGGTCATATTCCTCCTCCGTGACCTTTCCGAACTCAAACTTTCCGCCGACGCCGGAGGAGTTGACCAGAATGTCGATCGGTTGTCCGGCAGCCTTCTCCGCCTCCTCTATTTTGGCGTCCAACGAAGGGATATCGCGCAGGTCCATCGTGATATAGGAAGCGTTCCCGATCTCCCCGCAGTTCTTCTCCAGCTTTTCCCGGTTCGTACCGGAAAGGATGACGCGGCACCCCTGGCGCGCCAGTTCCGCGGCGATCGCTTTTCCGATGTCTCCGCTTCCGCCCGACACCAGCGCCGCTTTCCCGTCGAGGATATGTCCGTTTTCGACAGAGCATTTGATCGGCACGAGCTGCTTCGTTCTCACGCGGTCAATGACGTTTTTTACTTTATTTCCCATACTATCACTATCTCCCCAGTGTGCGCTTTAATCTGTCTGCGTTTTCCTTTCCCAGAAGCTTCTTGGCAAAGGCTTTGGCAGCTCCTTCGGGAGAAGACTTCAGCGTCTTCATCGCCTTATAGGCATCGCTCTCATCCGAACTGTTCGTGAACGTCTCAAAGACCATAGGGCCTTGGGCCGACAGATCCGTAAATTCCGGGAGCACCTCCAGAAATTCCTCTTTAGAGGAAGCGCTCATATAGGAAAAACCAAGGTCCTGCGCGTAATGACGGACCAGATCCGCCGACTTGCAGCCGTAGTGGCCTCCGGCAGCCATGTACAGATCGGCGCTGTCTCCGAACCTGGCCGCTTTGTGGTTGTAGTTCTTGAACTCCGTTCCTATGCCGTTGTTGACCAGAAGGATCCTCACATTGGAAGGGAAATGACGGTTGCCCATGGCGTTCATGTCGTAGAAGAATGCCAGATCGCCGGTCACAAGGAAATGAACGCGGTCCGGGTCGGCCAGCGCGCCTCCCATGACTGTCGAGACCGGCCCGTCAATGCCGAATCCGCCGGTATTGCAGTAGCAGTCAACGCTCTCCGGCATATAATAGAAGTTCCAGCTCCTGAGAGAATTGAGGATCGCAAGGTGCAGGACCGTATTCTCCGGGATCGCCTTCGAGAATTCCCCCGCCATCCAGATATTGGAATACGGCAGGTCATGGATCAGTCCGGTAAGCTCCGCGTATTCGTTCTTCCACGCCTCATAATGCGAAGTGGATGACACCGCGGCCTCTTTGGGGAGACAGCGTCTGAAGAACCGTTCCTCCTCCATCTCGAATACATAGCGCAGCTTTCTGAACTGGTCTCTGATCTCTCCGTCAGGATGGATCCTCCACACTTCTCTGGGCTTCAAGGGATAATAGGCTCCCGACACATTCCCGATCTCTATGAGAAGATCGATGTCCGCGAGCGGACTGCGGTACTGCGTCTGGAACAGCGTCATTGCAGGCAGTACCTTGAACTTTCCGTGGTAATTGCTCGTGTGGTCGCAGAGGACGACCGCATTATATACCTCACAGAAAGCATCCACCGCATTCGTGAGCTCTTCACTCCATTTCCCGTGCTCTCCCGCAAAGACCACGATCTTTCTGTTTCTGCCCGGCCTTGTGAAGGGCTCGCCGGTCCTGATCCGGTCAATGACACGCACATCCGGAAGTTCCGTCACGGAGTAATCCGCACTGTGTGTCGTCTCCAAATTGATGTGGACAGGACCTCCTCCGTCTCTTGTGAGCTCGAGGAGCGCCGTATTGAGCTTTACCACAGCTCCCCACTCGTCGTCTTCACACAGAATGGTCGGCACATAAATGCTCATCTTCGCGATATCATTGGAGACCACCGACCGGTCGATCACCTGCGGCACGTTCTGTCCCACAAAAGCCTGATGTTTGGTGGCCGTGACGGCAAGGATCGGAAGCTTTCTGTAGTAGGCCTCCGTCAGAGCGGGAAAATAGTTGCGCGACGCCGTGGCGCCCGTACAGCTCAGTGCAACGGCTTCTCCCGACTCCGCCGCCATCCCGCATGCCATATAAGCTGCTGATCTCTCGTCCGGCGCCGAATAGATCTCGAAAAAGCGGTCGCTCTGTATGCTGCCGACAAAGCAGATATTCTGCGCTCCCGGGCTTACGATCACTTTGCGGATCCCTCTTTTTTTCATCAGAGCGATCAGCAGCTGTGCGTTTTTTTCACTGGTGTAGTGTAAATTCATAGGTGCCCCCGTTCAAAATACTGAATGTCTCCGGACCTCTCTCACCTTCCGGTAAACTTCTTGAGTGTTTGCAGTGTTTTCGCTGCCAAGGCCTTGGACACTTCTCTGTTCAG
Organism: uncultured Lachnospiraceae bacterium; assembly: GCA_902801585.1. The sequence continues at coordinate 12,935 of CADCIU010000046.1, read as the reverse complement.
CACAACAAAGGCAATGACCCCAAGTGCCATGTTCGCGATATTTAGCACTCTGTTCTGCAAGAAACAGAGGAAAAGTTCAACAAACATAATGACGAGCACGATCGCCATGTGCACATAATCATAAGTGATCTTCACGAATTTTCTGACATCGTACATGCGGAACAGATACAAAAACAGATAGCTGACGAGCGTGGAGATCGATGCGGCGTATAATCCGATCCACCGGATCGTCGCAAGGTCCACGACCAGGTTGCACACAGCTGCGCACGTCGTCGTGATGCCGACGCTCTTTGTATCCTTAAACGCCACATAGATGCCGCCAAGGAACGCGCACAGACTGTAGAAGAACATGGCAAGGAACAGGATCGGCATCTGCGTATAGGACTCGGAGTAGTCGCCCCTGATCAGCAGCTTGAACAGGATCGGCATAAATGAGATCAGAAGTCCCAGTATTCCCGCCATCAGGTCGTAGATTGTCCTGTACATGGAGGAATAATACTCCGTGGCATCATCCTCTTTCGAGACGATCGATGCGCTCTCATACCAGGCCATCGTAAATGTGCTCTGCGCCAGGGTCAGAAGTGAAGGAATCTTGTTGGCGACCGCATAGACTGCGACCGCCGGCGCCCCCATAAAAACATTGATGACAAAGCGGTCGGACACTCTCATGACCCACATGGACAGACTGTTGGGTACAATCGGCCAGGAATAGCTCAGAAGAGCCTTGAGATCCTTTTTGTTGACAAGCCTTAAGTCGATATAATGAGGGAGATTCAGCGCCGCTGCCATATATATAAAAGAAAGAAGATCCGAGAGCATCAGGGCCAGCACTGCCCCCATCAGTCCCATCTTCATATACAAGACGAAGATGACCGCAAAGACCATCTTTCCGGTCGCGCTGATGATCGCGCTGATCGAATAGCGCAGATTCATGTGCAGGCCTCTTGCCACCTGCCTGGATGCATTGACCAGGATATCCGCGAAGAAATATGCGCAGATCAAGATCCGGATCGTCATGTCCCCCGGAAGGAACAGGTAAAGCACACACAGCACCAGCAGTGACGTCGGCACAATAAACGCAAAAATGTTGGAGATAATGCTCTTTTTTCTCTCCTCATTCCCTCTCTCATCGATCAGAAAGCGAAAGGCGGCCGACTGGATCTGCAGCGTTGCTGCCGGCAGGATCAGTGACACCAGTACCGTGATCAGATCATACGTACCGTATTCCGCTTTTGTCAGATATCCTGTCAGTATCGGTAAAGTGATGAAAGCCGTCAGTCTCGGGAAAAAGCTCCCGAGTCCCAGTATCATCGTATTCTTTACCAGTTTTCCTTCTCGGCTCATGTAAAAAAGATTTCCTCCAACATAATACGATCATGAATCGATCCTATAACGATCGGCGAAGGAGCACGTTCAGCCGGCATCATTTGCCTCCGCTGCGGACGCGATCTCTCTCAGATAATCAAGCGACTTCTCCCTCATTGCGTTCAGGAGCGCATCCGCCCGATCCCAGTCCTGCTCGAACAGGTCGTCCGATTCGTCATTTTTCAATATACAGCCGTCCAGCGCACAATTCTGTAAAAGGTCCCGGCTGCGGACGTTAAACTTCTTTTTCGTTTCCAGCTCCACCTTCAGTTTCTTGTGAAAGATCAATGAGAAGGCCGTGCCGTGGAAAGAATTGGTCAGCACATATTGTGCGCCGGCGAAGAGTCCCACAAATTCCTCAGGTGTCGCAAACCGGATCCTTGTGAGATCCCTGTTGGTCCGCATTTGATTATTCAGGTACAGGATCGGACATCCGGTCCTCTCGGAAAGCTTTCTCGCATATTCGAGAAGATGCACATCCGGACTCACCGTATAGACCAGAATGTAAGGCTCCTTTCTGTTCGGCACTTTGCAAAATGCCTTCCACTCCTCTGCTGCAAGCAGGAGCGTGGGATCCAGATCTGTCTGCGCCTGCAGCCCGTAGTTCGCCAGCATATCCACACCGCTGCTCTCACGCAGTGAGATTCGCCTGATCGCGCTCAGATATTTGACATAAGTCCGTTCCCTGCCCTTGGGGAACTGATCGAAGCCGAAACTGCACGCATAAGAATATCTCTGCTCTTCCCGCGCGAAATCCATCATATAGGCCGGATCCATCCCCGAGAGCCGGTCATTCCAAACCTGGTCAGAACCGGCGACAAAAACCGCATATCTGTCCGCGGCGGCAGCGATGTTCTTCTTCCTGTATGGCTCGGATGTGACCAGCTTTCTCTTTCGAAAGGCGTTGAACACCATGTCTTTTTTAGCTTTTAAAGGCAGGTGAAGGATCGCCTTATGCACTTTGTGGTGTTTGAACAGGCCTATGGGCCTGTGGTCATCCTCTACGGCGCTGCAGTAGTAGTCCACAATCTCCGCATTCCCGCTGATCCCGCTCAATACCGTCTGGAGCGCATACGCCTGCAGGACGGCGCCATAGTTAGATGCTCTGTGAAAAGTCAGTATTCCGATCGGTTTGTTCATAGCCGCCTCCGTGTCGAAGCCCGTTTTCGTTCTGCCCGGCCTTGCCGGAATGATAATACAGATACCAGAGGATCACATAGAGGATCATCGGATGATACCTGAACATGTAGTAGTCAAAAGTGCACGCCAGCATGTAGGGCGTCACGGCATAGAGAGCGATCCTCGAAGACTTGCTGCTGTAAAACAGGCTTTTTCGGGTATCGATCTGTCTCTGCAGGTATTCGACCGCAAATAAGAACAGAAAGACCGCGACGATCCCGCCGCAATAAAGGTATTCGATCAGGATATTGTGTGTGTGACTCCGCGTAAGTCTCATAATCTCCACGGATTCTTTGTTCCATCCGTTCCCCAGGATCGGTCTCATCATGATATATCGGACCGCGTTGGTCCAGATTCCCAGTCTTGCGCTGATGCTCTGTCCCTTTCCGAAATACTTCAGCAAAAAATCCGTGTACCGGCTCAGGCCGGAAAACAGTGCCAAAAAAGATTCCAGCGTGAGAAATACGATCATATTCAGCCGCAGGTCCACCGCCCTTTTGACGATCCTTACCGCTCCCGGAGAAGGAATGCCGTCCAGAACGACGAGGCCCAAAAAGACCGAAAAACTCAAAAATCCCGCCAGTGACCATTGTACACAAAAACTTGCCAGCGCAAACACTGCAAATAAGTACGCCGGCTTGATCCATTTCTTGTGAAACTGATATGCGTATACAAATAGCAGCACGACAACGGGAAATACAACAAAAAAAGTGTTGTTGGCATGCCCCAGCAGAAACCAGTTGTCAGAGTAAGCCCTTCCCATCGCGCTGTCAATCCCTTTTCGCATTCCTCCGTTATTTTGATAGAGAAGAATTGTCAAAAGGTTGGCCCCGCAGATCAGCGTTCCCGCGGCGATCATCCCTTCCAGGAACTGTTTGGGAGCATTTATGAGTCCGAACCGGGAATAGGCTATAAATCCTGCCAAAAAAGCGGCATAGATCACGCCGCCTCTGATATTGGATGTCGATACATTAAAAAGAGAGGATATGCAAAGACAGAATACATGTGCCGCTGTCAGCGCCAGTATTCCGACGTCCGGCTTTCTCATCCCCGCACTGCGGATATTCTTGATATACAGGAACACGTAAACTGCGCAGACCGCGATCAGAACATAATTCCATACACTTGTCAAAGAGTCTCCCAGCACATATCTGGCCGGTTGAAAGAATAAGAGCGAGATCAGAAAGTACCAGATACTCTTTTTATATATTTTTTTGATCATTATTACTTTCTATCTCCGGTTCTTCACTTCTCAAATACAGATTTATCCGGAAGGAGCTCGTCAAATGCTTTGATCAGCTGTTTTTTTGCCCACACAAAATCCTCATAGGTGTCGATCAGGTCCGCGTCATTGAGACAGAGAAGACCGTATTTGCTTGTCGTCACATATTTGCAGAGCTGTTTGACGTTTTCCCTGTCGGATTTGATCGTGTAATGTGCGCCCAGATTCTCCAGCTTTTCGGGCACGAAATTCCCGCTTGCCATCTGCCAGTAGCGGAATACGAACTGACTCACGTCCCTGACATCACGGAACTTGTGACGGCAGGTGTCATCCAGTCTCGCACCTTCGAGTTTCCAGATCGTATCCATCGTGCTCTTTAAGATCGGCACCGGCAGATGCTCGTTGCCAAAGCCCGGGAACATCTTGAACTGGCTGCAGTACCGGTTCTCCAGAACGGTCTTGACCCCGTTCTTTCTGACAGAATACCACTTATCCCTGTCCTTTTTCAGGACTTCATGCATATCATAGTGCGAATTGATCACTTCCACGGCGTTGAGATAGATGTGGGGCATGATCGCGCCGATCTTTCCCGGGCGGATCGCATGCAGCCTTGCCTGATGTACAGGCTTGCCGTCCCTGTAGAACAGCTCCCTGGGGATCTCCCTGCAGATGAATGTGTCATCGTTAAAATATACAAAATGCTCCGACAGATCCTTGATCCGATTGAGATTGAGCTCGATCGGATGAGAACTGAAGGTCGGAAGGTACTCTTTTGGTATATAGTCCTCGTGCTTAACATGTACGAGCTTCTCCGCATCCAGGTTCAGCCAGGACGGCACATGCCCGCATGTTACAAAATAGATCTTGTTGACCCAGGGTGCAAACTTCTCCACGCCCCTGAACCAGTATTTGAGCGTCTCCCAGTCCCTGTATCTGGCTTCGCTGTCATCCACCAGAAAATCGCTGTCCGGCGAATACTGTTTTCTCAGCTTCCGCCACTCGGGATCGCTGTCATCCACCCAGAGCAGCACAAAATCTATAGGATAATCCGCTTTATTCTTTTTCGACATTTCAGCCGCCCTTTCGTTCTTGTTTAAAGCTTGTTTCAACCCTGTTTCAGGATCTTAATGGTCCTTTCGATGCCGCCCCTGATATCGTAGACAGGTGCCCATCCGAGTTCGCGGAGCTTCTTTCCGTCCAGCCTGGCCTTGGTCGCCTTGCTGTACCCTGCAGCCTCCACCGCGTCAGGAATCTCGAAGATCACTTTTTTGCCGGCCGTCTGCGCGATCAGGCCCGCCAGATCCTTCAGCATGATATCGGACTTCTCGTCAGCGATGTTGTAGGCTTCACCGCACTTTCCCTTAAGAAGTACAGTCAAAAGACCGCTCACAGCGTCAGCTACATACGTATAGCTGTAATACTGGGTCCCCGCCGACTTGAGCACGATGTCCTCTCCGGCGATCCCTTTGCGGATGAACTGACTGATCGCCTTCGTGTCCGACATGAGCATAGTGGGCCCGTAGGATCTGGTCAGCCTCGGGATGCACACATCCAGGCCTTTCTGAGAAATATAGGCCTGACAGAGCGCTTCTCCGCATCTCTTGCTCTCCGGATATCCGGCCCGCAGTGTATTGCAGTCAATATAACCGCAATAGCCCTCATCAAACAGCTCCCGGTCGCCCCTGTTCTCCCCGTAGATCTCATTGGACGAAGCGAAGGCAAACCGCTCCGCGCTGTGCGCACACGCGAACTCCAGCATATTCTGAAGGCCGATGATGTTGGTCGTGATCGTCCCGATGGGGTCTGTCGAATACTGCAGTGGATGCGTATTGGATGCCAGGTGCAGAATGTATCCGACCTTTCCAAGATCGTCCCGTACAAAGGGCTTGTTGATATCATAGGGTATAAAAGCAAAAAGCGGATGTTGACTCCGCTCTCCAAATCGATGAGCTGCCTTATCAGCGCTGCGTCCCAGTGCATAGATGCGGCAGTTCAGCCCCTCTTCATTTTTCTGCATCAGGACATCGATCAGAAAGCTCCCGACCAGCCCGGTGGCACCGGAAATGAGAACAGCCTGATCCTTGAGGCTGTCCCAGGGGAGACTCAGATCTGCTGTCCTCTTGACATCTTCCAGATATAATTGATTCTTATATAAATCCATTCTGCATCCCTTACTTGAGCCAATTATCTTTGTCCGATTTCAGATATGCCTTGAACATCTCCAGATCATCCTTGGTCGTCAATTTGATGTTCTTGTCGGAACCTGCGGCAAAATACAGCCGTTCTCCCAGCTCCACCATCATGGTGTTGGTATAGGAGGAGCCGTAAATTCCGATTCCCTTTTCAAACGCTTCATGGTAAGCCCTGTCCAGTTTGCCGAATTTATAGGCCTGGGGCGTTGAAACTCTGCGCAGCGTCTCGCGCGGGATGTATTTCACTGTGCTGATCTCATCATCCACGACAAAGATCTGCTCATTGTAAGGCAGGGATGTGACAGCATTCCCGTACTTTTTGCACTTGATGATGACATCGGAGAGAACCGTCTCATCCACCAGTGGACGAATGCCGTCGTGAATGATGATGGTATCGTCGTCGCTGCACTTTCCTTCCAGGTTATAGACACCGTTGCGGATGGATTCCTGTCCCGTGCTGCCGCCGGAGACGATCCATTTGAGCTTGTCGATGTTGAACTGTCTGGCATAAGCCCAGACGATATCGTGCCAACCGTCGATGCAAACGACCTCGATCGCATCGATCTGGGGATGTTTCTGAAAGCCTTCCAGCGTATAGATCAGGACCGGCTTATCATATACGTTGATAAACTGCTTGGGGATATCCTGTCCCATCCTGTGTCCGGCGCCTCCGGCAATGATGATCGCAATGTTCATGCTCTTTCTCCTTCGAGATCTGGTTTCGAGATCTTATTTCGAGGTCTTATTATTTAAAAATAGAGCGCAGCGCTGCGCACATGACCAGCGTGTTGAATAAAAAGTAACAGATTGTAAAAATATCCAGTATGTTCAGAAGGATGGCGATCAGGAATAAAACCTGCGCGCCGCCCGCACAGGATTTGAGATTCAGTGCGATGATCTTGGCAATGCCGAAGTCCTTCTTCTCACTGACACCGCTGACCTTGTCCTTGTCGTGCAGTTCCGTGACGGCTTTGTGCATCACAAGTCTGGGGAACATGTTGACCAGTGCAGTGACCCCGCCCAGGATGACCAGCGTTTCCGGTTTGACCAATCCGCCCTCCACAAGCGGCCCTGCTCTGTGCGCTGCGAGGACCCCGGCGCTGTAGAACGTAAAAGCCGCCGCCAGATATCCCGCCATCGCGTCATAGACGCTGCCCATCTTCGAAAACTGCTTCTTGTACCTTGCCACATTTCCGTCCACGCCGTCCAGCATATTCCACAAGAAGAACATGAACCAGCACAGAAGGCTTCCCGCGAGGGAATAGGACCTGCAGGCGATCACAAATCCGGCGATTACCGGCACAATAGATAAAATAGAAATCGCGTTGGGGCTGATATTGGTATATAAAAAAGGAATTGTGAACACATAAGAGAGGGGTCTTCCGACGTAAAACGCGATCAGGTCATTCTTCGCGGACTCCCTCTTCTCAGGTGTCATCGTCTTATCTGCTATATCTTTAATGGTTATCATAAATTTGTCCTTGTTAACTATTTCGCCGCTGTCTCATCCGCGGCAGCGATGGCTGTCTCAATCGAATTTTTCAGATACGTAAGCGCCCTTGCCTTCTCCCTCAGCAGGATCGCCTCGATCTTTTCAGTCTCCACCTCATACAGATTGTCGAGCTCGCCGATCAGGCTCAGGTCGATGAGGCGGTGCGACTGCTCGAACAGCGCCAAAAGATCATATAATCTTGAGTTCATGGACACATGTCCCGACTTATTCCTCTCAAAGACCACGAAGGGTTTCTTGTAAATGAGTGAAAACACAGCGCCGTGGAAAGAATCCGTGAGCACGAACTCTGCTCCCCGGATCAAGGAGACGAACTCCCTCGGTCCCGTCTTCGCGATCCTCTCTCCCGGTCCGGCAGCATCCGTCAGATTGTATTCCTGTTTCGCATAAGGGATCATGATCATCCGAAGTCCGTGCCTTACGCAGAAGGCCCGGGCTCTCTTTCGCACTGCACGGCTGTCTGAGAAGAAGTATACCAGTACATATCGGTCTTTGACCGGATTTTTGGAGGCAGCTTCGTCCCACTCCTCAGCGCTCAGCAGCATAGCCGGGTCCACTGACGTCTCGATCGCTGCCGGAATATATTTCCCGAGCAGGTCTGCAGCAGTCTTTTCCCTCACGCTGATCGCGCCGAATCCGCTGATCGCGGGGATCAGGATATCAGCCTCGTGCTCCGAGAAAGCATCCCTTCCGATACTGGCCGCGTACGAGATCTTCCTGCGCGGGTCCTCGATAAAAGTCTGAAGATAAAGATTTCTCACCGCGTTGGGATTCCAGATCTGATCCGAGCCGCTCACGAACGCTTTGTACTCGCCGCGCAGAGCTGCCGATCCGGCGTCATCATACAATTCCGTTCCTGCGCCGGTGTCCTCCATGAACTGATCGAACAGCCTGGCCCTGTCTTTTAACAGCCCGGAGATCAGAAATCTGCATTTCCCGATCGCCTTTTCCCCCGCTTTTTCGACGGCAGCACCTGCGCCGTATTGTTTGATCTGCTGCCGCAGTCCCGGATAGACCGGATTCGGGTTCGCGTTCACATCGTAGGACACAATATCAACGGAATACCCCAGATCCTTTATCACCTTGTGCAAGGCATATCCCTGAAGCATTCCGCCATAGTTATAATTCTTATAATATTTAGTAAGTATCGCTGCGTCTTTCATACTCATCTGTGCCGGTCACTCCCCGGCTATACGCAGAAACAGATCTCTGTGCTCTTGCGCTGTCCGCTCCACATTAAACCTGTCTTTGACAATTTTCACACCGTTTTCCACGAGCCTTTCCCGCAGCTCAGTGTCGTCGTGGAGTCTGAGCGCCGCCTTCGCCGCACTCTGATAGTCCTCCCTGTTCACCAAAATACCATTGACGCCGTCCTGCACGATCTCCGGTATTGCGTCGACCCTCGCCGCTATGACCGGCTTGCGGGTGATCATATACTCGGGAAGCACCAGTCCGAAACCTTCCCATCTGCTCAGCAGCATCGCCACGTCAAAATTCCCGATATAATCGAGCGGATCACTCACCCAGCCTGTGATCAAAAACGAGTCTTTCAGGCCTCTCTCCGTGATCAGCTTCTCCGTCTCCGAGCGGTTTAGGCCGTCTCCGACGATCATAAAGAATGCTTCCGGGATTTTCTTCTTGATCTCCGAGGCAGCTTTGACAAAGACATCCGGCGCCTTCTGGGTCGCAAGACGTCCGACCATTCCGACAACAAAAGCATCTTCCGGAATCTGCAGTTCTGATCGGGGAATACTCTTCACATTCTTCACTTCGCTGAGATTGATCCCGTTGTAGATCACTTTCAGCTTGGAAGGCGTACATATGCCGTGCTCCAGCGCCGAATTCTTCTCATACTCCGATATGCAGACGATGCTGTCTGTCATGGGAGCCAGTGCCCGCTCGATCATCACGTAGGAATTGATGACATTCCTGCTTGCGCCTTTCATGTTGAAGGCCCAGCCGTGTGCATTGTACACACAGGCATTCTTCCTGCCGTCTCTGTTCCGAAGCCCTACGTTCGCCATACGGCCGATCGCGCCGGCCTTGGAGCTGTGACAGTAGACCACATCCGGTTTGTATTTCCGGATCAGCCGCCTGACTTCCATTATGCTCCTGATATCAGATTTGGCACTGATCGCGTGATGCATGCAGTTGACATGCTCCACCTTCGCAGTGATGCCCTTGAACTTCCCTGCGTCAAATGAATCCGAACACACGAGAATATGCTCCAGCTGATCACTATAATTCTGTTTTAGCTTAGTCAATAACGCGACCAAGTATCGTTCCACGCCGCCCGGCGCTTCAGCGATATGTAAAACACGTACCTTCCTCGCCACTCGCTTTCTCCTGAGTTCTTAAAAATGATGATACAACTTCCACACTAGTATATCACAAAAATGACGATATTTCTGCAACTGTAATATTATAATATATATTCCTGCCCTTTGTCACTATATTCAATTCAGGCACCGATCAGCTCCTTGTACATTTTATCGATCATGATCAGCCTGAACTCAAATTCCTGGCGTTCCTTCTCGACCAAAGTGCTCAATATAATGCCCGAAAACAACGCATGGACACCTGCCAGCGCGATAAAGCCGGAGACGATCAGCGTCGGGAACCTCGGCACGAGTCCTGTACTGGCATAGTCGAGGAGCACCGGAACGAACAGGATCAGAGCGATCACGAACAGCAGGGCGGCAAGACCGGCAAAAAAGTGCATGGGCCGGTAATTCTTGAACAGGCGGAAGATCGTCCCCAACACCTTGAAGCCGTCCGAGTAAGTGTCCAGTTTGGACTCGCTCCCCTCCGGCCTGTCTCTGTACTCGATCACGATATTTTCGATCCTCATATTCTTCTGTACCGCATGAATGCTCATCTCCGTCTCGATCTCAAATCCCTCGGACAGGACCGGAAAGCTCTTGACGAACAAAAAGCTGAAGGCCCTGTATCCCGTCATGATGTCCCGGATGTTGGAACTGAAAAGACGGTTGATGCTGGCGCGCACAAGACTGTTGCCGAAATTGTGGAAGGGGCGCTTGTTCTCCTCGAAGTATGTGGAGGAGAGGCGGTCTCCCACCACCATATCCGTTCCTTTTTCCAGTACCATATCCGCCATCTGTCTTCCGTATTCGGCAGGATATGTGTCGTCGCCATCAACCATGATGTAGCACTCTGCGTCGATCTCCCTGAACATTCTCCGGATGACGTTTCCCTTTCCCTGTGAATACTCATGGCGGACCACTGCACCCGCATCCATCGCGATCGCTGCCGTCTCATCTTTCGAGTTGTTGTCATACACATAGATCACCGCTTCGGGGATCGACCTTTTCCAGTCGTCGATCACCTTGCCGATCGTCTTGGCCTCATTGTAACAGGGGATCAGTATTGCAATCTTGTCCATCATGCTCTCCGTCTTTTTTCGTTATCCGTCACTTTTTTGATTATACACTTTACCGGAATATCCGAAAAGCCCTCAAACATCCCGCAAACCAAAGTAAACCGCCTGCGCTTTGCGCACAGGCGGAAGAACCATGTCCTATATTCGGTACTCCCCGGAAAGTATGCCGGAAGGTATGTTCAGCTGATACATCAGAATTTGAACTCGATGGGCCCGTGACACAGGTTATACTTGGGTCCGCTGGTCTGCGTCGACAGACCTTTTCCGTATTTTTTCACCGATAACACTCTGCAGTAATAGGTCTTTCCGAACTGGAATCTCTTCCCGCCGAACTTGCTCACTTTGACCGAGCTGTTCGTCGTCGTCGCGACCTTCACCCAGCCGCCGTCCTTTCTTGTCGAGATGTATACCTCGTAGTAGTTGACACCCGCGATCTTTTTCCAGCTGATCGTCGCCGTCATATTCGCAAGGTTGGCCTGGCGGTTCACTGAACGGTGATAGGGCACGATCGGGAATTTAGCCGTCCAGCTCGTCCATACGCCGTTTTTCTTTTTCGCTCTGATCGAGATAAAGTTGCATGCGCGGACTGTCAGGTTGTCGATCCTGCAGATCTGGTTCTCACCCGAGGGATCCTTGTACACCTTGCTCTTTGTGATCGGTGTCTTCTGTTTGAGACTGTTGTGGTAAACAATATACTCAAATTCCGTTATATCCTGTCTCTTCACGCTGATATAGCAGGTCGTCTCCGATTCCTTGACCCAGGTATAAAAATGAAGGCCGCCGGTAATCTTCGGCTGCACGGTCTCTGCCTGCACAGCTGCAGGAGCAAAGGTCCCTGCTATTATGATCGCTGTCAGCACGGCTGCCATAAGTCGCTTCATCATTCTCATCATTTGATCTCCGTTTATTGTACTTTCGTCCGCTACGTTTCCGAAGCCTCATTGACTGTTGCTGCCGCCAGTCGATCCCGGATCTCCCGGGCCGCTGTTTCAAGTTATTATAAGAGAACCTTCCCGATTAATCAACCGGTTTTCATGATCCGGCAGGATACATCGGTTTTCATGACCGGGAAGGACACAAAGACTGCCGCACCGGGAAATCTTCATTTCTCAGTGCGGCAGCCTATGATCATTCAATAAATCGTCTGAGATATCACTGAACGGTCTTTGATATCGTCAGTTCACACGGATACTGTCCGAAAGCATCAATAATAAACAGTTCTGATATAGAAACTGCCGTTATAGTTCTTCGTCGAGTTGCCGCTGCTTCTCTGCATCTGGTTCTTTCCGAACTTCTTGCAGGCAACGATCTTTACATAATAGGTCTTGTAAGTCTTAAGACTTCTTCCGCCGGCTTTGTTAAATGTGATCTTGGTTCCTGTAGGACTTCCGATCTTGACCCAGTTGCCGGTCCCTGTCGTTGAAAGATATACTTCGTAATAATTCACGCCCGTGATCTTCTTCCATGTCAGTGTCACCGTGTTGGGCTGTTTCGTGATTGAAGAAGTAAATCCTTCGATGCGGGGCACGATCGGGTATTTGGGTGACCATTCTGTCCATGAACCGTTCTTCTTGGCTCTGACTGATACGAAATTGCATGCGCGGTAGGTCAGGTCATTAATCTTGCAGATCTCGTTGGATCCATCCGTATAGACATAGCTGGTCCCGCTCGATTTGAACTTGAGACTGTTGTGATACACTCTGTACTCAAATGCAGAGATATTCTGTTCCCTGACACTGAGATAGCAGGAAGTCGTTGAAGCCCATCCGGCGAAATGAAGTCCGCCTGCGATCTTCTGTGTTGCCGCTTCTGTAGCGAGCGGCGCGAACATTCCCGATACAATGACTGCTGCGAGCATTGCCGCAAGTATCCGTTTTACGATTTTCATAGGTCCCTCCCCATAGTATGAGTAAAAATGATATGCATCTGACAATATTATAGACGGAGAATCGCAGATAATCAAGCTGTCAAAAAGAAAAATTTAATCGTTTAAGTCCCCATATATCCTTAATTATTTATTTCTTTAATTCGTCGCTCTCAGCTGCCTTGTAAGCCTCATCTCCTACC
>CADCIU010000045.1:9605-32607 GCA_902801585.1 uncultured Lachnospiraceae bacterium | reverse complement strand
ATCGGACGGTATACGGGCTGAGAAAGATATTGCCGTATTGAGCGGGAAAGTGGAGATACAGGCCGGCGACCACGGTATTCATGCGGATCATGTGGTGACGATCGGTGAAGAGAATGGAACAGGACCGGATGTGCAGATCACGGAAAGCCGCGAAGGAATCGAGGGAGCAGTTGTCAATATAGAGAGCGGATCAGTTGCTATAGAGTCTACAGAGGATGGTATCGAAGCAGAGGAGCCTGCAGACGGAACAACTGCTTCTGTGAACATGACCGGAGGCGAAGTGAAGATCCACTCCGGGGAAAGCGGGATCGATTCGGACGGGAATGTGAATCTGATCGACGGCAAGGCAACAATCGACAGTAAGGGAGAAGACGGCTCATGCAATTGCGTCGATGCCGACGGTGATCTGTATATTTCCGAGGAGTTTTCACTGGATTGCGGTTGTGAGGAAGAGAACTGAAGAGAGCGCCGAGAGTATTCGTATAAAAATATAAGCGTAGTGGGGTGTTATGAGATGGCATGAACAATAAGCCGGTAAACACTCTGCGGGTTATTTGTTTGTTCAAGGGGCTGTCGCATTAAGCGTGAAGGTTCAAAACCTACGCTTTTGCGGCACGCCCCTTTATCGTTACGTTGAATTCGCGGGGATTCACTCAGATCCCTTGAATCTATGACACTCTGACGCCCAGTGACCTGAGCCTGTAAAAGAAATCAGGCAGGCTCTTGGAAACTGCCTCTGCCCCGCGGATGGAGCCGCCGGTTTTTGTCAGGAGGATGGAAAGCGCCATGACGATCCGGTGATCATTGTGACCATCCAGAACCTCCTGCGGCCGGCGCACGCCCGGCAGGACCAGGATCTCATTTTCAAACACATCTATGCGGGCCCCCATCTTGCGCAGTTCCTGCTGCATGGCGGCGCCGCGGTCACTTTCTTTCATTTTCAGGCGCCTTGTTCCCATGAACCGTCCGCCGTGCAGGGCAGCCGCCATTGCGATCAGGATCGGCCCGAGGTCAGGGCAGTCGGTCAGATCGGCCTCCCCAAATCGATCTCGAAGCACCTCGAAATGATGCCTGTAAACCTGATCTCCCTGCAGGCTGTCCTCATTCAATCCATCCACTTGCACATTTCCACCCAGCAAATTCAGCGCATCGAAGAAAGCCGCGGCAGAATAATCCCCTTCAACCTGCAGATCCCGCGGGCAGTACTTCTGGCTGCCGGGAATGAAGATCTCGCGGAAGTCTTCGGGATGGGCACTGTTCTGACAATCGGGCAAAACAGTGACGCCGAACCGCTTAAGTGCATCTGCAGTCATGCGGATGTAGGGGCTGCTCTCTATGGGCGGGATGAGCTCGATCGTGCTGTCGCCGTCAAGAAGGGGGAGGGCGAAGAGCAGGCCGCTGATGAACTGGCTGCTGACGTCTCCGGGGATCTCATATCGGCCCGGTGTGAGCTTTCCGGCGATGGTGAGGCTGCTCAGGCGCTTCTCAAAGAGGAGACCCTGCGTGCGGCAGATCTCTTCGTAGATGCTCAGCGGTCTCGTAAAGAGCCTGTCGCTGCCGGTCAAAAGCGTTTTCTGACCGCTCAGGAGACAGACGGGGATCATGAAGCGGAGCGTGCTTGCGCTCTCGCGGCAGGGCAGTACAGCCTGAGGAGACACCTGACGGAAGTCGATTCCGCGAACAGCGGCGGAATTGCCTTCCCCGGTGATCTGTGCGCCGAGGGCGCGCAGGCAGTCCTGCGTCGCAAGGATATCATCCGAGTCGTCTACGTTTGAAATGAGGCTGGTGCCGGAGGATAGACCTGCACATAAAAGCAGACGGTGCGCCATACTCTTGGAAGGAGGCGTCTGCGTTCGGCCGTTTGCAGTTGAAGGTTCAATGGTGATGGTCATTTCGTCCTCTTTCAAGTTCCCGGCTTCAGATAATCGGTCCCGAAGCGCTGCGCGAGCATGTCGCAAAGAGCCAGCGCCGTGACACTGCTTACAACAATTCCTGCTCTGTGGACTATGGCCGGATCGTGCCGGCCTGTGATCCGGAGTTTTTGATTTGTGTGTTCGATAAAGTCGACCGTCTGCTGCTCCCGGGCGATGGAAGACGTCGGTTTGACAGCGCAGCGGAACAAGAGGGGCATCCCATTACTGATGCCGCCGTTGATGCCGCCGTTATGGTTCGTGTTTGTGATGATCTTTTCGCCCTGTACGGAGAAACTGTCGTTAGCGGTGCTCCCTCTCATGTCTGCCAGCGCAAATCCGCCGCCGAACTCCACGCCTTTGACGGCAGGGATGCTGAACAGAGCATGTGACAGGACGCCTTCGAGAGAATCGAACCAGGGCTCGCCGATACCTGCCGGGAGACCTGTGACCGCCGTCTCCAAAATACCGCCGACACTGTCATTCTCGGCAGCGGCCTCTTCAATTGCCGCGCGCATCTGTTCTGCGGCGTTCGGATCGAACACGGGGAAGCTCTTTTTGGACAGGGACATCAGAGCGCTCTCCAAATCAGTGAGTCCAAGGTCACTGAAGCGGAGATCCGAGATGCCGGCGCATCTTGCGATATGGGTGCCGATCCGGATGGACTGCCCGTCCAGCGCGGACTGTGCGATCGCACCTGCGGCAGCGAGAGCTGCCGTAATGCGCCCGCTGAAGTGCCCTCCGCCGCGATAATCCTCATATCCGTGATATTTGCAGAAGGCGGTATAGTCCGCGTGGCCCGGACGCGCCAGCGCGCGGGTGGATTCGTAGTCACGGCTGCGGGCATTCTCATTGGGGATCAAAATACAGATGGGCGTGCCGGTCGTGCGGCCGCCGAAAACGCCGCTCACGATCCGGAAGCGGTCGGGTTCCACTCTGGAGGTGGAGATTGCGCCGCCGGGCCTGCGGAGGCTGAGACGGTGCGCGATCGCTTCCTCATCTACCGGTATTCCGGGTGCGAGGCCGTCCAATACCGCGCCGATCCCTGGTCCGTGGCTCTCGCCGAAGATGGTGACGGACACACTGGTTCCGAAAGTGTTTTTCATTTTGTTCTGGGTCCTTTTTTGAATTTCAGATTCTTATTTCGGGAGTCTGCACATGGTTTACTGTAAGTATTATAGACAGAATACGGTTTTTGATGCAAAATATTTGTGTATAGTCCGAAAATACAGGCGCCTTGCCTGCAGCGGACTTTGATATGGAGGGTACTATGTTCAAAAATCTGACAAAAAAGGAACGCGCTTGGGTATTGTATGACGTCGGCAATTCTGCTTTCACTATGCTGGCCTGTTCATTGATCCCGATCTTTTTCAAGGCTCTTGCCATCGGCGACGCGCCCGGGCAGATCACCGGCGATCAGGCAACTGCGTATTATTCCATCGCGATCTCGGTCGTCACGGTTGTCGTGGCAATTCTGGGACCGATCTGCGGGGTGCTGGCGGACCACAAAGGACGCAAGAAGATCCTCTTCAGGACTTGCGTCGCACTGGGGGTGATCGGCTGTATTTTGAACGGATTCGCAATGAACTGGGTGCTTTTCATTGTCCTGTTCGTCCTGACAAAGATCTTTTACTCCATATCGCTGACATTTTATGATTCCATGCTGAATGATATCACGACCGAAGAGCGCATGGACGAGGTCTCGTCCTACGGATATGCGTGGGGATATATCGGTTCCTGTATTCCGTTCCTTCTGGCAATGACGGCATACATACTCGGCGGCGGCCTCAGTGAAGACCTGATGCTGTTCTCGCCCAAGGCAGCCAGGATCATAGGCTTTTCCATCACGGGGATCTGGTGGCTCATCGTCACCATTCCGCTGTTAAAAGAGTACCGGCAGATCAACTATGTGGAGGCGGAGAGGGGAGAGATCTCAGCTGTCTTCAGCAAGATCTACGGGACGCTCAAAAAGATCGCAACGAGTGACAAAAAGGTACTGTTCTTTTTGATCGCGTTCTTCCTCTATATCGACGGCGTCGGCACGATCATCGACAACTGCATCAATATCGGCACGGATCTGGGGCTTCCGACCGTCGGGCAGGTCGTGTTCCTTCTGGCGACTCAGGTCGTGGCGTTTGGCGGGTCGCTGGTCTTTGCGCAGCTTTCCAAAAAGTTCGACACAGTTCCTCTGATCCTGGCATGTATCGTCGGCTATTTCTGCGTGTGCCTGTATGCGCTGACGCTGAATACGCTGTTCGATTTCGGCATTCTGGCGTTCGGCGTCGGCTGCTTCCAGGGGTCTATTCAGTCGCTCTCGCGGAGTTATTTTTCCAAGATCATTCCGGCGGAGAATTCCGGGGAGTATTTCGGCATCTATGATATATTCGCCAAGGGAGCATCTTTCCTGGGGTCTGCTGTGATCGCGTGGGTCAAGCTCGCAGGCGGGACCATCAATATCGCGGTCGCGTCACTCGCGGTCTTCTTCGGACTGGGATTCATCTTCCTGCGGCTGTCTGCCAGGGAGCCGCTGACGAAATAGTCAGTGACCGGGGAATGAGTAAGATGTGAGATGGAAGTGAACGCCCCCGGCTGACGTGCGTCAACCGGGGGCTTTGTATTTTACGAGGATCGGGAGGCCATATTTTATCTTTCGTACAGTTTTTTTGCCTTATCGGGGTAGTTGGTGATGATCGCGTTCACACCCAATTGTCTGCATGTCATCAGTTCCTCTGTGGTATTGACGGTCCAGACATTGACATCCAGTCCGTATTTGCGGCAGTCCTCCATGTAATTCGGATACCGGAGATTATAAAAGGCAGGGTGCAGAGCGTCCGCGCAGAGGCGGTGTCCGTAGCCCGGCATGTCGACGGGTCCGTCTGCGTAGAGCAGGCCGACTTTCGCCGAGGGGTCCAGGCTTTTGATCTTACAGACCGAGTAATGGTTGAAAGAAGAGTAGATGATCCGGTCAGCCCTGTATTTTCTGCCTGCCAGTTCGAGGATCTTCTCCTCAATCCGGTCATAGAAGACGATCCCGGTCTTGAGCTCGATATTGATGGTAAGGCCGGTGGGAGCAAGGAGGTCGAAAACCTCTTCTATGGTCGGTATTTTGACGCCTTCGTATGCGGCATTGCCGTTACTGAAATCCAGTTTGCGAAGCTCTTCGAATGTGAAATCTTTGAGCCAGCCGGCGCCGCTGCTCGTGCGGTCAATGGTCTCGTCGTGGCAGACAACGAGCACGCCGTCTTTGGTCTCTTGGACGTCGAGCTCGACGCCGTCGGCGCCCATGTCGGCAGCCAGTTCAAAAGCGGGCAGGGTGTTCTCCGGGGCGTGCCCGCTGGCTCCCCGGTGTCCCCAGATCAGGGGATGATTGGATGTTGTCATGATCAGCTCCTTAGTATATACAGATTGTTGTGATGAAAGATGTTTTAGTGCCGGTTGCTGTAATATCGGTTATAGTAATATCATACTCTATTTCGAGGCTTTTGGGTACAATGCGCATGGAGAAGGCGTACAGTGTCCGTATATAGAATATGAGCCGGAGAATGGCGGTCGGAAACAGACGAGCGGAGGATCCATTATGATAGAAGTCAGTGGTAAGTATAATACAGCGAAAATTTTCACAGATACATGTGATGAAGCAACGATCGCGCAGGTTCAGAATATGATGAACCAGCCTTCCGTATCCGGGGCTAAAGTGCGCATAATGCCGGATTGTCACGCCGGGGCCGGATGTGTAATCGGAACGACAATGACCATCTCGGACAAAGTGATCCCGAATCTGGTCGGCGTCGACATCGGCTGCGGCATGCTGGCAACGAAGCTCAAAGAGGAGCGGATCAATCTTCCGAAATTCGACAGTGTATCACAAGCCGAGATCCCCGCAGGTATGAAGATGAGAAAAACGCCTCACACACTCGCGGATGAGCTCTCTGCAAAGGACCTTGCATGTTTTGGCAAATCTGCCTGCCGGGTGTCTGAAGATGTGTTCCGCCTGAGCCTGGGCACGCTGGGCGGCGGCAATCATTTCTGGGAGCTGGACAAGGACGAGGAAGGCAGCATCTGGCTGGTCGTTCACACCGGCTCCAGGCGCAGCGGCAAAGATGTTGCCGAGTATTATCAGCGGCAGGCTTATGAGCACTTGAATCTGACAGGGGCAAAATACAGAGAGCTTCTGGCGCAGAAGAGGAAAGCTTTCATCGAGGAATTAACTGCGCAGGGGCGCAAAAAAGAGATCAGTAAGCTCCTGCCCAAGTGGGAGGCTGAGCAGTCTAAGCCTGAGATCGCAGTTTCTTATGAGGTCGCCTGGTGTGAAGGGCAGCTGTTCGACGACTATATCCATGACATGAAGATCATGCAGGAATATGCGAGGCTGAATCGGCGCATTATCACGGAGACGATCCTGAAAAAATGCAAGCTTCACGGCGTCGAGCAGTTTGAGACAGTCCACAATTATATCGATATGGAACAGATGATCCTGCGAAAAGGGTCAGTTTCGGCGAAGGCCGGCGAGAGGCTGCTGATCCCGATCAATATGAGGGATGGCGCGCTGATCTGTGTCGGCAAAGGAAACCCGGACTGGAACGAGTCCGCGCCGCACGGGGCGGGCCGCCTGATGTCGAGAAAAGAGGCCAAGAACAGTATCTCCATGAAAGAGTATAAAGAGGCGATGAGCGGTATTTATACGACCAGTGTCAATAAAGGAACGCTGGATGAGTCGCCGATGGCTTACAAGCCGATCGGTGAGATCGTGGCGAATATTGAGCCGACAGCAGAGATCGTATCGCATATTCGGCCGATCTACAACTTCAAAGCGGGAGATGAGGATTGAGCGCTTCCCGAGCCTCTGGCTCGGGTCAGCTGCCGCGCCCCAAGCCCGGGGTTCGGGAACAAACTGTGGCGCCGGCAAGAACTATTTGATATGATGATGTTAATCGCTATTTCGTATACTCATCATAGGAGACATATTATTGAAGATCTGTTATTGAAACTGTTATTCAGGATGGAAGATTTCCGTCCTTATAATTGATCATTATAGTTTTATAATTGAGAAAAAATGAGTTTGTGAGGATAAATGAGATGAATAAGATCATTCGTATATGTATGGTATTGATGCTGGCAATGAGTATTGCCGCATGCGGCAGCAAAGAGCCTGCTGCCCAGCAGAATGAAAAACAGGGTGAAACACAGATCCCAAATCCGTGGATCGACTGCGGGACCCTGGAGGAAGCTGCCAAGATCGCAGGCTTCGATATGACGGTACCGGACCGGATCGACGGCTATCCGAATACCATGATCCAGGCGATGGATAAATCCGTGATTCAGGTATTCTACAGCGATAAAGCCCTTGGAGAGGAAGGATGCAAAATCGTACTCATCAGAAAAGGAATTGGAGAAGAGGATATCTCGGGAGATTATAACGAATACAAAGAGAATACAACTGCTGAGATGAACGGTGTGGAAGTATCGCTCAGGGGTGACGGAGGTCTTGTATATACAGCGACATGGATACGGGACGGATATTCTTACAGTATTTCTGCAGATGACGGAATGTCTGCGGAGCAGATCGAGGAGCTTGTTGAGATCATTAAGTGAAGCAGCTGCCTGGCCTTAGGCCCGCGGAGCGGCAGCATAACTCGGGCTTTAGGCTCGGGGAGTGAGGATTTGGGATTGTGAAGTATATTGTTGTCAGCGTTATCGCAATAATACTGTGCATATTGGCAGGAACTGCGCTCATGATGAGGCTGGGCAGGAGGCGTAAGCTTTCTGCTCCGCTTAAAGTCTTTTGGAGCGCGGTTTTTTCTGTTTTGATCATGGCAGCAGCGAGTATTGCCTATTTGGAGATCTACTATAAAGCGGATGACCTTGTTATGGATGAGGCGGCAAGGGATCCGGAAAGTACCGTATCTGTCACTAAGATCAAAGAAGGGTACTATTTTGACGGGCCGGGGGAATCCACTGCGATCATTTTCTTCAGCGGCGCCAAAGTGCAGGAGATCGCCTACGCGCCTCTTATGCAGCGCCTTGCGGAGCGGGGAAAGGACTGTTTTCTGGTCAAGGTGCCTTTCAGGATCGCCTTTTTGGGCACGGGATCGGCTGAC
Source organism: uncultured Lachnospiraceae bacterium (assembly GCA_902801585.1). Next base: position 24,599 of record CADCIU010000045.1, on the reverse strand, counting down.
AGCATCATGTCCCGGTACAACTATCCGGAATGGTATCTGGCCGGTCATTCCATGGGCGGTGTCGCGGCATCATCACTTGCTGCGAACCGCGCGGAGATGGTGTCCGGCGTGATCCTGCTCGCCTCTTACCCGAGCGCGCCGCTCTCGGATAATTTCCGCATGCTGACCGTTTACGGCTCAGAAGACGGATGCCTCGACAGGGATGCATATGAGAACAGCCGCACAAATTGGCCCAAAGACACCAAAGAGGAGAAGATCGAGGGCGGCAACCACGCACAGTTCGGCGCTTACGGCGAACAGAAAGGGGATGGGACCGCTCAGATCTCGGAGAAGGAGCAGTGGGACCAGACAGCTGATGCGATCGATTCCTGGATCGATGAGGATTCTTCCGTTCCGGAAGAGGAAAATGACAGCGCAAGGGCATTGGCCAGACGATCCCAGTCCAAAGACAAATCAGACCCTACGATCTACAAGATCGACAGCACTAAAAGGGCTCATAACAGTGAGGCCGCCGACTCGGGTGACGCAGCCGGGACCGACGCAGCCGCCGGCTCGGACGAAGCAGACCGGACAGACGGGACGACCGGTACAAACGACACTTCTGTGCCCGCCGCTCCGGAAAAGAAGAATTACACCATAATGATCTACATGGTCGGTTCCAATCTGGAGAGCAGGATGGGCAGCGCGACCAAAGATATCGAGGAGATCGACAACGCGGGGCTATCTTTTGACAATTATAATGTGGTGCTCTATACAGGCGGAAGCGTGAAATGGATAACCAATGTGCCCTGTGACTGCAACTGCGTGCTGGACATGTCCCGGGAGTGGGAGAACAGGATCGTGGGGCGCACAATGGACAGCGCCAACATGGGTGATCCGGGGACGCTCACTGCTTTTTTGCAGTTCTGTGACAAGAATTATCCGGCGGAGCACAACGCGCTCATCTTCTGGGATCACGGCGCGGGACCGCTCATCGGATACGGGCAGGACGAGATCTACAATTCGGATTCTCTGATGCTCTCAGAGATGATCGAGGCAATGGATGCCTCTCCTTTCAGCGGCCAGAAAAGCACATCTTTCTGGAAGAAGCTTTCGATGAGGGGCTCCGGGGAGACAGAGAGCGGCCGCAAATTGGATTTTGTGGGATTTGACGCCTGCCTGATGTCCTGTCTGGAGAACATGCAGATCTGGTCCAAATACGCAGATTATTACGTCGCTTCCGAAGAACTGGAGCCCGGCGACGGATGGAATTATGAATTTCTGAAAGTGCTGGATGAAGGAACAGGCACAGCTGCATCTGTGGGAGAGGGACAGCAGGGCACAGAGAAGCAGAGCACAGCCGCATCAGTTGGAGAGGGACAGCAGGGCACAGAGAAGCGTGGCATAGGTGCAGATGCGCTCGGCGCTCTGGGGGAGCAGGACTCGCCGAAGGCGGAGCAGATCACGAGCCGCATCCTGCGCACATTTAAGGAATACTATGACAATAAGCGGTCCGCGACCAACAATCCGGACCTGACTTTGACATGCGTGGATCTGTCCAAAATCGGAAGCGCGGTCGAGGCGCTCGACAAGATGGCAAGGAAAATGTCGAGTTCGGTCAGAGGCGGGGACTTTTCCCTCCTTATGAAGAGCCGCGCGGAATCGAAGAGCTTCGGACTGGCCAAGAATGCCAAGGGACAGGTCTCTTACTATTTTGACCTCGTAGATCTGTGGGATCTGGCAGATCAGATGAAGTATATGTATCCGAACGAAGCGGAGGCGGTCCAAAAAGCGCTGGACAGTGCGGTGATCGAGCATTATACGAACATCGAGCACACAAAGGGAATCTCACTCTATTATCCGCTCAGGAACAAGGGACAGTATTCCGAAATGGGCAAGTACTACTCGGATATGCTGGAAAAATCCGGCTCTGCGCAGGCTTACGGCAGTTTTCTGATCACCAGCAACAGAAGGTGGATGCGCAGTAAAGCGAGAGACTGGACATTGGGAGAACCGGTCGACAATGGGAATGAGTATGTGCTCCGGATGACGCAGGACCAGATAGATAACAGTGTTGGAGTCTATTATACGATTCTTCAGAAAGATTCTCTGGGCGGCTACACGACCAGAGTAAAGCACTGCAAGATCAAGCCGGACAAACAAGGGACTGTTCACCTGAGTAAGTCGCTGCCGCTCATATGTGCCAGAGTCGGCGGATATGACTATCTCCTCAGAGTGGAACAGGTAGAAAAAGACAGGAAGCGTTCAGTATACAGAACGCTGAATACGGCGCTGGACAGTGATGTGGGATATCTAAGACACAGAGAGGACATCGAGGAGATCCCGATCACGATCCAATTCAGTATCAACAAGAAGAACGAAATTCAGATCCTGAGCGTGACGGGAGACGATTCCGATATCGGATTGGGCGGAAAGACAACAGTGGAGATCGGCAACTGGGAGGAGATGTCCACATCTACCGCAAATGAATATGCTGTACCTATGAGGGATTCGGAGGGAAGGATCCTGCCCTTTAGCGAATGGAACCGCCCTGAGGTCATTTCATGGCGGGATTTTCCCACAGACAGCACGTTTGAGCTGGTGATGGTGAACTCCGGAGAAATGGAGTCCGATCTTGTGGTACAGCTGGAGATCGAGGATATAAACGGTGAGGTCTACGCATCGGAACTTGTACCCCTCAGCAGTTCTTACGAGTCGGAACAGGTAAGGAAAGCGGAAGTCAAAACACCGAGAGGTGTTCTGACTTATTCGGTCTACCCGGATCATGCCGCTGTCGTGGAATATTCCGGAACGGACGAAAAGATCGAGATCCCGGACTCAGTGGAAGGCGTTCCTGTGACGTCGATCGACGCCGTCTTTTCGACATACACGCTCTATGACAGCAACGGCTTCAATGCTGTCCGGGAGATCGTTCTTCCCGACACGGTGGAAAAGATCGGGGATATGGCATTCAGCACATGTATGGCCCTGGAGACGGTCCGGATGCCGGAGAATCTTAAATACATCGGAAACGCGGCGTTCATGCACTGCCAGTCTCTCGCGAATATAGAGATCCCCGATTCGGTCGAGGAGATCGGAAAGTGTGCCTTCGCTTACTGCAGCTCATTGGAAGAATTCCGGATCCCGGAGAACCTGACGCGGATCAGTGACGGCGTCTTCATGGGATGTGAGTCGCTTGAGCAGTTTACGGGAGCATCTTCTACGGAGGCATGTATCCTGGTCGACGGAATGCTCTATACGGCGGACGGCAGTGAGCTGATCGCCTGCAGTGCGAGTGCAGGGGAGGAAGTCGGGAGCGGGAACAATGAAGGCGGCGAAGAAGACGCGCCCAAATACAGCTGCAAGGTCAGGGAAGGAACACGAAAGATCGGTTACGGAGCCTTTGCAGATACGTTCTTTACAGAAGTCGTACTTCCGGATTCACTGGAGGAGATCGGAGGGTATGCCTTTTACGGATGTGATGATCTTGCCGTGCCGCAGCTTCCGGACGGGATCGCAAAGGTCGGCTGTCACGCTTTTGACACAGAAGCATACCGCTTCAGAAACAGGACAATATCGTCTGAACAGATCGTGATCCGCATACCGGCGTCGCTCACGGATATCGGAGATCACTCTTTTGATAAATATATCAACAGAAGATTCGAAGTCGATGAGGAGAATCCGCACTACATGAGCGTGCAGGGATCCCTCATGAATAAGGCAGGGGACACATGCCTGCAGATTGCTTCCGATGAGAACGGAACGGTGATCATTCCGGAGGGCACCGTCACTTATTCGGAAGACCTGCTCACGTATTACCTCAATTACAGGAGCACCTTCGGCTTAAGCGACAGTGAGAGGCATGTCTATATACCGGCTTCCGTGAGCCGGTTTGAGGATGTCACGGTCACATCCAAGAATCCCGAGAGTGATGATGTCATGGGATGGGAGTACAAGAGTTACCTATACCATTGTCCGGAGGGATCCGCAGCAGAGACGTACTGTATCCGTAAGGGACTGAATTATACGAATGACATGTCCATGAAGACAGGAGAGACTGAGATCAGTACGCAGAAAGGGACGCTGTATTTTGACCTGTATGAAGATCATGCAGTGCTCACTGCTTACGACGGAGAGGACGAAGTGCTGGTACTTCCCGCGGAGGCCGGAGGAAAAGCGCTGACCGCGGTCGGCGACGGACGGGAACCTGTCTCTTCGGAGTGGGTGATCGGGGCAAGCCACGAGTGCCCGAATCTCAGGAAGCTGGTTATACCCGAAGGCGTCACGGAGATCAGGGACAGAGCACTCAATGAGCTCAGCTTTGACACGGAGATCCTGCTTCCCGACTCGCTTAAGAAATTGGGCAGTTTTGCGATCGGAACACATGTGCCGGTGCGTCTTCCCGAAGGGCTGGAAGAGCTGGAGGAATATTGTGTCAGAAAGGTGGAGGGCAGAAGTTTTGTCGTCAGGCCTGCCCTGAAAAAGTTTGACAGCAGGTCACTTCTGAATTCTGATGTGCAAAAGCTCGTACAGGAGGGAGAAAACGCAAAATACAGTGTCCGGGACGGCATTCTCTTCAATGCGGACGGCACTGAGATCGTGTGGTATCCGTTTACAACAAAGAGTGTGGTCAATGTGCCGGAAGGTGTTGTAAAGATCGGAAACGGCGCTTTCCAGAAAATGGAGAATGTAAAGCGGATCGTATTGCCCGCTTCGCTCCGGTCGATCGATTATCATGCATTTTATGACTGTGACCGCCTGGAGGAGATCGTATTCAGCCCTGATACTGAGCTGGATGAGATAGGAGAGGCGGCTTTCGAGGACTGTGAAGCTCTGGAAAAGATCACTCTGCCGCCTGTGGGAACGATCGGGACGGAAGCATTCCTTGACTGCTCCAAACTGGGGAATGTGTCATTTTCCGAAGGAACGCTGAACATCGGTTATCGGGCATTTTCCTGGACGGCAGCGGCCGATCCGGTGTTACCCGGCAGTCTGCAGACGATCGGTTCGTACGCGTTCGAGGCTGACGAAAGGTATGTTACGAAAAGCGCAGAGGTCATTCGAATTCCGTCGCATGTGACGCAGATCGGGGACGGCGCTTTCAAAGGCATCCAATTTGTAAATTACGAGGTGGATGTGAAAAATTCGACTTACTCGTCGGTGGACGGCCTGCTTCTGGACAAAGAGAAGAACAGGCTGATCTCCTGCCCGCCGGGAAGGACCGGCACGGTCACGGTACCGGATGGAGTATCGTGGATCCAGGCGTTTGCTTTCTCCTATTCGCCGGGGGTCACGGATCTGGTGGTCCCGGACAGTGTGAATTATATTGATTCGGTAGGTATTAACGGAATCACGATCCACTGCAGTGAAGGTTCTTACGCGGAGGAATACGCGATCAGGGAAGGACTTCCGTATGTGATCGAATGATGGGCGGTAAAGCTCCCCGGGCCTTGGGCCCGGGGAGTTTTTTTGATCCGGACTTAAGGCTCGGGAACTATTTTTTCTCCCGAATTCGAGGCTCGGTTAAGACACTATAGACAACGGCAATAAATAAGATTATTCTATTTTTAGTGATATTTACGAACTCTGTTACATTAAACAGTCATTTGTAAAAGGAGGAGATTATGAGGAAGTTCGCAGGAAGAGCGTTCACTGCTTTATGCCTGTGTCTTGTTCTGCTGGTGCCGGGATGCCGGTTTGTGCGGCCCGGTGAGCTGACAGGCGGCAGCGCAAGTGCAGGCACAGGGGGCAGTGACGGAGCAGCGGTCGATCTGAATGTCGGGTCGGTCGACGGTACCGGCTGGAAAATCGCGATGATCACCGATACCGGAGGCATTAACGACCAGTCCTTCAACCAAAGTGCGTGGGAAGGGCTGCAGGCGCTTCACGATGAGACAGGAGCTGAGGTCAATTACATCGAATCGAAGCAGAGCGGTGATTTTACCACGAACTTCGAGACGCTGGTGGATAACGGCAATTCGCTGTGCTGGGGCATCGGCTATGCCTGCGCGGATGCGGTCGTCGAATCGGCCCAGTCCAACCCTGATGTTGCCTTCGCCTGTGTGGACAACGCCTTCGGCGACTCTCTGCCGAACGTCACGGGCGTTGTGTTCCGCGCCGAGGAATCCTCCTTCATGGTCGGATATATCGCCGCAGCCGTGTCAAAGACAAATAAAGTAGGTTTCGTGGGAGGCATCTCGAGCGAAGTCATCGAACAGTTCGAGTACGGCTATATGGGCGGCGTCGCATATGCGAACCGTGTACTTGGCAAGAACGTAGTCGTCGTTTCCCAGTACGCAGAGAGCTTCTCCGATGCGGCCAAGGGCAAGAGTATCGCCAACAAGATGTTCACCGACGGCTGTGATATCGTCTACCACGCGGCGGGCGGCACCGGAACCGGCGTCATCGAGGCAGCCAAGGAAGCCGGTAAATTCGCGATCGGCGTCGACCGCGACCAGGCATATCTTGCGCCGAACAATGTTTTGACTTCTTCCCTCAAGAATGTCAACGTTGCAGTTAACCTGGTATCCAAGCTCCACATCGTCGGCAGAGAGATCGGCGGCAAGACGCTCTCCTTCGGCCTGACGGACGGCGCTGTGGGAATCCCGGCAGATCACAGCAATTATCCGGACGAAGTCTACGATGCGGCGATTGAGTGCGGTGAAAAGATCAAAGAAGGCATCATCACGCCTCCCGCGACGGAAGAGCAGCTCGAGGCGTTCAGGGAAGAGATCGCCAACATGTCCGTGGAAGAGCTGACCAGAAAAGCCGGCGACTACACCGGCATTGACGGCACCGGCTGGAAGATCGCCATGATCACCGATACCGGCGGCATCAACGACCAGTCCTTCAACCAGAGCGCATGGGAAGGCCTGCAGAGGCTGAACGCAGAGACCGGCGCCGAGGTCAATTATATTGAATCCAAACAGAGCGGTGATTTCACCACCAATTTCGAGACACTGATCGATAACGGAAATTCGCTTTGCTGGGGCATCGGCTATGCATGTGCGGATGCAGTCATTGAAGCGGCCGAGTCCAATCCCAATGTGAGTTTTGCCTGTGTGGACAATGCATTCGGAAATTCTGAGCCCAATGTCACGGGCGTCGTATTCCGCGCTGAGGAGTCCTCCTTCATGGTCGGATACATAGCAGCGGCCGTGAGCAAGACGGATAAGGTCGGTTTTGTCGGAGGCATCCGCAGCGAAGTCATCGAGCAGTTCCAGTACGGCTTCGAAGCCGGCGTAGATTACGCCAACAAGAAGCTGGGCAAGAATGTCACCGTCGTCTCCCAGTACGCGGAGAGCTTCTCCGACGCAGCCAAGGGCAAGAGTATTGCCAACAAGATGTTCACCGACGGCTGTGATATCGTCTACCATGCAGCGGGCGGCACCGGCACAGGTGTCATCGAGGCGGCCAAGGAATCCGGCAATTATGCCATCGGTGTTGACCGAGACCAGGCTTATCTGGCTCCGGACAATGTGCTGACTTCTTCGCTCAAGAATGTCGACATCGCGGTAGATCTTGTTTCCAGACAGCACATACTGGGCAGGAAGATCGGCGGCAAGAACCTGAGCTTCGGTCTCACAGAGGATGCGGTCGGTATTCCCGAGCACCACGAGAACTATTCCGACGAGATCTACAATGAGGCGATCGAGATCGGGGAGAAGATCAAGAACGGAGAGATCGATCCTCCGGCAACAGAGATAGAACTCAAGAAGTTTAAGGAGTCAACGCAGTTTTGATAAGGAGGTCAAAAAATGGCGGCAGAAGTCAGCAGCAAATATGCTGTGCAGATGCATGGGATCACCAAAAGATTTGGTTCCTTCTATGCGCTGACCGACGTTGATCTCGACGTGGAGAAGGGGACGATCCACTCGATCCTCGGAGAGAACGGCGCCGGCAAGAGTACGCTGATGAATGTCCTGTACGGCCTGTATCAGGCGGATGAGGGAGAGATTTATCTGAGCGGAAAGAAGGTAGATATCAAGAATCCGACAACTGCGATAACAAACGGGATCGGAATGGTCCACCAGCACTTTATGCTGGTTGAGAATTTCACTGTGACGCAGAATATCGTTCTGGGTTCGGAACCGAGAAAGGGCATCACGCTGGACATGAAACAGGCCAGGCAGAATGTCCTGGACATTGTCAAAAAGTATGGGCTGGAAGTCAATCCGGATGCGCTGGTACAGGATATTACAGTCGGAATGCAGCAGCGTGTCGAGATCCTCAAAGCGCTGTACCGCGGAGCTGAGATCCTGATCCTGGACGAGCCCACCGCAGTGCTGACGGAGCAGGAGATCGACGAGCTTCTCGCAATTATGAAGAACCTCATTAAGGATGGGAAGACCATCATCATCATCACACACAAGCTCAAGGAGATCCAGGCGTCCTCCGACATGTGCACGATCATCCGCCGCGGACATTACATCGACACTGTCCCGGTGAAGGGCGTCACAGAGGATGAACTTGCCACCATGATGGTCGGGCATGAAGTCAAGCTGGTCGTCGACAAGACGCCCTCGAAGCCCGGCAAGGTGGTCCTGGACATTCAGGATCTGTATGTCAAAAACGAGCAGAATATCAACGCAGTCAAGGACTTCGACCTTCAGGTCCGCGCCGGCGAGATCGTCGGCATAGCCGGAATTGACGGAAACGGCCAGCAGGAGCTGATGGAGGCGGTCAACAACCTCAAGAAATGTGAGGGCAAGATCATCGTCGACGGCGTTGAGATCCAGAATAAGACGCCCAAGTTCGGAATTGACAGCGGTGTTGCAACGATCCCTGCTGACAGACACAAGGACGGCCTGGTCCTGGGCTTTACCGTGTACGAGAACACGATCCTGGAAAAATACAGATCCGAGGAGTATTCTCCCCACGGCAGGATTGACCGTAAAAAGATGCGCTCTTTTGCAGAGGAACTGATCAAGGCCTATGACGTGCGCCCCGAGGACTGCGGTCCCAAGCTGGCCGGCGGCCTTTCGGGAGGTAATCAGCAGAAGATCATCATCGGCAGGGAAATTGCCAATGACCCCAAGCTTCTGATCGCGATCCAGCCCACGAGAGGCCTGGATGTCGGCGCGATCGAGAACGTTCATAAAATGCTGATCCACGAGAGAGACAAAGGCGTTGCCGTTTTATTGATCTCATTCGAACTGGACGAAGTAATGAATGTATCCGACCGGATCGCGGTCATCTATGACGGCCACATCCAGCAGATCTTCGAGCACGGAACCGTGGATAACCGCACACTCGGACGCGTGATGGCGGGCGGAACCGTGGAGGAACCCGGAAACGAAAAAGCTAAGGCGGACAGCGCTGCTCTGAAGGCCGGTGCTGAATCGGATAAGCAGTAAAGGGAAAGGAGGAGTTATGGAATCAACGAGAAAGAAATTTTTCAGCCACCCCTTTGTCCTGACGATCATTGCCATCATCCTGGGTTTTGGCGTGGCCAGCGTGATCCTGCTGCTTGCGGGATTCCCGCCTGCCGAGTCGATTTCTACACTGGTCCACAGCATGGTCGGAAGGCCCAAGGACATATCGAGCGTGATCATCCGCTCGACCCCCATTATCTTCACGGGACTGGGCGTTGCGTTTGCGATCAAGACGGGCCTGTTCAATATCGGCGCTGAAGGACAGTATATCATCGGCTGCGTGGTCGCCACGATGGTCGGAAGCATGCTGGACTTCCCCAAGCCGGTCGCTGTGATCATGGTGCTTGCATCCGCTATGCTGGTCTCGGCACTGTATGCGGGATTTGTCGGAATTCTGAAGGCAAAATTCGGCATCCATGAAGTCATCACCAGTATCATGCTGAACTGGATCGCACTCTATTTTTCCAACTGGATCTGCAGCCTGGATTTCTTCCACAAGCCGGGAACGATCGGAATGTATCCGGTCAACGACTGCACCTACACGATGGTGCTGCCGGCATGGAAGCGGTCGGAGGCGGGGCAGGCTTTTCTGGCTCAGCATCCGTTCCTGCAGGAGACGCTGGGAAGAACAGATGTCAATATAGGATTTCTGATCGCAGTCATCGCGGCGATCTTTGTCTCCTATCTGCTTAACAGCACGAAAAAGGGATATGAGCTGCGCGCGGTCGGACTCAATATTCATGCTGCCCGTTTCTCGGGCATCGATGTCAACAAGAGCATCGTGCATGCCATGATGATCTCCGGTGCGCTTTGCGGACTGGGTGCCGGGCTGTATGTGACCGGGCAGTCGCCGCACACGGTGTCGACGCTGTCTGCATTCGAGAATGTCGGCTTTAACGGACTGTCGGTCGCATTTATCGCCTTCAGTTCACCGATCGGCTGCATCTTTGCGGGACTTCTGTTCGGCGGACTTCTGTATGGCGGCGCCGGACTGCAGTCCAAAGTCGGAGCTCCGACAGAGATCATTAATATCGTGATCGGCGTCATCGTCTTCTTCTGCGCGCTGTCGTATCTGATCCCGCGCTTCGTGGATCGCCTGGACGCGAACAGAGAGTCGAAACGCAGAGCTAACGCTGCAAAGGAAGGAGGCCCAAATGCTTGATTCAATTCTGCTGCTTTTAGGAATCACATTGATGTACTCTACACCTATGGTATTTGCGGCACAGGGAAGCGTCATCTCTGAAGTCTCGGGTGTTGTCAATATCGGGATTGAGGGAATGATGACGATCGGCGCTTTTACAGGCGCGGCAGTCGGCTATTTCAGCGGTAATCCGTGGCTTGGATTTATCTGCGCAGGGCTTGCGGGCGCCGTGTTCGGACTGGCCCATGCATTTGCTTCCGTGACCTGCAAAGCGGACCAGACGGTCTGCGGTATCGCTATGAACCTGATCGGGCCCGGCCTGGCACTGTTCCTCTCAAGAGTCTTTTTCGCCGGAGCAACGCAGACACTGCCGGTTACCAACAAGATCCCGAAACTGTTCGGGAGCGGCGGGCTTCCGGGGGCATGGAACAACCTCAATGTCGACGTGACGACACTGCTGGCGCTCCTTGTTTCGATCGGCATGTGGTATGTGTTCTACAGGACGACCTGGGGACTTCACCTGCGCGCGGTCGGTGAGCATCCGGCAGCGGCGGATACGCTGGGAATCAATGTCTACAAGGTCCGCTACACCTGCGTGATCATCTCCGGTATGCTGGCGGGACTGGGCGGCGCTGCCATGACGCTTGCGATCGTGCCGCAGTTCATGCCGACGGCCATCAGCGGACAGGGCTTCATCGCGATCGCGGCGGTCATCTTCGGTAAGTGGACACCGCACGGCGGATATCTCGCCTGCCTGCTGTTCGGCTTTGCACAGGCGCTCACGGTCTGGCTGGGCGGCGGCCGGTTCGCGGTACCGTCGGAGATCCTGGCTATGCTCCCTTACGTCATGACGGTATTTATCCTGATTCTGTTCGTAGGAAGAGCGCATGCGCCCAAGGCAAACGGTGTGCCTTATAATAAGGGATCGAGAGTTTGATCCGGTGAGCTGAAGTTGTATCCAAAGAGGGGTGGATCACGGAAAACGGGTGGTCCACCCCCTTTTTCGAATATTCCCGAGCCCCGCGCTGCTGCAAATGAGTCTCGGGCTTCCGGAGCGGCATAGTACCCCGGGAAACGGATGCAGGATAGGAGTATTATGATCAAAACAGTGATTTTTGATATTGACAATACGCTTTATAATTTTGATAAAGCAGATCGGATCGCGATGGATGCGGTCTGCGCTTATGCACAGGAACAGCTCGGCTGGGAAAAAACTGAGTTTTCTGTTGTATACGAGAATATGAAGAAGCAGCTTTTCGGGGAACTCGGCGATATAGGTTCCTCCCACAACCGGCTGCTCAGATTTGAAAAGATATTGGAAGACCATGGTCTTCCCCTGTCTCCGCACGCGTTGAATCTGTATCATAAGTACTGGGATACGCTCATTGATGTCTCAGAGATCTCACCGGGAGCAGCTGGGACGCTCAAAACACTGAAAGAAAAAGGGATCCGACTGGGGATCGGCTCTGATATGACGGCATGGATTCAGTATAAAAAGCTGGAAAAACTGGAGCTTCTTACCTATTTTGATTTCGTGGTCACAAGTGAGGAGGCGGGGGTGGACAAACCGGCCCCCATGTTTTTCGACTTATGTTTGAAGAAAGCAAAGTGTGAACCCGGCGAGTGTCTGTTTATCGGAGATAATTATTTGAAGGACTATCAGGGCGCGCTGGCAGCGGGAATGCAGGCGCTTTGGTTTGTTCCCGCCCATCTGGAATCATATGCGGAAAAGTTTGAGGACAGCTCTGCCGCAAGAATCGCGGCGCTTCCCGAAATATTGGCGCTCCCGGGCCTCGGGCTTAAGGAGCGATAACGTTCCCCGAGCCTCAGGCTCGGGAAGCAGGGTGACACCATGAAGCAGAAGTGCATTATTTCAAGACTGAAAGAACCGAATATCGCGCACTTGTATGTGATCGATCCTGATCAGAATCTGATCAATAACATTCGCATTCTGTGCACCAAGCACCCCGAGACGATTCGATGCTTTATCCCGGAGGCGCTCTTTTTGGATGTCACGAACGGGTACCCGATCCCGATCACTGCTTTCTGCTTCAACGCCGGCGGCCGCAGGCTGTTCGAGATCGACCCTCTGAGGATCCTGTCTGAGCAGCTGGCCGATGCCCGCTCCCGCGATCCGTATCCGGCGCACTCGCCGGCCGGCCCCGGTTATTCGGGATATGAGATCGCGGAGATCGGGATTTATGTGCAGGGGCACGCCCTCCCCGCCCCGGAGAAGGGGCAGGGATTCATGTCCAGACAGCCCGCTGATCAAGAGAGCTTCAAGGCGGGGAATGCAAACACTGCAAGACCGGGTACGGGATACAACGGACCCGGATATACCGAAACCCGCAGGACGGACGACCGGTACGAATACCGGTCATACAGCAGCGCTGCCGCTGCCGATTATCCGCAGAGCGTCCCGGTCCTGAGAAAGAGGAAGCGCAAGGCGCCCGTCATTCGGAGCCTGATCGCTGCAGCCGTTCTCATTGCTGTGCTGACTGCGGGGGTTCTACTGGTCCGGGATTCCCGCATGAAACGCATGGAAGAATTGCTTGCGTCGTCAAAATACAATGAAGCCGTCAGCATTTATAACGAAAAGGTCCTGGGACGCCAGTCCCGGGAAGCCAAAGCGGACCTGCAGATCGAAGCAGCGATCAGCGCGATCGAAAACGGTTATCTGGAGGGAGACCTCGAGTACGAAAGTGCCGCGGAAGGGCTCCGTGCTTTGACCGGGATCGGAAAGGAGAGCCTCTCCGAACAGGCGGGGAAAGCGCTTGAAGAAGTGGAGAAGTGGGAAACTGATGCGGTGATCTACAGAGAGGGTCTCGCACACATGGACGAGGGCAAATACGTCGAGGCGATCGGCGCCTTTGCACAGATCGATGAAGCGTCGAACATGTATGACGAAGCGCAGGATCAGCTGGAGAGCGGTATCGAGAATCTGATCGATTCTGCGGTCAGCATTGAGTCCCCGGATGAATATCCTGATGCTATGGGCCGGATCGACGAGGCTCTGAAGATATTGCCGGATCACGAAACGCTCATGAAAGGCCGGGAGGAATGCCGGGCGCACTATGAGAGTCTGGTCAGGAGCAGCGCGGTCGCCGATGCGGATGCGCTGGCTGCAGAGGGAGATTATGCGGGCGCATTTGAGCGCATGGATGCTGCGCTGGGAACGCTCCCGGGCGATGAGAAGCTCCTGTCCGCGATGGATCAATACCATCTCGCTTATGTGGAACACATTGCCCGAGAAGCCTGCGCTAAGGTCGATGCAGGCGACATGGATGAAGCAGAGGCGCTGGTCAGCGATGCGTCAGAGGTCTACGCCTGCGATGCGTTCGATTCCCTGGCTTCCCAGATCGAGGCGGCAGGAGGCAGCCCGTCAAAAGACAGATCGTCCCTGTCAGCGGACAAAACGCAGTTTGACGAATTTGCCGGCAGTTTTAAAAAGAAGGGAGACCGGAAACAATTCAAGTTTACAGCACCTTCGAGCGGCACTTACGGCTTTAAGTTTGCCAAACTGGCGGACGGTCTCAAGGTCAAAATACAGATCACGGCAGAAGACGGCTCCGCCGTCTGCGATGCGGACGGCCTGACTTCGGGAAAGAGTGTGGCGTGCCGTCTTGAGGGCAAGCGAACCTACATCATCGACATCACCTGTATGACCGATGTGAAGGATCCTGATCCTAAGAAAAACGGGACTCAGAACGCTGAGACAAAGAATTCCGATGCTAAGTCCCCGGAAAAAACGACTTCAGAAGAAAAAGCGAAAGAAAAAACGGCTTCGGAAGAAAAGAATAAAGAAGCGGAGACATCCAAGGGAAGCTATCTTTTGACAGTGGGACATCCCAAGGATCCCGTCGATGTATCGGAATACGATATTGTGAATGACAGTATGGACTATTCCGGCCAGCAGAATGAATACGCATTGACTGCAGAGTGCAGCGGGATCTACCGATTTGATCTGTCCGGGGATACGGATGGATTGAAAATCATGCTTTCTGTCTATGACTCTGCCGGAAGCAAGGTGTCCGGCGATCAGAAGCTGGCTGACGGAGACGGTGTGACAGCTCGTCTGGAAGCGGGCAGCAAATACACGATTAAAGCAGCACAGCTCAACAAAGGCGGCGAATATGTACTCTCGATCGGAAAGCCGAAGATGCCGGAGGATGCCGCCGGGAAGTATGTCCTGACAGATTCTTTGGATTACACGGATCAGCGGATCACGTACAAGTATACCGCAGCTGCAGAAGGGGAGTATCGCATTACAATGGGAAATATGCCGGACGGATGCTCGGTCAGGCTGTGTGTATATGATTCTGTGGGGGACCAGGTCGGCAGCGATGAGGAAATGAAAAATCAAGATGCACTGTCCGTGCATCTTGATGAAGGTCAATCCTATGAGATCCAGCTGATACAGAACAGCGGACTGGGAAAATACACAATGACGATCTGCCGTGAGTGACTAAGCGACCCGGCTGGTCGGCGAAACGGGATTTA
>CADCIU010000045.1:0-9584 GCA_902801585.1 uncultured Lachnospiraceae bacterium | reverse complement strand
ATTTACAGGGAAACTAAGATGGGTATCAGCTCAGAAAGAGCCTGATGGCAAGATCAGCCACCTTGTCGGGGGTCGCCGGATCATTACAGAGAGAATGTCCCTCACCCTCAAATACGGTCTCTTCGATATGGAAGCGCTCCGCAAAGCGGGCAGCGGCCTCGGGGTCAATGGTCGCATCTTCCGCGCCGTGCGCCATGGCAATCTTGTGGGGGCCGAACCGGTCCGGGTCAAAGATCTCGAACAGATCGCCGGAAGCCAGATCTTCGATAAAGCCCTTGGTGACTTTCACCGGCCTGCCCAGGCCGAATCCCTGCATGTAGTATCCCTGCTCCTCCAAAAGGGCAAACTGCCGTGCCTCTTCCTCGGTCATATTGTCTTTGATGAACAGGGAAGGCATATTGACGGCAGCACTGCGAAAGAATGCCCTGCGCCCTTGATGCGGCCGCGTGCTTATGTACATAGCTGTGGAATAGGCTCCGAAACTCGAGCCGAAATAGCAGATCCGCGCTGATGGATATTTTGCCAAAATATAGCGCTCCGCAGTTTCGATACTGTCCAGGCAGGAGGACAGGCGCAGCTCCTCTTCATAGGAATCCTCCATGCCGTGGCTGGGCAGATCGATCCCGACGACACCGATCCCGGCTTCAGGCAGGCGCCGCAGCAGCATTTGAACGGTCGGGCTCTCCTTGCTGCTCGTAAAGCCGTGAACAGCGATCGCGACCATCCCGGCATGATCCGGAATTTCCTCCACACAGGCCACTTTGTGCGAATTGGATTTAGTAAGCGTGAAGTTATGCATGATCCTCTCTCCTTGATACAGTAATGGTTCGGGGCAGGACTCCGCAACGTTCGGAGCCGCTATATGCTATTTTATCACAGAAGTTTGATTAGATGGATGGGCACTGCTATAATATTGCCATTGAAGGGAGGCGATTAGATGTCATTTGAAGTTTTTGCGGACGGAAGCGCGAATCTGCCCAAAGATATGCTGGAGGGAATTTCTCTTTTGCCCTGTGAGTATACCGTGGACGGTGAGCCGCACACATACTGGGGCGATGTCGACAGCTTTGACGGACATGCTTATTATGAGAGCCTTCGCAACGGCAGAAAGATCGGGACCAGTCTGTTGAATGCCCAGGTCTTTTTCACATATTTTACCCCGCTCCTTGAGAAGGGACGTGATATTGTTTATGTGTCCATGAGCTCCGGGATCAGTGGTACTTACAACGCTGCGGTCGGCGCGGCGAATGAGCTGATGGAGCAGTTCCCTGACCGTTTTATTCATATTGTGGACTCACACGGCTGCGGCTTCGGCAACGGACTTCTGGCTGTTCGGGCGGCAGAGTTGAGCCGGAAAGGCGTAGACGTAAGAGAAGCAGCGAAGATCCTCGATGAAGAGGTACCGCACACGTGCCAGTATTTTACGGTGGACGACCTGAATTTCCTCAAGAGAACGGGGCGGGTCAGCGGGTTTACAGCTGCGATCGGAACGGTGCTCAATATCAAGCCGATCCTTTACGGTGACCACACCGGCCACATTGTGGCATGTGCCAAAGTCCGCGGGCGCAAAAAAGCGATCGAGGCAATGGTTGAAAAGTACAAAGAGAAGAAGCTGGACTCCGAGGATCAGAGAATCTGCATTTCGCACGGAGACTGCCTGGATGAAGCTGAGACTCTGGCGGAAATGGTCAGGAAGGTCTCGCCGGGCATACCGATCAGGATCTGTCAGCATGAGCCGTTCTCGGGCGCCCATGTAGGTCCAGGAATGCTGGCGCTGTTTTTCAGAGGAAAAGAGCGCTGACGCGATTCTAAAAGGCACAGATCTTATAGGAACAGATCTTATAAAGACAGATCTGAGAGGAACTGAAATGGAAAAGAAAAACAGGAATACGCTTTTGACGGCCGGAGCCGCTGTGAGCCTGGCCGCCGTCGGGGCGGCCGCGCATAAGAACGCGGTGTTTATCCAGGCGGAACGCGTAAGGATGCTGTTTAAAAAAAATGATGAGATCAGGGACAGAGGTCTCGCAGAACCGGAAGATATCGAAAAAGTAAAGGACCTGGCTTACGGGAAGGACCCGGAGCAGGTCCTTGATATCTATTACCCGGCGGGCACAGAGAAGCCGCTTCCGACGATCGTGAGTGTACACGGAGGCGCCTATGTTTACGGGAACAAAGAATTATACCGTTTTTATTGCATGAGCCTCGCGCAGAGGGGCTTTGCCGTGGTCAATTTTTCCTACCGCCTGGCGCCGGAATATCGATATCCGGCACAGCTGCAGGACACAAATGCAGTGATGCGGTATGTTTGTGTACATGCGGAGGAGAACTTCATCGATACGGACCGGATCTTTATAGTAGGAGACAGTGCAGGGGCACAGCTGGCGAGCCAATATGCGGCTGCAGTGACCAATCCGGCTTATGCGGACATTCTTGGTATGGAGATCCCGAAGTTCAGGCTCCGGGCTTGTGCATTCAACTGCGGACTGTACAGACCCGATCCGAGACGTGACAAACTGATGCTCAAGTGCTATTTTGACGATCCGGATGTGATCGGCTCGGAGCAGATGGATGTGCTCGGGCATATAACGGATTCGTATCCGCCGGTCTTTATCATGTCATCCAACGGAGATTTTCTGCTCGACCGGGTGAAGGAATTTGCGGATCTTCTGACGATGAAAGGCGTCGAGCATGAGATTCACATTTACAGTCCAAAGGACAGGAAACTGGGGCACGTGTTCCACTGCAACATGAATGAGCCCTATGCGAAGCAGTGCAATGATGAGGAATGTGCGTTTTTTAGAAAACTTCTGTCTCATAACTCGTTCATATAATTTCCGAAACAGAGTTGTTTGATTTCGAAACTGTGTTATAATTGTTAAGTATATATTACGCTTTTATTGTCCGGCCACACAGAATTGTGCAACTTGATTCTGCATTACTGGTATTAAGAGACTTGCTTGAGAGAACTTGGGTCACATATTTGTGTGTTGGATTACACACATGAGACAGGTGCTGTGATGAATACCTGTTCATGACGTATGATCGCAAAGCTTTTATACAAGTCTTGTTTTCAGTTGAGAATTCAGTTGGTGAACGAAAATGGCCGGAAGGCCATTTTTTTTGTGCGATAAGCCGGGGGGAGCATCTCGTGCTTGCACGAAGGTAGTTCAAGGCTGACAGCCTTTTTGAATATAGCAATGTAACAGTCAACAGGAGGTAATGGATAGTTACCTGAGTATTACATGAGGGAGAATGGCATGAAAAGAGTGAGAAGACTTCTGGCATGCATACTGGCCGCTTCCATGCTGATCGGCGCAAACGGAGTTTCTTATGCGGCCGAAACTGCCGATGGCGGCAGTACCGAAGCCGTGGAGGAATCAGTGGCTGAGATCAGAAGTGAAGACACAGAAGACTCATCTTCGGACGCATCGGGGGAGTTTGCGGACGCGGAAGAGAATGAAAACGAGGAAGGTGATATCTCTGAGAATGAGCAGTCTTCGCAGAATGATGCTGCGGATACTTCATCGGAGGAAAACACAGAGGATCCTTCGGATGGAATGACTGAGGACAATGCGGATGCAGAGGAGAGCGGCGGGAATACGCCTGAATCGCAAGAATCCGAGGACGCATCAGCAGCCGGCACTACAGCAGAGATCGCTGCAGAAGTGGAGCCCGGGAGCACGAGCGTGATCACAGCGGTCGCCGTTGATCAGAACGGTGAAGTGATCAAGGGGTATGAGACCGTATCACTTCCGGCTTTTGACACGCAGCTGAACCTGGCGGATCCTTCCGCAGCACCTGTCGCCATCAAGGGCTACGAGTATGTCGGTGCCAAGATCGATGACAAGGCCGTCAACGCGGCTGTCATCCGAACGGCGGAAGACGGAAGCGGGGAGCTCTGTTTTTTGACTGACACAGAAGAGATCAAAGCGACAGAGCAAACTGTGCTCACTCTTTGTTATAAATGGATCGATGTCAAGAGGGTGTATACCTATGAAGACAGTAAGGTCAAGGTAACGGCAACACTGCAGTATGCGGATGCCGTTCCTGATGATGCTGTTTTCAAGGTGACAGAGATCACACCCGACACAAAGGGCTACAGCTATGACACCTATATGGAACTTGTCAATAAAGAGGCAACCAAGGAAAGACCCGGGGATCTCAACGATGCGCTGAAGTACGCGCAGCAGGGATACAAGGTCTCCACGGATAAGCCGTTCGCGGAATATAATACGCTGGTATATGATATTGCGTTCATGGTCGACAAGAGAGACGACCAGGGCAATGTGATGACGGGCGAACAGGTCGAATTTCAGCCTGAAAACGGTTCTGTTAAGATCAACATTGAATTTAAGAAGAACCAGCTGGAAAAGATCGGCATTGATGACGACCACGTCCTCGAAGTGGTGCATCTTCCTTTGACCGATGAAGCCAAAAAAGAGAACGAGTCGACGGAAACTGCGGACAATCTGTCTGTCGAGGACCTCGGCTATGAAGAAGTAAAGACTGTAAACAGCAAGACGGATCAGACAAGCTTCTCCCTGAGCAGCTTTTCGCCTGTCCTTTTCAAAGCTGCGCCTGTCAACGGAAAATATCCCGGTACCACGACGGATGCCGTAAACTTTGACCGTATACTGGGAAGAGCTGCAGAGTATGGAATTCTTGCGGATACATTCAAACAGGATAACCACGCACAGACGAACTTCGCTGTCAAGCATTATGACCGCAATTCCAACTGGAATGACGACCCCGACCTGTCCGGAACCCATACGGTTCCCTTCATTGTTGCGGATATCGTACACGACATGCGATTCGGCGGCAGCACGGCTGACGGCGTACATATGCAGTACGACATTTATACGGATCAGAAGTATCAGGAAGTGATCGACGCGGAGATCGCCGCAAATATGCAGGGCGATCGGAGAACGTATATCAAGCTGGATAATGTAAACAAAGTTACGACACACATGATCTATCAGGATACGGAGACCATCAACGCGAACGTAGACAAGATGATCACGCATGTCTCGGAGTGGTCCCAGGCACTGGCTACGACATCAGATGATGAGACAACGATCAAGCTTCCCGCATCCACGAACTATAATAAGTACGTATTGGATACGACATCCTATCCGGACAACGCTGTTGTCTATGTGGATGTCCCGAAGGGATTTGCCGACAAAATCCTTTCACTGGGAGGCGATTTGGGTTCCGACGGCAGCGTCGGACAGGGCTTTGTCATCAACAAGAAGCCGGGGCAGAATATTGTCCTTAATATTCACAACGACGGTGCTGTTACGGTCAAAAAGTTTGCTGTCTGCGAGGGCGGGACCGTTGAGTTCAGCGGCGACGAGAACAATGCCAACTATAGAATACGGGGCGGCCGCATTGTTACCACGGATACAACCCAGAATGAATCTCCGCATAACAATGATGTTGACAATGTGATCACACAGCATCTGATCATGAACTTTGTCGGCGGCGGAGACGTCGAACTCAACACCACAGCTGCCTGCGTACTCGCGCCGAGTGCAAATGTCAAAGTGACGGGATCAAGCGCAGGATGGATCGCATCCGGTAAGACGGTGACAAACGAAAATGCGGAATTCCACTTCTTGTATCACAACAGAAAGTATAGAGAGAGCACGAAAGAATCTGTCTATTTCTCCTTTACCAAAGAAGTATGGGACAAGGATAATGTGAACCTTGGTCTGCTCGGAAAGACATTCAGCTTTGAGCGCTATGAGACGGGTGAAGATTTCAGTACAGAAGGACTCACTCCGGTAGAGAGTGAGGTCACTTCTGAGACCAGTAAGGTCACTTTCGGAGAGATCGAGATCACAGAAGATGACATCGGAACGCACTACTATGTCATAAAGGAAGTGAATGGCGGTGATACGATCGATGATATCAAGTACTGGGGCGGTGAGCTCAGGATCAAACTGACAGTGGAAGAATCCGAGAGCGGATCCGGTTATAAAAAGACGATCGAAGCGTGGAAGACAGATCATCGCACTGCAGAAGGAACAGGTACCAGATACTATGAGCCTTTCGTGGTCAACAGCCCGGAGGTTACATTCGGTGAGATGATCAACAGCTACGGAGAAGAGGAGCTGAGCGTCGCTGTCAGCAAGGTCGATGCCGCTTCCAAAGATGAGATCGCAGGAGCGCACATTCAGGTCCTCACTACCAACGCGGAAGGGGAGACCGTCGTTGTCGACGAATGGGATTCTTCCGAAACGGAGGCCCATGTTGTCGAAGGTCTGTCATCGGGTGTGGAATATACGCTCAAGGAGACGGTGGCGCCGGAAGGTTACACGATCGCGACAGAGACCACCTTCACGATCGATGAAAACGGAAATGTAACGACGCAGGCAAATACGACAACGGATGCGGATGGAAATACCGTCATCCTGGTCGAGGATGCAAAGACTAAGATCAGCGTGAGCAAAGTTGATATCGCAGGCGGCGAAGAACTTGCAGGTGCCCACATTCAGATTATTGACAGCGAAGGAGGCATTTTCGAAGAGTGGGATTCCACGAACGAGGCGCACGAGATCGAAGGCCTGAAGACCGGAGAGGAGTATACACTCAAAGAGACGGTGGCACCGGAAGGCTACACAGTCGCGACAGAGATCACATTCACGATCGATGAGACCGGAAAAGTGACAACTACCGGCTCCGTGACCGAGGACGGTGTTCTTCTGGTTGAGGACGCGAAGACCAGGATCAGCGTGAGCAAAGTCGATATCGCGGACGGCGAAGAGCTTGCAGGCGCGCACATCCAGATCATCGACAGCAAGGGAGAAATTGCCGCGGAATGGGATTCCACGACCGAGGCACATGTGATCGAAGGTCTTAAGACCGGAGAAGAATACACACTCAAAGAGACTGTGGCACCGGAAGGCTATACGATCGCGGCATCGACGACCTTCACAATTGATGAGGAAGGAAATGTCACCTCAACAGCGACCACGACGAGCGACGGAACACTGCTGGTCGAAGACGCGAAAACGCATGTCAGCGTGAGCAAAGTTGATATCGCAGACGGTGAAGAAATTGAAGGTGCTCATATCCAAATCATCGACAGCAAGGGCAATATTGTCGATGAGTGGGATTCCACGACCGAAGCCCATGAGATCGAGGGACTGAAGACCGGAGAAGAGTATACGCTCAAAGAGACTGTGGCGCCGGAAGGCTACACGATCGCTACAGAGACGACCTTTACGATCGATGAAAACGGAAATGTGACCTCCTCAGGTTCTGTGACAGATGATGGTGTGCTGCTGGTCGAGGATGCAAAGACCAAGATCAGTGTGAGCAAAGTTGATATTGCCGACGGCGAGGAAATCGAGGGCGCAACCATTCAGATCATCGACAGCGAAGGCAACGTAGTTGAGGAGTGGGTATCTACAGACGAGGCGCATGAGATCGAGGGTCTGAAGACCGGAGAGGAGTACACACTCAAGGAGACCGTGGCACCGGAAGGCTACACGATCGCTACAGAGACGACCTTTACGATCGATGAGACCGGAAAAGTGACGTCCACAGGTTCTGTGACAGAGAACGGAGTACTCCTTGTCGAGGACGCGAAGACTGTTGTCAAAGTCAGCAAAGTCGACATCGCGGACGGCAAAGAATTGGAAGGTGCGACGATCCAGATCATCGACAGCGAAGGCAATGTAGTCGAGGAGTGGGTATCCACGGACAAGGTGCATGAGATCGAAGGCCTGAAGACGGGAGAAGAGTATACGCTCAGAGAAACCGTGGCACCGGAAGGTTATCTGACCGCATCGGATACGACCTTTACAATCGATGAAAGCGGAAAGGTAACATCTTCAGGAACAGTTTCTGAGGACGGAGTGATCCTTGTTGAAGACAGCAAAAAGGCAATAGGATTCAGCAAGACAGACATCACCGGAGAAAATGAGCTCGAAGGTGCGGTACTTCAGATTCTTGACAGCGAAGGAAATGTTGTCGAAGAGTGGACATCGGAAAAATCAGCCCATATGGTAGAAGGGCTTGCGAGCGGAACTTATACACTTCGTGAGACGGTGGCACCGGAAGGCTACACGGTCACAACAGATATTCTGTTTACTGTTAAGCAGGACGGAACGATTGAAACAAAAGCAGCAACGACAAAGGATCGGTTCGGCAATCCTGTTATTCTGGTGGCCGATGAAAAGACCAAAGTCAGTGTCAGCAAGGTTGATATCGCGGACGGCGAAGAGATTGAAGGCGCAACGATCCAGATCATCGACAGTGAAGGAAATGTAGTCGAGGAGTGGGTTTCTACAACCGAGGCACACGAGATCGAAGGTCTTAAGACCGGAGAGGAGTATACGCTCAAAGAGACAGTGGCGCCGGAAGGCTACACGGTTGCAACAGAGACCACATTTACGATCGATGAGAACGGAAATGTGACCTCCACAGGCTCTGTGACCGAGGACGGTGTGCTGCTGGTCGAAGACGCAAAGACCAAGGTCAGTGTCAGCAAGGTTGATATTGCGGATGGCGAAGAGATTGAAGGTGCAACAATTCAGATCATCGACAGTGAAGGAAATGTAGTCGAGGAGTGGGTTTCTACAACCGAGGCACACGAGATCGAAGGTCTGAAGACCGGAGAGGAGTATACGCTCAAAGAGACGGTGGCACCGGAAGGATATACGGTTGCAACAGAGACGACCTTCACGATCGATGAGACCGGAAAAGTGACCACCAACGGTTCTGTGACCGAGGACGGTGTGCTTCTGGTCGAGGATGCGAAGACCAGGATCAGTGTCAGCAAGACTGACATCGCAGACGGCGAAGAACTGGAAGGCGCTACGATCCAGATCATCGACAGCGAAGGAAATGTCGTCGAGGAGTGGGTCTCCACGAACGAGGCACACGAGATCGAGGGCCTGAAGACCGGAGAGGAATATACACTCAAAGAGACCGTGGCGCCGGAGGGCTACACAGTCGCAACAGAGACCACCTTCACGATCGATGAGACCGGAAAGGTGACATCGAACGGAAGCATTACAGAAGACGGAACCCTTCTGATCCAGGATGCGAAGACCAGGATCAGCGTGAGCAAAGTCGACATCGCAGACGGTGAAGAACTGGAAGGTGCCAAGATCCAGATCATCGACAGCGAAGGAAATGTAGTTGAGGAGTGGGTTTCTACAACCGAGGCACACGAGATCGAAGGACTGAAGACCGGAGAGGAGTATACACTCAAAGAGACAGTGGCACCGGAAGGTTATACAATCGCTGCCGAGACAACATTTACAATTGATGAGAAGGGCAATGTCACTTCAACAGCAACTCAGACGAGTGACGGGACACTTCTGGTCGAAGACGCAAAGACCGTTGTCAAGGTCAGCAAAGTCGACATTGCAGACGGAGAAGAGTTGGAAGGTGCCCATATCCAGATCATCGTAAAGGAAGGTCTGTTTGGCACTGAAAGAGTCGTTGAGGAGTGGGATTCCACGACCGAGGCGCATGTGATCGAAGGCCTCGCGACAGGTGTTGAATACATACTCCGCGAGACGGTTGCGCCGGAAGGCCATGTACTGACAAGCGATACGAAATTCACGATC
>CADCIU010000044.1 GCA_902801585.1 uncultured Lachnospiraceae bacterium | reverse complement strand
GCTTTCCAGCCCCGGCCAATGCGCGTCCGCGAGGTGACTCGAACACCCGACCTACCGCTTAGGAGGCGGTCGCTCTATCCAACTGAGCTACGCAGACAAATATGATGTTCTGAACTTATAAGTTCAGAACATTATTATTATACACTTTTTTTCAAAATATGGAAGACTTATTTGCAAAGCTTTTTCCGTTTCATTCTCCTGTCAAAATCATCAGAGATCCTCAAATGTTAAACTGTCGTCAGGGAAATTGATGATCCCCTGCATCCAGACAACGCCTTTGAATCTTCTGCCGGGAGCAGGCTCCCCAAATAAATCCTTGTCGTTGATGCAGACTTTGAACAGAAGGTCTCCGCACATGACTGTCAGGATCCAGATCTTCTCTTTAGTGATCGGGTTCTCAGTGATGAGACATTTATCGATCTCACCAAGTACCGAGTACAAGTCGCACTCCACGCCGGTGGGCATGAAAGTGGAGTCCACGATAGTGTATATATCGTCCTCCTGCAGCTTATCCATGATCACCGCGTACATATCCATGTCCTGCATGGTGAGATTCTTCATGGCGTCTTCGTCGCCGCTGCGCGCCATATTCATCAGATTGCGGCGCGCCATCTCTTTCTCTCTCGAGTCCTCAATCTCCTCTTCTGTCTTGAGGATCGGCAGCATCACTGTTCCGTTTATGCACAGACCGGAGAGACAGACAGACGTCCCGGGGATCCGCTCCATCTGCGGAGCGCCATATTTGAGGAACTCGACCGAATTGATCAGACGGAAGATCAGCGTCGTGCCAACACTCAGGTCATCCACAACGCCAGCATATGTGTGCCCTTCGATCCGCTCTTCCACGCTCACCTGCTCAATGGAACTGACGGACTCGCTGATAAAATAGGGAAAGAGCGCTTCACCGCTGAATTCATTGTCTTCATCGAACACGCCGACGGCACAGATCCCATACCCATTTCCGTAATCGATTCGAAGCTCGGCCAGCATGGCGTCTTCATCTGACGGATCTGTGATATAAGATCTGTGCTCGGCTTTCTCCAGCACATCATCTATCAAGTTGTATGTATCGCGGGCCTTCATTGGCTCTGAAAACCCGACCGCCCTGAAGTATTTGTGCAAAATATACCTCTAACCAAACATATGTTCTAGATTCAAAGCTTGCATCGCAAGCCGCTGCGCCGCGTGCGGTTGCCTGTAAGGCAACATCTTCCTATTCGCACGCGTGTGCATCATATCAGTGTTTGGGCATCATCACTTCCATACCGCCCATGTAAGGACGAAGAGCAACCGGAATCTTCACGGATCCGTCTGCCTGCAGATTGTTCTCAAGGAACGCGATCAGCATTCTGGGAGATGCCACTACAGTGTTGTTAAGTGTGTGTGCAAGATACTTCTTGCCGTCAGCGCCGTTCACACGGATTTTAAGGCGTCTCGCCTGTGCGTCGCCGAGGTTGGAGCAGCTGCCGACTTCGAAGTATTTCTTCTGTCTGGGAGACCATGCCTCCACGTCGCAGGATTTGACCTTGAGGTCAGCCAGGTCGCCGGAGCAGCACTCAAGAGTCCTGACCGGAATATCCATGCTGCGGAAGATCTCAACTGTGTAGCTCCACAGCTTGTCATACCATTCCATGGATTCTTCGGGTTTGCAGACAACGATCATTTCCTGTTTCTCGAACTGGTGGATCCTGTAGACGCCGCGCTCCTCGATGCCGTGAGCACCTTTCTCCTTGCGGAAGCAGGGGCTGTAGCTGGTGAGTGTCTGAGGGAGCTTCTCTTCGGGAATGATCTGGTCGATGAACTTGCCGATCATGGAATGCTCGGATGTGCCGATGAGGTAAAGGTCTTCGCCCTCAATCTTGTACATCATCGCATCCATCTCCGCAAAGGACATAACGCCGGAAACAACGGCACTGCGGATCATGAAAGGCGGAATATGATAGTTGAAGCCTTTTCCGATCATGAAGTCTCTTGCATAGGAGAGAACTGCGGAATGGAGTCTTGCGATGTCACCCATCAGATAGTAGAAGCCATTACCGGATACGCGGCCTGCGCTGTCCAGATCAATACCGTCGAAGGTATCCATGATATCGGTATGATAAGGAATATCAAAATCCGGAACGACAGGCTCGCCGTATTTCTGGATCTCAACGTTGTGAGAATCGTCGGGACCGATCGGAACAGAAGGATCTATGATATTCGGGATCACCATCATATCCTTGAGGACGATCTCGTCTGCTTCTTTCTTAATGGCATCGAGCTGCTCGAGGCGCTCTGCCATCTCATTGACCTTTGCCTTGACCGCATCGACTTCCGCCATCTTGGAAGGGTCTTTTTTGGCCTGTCCCATCAGTTTGCCAATCTCTTTAGAGAGTTTCTTTCTCTCTGCACGGATCTGGTCCGCCTCACCCTGAGCAGTGCGGCTCTTCTCATCATATTCAATTACTTCGTCGACAAGGGGAAGTTTCACATCCTGAAACTTTTTGCGAATATTCTCTTTGACGATCTCCGGATTTTCTCTCAAAAACTTAACATCAATCATTTTCTGTCACCTTTCTTTTTCCGGCTTTTTTTACTGCATTACTGCGCGCCATATTATAACATGTTTCTAATAAATTTCCTAATATATTTATACTTTTACCTTGTATCAGCGGTCTGTCAGCTTATCTATAATTTTCTCAAGGTCATCGCTATTATAAAAATCGATCAAGAGCTTACCGTGCCCGTTTCTCTTTCTCTGTATAGAAACCTTGGTATGAAGTGTCTGCTGAAGTCTCTCCTCGATCTGTTTATAGATGACTGCGATACTGGGATCTTCTTCCTGCTGCTGAGTCTTTGTAACTTCGACTTCCGGCTTCTTTCCGCTGCTGAGAATCTCCTTGACCTTCTTTTCCGTCTCGCGGACACTGAGCTGCTTCTCCACGATTTCCTGCGCCGTCTTCAGCTGCTCCACAGGAATCTCAAGTGGAAGGAGAGCTCTGGCATGTCCCATTGTGATCTGACCTTCGATCACCATCTTCTGAACATTATCTTCTAACTTCAGAAGCCTGAGTGAATTTGCCACTGCCGACCGACTCTTGGAAACCCGCTGCGCCACTTCTTCCTGACTGAGACCGAACTCATCCATCAGACGCTTATAGGCTCTCGCTTCTTCAATGGGATTTAAATTCTCTCTCTGAATATTCTCGACAAGCGACAGCTCCAGAATTTCTTTTTCCGTATAATCTCGAACAATTACGGGAATCTCTTTCAGTCCTGCCTTGAGTGCAGCTCTCCAGCGCCTCTCGCCGGCAATGATCTCGTAATAGCCGTCTCTCTTTTGCACCAGGATTGGCTGCAATAATCCATAGGTCTTTATGGATTCTGAGAGTTCCTCCAGCTTCTCGTCGTCAAATTTCTTTCTGGGCTGTTCTCTGTTAGGTTCTACCTCGGAGATTCTTACGATAACTGCATTTTTTAAATGATCGGAGGACTTTTCTTCCTTTTTCTTTTCTTCTTTCTTATCTTCCTCAGAACTCTGTTCAATTATTTCAGGTTTTTCTTCAAATGTTTCACGTGAAACATTTTCTTCCGTCTTGCGTGAAACATCTTCTTTTTCTTTAACTTCCGGAACTATGGTCGGATAAGAGCTTTCAGAATCTTCCTCATCATCAGCAAACAGAATCTCGACACTGTCTGATTCTGCCGACTTCATCGCTTTTTCTACTTCTTCCCTCATTGGGATCAAGGCGTCCAGACCTCTCCCTAAACCGCCGTGTTTTCTCGCCATTCTCTCATTCACCCCTCTGTACTGATGTTTTTATTCGTTCGAGTCTTTTTTGATCACTTCTTTGGCAAGGGCTCTGTAAGCCTCCGCTCCGGATGACTTCTTGTCATACACTGTGATCGGTTCCCCATAGCTGGGCGCCTCCGCCAGACGGATGTTTCTGGGAATAACAGTCTCATAGATGTGCTGTTCCACATGTTCCTTTACGTTCTCAACGACCTGCGCCGAGAGATTCGTCCTTGCGTCAAACATCGTGAACACAATTCCCTCTATATCCAGCTTCCTGTTGAGTCTGGACTTTACCAGATTGATCGTGTGAATCAGCTGGCTGAGTCCCTCCAGTGCATAGTATTCACACTGAATCGGCACGATCACGGAATCCGCCGCCACCATAGCATTGACTGTCAAAATATTGAGTGAAGGAGGACAGTCCATAATAATATAGTCGTAATCGTCCTTTACATAGTCCAAAGCATCTCTTAGAATAAATTCTTTTCTTTGAATTCCTATCAGCTCGATCTCCGAGGCTGCCAGATTGACATTGGCCGCGATCAGATCGATTCCTTCCATGATTCCTCTGATGATACATTCATTGATCGTGCAGTCATCGAGAAGAAGTTCATAGACTGTATTTTCCTGCTTATTCTTGTCAATGCCGAATCCGCTGGTGCAGTTTCCCTGTGGATCGATGTCCACTACAAGGATCTTCTTGCCTTCCTGCGCAAGAGCAGCAGATAAGTTTATCGCTGTGGTCGTCTTGCCGACGCCGCCTTTTTGGTTTGCAACTGCTATAATCTTTCCCATAACTTAATCATTCCATTCCGCATGAGTGCATCTGATTTAGTGGAAAACTTCCCACCTGAGTTAATATCCCCAGTCCAAAAGATCCCAGTTTTCGCCTTTGACTCTTCCCAGTAGCCACATCCAATTCTCATAATCATAGTCCGGCTCCCAGGCGCCGCCTCCCTCCTTGGGAGAATGGAAATTACTGACAAAGATGATACATTCATCATACTGCTTATCATCTGAGAGTTCGTTGATATGACTGAGGTTATCAGTACAGTTCTGATCGTCAGTATAACTGATATCATAGAGAGTGCAGCCTTCCCAGGTATTAAATTCCTCAACGATCAGTTTGATCGCCGCATCCATATCTTCTTTGCTATAAAGTTCGGAAGTCTTGTAATCAATCTTGATGTCAGAAAGATCAATAGATGATCCTGAAGATTCCTGCTGAGCATCCGTCTGCAATTCGACGGTTTCATCCGGTTTTTCTGAGCTTTCTTTCTTATTTCCACAGGCTGTCAAAGCCATGGACAACATCAAAGTAGTGACCAGGCAGAAAATGATACTCTTCATTTTTCTTGATTTAATCATATTTACCTCCATGTCGAAGCGCTTTGCGCTGAGATAACTATAACATATCATAACTATATTCGTTTTACTATTTGATGGGTTCTTTCCCGGGCGTACCCGCTTTTCTGGGATATCTGGAAGGCGTCGCGCTGACTTTTTCAATCTTCACGAGAGATCTCTGATAATCCGTTCCCGGCAGCGTGAAGAACACTGTCTCCACATGGTCGCCTCCCAGTACTTTAATAGCTTTTCTGCTCTGTTCAATCTCGCTTTGAACCTGTTCTGTCTTATAGGAAACGAAATATCCTCCCTTTTTAACAAACGGAAGGCAATACTCGGACAGAGTAGCCAGATTGGCAACAGCTCTTGAACAACATATATCCTGTTTCTCACGGTAATTTTTGTTTTTAGCCAGTTCTTCGGCCCTTGCGTGTATGCAGGTGACATTCGTGAGACCAAGCTTTTGCACTGTGTCCTCAAGGAATTTAATCCTCTTGTTCAATGAATCCATAAGAATCACTTTGACATTGGGAAATACAATGGCAATCGGCAATCCCGGAAATCCGGCGCCGGTTCCCATGTCAAGAAGAGTACATCCCTGATCCAATGTTTCACGTGAAACAATTTTAGTGATTGTCAAACTGTCAAGGAAGTGTTTCTCATAGACATCCTTTTCCTCTGTGATTGCTGTCAGGTTCATGACAGCGTTCCACTCGATCAGGTTCTTATAATAGAGATCAAGGGAAGAGAGTATTCTTTCATCAATGCTGATTCCAAGTTCTTCAGCATTTTTAAGAAAATCCTGTTTAATACTATCAGTCATTCGAAGGATCCTTTCTCTCTGTTCGCTGCTGTGCCCTGAATTTTTCTAAATAGATCAAAAGAACAGCGACATCGGCGGGCGTCACTCCTGACAGACGGCCGGCTTGTCCGATCGAAGTCGGCCTGAATTCTTTCAGTTTCTGTCTTGCCTCAAGGCGGAGACTTCCTACATCGTCGTAATCGATCATGTCAGGAATCTTTCGATTCTCCATCTTTTCAAACTGTTCCACCTGTCTTCTCTGCCTTGCAATATAACCTTCGTAGCGAATGTTGATCTCTACCTGCTCGGTGACTTCCTTCGGAAGAGGCTTTCTGTCGGGATCGAGGCCGGCGACCTGTTCGTAACCGAGCTCCGGTCTGCACATGAGCTCTGCCAGACTGCAGGCTGTCTTGAGATCGGCGGAACCACGGGCGCGAAGATATTCCTGGTTCTCCCTGGCAGCGCCGATTCTGATACTCTTGAGTCTGAGAATCTCGTTCTCGATCATCTCTTCTTTGGCGCAGACATGGTCGTACTGCTCCCGGCTGATGAGGCCGACTCTGTAGCCGTATTTGCGAAGACGCAGATCCGCGTTATCCTGCCTGAGAAGTAATCTGTACTCTGCGCGGGAGGTCATCATTCTGTACGGTTCTCTGTTGTCCTTGGTCACCAGGTCATCGATCAGAACGCCGATATAAGCTTCCGAGCGCTTGAGTACCAGAGGCTCCTTGCCCATGATCTTCATTGCGGCGTTGATTCCTGCCATCAGTCCCTGTGCTGCCGCTTCCTCATAGCCGCTGCTTCCGTTGAACTGGCCGGCGCAGAAGAGTCCGTCCACATCCCTGGTCTCAAGTGTGAGCTTAAGGAGATTAGCGTTGATGCAGTCATATTCGATAGCATAAGCATTCTTGACGATCACACAGTTCTCAAGTCCGGGAACCGTTCTGTACATCCTCTGCTGAACATCGTCCGGCATAGAAGAGGACATTCCGTCCACATAGACTTCGTTGGTGCCGCGTCCCTCGGGTTCGATGAAAACCTGATGCCTTGTCTTCTCGGCAAATTTGACGACCTTGTCCTCAATAGAAGGACAGTATCTGGGGCCGGTCCCCTCAATGATTCCCGCATAGATAGGAGAGCGGTCTATATTTTGACGGATGATCGTGTGTGTCTCTTCGTTCGTATAAGTCAGGTAGCAGGGGACCTGTTCGATCTGGACGTCCGCGGGATCAGTGGAATAGGAGAAGGGGATCACTACCTTGTCTCCTTCCTGGATCGTCATCTTGGAGTAGTCCAGAGACCTGCCGTCCATCCTGGCAGGCGTACCTGTCTTGAATCTGCGGAGCGGGATTCCGATCCCGTTCAGGGAATCCTTCAGGCCGGTCGATCTCTGCATTCCGCTGGGACCTGTCTCCGTGATGGATTCTCCCACAAGGCACCTGGCGTTAAGATATGTGCCGGTACAGATGATCGCCGCTTCACATCTGTAAACAGTGCCGGTATGGATCCTTACTCCGACTACCTTGCGGCCTTCTGTCAGGATCTGCATTACCTCCGCCTGACGGATCGTCAGATTCTCCTGGCTCTCGAGCACCTGTCTCATGGCCTTGGAATACTCCGCCTTGTCCGCCTGCGTTCTCAGGGAGTGTACAGCAGGTCCCTTGGAGACGTTGAGCATCTTGGACTGAATGAAAGTCTTATCGATATTTTTGCCCATCTCTCCGCCCAGGGCGTCAATCTCCCTGACCAGATGTCCCTTGGACGATCCTCCGATATGCGGATTGCAAGGCATCATAGCGATGCTGTCCACATTCATTGTAAAGATCACTGTCTTAAGTCCGAGCCTGCTGCAGGCCAGAGCGGCCTCGACGCCGGCGTGACCGGCTCCTATTACGCATACCTGTGTATCAATATGGTATTCCATATTCCGTCGTGTCCTTCCAAATATAGATTTGCTTTATTTTCCCATGCAGAACTTGGAGAAGATTTCCTCCACCAGATCATCTTCCACAGCTTCTCCCAAAATAGTGCCGAGCACACGGTAGGCGTTCATCAGATCAATGGAGAAAAAGTCTTCACTCATTCCGTTCTCAATGCTGTCCTCTACAAGACAGATGGAATCAAGGGCTTCCTTCACCGCGTTCTTGTGTCTGAGATTACTGATAAATATTTCATTTTTCTCAGCGATCTCACCTGTATGGAAGAGTCCGGATACAAACTCTCCGAGTTCCTCCATTCCTTCACCGGTCTGCAGGGAGCTGTAGAGTATGGCCGGACACTCTGCACCTTTAGATGTAAACAGAGCCCTGACGTCCTCTACCTCAACTTCACTGGTAAGGTCCGTCTTGTTCATCAGGAGAATGCATTTCTTGCCTTCCTCCATTTTACCTGTGATCCTGGCAGCGATCTCCTCATCTTCTGAGGACAGCGCCCGGGAACTGTCGATCACAAACAGGATCAGATCCGCGTTGTCCAGTGCCTGCTGCGCCCTGTGTACGCCGATCTGCTCCACCTTGTCTTTGGTCTGCCTGATTCCGGCCGTATCTGTCAGATGGAGTAGAACGCCGCCCACTCTGACTGTCTCACTCAGGGTATCTCTGGTCGTGCCCTCTATTTCTGTTACGATGGCTCTCTCTTCCCCGGCCAGATGGTTGAGAAGAGAAGACTTTCCGACATTGGGTCTCCCGACGATGGCAGTTCTGATCCCCTCCTTGAGGATCCTTCCTTCTTCAGCGTGGGAGAGAAGAGCGCGCATCTCATTTTCCAGGCCCTTACAGGTATCCATGAGCCTGTCGGTGTAGCCGTCCAGACTGTAATTCTCGGGATCGTCCAGTGCGGACTCTATAAAAGCAATCTCATAGAGGATCTTCTCCCGGAGCTCTTTGATCCTGGAAGAGACCGCTCCTTCCAGCTGAGCGGCAGAAGTCTTTCTGGCGAATTCATTTCCGGAGGAAATCAGATCCATGACTGCTTCCGCCCTGGCCAGGTCGATCCTTCCGCCAAGGAATGCTCTCTTTGTAAACTCGCCGGGCTCAGCCATTCTTGCTCCGCACTTCAGAACTAATTCCAGGATCCGGTTCATCAGGAACATGCCGCCGTGCGTGTTGATCTCCACTGTGTCCTCAGTCGTATAGCTGTGAGGGCTCTTCATCCAGGAGAGCATCACTTCATCGATGAGATTCTCATTCCCGTTTTCATCCGTCTCCACTATATAGCCAAATCGGATCGTTCCGGGTCTCCAGTCGGCAATCTGTGTCCTGTTCTTCTTAGGAGTGCGATATAACCTTGATCCTATGGCTGCCGCGTCGGGACCGCTTATCCTTATAATACCGATTCCTGCCTCTGACATCGCTGTCGCAATAGCCGCGATCGTATCTGTCTGCAGATGATCATACATCAGAGCCATAGCCTTTCACCCCTTTGAAATATACTAATAATAGTTACGATAGTTTACACCTATCTTAACACAAAGGCAATTATTCAGCACCCCATAGTCCCAAATGCTTCGCATTCGGGACTGTGGGCGTTCAGAGGCGCTCCGCTCCTTGCCCGCCCCGGGAAAATGATCAAAAACGATCCGGTGAGCGAACTCCCCGTCTCTTATTTTGATCATTTTC
Source organism: uncultured Lachnospiraceae bacterium (assembly GCA_902801585.1). The sequence goes on along the minus strand of CADCIU010000044.1, from coordinate 13,787 downwards.
CCGGGATGCTGAATAATTACCAAAAAGAAAGAGCCGGGCACTTATCTTGTAGTGTAAGTGCACCGGCTCATTACTTATTCAGGATTTCAAGGCTCGCAGAGCGAGCCACTGCGCCGCGTGCGGGTTGCCGCCAGTGGCAACATCTTCCTTTCCGCACGCGTGTGCATCAAATAACACGGCGGGGGATATCCCCCTGTGTTATTCAGCTTCGCTGTTGTTCTCTTCGGAACTGCGGCGGTTATCCCTGGATCCGCGGAAGTCGCGTCCCCTTCTTCCTCCTCGGCTGTTCCTTCCTTTGCCGTTTCTGCCGCGGCCGCCCTTTGCAGGGCGCTCTTCCTTGAGCAGCTCCTCGCCGTTCTCATCCTTTTTGAGAGCAACGACAACCTTGCGGTAAGGTTCTTCGCCTTCGCTGTATGTCGTGATATATTTCTCATTCTGCAGAGCGGAATGAATGATCCTTCTCTCATAGGGATTCATGGGCTCAAGAGCCACAGGCTGTCTGGTCCTCTTTACCTTGAATGCGATATTCCTGGCAAGATTCTCAAGGGTCTTCTTTCTTCTCTCCCTGTAATTCTCAGTGTCAGCCTTGACATGAATGTAGCCATCCACATCTTTGTTGACTACCAGAGATACGAGATACTGAAGAGAATCAAGGGTCTGGCCTCTCTTTCCGATCAGGACGCCCATATCCTCACCTTCCATATTTACAGTGAGGATTCCGGTATCTTTCTGATAGTCCTCTGTGATCTCCACATCCATATCCATGGTCTTGAAAACGCCTACGAGGAAATCATGAGCGGCCTTCTTAATCTCTGCGATCTTCTCATCTGTAAGCTGAGGGACAACTGCTTTCTTTTTGGGAGCAGGAGCGGCAGCTTTCACTTCCGCTTCAGGAGCAGGTGCTGCAGCAGTTTCAGCTGCTGCCTCGGCTTTCCTGGGAGCAGAAGACTTTTTCTTATTTTTCTTACCGGTCTTCTTATTCTCCTTCTCTTTGTCCTTCAGTTCCTTCTTTTCGGACTTCTCGGCCTTTTCTGTCTCTTTCTTTTCAGCTTTTGCTTCCTTTTCGTGCTTGACGGGAGCTTTTTTCTCCGGTTTTGCTGAAGGGACGGAAGCAGTTTCTTCTTTCTTCTCTTCAGACTTTGCAATCTTGGCAGCGAAATCCTTCTGTACTTTCTTTTCTACTTTTTCGATCGCATTTTCGAGCATGACCTGCGCGGCGTCGTTCTTGACTCTTGCCTTGATAATAGCAGGCTTTGCGCCAATCCCGAGAAAACCTGTCTTTTCTTTCTGTACGATTATATAATCCAGCCGATTGCTGGTCACAGACAATCTCTGGCAGGCTGTGGTAATGGCGTCATCCACAGTCTTCTCTGTAATTTCGATATATTCCTTGGACATATATTATCCTTTCTTGCCCTGCTTTTTATTTGAACCTCTGTTCGAATCATTAAAGCTGCTGACCATATTGGCTTTCTCGGCAAGACTGCCGGCCTTGTATTTTTTGCCGTTTGTCTGTCTGGCCTGCTGAACCTTTTTCTCGGAATCCGCGCTCACATTAGTATCGGTTCTGTCCTTCATTCTTCTTGTGTTCATGGAAGAATAGGTGTTCATAGTACTGCTGCTGACACGGTTCTTGTCCTTCTTGCCTTCTTTGGCTTCCTTTTCCTTCATCTTCTCAAGATTCTTCTCGACCATAGCGTCGATATCCATCTTGTCGATCTGCTTGTTGATGACAACCTGCTGGATGCAGCGGATCACGGCACCGGTGATCCAGTAGAGACCCATACCATTGGGAAGATTCCAGCAGAAGAATGCTGACATGATCGGCATCATGACGTTCATGGACTTCATGGTGTTGTTCATCTGGTCATTTCCGTCCTGCTGCTCAGGCTGGGGCATAAGCGCGACGTTCAGATACTGCGTCACTGCCGCAAGAACAGGGATGATGAGCGCTACGATCACCAGAATGTAAGTCTTGTTCTGCATCGCCTCCTTGAACAGTGAGGCAGGTGAATTAGCCATATTAAGGCCAAGGAAACTGTTATACCTGGTCAGACTTGTGACTGTATTCGCAATATCATTCTTAAGATCAGCGAAATTCTCAGTCAATGCTGTCCAATCCGCGCTGTTGAATTTATTGAGAACGTCAATGAAAGTATTCTGCACATATTCCGTGACGCCGTTAACAAAATTCTCATTCTCAAACTGCTTGGCGAAAAATCTGGCAGCATTGGTTTCCTTGAGATAATCACCCGCATTCGCTGCGATCAGTTCGTCCACAAGGGGGAAGAATACCCTCTTGACCATGGGGACATATGCAGGAATATTGTAAAACACACGATAGAGCGCGAGCAGGATCGGCATCTGGATGATGAGCTGAACACAGCTGCCGGTAGCGGATACGCCGTACTTGCCGTAGACCTCCTTGATCTCAGCCTGCTGTCTCTCCATGGATTCAGGGTCTTTTCGTCCCTCATATTTCTTGTTGATCTTATTGAGCTCCGGCTGCATCTTGCGCTGAAGCTTGGAAAATTTCTGCTGCTTAATGGTGAGCGGCAGCATGGCCATATAGATCAGGATGGTCATGATGATGATAGCCAGACCGATATTGGGGATTCCGATCATATTAAGAACGTAGAAAATGCCGTTCATGAACATACCCAGTAAGCTGGCTATAGGTCCGATAATCATTCCGCTGGACTTGGTTAAAAACATTTAGTCCTCCTTAAGGATTAGTCAAAATACTGCCAACCGGCAGTTTCAGGGTACAGGATCGTATCCCCCGTGAGAAAAAGGATTGCATCTGAGAATTCTCCACAGCGCAAGAAGCCCTCCCTTAACAGCGCCGTATTTTTCCACCGCTTCGAGTCCGTATTCGGAACATGTGGGAATATAGGGACATTTCGTGCTCTTAAGAGGAGAGAGATATTTTCTGTAGAATTTAATCATCCATATCATTATTCTTTTTGCCATAGATTCCAGCCTTTCCCGCCAAGTGCAGAAGCGCGCCCTCTATCCTGTGATAGTCGGCATCCTTAGCCCTGGTCCGCGCCACGACTACCATGTCCAAACCACTATTGAACATCTGCTCATGCAGCCGATAACTTTCCCGGATCAATCTGGTGATCCTGTGTCTGACGACGCTGTTTCCCACCTTCTTGCTCACAGAGATCCCGATCCTGTTCTTTCCCATACCATTTCCACACACGTACAGGACAAGATCGCGGTTCACATATGATTTTCCGGTGTTATAGCAATTTCTGAAATCATCGTTTTTCTTCAGAGATTCCATTCTCACATTACCCTAATAAAGTCAAGGCTCTCAACGCGAGCCGCTGCGCCGCGTGCGCATCTTATTAAATAACAGTAACTATTCAGCACCCCAAGTCCCAAATGCTGCGCATTCGGGACTGTGGGCGTCCAGAGGCGCTCCGCGCCTTGTCCGCCACGGAAAAAAAATCAAAAACGTTCCGGTGAGCGAGCTCCCCAGCCCTTATTTTGATTATTTTTCCGTGGTGCTGAATAATTACATAACAAAGAAAGCCACATTGCTGCGGCTTTCAGGTTGTCTGTCAAACGGTTAATCTTTTTCTGCCCTTAGCTCTTCTGGCTGCGAGAACCTTTCTTCCACCGGGTGTGCTCATTCTGGATCTGAATCCGTGAACCTTGAAGCGCTGCCTTCTCTTGGGCTGATATGTCATTTTCATGTATAGTATCCTCCTTAATCAAGTTGCTTTCCAGCTTATTAATACTTACCAAAGATGTGCGGTAATCCGCCGCCCTGAAAAGAGAAATCTTCACAGGCAGTTCCTCCTGCGGGCCATCCGGCTGCTCTGTGTGGTGAACAGCATTCTAATTATATAGATTTTCATTTGGCAGGTCAAGTAAAAGTTGTTGAAAACCCTTTGTTTCAGGGGAAAATCCCCTCTGAAACAACTGATGCACACGCGTGCGGAAAGGTAGATGCTGCCGAATGGCAGCCCGCACGCGGCGCGGCGGCTCGCTCTGCGAGCCTTATAAAAAAAGCTTTTTTGAACTTCTATATATTGAATCTCAAAATTTTTTTTCACAAGATATTGAGGTATCCGAGTTATCCACATTTCCACATTGTTACTATCCATGTATCCACATTTTGTGGAAATGTTGTGGATAACCCCCTTTTTTGGGCATATTTTATCCACAAATGAGCTTTTTCAGCCCTTTTTGTCCTCCTGTACAATAGTGGAATACTTATTAAAAAAAAGGTTATCCACAATCTTATCAACATCTTTCCTTAATTTGACAAATTTGAACAATTTTTACATTTATATTAAAATACTCATTACCATAAGATGGGGGGTTAGCAGATTTATGAACAAAGAGATCATCAAACAGAGCTGGCAGAATATTAAAGAACATATACGGGATAATTACGGTCTCAGCAACATTTCCTATAAGACCTGGATCGAAGACCTGGAGATCGCATATATAGAGGATCATCTGGTCGTTATCAGGATCCCGTCTGACAATCAGTTCAAACTGACTTATATTTCCAAGAATTACAGTGATTTCTTCCGTGTTACCATTTCCGAATTGCTGGGAGAGGAATATGACATCCGTTTTATTCTCGACCAGGAAGAAATTCCTGCTGAGCAGGAGCCTGCTCCGGCCAGGACTGCTAACCCTGCCAAAATAGAGAGTGCCCACCTTCATCCCAAGTACCGGTTCGACACTTTTATCGTAGGCAGCAACAACATGTTCGCGCACTCTGCGTGTCTGGCTGTCTCCGAGTCCCCCGGCAACACTTACAATCCACTTTTCCTTTATGGAGGAGCCGGACTGGGAAAGACTCACCTGATGCACTCGATAGGACACTTTATCCTGGAACAGAATCCGAACATGAGAGTTCTGTATGTCACCTCGGAACAGTTCACCAATGAAGTGATCGAGTCCATCCGCGGAGGAAACTCGACTTCCATGGCGAGACTTCGTGACAAGTACAGAACAGTCGATGTTCTTCTTATCGATGATATACAGTTTATAATAGGAAAAGAGTCGACTCAGGAAGAGTTTTTCCACACCTTCAACGAGCTCCATCAGGCCGGAAAACAGATCGTCCTTTCATCGGACCGGCCTCCCAAGGAAATGGAAACTCTCGACGAGAGATTCCGCTCCCGTTTCGAGTGGGGACTGATCGCTGATATTCAGCCGCCCAGTTACGAGACCAGAATGGCCATTCTTCGCAAGAATGTGGAGAACTCTCACTTCAAGGTCGATGATCAGGTCCTCGAGTACATTGCTACCAATATTAAGTCCAACATCCGTGAGCTGGAAGGCGCGATCAAGAAAATCACAGCTTACTCGAGGCTGAACCACGTGGAGATCACGCTCGAAAACGCCAAGGAAGCTCTCAAGGATATGATCTATCCGGAAAAGAACGATGTAGTCACGCCTGACAGGATCATGAGCGTTGTCTGCGACCATTACGGCGTAAAGCCTGCAGCAGTCATGTCCCAGAAGAAAGACAGTGAGATCGTAGTCCCCAGACAGATCATCATGTATCTCTGCAAAAACTATACAGATATCACATATGACGCGATCGCCAAAATGCTGGGCAAAAAAGACCACTCGACAATCATGCACGGAGCCAACAAGATCAAAAATGATCTCCCTGAGAATGATGAACTGAGAGGTAATGTTGATATGATCCTCAAGAAACTGAACCTCAAACCGTGACGGTTGTGGATAAAGCTGTGGAAATAAAGAGGAATTGCTGAGGATTCATTGTTAATCATGTGGACACTGTCTATTTGCCGTTTTAAGCCATTTTGAACCTCCCTTCATACTCCTAATTGAGAGTGTGGACACAAAACAGTTTTTAAACGGTAAATCCGCAGTCATTTCCACACCGTTTCGTTGTAATTTAAGTCAGAAAATATTATAATTAAGAGTGGTTATCCACATTTTCACAGGCTTTAATACTAAGATTACTATCTTATCTTAACAAATAAGCGCACGAAGTCTGATCGAATTTAACCACTAACCAATTGCGGAAGGAACAAAGTGTTTTATGGAACTGAGAATTGCGAAATCTTATCTTTCACAGGGAATCCAGATCGTATCCAAGGCAGTACCCAGTAAGACTACAATGTCTATTCTTGAGTGTATCCTGATCGACGCTTCCGGCAGCGATATCAGGCTTATTGCCAATGATATGGAGCTCGGAATAGAAACTGTCGTATCCGGAATAATCATCAGCAGAGGTATCATCGCTGTTGATGCACAGATATTCTCCAGTATCGTAAGAAAGCTTCCCGACGACGACGTCGTTATCATCACTGAAGGTGAAAAGATCACGATCACATGCCAGAAGGCCAAATTCACGATCCTCGGCAAGGACGGCGCTGATTTCGCATATCTTCCTGAAATTGAGAAGAAGAATGAAGTGAAGGTCTCCCAGTTTACTCTCAGGGATCTGATCAACAGAACGATCTTTTCCATCTCCGGTAACGAGAGCAGCGGAATGATGACCGGCGAGCTCATGGAGATCAGGGACAACAGGCTCAGAATGGTCGCACTGGACGGTCACCGCATCGCAATCCGCAATGTAGAGCTCAGCAATTCTTATGAGGACAGAAAAGTAATTGTTCCGGGCAAGACGCTCAGTGAGATCAGTAAGATCCTTTCAGGAGACACGGATAAATTCGTGAATATCTATTTCACGGATAAGCACGCCCTGTTTGAGTTTGACGATACGATCGTGGTATCCAGACTGATCGAGGGAGAGTATTACAGGATCGACAAGATGCTCTCCAGCAGCTATCAGACCAGAGTCACTGTGCAGAGAAGGGAGCTCCTTAGCTGTATCGACAGAGCTACGCTCCTCGTGAAAGAAGAGGACAAGAAGCCTGTTATCATCATGATCGGCAGCGACAGCATGGAACTGAAGATCAATACGACGCTCGGCAGTATGGATGAAGTGATCGAGATCACGAAGGACGGAGCTGATATGAATATCGGCTTTAATCCGAAGTTCCTCATCGACGCGCTCAGAGCGATCGACAGCGAGGAGATCACCCTGTATCTGGTCAGCCCTAAAGCGCCTTGCTTTATCAGAGACATGGAAGAGACATACTGCTATCTGATCCTTCCTGTTAACTTTATTACGATTGACTGATCATCGCGTTCAGAGCTGTCAATATTTTGACTTGATCCTGAAACGAAGAATTTGACACAGAGGATTATGATGGAACTGAAAATCAGAGATGAATTTATAAAGCTCGGGCAGGCACTCAAGCTTGCAGGAATCGCGGCCTCGGGGATCGAGGCCAAGATGCTCATTGAAGACGGTGCAGTTCTGGTAAACGGCGAGACGGAGACCAGAAGAGGAAAGAAGCTCAGGGACGGAGATACTGTCTCTGCGCAGGGCAGGACTTTCACCGTTCGCGCATCGGAGTAATACATTTATATGGTCATAAAGTCATTAGAACTTTCTAATTTCAGAAATTATGAGTCCTTGCATCTGGATTTTTCTGAGGGAACCAACATTTTTTACGGAGACAACGCACAGGGCAAGACGAATATTCTGGAATCTCTTTACATGATCTCAACCACGAAGTCTCACAGAGGCGTTAAGGACAGAGATCTGATCAGGTTCGGGCAGGAGGAAGCCCATATCCGCACTGTTCTGATCAAGAATGATCTGGATTATCAGGTGGATATGCATTTGAGGAAGAGCAAGACCAAGGGGATTGCCATCAACGGACAGAGGATCCGCAAGGCTTCCGAACTGATCGGACTACTTCACATCGTTTTCTTTTCTCCTGAAGATCTCAGCATTGTCAAAGACGGGCCTGCTCAGAGACGACGTTTTATGGATATGGAACTGTGTCAGCTGGACGCCTCTTATCTTCATGATCTGAACCAATATAACAAGATAGTTGACCAGAGAAACAAACTGCTGAAGGATGTCTGGCAGTTTCCGCAATTGGCAGATACTTTGGATGTCTGGGATGATCAGCTGGTTACCTATGGCTCCAGGATTATTGCGAGAAGAAAAGATTTTATAGAGGAACTGGCGCAGATCGTGGGTACGATCCACGAGAAGCTGTCGGGAGGAAGAGAGAAGCTGGTCATATCCTATGAGCCGAATTGCAGCGCGCAGGATATGCCGGCCAGATTAAAGGACTCCAGAAATAAAGATGTTCATCTCAAAATGACAAGTGTGGGTCCTCACAGGGATGATTTTTCATTTGTGGGAAACGAGATTGACCTCAGAAGATTCGGTTCTCAGGGACAGCAGAGAACCTGCGCTCTCTCACTAAAGCTTTCGGAAATTGAACTGGTCACGAGACTGATCGGAGACAAGCCGGTCCTGATGCTGGACGATGTTCTCTCCGAGCTGGACAGCCGCAGGCAGAATTATCTTATGAATACTATAGGCGGGATCCAGACCATGATCACCTGCACAGGATTGGATGAATTTGTAAACAATAGATTTGAGATAGATCAGCTGTATCATATAGAAGGCGGACAGGTCGTAGGAGGGTAAGCATTTAATGGACAGAAACGAATTTGAAAACGATTTGAAAGATACTACTAATGTCGGAACGTATACAGCGGATAATATTCAGGTGCTTGAGGGACTCGAGGCAGTCCGCAAGAGACCGGGCATGTACATCGGAACCACTTCTTCCAGGGGCCTTCACCACCTGGTATATGAGATCGTGGATAACTCGGTCGATGAAGCTCTGGCAGGGTACTGCACACATATAGAAGTAACGATCAACGAAGACGGAAGCTGCACTGTCGCGGACAACGGAAGAGGGATCCCCGTAGGGATCAACCACAAGACAGGCAGAAATGCCGTTGATCTTGTCTTTACCGAGCTCCATGCGGGCGGCAAGTTCGGCGGCGGCGGATACAAGGTGTCCGGAGGACTTCACGGCGTCGGCGCTTCTGTTGTTAACGCGCTCTCCGAGTGGCTCGATGTTCAGATCAGGCAGGGCGGGATCATTTATCACCAGAGATTTTCAAGAGGGGCGACGATCGTTCCCCTCGAGCAGATTGGAACCTGCGATCCCGAGGATACCGGTTCTACTGTTTCTTTCATGCCGGATCCCATTATGTTCAAGGAAACTACGGTATTTGAATATGACGTCCTTAAGCAGAGAATGAGAGAGATGGCTTTTTTGACAAAGGGCCTCAAGATCACTCTGAAGGATATGCGGGTGGAACCGGCCGCAGAGGGAGAAGAGCCTGCTAAGCCCAGGGAGCACGTCTTCCACTTTGAGGGCGGGATCAAGGAGTTCGTCTCCTATCTCAACCGCAGCAAGAATGTTCTGTACCCCGAGATTCTCTATTTTGAAGGGACCAAAAACAACGTCTACGTGGAGGTGGCTTTCCAGCACAACGACGGTTACGGAGACAGCGAGTACAGTTTCGTTAACAATATCAATACTCCTGAGGGCGGAATGCATCTGGTCGGCTTCAGGAATGCACTGACCAAGACCTTTAACGAATACGGCCGCAAGAACAAGATCCTCAAGGACAGTGACCAGAATCTGTCCGGCGACGATATCAGAGAGGGAATCACTGCGATCATCAGTATCAAGATCGAGGATCCCCAGTTTGAGGGCCAGACCAAGCAGAAGCTCGGCAACATGGAGGCCAGAGGCGCGACGGACAGTATTGTTTCCGAGCAGCTGACCTACTTCCTGGAACAGAATCCTTCCGTTGCCAAGACGATCCTCGAGAAATCGATCATGTCCCAGAGGGCGAGAGAGGCTGCCAGAAAGGCAAGGGATCTCACCAGAAGAAAATCGGTTCTGGAGACAGCCAGCCTTCCCGGCAAGCTGGCCGACTGCTCCGACAAGGATCCCAAGAAATGCGAGATCTTCCTGGTAGAGGGCGACTCGGCAGGAGGCAGCGCCAAATCTGCGAGGAGCCGCGCAACGCAGGCCATCCTTCCTCTCCGCGGCAAAATATTGAACGTTGAGAAGGCAAGAGAAGATCGGATCTACGCCAACGAAGAGATCAAGGCCATGATCACTGCTTTCGGAACAGGAATCCACGACGAGTTCGATATTACCAAGCTCCGCTATGACAAGATCATCATCATGACGGATGCCGACGTTGACGGCGCCCATATCGATACTTTGATGCTGACTTTCCTGTACAGGTTCATGCCCGAGCTGATCAAACAGGGACATGTATACCTTGCAATGCCTCCGCTCTTCAAGCTGGAGAAGAACAAGAAAGTCTGGTATGCCTACAGTGACGATGAACTGAACAGGATCCTCAATGATGTCGGCAGAGATCAGAATAACAGGATCCAGCGCTATAAAGGACTCGGTGAGATGGATCCCGAGCAGCTCTGGGAGACAACAATGAATCCCGAGACAAGAATTCTCAAGAGAGTGATCATCAATGAGGAGACGGAATCCGAAGTGGATCTCACTTTTACAACACTGATGGGTGACAAAGTAGAGCCGAGAAGAGAGTTTATCGAAGAAAACGCTAAATTTGTACAAAATTTGGACATTTAACGCAGATTGTAAGAAAGGTCCGACATGGAAGAAACTATTTTTGACAGAATACAGGAAGTCGATCTGCAAAAGACAATGGAGAATTCTTATATCGACTACGCGATGAGCGTCATTGCATCCAGAGCGCTTCCGGATGTGAGAGACGGCCTCAAGCCTGTGCAGAGAAGAATCCTCTTCGCAATGAGCGAACTCAACAACGGTCCCGACAAGCCGCACAGAAAATGTGCCCGTATCGTCGGTGATACGATGGGTAAATATCATCCCCACGGAGACAGCTCGATCTACGGATCCCTCGTCAACATGGCACAGCCCTGGTCTATGCGCTACACGCTGGTAGACGGACACGGAAACTTCGGTTCCGTGGACGGCGACGGCGCCGCTGCCATGCGATACACGGAGGCCAGGCTCACCAAGATCTCCATGGAGATGCTGGCTGAGATTGGCAAGAATACTGTAGACTTTGTTCCCAACTTCGACGAGACAGAGAAGGAACCTGCTGTTCTTCCCAGCCGTTTCCCCAATCTTCTGGTGAACGGAACTACCGGTATCGCGGTCGGTATGGCCACCAACATTCCTCCCCACAATCTCAGAGAAGTTGTGGCGGCAGTGGTAAGGATCATAGACAACCGCGTGGAAGAAAACAGAGATACGGATATTGAGGAACTTCTTCCTATTGTCAAAGCGCCTGATTTTCCCACCGGCGGTATTATCATGGGCACAGCCGGCGCCACGCAAGCTTACAGGACAGGCCGCGGAAAAGTCGTCACCAGAGCTGTCACGGATATAGAGGCCATGGGCAACGGCAAGAGCCGTATCGTTGTCACGGAGCTTCCCTACCTTGTCAATAAGGCCAATCTGATCCAGAAGATCGCAGAGCTTGTCAAAAACAAGAAAGTTGAAGGAATTACGGACCTGCGCGACGAATCCGACCGCGAAGGTATGAGAGTCGTCATTGAACTGAGGCACGACGCAAATCCCAATATCGTCCTCAACAACCTGTTCAAGCACACGCAGCTGCAGGATACCTTCGGGATCACGATGCTGGCGCTTGTGGGCAATCAGCCCAAGGTCATGAACCTCAAGGAAATGCTGATCCATTATCTGCGTCACCAGGAAGAAGTTGTGACCAGAAGGACGCAGTATGACCTCAATAAGGCTGAAGAGAGAGACCACATCTTACAGGGTTTGCTGATCGCGCTTGACAATATCGATGAAGTAGTCAGGATCATACGCGAGAGCGCCAGTGTACAGGAAGCAAAGAACAGACTGACAGAGCGTTTCGGACTGGATGACGTCCAGGCTCAGGCAATCGTTGACATGCGCCTGCGCGCTCTTACTGGTTTGGAAAGAGAGAAACTTGAGAAAGAGCACCAGGATCTGCTCCTCAGGATCGCCGAACTAAAAGCTATCCTTGCGGACAAGAACAAGCTTCTCACTGTCATCAAAGATGAAATCACTGTGATCGCCGAAAAATACGGCGATGACAGAAGAAGTAAGATCGAAGAAGATTTTGAAGACTTAGTCACAGAGGACCTGATTCCTAACGTCAATACGGTCATTGCTATGACCTCTCTCGGTTATATCAAGAGAATGACGGTGGACAACTTCAAAGTCCAGAACCGCGGCGGGCGCGGCATCAAGGGCGTCCAGAAGATCGAAAATGACTATATTGAAGATCTCCTGATGACAAGAACCCATGATATGATCATGTTCTTCACCAGTTTCGGCCGGGTCTACAGTATGAAGGCTTACAAGATACCGGAGGCCAGCCGGACGGCGAGGGGCACGGCGATCATCAACCTTCTGGAACTGAATCCGGGCGAAAAGGTCACTGCGATCATACCGATCCTCCATTACGACGAAGAGGCCAACCTCTTCATGGTGACGAAGAAAGGTATCATCAAGAAGACGCCGATCACCGAGTATTCCAATATCCGCAGAAGCGGCATTATCGCGATCACTCTCAGAGAAGGCGATGAGCTCATTGAAGTGAAGCAGACAATGCCCGATAATGATATTTTCATTGTCACCAGGAAGGGTATGTGTATCCGGTTCCAGGAGAAATCCGTCAGACCTCTGGGCCGCACGGCAATGGGCGTGATCGGCATGAATCTGGACGAAGACGACGAGGTCGTCGGAATGCAGATCGATACGCAGGGCGATTCGCTCCTGTTCGCGTCCGAGTACGGCATGGGCAAGCGCACGGCTCTCTCTGAGTTCAAAGTTCAGAACAGGGGAGGAAAGGGCGTCAAGTGCTATAATGTAACGGATAAGACAGGCTTCCTGATCGGCGTCAAAGCCGTCACGGATGAACATGAGATCATGATGATCAACTCCGCAGGTATCATCATTCAGATCAGAGCCTGTGACTTCAAGAATATCGGAAGGATCACCTCGGGCGTCAAGATGATGAACCTGGATGAAGGCATCAAGGTCGTCAAGATCGCCAAGGTCCGCGGAAACGACGAAGAGGAGCTGAAAGACGACGGACCAGAAGCAGCAGCGGACGGGACGGAGGATCCTTCGGAAGAGTAAACTGAATAACAATAATGTAAGAAAAGACACAGAGGTGAAGGAATCGCCCCTGTGTCTTTTCTTTTGCAAAAGAACAAACTACCCCAGAGGTCGTTATTTCCGCTTTTTTGTATAATTTTACTGTCTGAATGGAGTTATATTTGTCTAATTGTGTTAATTAACACTAACACAATTAGTTGGTATAATCTAACTAGGTTATATTAATTTAACTATGATTACATTAACTAAGGATCGAACATCATCGGAAGGGACAGGTAATAATGATGCCTTTAGTATTAGGAGATTCAGGCTGCAAATATGAGATCAAGAAGATCGGCGGCAACGACGAGGTGAGGACGCATCTGGCATCTATGGGATTTGTACCCGGAACAGAGGTGACCCTTGTTTCTGTCAATAACGGAAGTGTGATCGTAAATGTTAAAAATGTAAGAGTAGGAATCAGCGATGTACTCGCCAGGAGGATCATGGTCTGAAATCAGCTGATTTTGAACAATATCACCAGGAGGAAATGAAATGAGAACACTTAAGGATGTGCAGGTCGGAGAGACAGTAAAGGTTGTCAAGCTGCATGGTAACGGCGCTGTAAAGCGCAGGATCATGGATATGGGGATCACAAAGGGCGCCGAAATCTATGTGCGCAAGGTCGCTCCGCTCGGAGACCCTGTAGAAGTCAATGTAAGAGGTTATGAACTGACAGTCAGACGTGCAGACGCCGAGATGGTCGAA
>CADCIU010000043.1 GCA_902801585.1 uncultured Lachnospiraceae bacterium | reverse complement strand
ATAGTGTTGAAAACATAAGATGTATGTGTTTATCTTAGCATACGTCAGATGTTTTATCTAGAAAGGAAATCGGCTGCCGAGTCCTGAGAAAACTATTAGAACTTCATAGAGTTGTAATATAACATTGAATCAGGAAAGGTTTCCGGTACAGAACGTCATTTCCAAAATAATATCGTCCCCAGGAAGCGATTCTAGACCATTAAGGATCAGTAAACTCATTTATGGATTTTTATAGTGACAGGTGCCTTTCCCAAAAAAGCTCCCGCTTACCGGTTTTGTCGCCGTAAGCGGGAGCTCGTTCATCTTGCATATTCAGTTTATTTCTTATTTCCCGGCAGCAGTCACATAGGGCGTCTGGGTGAGGAAACTCGCGAAGAGCGCGTTGCTGATGAAGGCGTACTCATCTCTCTGATGACCGCTTTCGGTCATGGAGTTTGCAAAGAGTGTTATATTCACGTCTTTTCCGTCTTTGTCTTTGCCCTCATAAGAGAATCCCATGATGCCGTTCAGGAAAGCGTCCGTGCTCTCATCATCACCATGAAATACGCCTTCCAAAGGAGCGCGGCTGCCGTCACGCTGCACAAGGATCTTAGAACCTTCGGGCAGAGCCGTGAAAAAGTTGGTACCGATGGCGTAGAATACGTCATCCCCGTCCTTGATATAACTTGCATTGACAAGAGTTTCCTCTGGATAGGTTACATAGCCCAGGCAGTCAACTCCGTCAGCGGAGCCGGTCTGAATACCGGGAAGGAGGGATTCCTGGACGATCTCCACGGCATTTTGGGTGAAGCCCACATAGGGAACCCCGTTCTGCACAGCGGCAAGGCTCTCCTCGTCCAGACCGTAGCCGCCCACCACCGCGTCCGCCGCGGCGACGTCCTCAGTGGTGCCAAAACCCATCAGTTCCATTGCGATCCGTTCATTGTTGTAATCAGAGGAAACGGTTACGAGGGTGTTGTACACGTAGCCGTCAGGAGAAGGTGTAAGCGCTTCCTTTGTGCCACTGATGTAGACCGTTGGCGTCTTTTCGATGACATAGGCAGTAAGATCCGGATCCTTCACGCCGGTGCCTGTGAGAATGTGATCGGCAGACACAGACTGCCAGTCCTCATAGGAGCAGATAAAATCGCCCTTGTACGCGCCTTCGGTGATCATACCGACCTGTTTGCCGGCACCCAGGAGCGCGTTCACAGCTGCGGTTGAACTCTCAGAAGCATTGGAGATGATCACATCCCCTCCCTCCTCACCGGAAAACTGAGATACAGCGTTCTCCTCAAGGAAAGGCTGCAGCGTATCATAGGTCAGTGTCCGGTCCAAAGCGTCTGCGATCGCATCGTATTCCGCAGGCTTCACACAAGTAACCATGTCGAAGCCGCGGATGTAATTGAAGGATCCGCTGGCTCCATTAGACATAGTCTCCCAGCCTGTGATCAAAGGCTCTCTGAAAAGTGCCATGTTGGCCACAGACCGCTTCGCCTGGTACATGGAAACCACGGCGGTCCCGGCGGGCAGGGTCTTCCCGTCCGCGGTTACAGGAGAGCCGGCAATGCTGACCTTTACGTCGTTGCGGGTCAGGTATTCGATCATTTCAAAGGCCGCTTGAAGATTGGTCTGGTTCTCCGCATCCAGAGGAATCAGATAACACTCGGGGAAGAACTGTCCGTTCTCTCCTTCCCCTGTATGGGCAGGACGGAAGATCTCTGCTTCGGCACCGATATTGTCATGCGCATCCGTGAGCCAGGGACCGATCTCAGCATCGGAGTTCCGGTTCTCTATGCCGCGGTCGTAGATCTCCGCAAGATTTGCGAAGTAGCTCTCTTTGTTGGCGGCCACATAATCAGCCATCCCCCAAAGCCCGTAGGTAGCTGCCACACGAGTGGTCTCGGAGTATGCGGGCAGCTCAGCGGTGTATCCGACACAGCCATGGAGCATGGCATAGGTCGGGGTAAAGATCGTATGATAATCATTTCCGCCATTTAACCAGAACGGCGTACCGTTCTCGTCGTAGTACATGTAGTCGCGCATCTCTGACACATAGCTCTGGTAAAGCGGGTTATTGGCCACGGCCGCCGCACCGAATGCTTCCCCGCCGGCCATCTGATTTCTGGCGATCACGTCGTACTCAAGGTTGGGCTGATGGGGCGGAATGGCGGGCTCTATCTGAAACGGCTCCAACAGTCCGTGAAGCTCCAGGAAAGTGACAGGATCATAGGTACCAATCAGATGCTGCATGTTCTGTGTCTCCGGCATGACCTGGAAGCTGTTGTCCCTGTTGAGATTATGGCCGTTGGCGGAATTGCGGGTGTAGAGCATGCGCGCATCTACATTCTCCTCCGGCACGAGGATGAAAAAAACATCGTCCAGAAGCTCTGCCACATTAATGGTGGTCTTTTCGGATGTGTAATAACTCTCGAACCCGTCCACCACGCCGGAATCCATCATTATACTGGGCCAAATGGAACCCAGATAATTGCACTTATCTTCGATCAGCTTCGGCGTGTACAACCCCATTTCCTTTCGCTGCTGCTCGAGTTTAGCCTTTCCTTCCTCAGTGAAGCCGGTGAGCTTCGTGTATTCGATGGAAGGCTCCTCAATCAGCTGCCGGGAAAATTCCAGTACCGCATCCGCCGCCGCAACCTCGTTGGCGTGGACGTTGGAATACAGGACAGGTACCTGATAGTCATCGTCTCCGGCGTTTTGGAGCTCCAGGGTCACTGCGGTTCCGGTTTCCTCAGCCCGCTCCGAGAGATCCAGCCATTTTTCTACAGCTGCGCTGTCGCGTGCAACGATGAGGTAGGGCATGTCATAGCCAAGGCAGGACTTACCCATCACGCCGTACTCCACGTATGGCGTGGGTGTAGCGCTGTCGTCATCTCCTTCTCCGGCGAGCCGCTGCAGCTCATCAAACATCTCCCACATGGTGTGGAAAGAGGCGTATGGCTTGATGGTAACGTGCGTGGTGGAAGCCAAAGTGACTCCGTCCAGTTCAGCGGTAAGCGTAAACTCGCCGCAGATGTCCAAAAACCTGCCGCCGCTTTCATGGGGTATACTATTATTACTGCCGGTCTTGACAGGAGTGGTGGTGAAATCTAGTTTCAGTGTGGAACCGTCCAGCGTAGTCTCGAAGCGCTCCATGGAAAAAGGCTGACCATATTCGTTCGCATCATTGAATCTGATCGTCGCGAAGTCGATCGTTTCCTTTTCGTTCGGGTACATCTTTTCTTCTCCGTGAAGGGGGATGAAATTCCCATCCGCGGGGTTTGCGTACGGTGCAAGGCGGTGGAGAGTCCAGGTCACCTTGTCCGCACCGGCCTTCTCAACCAAAGCAGCTTGTTCTTCGGTGAGAGGGAAGGCCAGCGATTTGCTGGTTTTCTCCGTCAGGGGCAAAAAGAGCTCGGTCGTGCTGTCCGCTCCGGCGGAAAGATCCTCACCGGCCGTGTTCTCCCCCGCTGTTTCCTCCCCGACCGCTTCCTCCCCGGTCGTTTTCTCTCCGGCCGCTGTATCAGCACCGGTCGCGGCGGCACAGGCGCTGCAGCTGAGTATCATCATGATCACGAGGAACAGAGACAGAAATCTGGATGATGCTTTCATAGTGTCCGTATCCTTTCTTAGAATGTGTCTCTTAAAATGTGTCTAATTCAAACGTATAATATCTTTTAATCTTACCACAAATGAAAAATGCCATCCACCCAAAGGCGAATGGCAGATCACTGCTGCGATTGAATATGCGGCTCACTAAACTTATATGATCTCCCGGATCTGTTTCTTGTAGGCCAGAAACTCTTCCGACAGCATGAAATCCCTGTTCCGCGGCCTGCCGGTCCCGATGATGATCTCATCGGAGAGCACGGCAGGTCTCCCTTTCATGATATAGATCCGGTCCGACAAAAAGATTGCTTCATCGATATCGTGTGTGATAAAGAGGGTCGACAGACGGATCTCCTCCATTACTCCCAGATACCATTCCTGGAGGGACGCTCGCGTCAGCGTATCCAGCGCGCTGAACGGCTCATCCAGAAGCGCCACGCGGTTACGGCACAGCCATGTCCGCAGCAGCGCGGCTCTCTGCCGCATGCCGCCGGAGAGCTGCGCGGGATATTTGTCTTCTGTCCCTTCCAGTCCGAACTGGTCAAAATAGGGACGAGCGATCTCTCCTGCTTCCCGGGCCTTCATTCCTTTCAGAACAAGAGGCAGGGCCACATTGTTCAGGATCGTTTTATGTGGGAGCAACATATCCTTCTGAAGCATATAGCTCAGATGCCCCGTTTCCCCCGATATATTCCTGAATACGCCGTTCTCATCCGCAAGCTCCACACTGCCGGAGTCCGGCATGAGCAAACCTGACAAGATGTTGAACAGTGTGGTCTTTCCGACACCGCTCACACCGAGAATGCAAACCAGTTCGCCGTCCGCCAGATGCAGGTGGATGTCTCCCAGGATCTTCTTCTCTCCATATGATTTTGAGATATGATTTGCGTGCAGTACGTCCATTTGAAAGGCTTACTCCGGAAGATAATCATTGGTGAAGCCGGTACCTGCCGGAATCTCTTCCGACAGTCCGTTGTTGTACAGCCATGCATAAAATGCGTCCCAGCGCGCGGGATCGATATATCCCCACTTAGAGGCATCCGCTATATACTGGTCTGCGAGCCACTGCTGGCTCTGTGTGACCATCTCGGGATCCAGTTCCGGGACCTGCTCACACAGGATCTTCGCTGCCGCTTCCGGATCATTGATGGCAAATTCGTAGCCTTTGGCTGCGGCTGCGAGAAAAGCCTTGGCTGTCTCGGGATCATTGGCCAGAAAATCCGTGTTGGCCACGATCACCGGGCTGTAATAATCAAATTCCGGCGTGATGTCTTTGAAATAGATCATATTGGTATCGAGTCCGGCCCTCTCCGCGGCAATGCCGTCCCAGGCATAGTAGATCCAGACGGCGTCAATATTTTGATTCAGTGCGCTCACTACATCTGTGATATATTCCGGGATCAGGTTGACCTTGGAGAAGTCGCCGCCGTCCGCTTCCACGATGTTCTTGAGCATCGCCTGTTCGACCGGAAGCTCCCATGTGGCGTAATTCTTGCCCTCAAGTCCCTTCGGCGTGTCGATGCCGTCTTCCTTGAGCGAAACGATGCCGGAAGTATTGTGCTGGATCAGGGCCGCAACGGCCGTGACGGGATATGTGTCTTTGGAGGCAAATACCGGCGCCAGGTAGTCCTGGAAATCGATGCAGAACTCCGCGTTTCCGGACGCGACCATCATGACGGCACCGTCCTCCGGCGGCTGGATGATATTCACTTTCAGCCCGGCCTCTTCAAAATATCCCTGCGCCTGGGCGACATAGAACCCTGTATGATTGGTATTGGGCGTCCAGTCCAGCACCAGGGTGATCTCTTTGAGCTCTGCCGGGGTCTCTGCTGCTGCATCTGCAGGAGTTTCCGCTGCTGTATCTGCAGGAGTTTCTGCTGCTGCGTCAGCCGGAGCTTCCGCCGCTTCTTCTGCAGGCGCTTCTGCTGCTGTGTCAGCCGGAGCTTCCGCCGCTTCTTCTGCAGGCGTTTCTTCCGGCTTCTGTGATGCCCCGCTTCCGCATGCCGCGAGCGCCATGGCGGTGACAAGTGCCAAAACAGCGGCTGTCATTCTCTTTCTTAATCTCATTTTCATCGCCTTCTCCTTATATTTGTTTTTCCGTTATTTTTCATTGATATATGCCCAGGGCATACACTTTTTCTGCAGAATCCTGACTAATGCCATCAAAAGCAGGCTGAGAGCAGAGACCAAAATGATCACTGCGAACATCTTGTCGTAACTGTACGCTTTTTTAACCCTTGTCATGTACACGCCAAGGCCTTCGAAGCCGCCCAGCCATTCGGCGATCACTGCGCCGACTACGGAATAGGATACGGCGATCTTGAGCCCGGCAAAGAACTGTCCCATTGCAGCCGGCATCTTCACATGCCGGAAGATCTGCCAGCGGGTCGCCTTCATGGACTTCATTAGGCGGATCATGTCCTCGTCCACAGACTGGAACCCCTCAAGCAGTCCCACCGCCAGCGGGAAAAAGGAGACCAGTACCACCAGTACGACCTTGGGCGCAATCCCGTAGGAGAACCACAGGATCAAAAGAGGCGCTATGGCGACCGGCGGGATCGTCTGTGTGATCACCAGGATCGGATACAGGCCGCGTCTCGCGATAGGAAAAGTATCCATCAGAGCCGCTGCCGAAAACCCCAGCGCCACGCCGAACACAAGACCCAGGCCGGCCTCGGTCAGGGTCGCCCGGCTGTGCTGCATGAGCAGCGGAAAGTCAGCCACCAGCGCACCTACGACCTGCGTGGGTGACGGCAGCATGTAATTCGGCACGATGCCGGACATGCTGACGAACTGCCAGATGACCAGTGCCGCGCCTACAAAGATGATCGGTGTCAGGACATCCGCCATCTTGCTGTTCATATACTTTAGATCTGTGAGTTTTTTGTCTGTCAGCTTTTGATTACTCATGTTCCGCCTGTTATCTTTTTTCGTAGTGTCCCGCCTGTAATCCCTTTACATCGTATTCAGCCCGCGATCTTTTACGTCGAGTTCTGCCTGTTATCCGTTCACGTGATGTTTCGCCGTTTTCCGCTCGATCGTAAGGTGTTCCCCTTCCGGCTTATAGGTGATCTTCACATAGCTCATCACGGAAGGCGCACCTGCCTTGATCGCGATATACTGACACTGCTTTACGATCTCCATCAGTTCTTCATAATCGCCTTCCATCGCAGTTTCGCAAGGTCCGACGTAATAAGTCACGCCGGTGCTTTTGATGTAGTCGATCACTTCGTCAACGATCCTGACGATCTCTTCGTCTTCCAGCACGGAAGGCAGCACCTGAATTGCTACATTTGCGTTCATTGTTTTTCCTCCTCGTTGTTGTGACTGCCCGGAGCATTATGCGGGAGTGTCCTGCAT
This sequence comes from uncultured Lachnospiraceae bacterium, assembly GCA_902801585.1. The sequence goes on along the minus strand of CADCIU010000043.1, from coordinate 16,779 downwards.
AAGAAAAGGCTTTCCCCTTGCAGGAAAAGCCCAAAATGCCAACACAAAATAAACCTTTCCCTACGCCGGCATTACCCGGATCAGGTTAAAAGGGTCTGCAGCATGCGCCGCACTCTCAGCCAAAGCTCCCCCGGTACGTATTTATTTATTCTTTAATGATAAGTAAATAAGCCGCGGATGTCAAGACGAGGCATTCGCCGTTTCTGGTCCCGCTCGCCTCTTTGATTGCAGAGATCAGATTCTGCCGCAAACACCGGGGAAACTATCTGATACTTGGCCAAAATTCACACTCGGGATTCTTTTCATATATTCGTTCAAGTACAGGGCGCAATTCCTTCTCCCAATACTTTTCATAGGATTGGAATGCATTTGTACCGGGTAAATCGCATAATACATACGCCTGACCATCTGTTGTTTTGGCGACAAATTGATGATCTGCCTGCTGTACGGCATAAACATTCACTACATGCTCTGCCAGATTTTCCAGGATCGGGCCATTGGCGGTGAGCACACGTCTGGCAGGAAGAGCAATTATTATAATTGCAGATAGTTTTCTGTATTCCACAAATTCAGATGATTTATTTCCGAAGATGTACTGATCTCCCAGCATGATTCGCCCGTCCAGATACCTCTGTGCATTGTTAAAATCCTGTGCGGCCAGTTCCATTTCAGAAGGATCTATACCGTCTGCAAAAGAGCGTCTTTTCCTGAAGCCGTCTCGTATAAGAATAAAATCCTCGCGCGTCAGAAATAATAAAAGCCCTCCCAAGAAAAAAGGACTTATACTCCCCAAAAGCGAGCCAATCGTAATGCTGCCGGAAGTACCGCTGCTCAAATTATCTTTTAAGAACACAATGCCTAAAACTATAAAAAAAAGAACAGCCAGTAAATTAACACAAAAGCCCAGTACTTTTCCCTCCAGTTCACGGGGAATCAGCGCCTTTGTTCTGTTGCTGAAAGAATCTGTGGGATCCGATATGCCGAATCCTGTTTTTCTATTTCGCCGCTCCATAACCCAGCGGTATGATGTGATCGGGAAAATAAGATACGAGACTACCGCTAATATTATCATAAATGCTTTAAATTCACCAAATTCAGGTACAAGGGAAAATGTTACAGCTATAGCCGAAAACGAATCAATGCCGATCAAAAAACCGTTAATTGCAGCGATATAGGGAGCAAAAGGAATACTCGGAAACAGCAATAACGCCAATTGTAAAACTCCGGGCACCAATAATATGATAAAACCTGTGATTCTATTCTTATTCAGAGTATGTATATTTTGATTATGTGTTTTGACAAGATTAAAGCAACTCACAAATACAGCGAAGATTGCTATTATCAATAATGCTCTGAATAATATCCTTAGAAATACCCGTAGTGTTTTCAATGTCTTAATACCTCTTAGAGATTGTCAGTGGTTCACGGTGGTGTCACGGGGACGGTTCTTTTGACAACTTTTTGCAGCAAAGTTGTCAAAAGAACCGTCCCCGTGACACCCTGCCGCATACCCAATAGTCAAAGTCGTTATTCTGAAAGCTGCTCAGAAGCCCGGAAAAAGTCGGTGACAGTTCGCTGGTCCTCCCTTTTCCTTGTACCATAGGATCAATGTATCTTTTCTTTGCGTCAACCTTTCTCCAGCATCCTTCAGTGCCCGGCCGCGCTGCACATTCGATCTGACTCAACGCACAGTAATGTTTCCACAAAGAAGCTGTGTGCGCATCGGAGAGAAGTTTGCCGATCACTTCCGGCTCAGTCGCGTACAAATCATCTTCCCTGATGACCTGACGATCGATCGCGCATCCCAAAATCTCAGAGAGTATCTGCATAGCATAGCGATCTTCGTCAGAAGTGTAAATCCTTGCACACTCGAGCGCCGCCTTTGCGAAAGCTTCCGCATAATGAGTGTGTTTGAACATGAGCTCCTCATCTCCATTTTCATTCATCCCGACAGTGAGATCGCTGTAAAAACAGCGCGCCTCTTCCATTGTGCAGATCCTGTAATTGATCATGTTGCCAATGGTATATTCCAGACGATCGGCAGACAAACGCGGCGAATCATTATCTGCAATGGGGTATCTATGGTAGTCACATACATCTTCGGTCGTGAGACCGTATTTTCTCAAGACCACCTGCAATTCTACTGAGCCTGCTATCAGCATTTCCGTACCATCTTCGGTAGATTCCTGCTTTAGATAATCACCGTGCAGGAAGTCGACCACATGAGCGAAAACCGGCGTTGCAGCATCGTGCAGCAGACCGGCGATCGCCTGTCTGCGGTCATGAGTAAAATGCCAGACAATGAGTGCCACACCTATGCTGTGGTCATAACGTGAGTACGGATCCAAATCCTCAAACCGCGGAAACGCTGTATATTCACAGCCGCAATTCATCCCTATATATTTGATCCTTCTGACGAGCGGCGTTTCCATGCACTCGTGCAGAAAATCCGGTATTTCGTTGTGATAAATGTGATCGTGATCCATACTTCTGTTCTGCTTCTTATTTGTCAAAATATTGCGGCATACCCCGGCTCTTTCTCAGCCTGCCGAACTTGTCAGCGCTTCAAAAGCCCGATCATCTCCAGCAGTTTATCCTCCCGAATGTATTTTTTCTCAAACGCGAACTCAAACAGGCCCATATTGTTCAAGAGGAAACATGACACTTTGCTTGTGCCCAGGCCGCCAAAACCATCTGTCATTTTCGCAGGCAAGACAGAAACTCTGTCAATGGCATCGTACCGGCATTTACAATCCAGAACACTCTTCTTTTTGTTCCCGGAATTCATCAAATATCGGGCGGGCTGCCCGGTCCAGAATGCGTACAGCGCCCGGTCGGAAAAAAACCAGACCGCAGGCATATAATTCAATTTGCTATATCCTGTAACGAATACCCCTTGAAGGGTTTCCCCGTTCTCACATATTGACTTAATTACCTTTTCGCTTTCATCCCGAATTGTTTTTTTCCAGCCTTTGTGACCGCGTTCCAGGAATCCTTCACATATTTGCGCACAGTTCTCAATGTTAATGCCGGGTGCAGCAGCGAATCCGCCTCCATTGTCCGCCGATTTGGACAGCTGCGGCAGGTACTCCTCCAAAATGCTCTGCACGCTGCGCTTTTCCGAAACACTATCCGTTATAACAGGGTCTTTCTTAAGTTTTGAGCCGCAGTATATGCAGAAAACATCATCCTCTGTATTTTCTTTTCCGCAATTCCAGCATTTCATTATGTAATCTCTCCTTATTACTGCCAATTAGTATTCTCCGTTCGGTACAACTGTAATGTCACACCTGAGTTAAACCTTCTCCATCACAGCCATAAGATCCGGGCTTTCGATCTTTACATACATGTCAGGGTCATGAATATTCTCATAGCCGATTTCCGAAAGGCGCAGGCTCTGTGCGGAGATCACTTTGTCCACCAGATTGCGCACCCCTCTTGCGTTACCGAAATTGGGTTCGTTGGAGGCCTTTTCAATCAGTGCTTCCAGATCTTCAGGCTTCCCTGCCATTCGATATCCCTTTTCTTTGAGCATGGAATTAAAAATCTGAACCAGCTCCGCTGCCGAGTAGTCTTCGAATTCCAGCCAGACCGGGAAGCGGCTCTTAAGACCGGGGTTCGCTTTCTCGATCATATTCTTCATTTCCTGTGTATAACCTGCCATGATCACAATCAGGTCTTCTCGGTGGTTCTCGATTTCCTTAACCAGCTCATCTATAGCTTCTTTTCCAAAATCTGCATTTTTGCCGGTAATGCCCTGATACAGCGAATATGCCTCATCGATAAAGAGGATTCCTCCAAGTGCTGACCTGACCGCCTTGTCGACTTTGGGCGCAGTATGCCCGATATACTCTCCGACCAGATCACTTCTGCCGCATTCCACGAAAATACTGCTGTCCGCCACGAGACCGAGCACTTCGTAAATCTTCCCGACAAGTCTTGCAACCGTTGTTTTCCCGGTTCCCGGATTCCCCGCAAAGATCATGTGCTGAGGTCCGATCTCTTTCAAGGTGGTGACTCCCGCTTTCGCCGCGTTTTGCCGGGCCTGAACGATAGCGGTCTGCTGTCTCAGCTGCTGTTTGACCGCCTGTAATCCTACAAGCCCGTCAAGCTGCGCCAAGAGGTCCTCCATGTCCAAATCCTCTTCTTCATGATTCTTCAGGAGGCTCTTGACGTCTTCCGCTGTTATACTGTCTATCATCTTGGAATTAAGTTCAGCCCCTTGACTGATCATTTCTCCCAGTCGGTTATCGTGCGCTTCCTTGAGATCTTCAAACAGATTTCGAACGCCTCGCGCATTTCCGAAATTCGTATTCTTTGACCTGGCCCGGATCACTTTTTTCACATACTTTTCGGCATCATCCTCCAGCTTCATCCCGTCTTTTCTGATCATACTCATCAAAATTTCAAACAATTCTGACGGAGAATAATCTTCGAAGTTGATCACGGTTTTAAAACGGCTTGCCAGGCCCGGATTCGCGTCTCTTATAAACGTCTCCATTTCCTTTTTGTAACCGGCAACGATGACCATGACCTCGTCGCGCATTGTATCCATGTATTGGACCATCGTGTCGATTGCTTCATGTCCGAAATCACTCGGCGTATTCGGATTATATAAAGAATAGGCCTCATCGATAAAGAGAACCCCTCCCTTTGCTTCATCAAATTTCTTTTTGACCAAAGGCGCTGTCTGGCCGATAAACCCCGCCACCAGGTCATTGCGCCCGCATTCTATAAAGACATCCGGTTTTTTCAAGACGCCGAGCGACCCGTAAATCTTTCCGAGAAGACGGGCGACCGTTGTCTTTCCGGTCCCCGGGTTTCCTGTAAAAACCATGTGCAGAGTTCCGGTTGAAAACACTCTGCCGGATCCCAGCTCAGCAGCTTTTTGGGCGACGCGGATCATATTGATCCTGTTCTGAACTTCCTCCTTGACAGAAGAAAGGCCGATCATACCGTCCAGTTCATCCAACAGGGCTTCTGTCTGATTCCACGCCGCATCTTTCGTCTCTGCCTGCGTCTTCTTAGATTTTCCGGGATTATTTGTACTGCCGGATTTAGGTGACTTACTCCGGGGCTTACTCTTTTTTCCGGTGTCCCCGATCACAGCCAGAGGCACTCCGCACTTTCCGCAAAATGCCGCCTCATCAGGATAGGTTCTGCCGCAGATTCTGCATTTTTTTGCCATACTCATATACTTCACTTTCTAAACAGCAGCTCGCTTCACAAGCCTTACAGGCTCCTCTCAATTATACACATGCAGAAACGGAAATGACTATGAAAACAAACCAAGATTGGCGGATACTTCCCCTATGTACCGAAATTCAGTGATGACGGTCCTGCCGGCCGCGGGGCTGAATATGTAGAATTCCGGCTTGTTGCCATAATAATACGGCGAAAAGTCCTGAATGCCTTCTTTCTCATCGGCTATGTAGAACTCAGGAAAAAGACTTCTCTATCTGCTTTAGGAATCTCTCCGCAATCGGTGTGAAACTCTGGTACTTATTCCAAATTAAGTACATCCTCATTTCCAGCTGCGGGTAAAGCGGCCGAAAGACCAGGCCGCTGCCCGGAGAGGTATCGATCAGGTTGTTCAGCGTCAGCAGGATCCCCAGCCCTTCCCTGGCGAACATAGAGCCGTTATAGGCAAGGCGGAAAGAGCCCTCCAGATGCATCCGCGTGAATTGATCTTTTGCCCAGGGCCGGATGTCGTTTTCCCAGCTCTGTTCGGACGTGAACAGCGCCAGCCCGGCCATGTCCTCTGCGGTAATGCGCTCCTTCTTAGCCAGTTCCGAATCTGCCGGAATGACCGCCCCGAAGTAGTCGGCTTCCGGGAACTGAATATAATTGTATTTTCTTACATCCGGGATTTCGAAGATCGCGGCAAAATCCAACAGGCCCTTATCCAGCTTCTCCGTGACCTGCTCCGTATCGCCGCTGGTGATGTGGTATCGAAGGTCCGGATACACTTTTTTGAATTCCCGAATCTCTCTGGCAAGGTGTCGGATCTGCCAGGACTCCGCGAGGCCAAAATACAGATCCCCGCCGGTGATGTCATCCAAAGACAGAAATTCCTGCTCGATCTTATCCGCCATGGACACCAGGTCCTCTGCCCGGTCACGCAGCAGCACGCCTTCCTCTGTCAGGGCAATGCTGAAGCTGTGCCGGGTAAACAGTTTTTTTCCAAGCTCTTCTTCCAGGCTTTTCAGTGCCTTGGACAGAGTCGGCTGTGTCACATGCAAAAGCTCTGCTGCCCGGGACATGTTCTCTTCTCTGGCCACTGCCAGAAAATATTTCAAAGTCCGAATCTCCATACTCTATCTCCTCTGGGTTAAAACGACCTCCGGGGTTCCTTTTATTCATGATATACCAAAAAAGAATATCACGATATTCATTATACCCATAAAGCAAAATGCCTGTTAAGCCCCCTATAATGAAATCACAGACATCAAAGAAGTGTATGGGAGATACTACACATGAAGGGCAAGAACGCGATTCCGTTCGACAAGCTGGAGTCCTTCTTCAATCACTATCTGCAGTAAGGATGGTGTCAGGGGGACGGTTCTTTTGACACCAAAAAGTTGTCATTAGAACCGTCCCCCTGACACCTTACTTTCCTTTACGTCTCTCCTCATCACGCTTGCGCTGTACATTGTAGAAACTGATCCCTTCCATCTCATCCACGAGCTTATCATACTCGACCAGTTCATCCTCCCAGCTCTTATAAGCAGGGTCCTGCCTGTGGTCTGTGAGATTTCCGTACTCACTCAGCCGATCGCCGAAAAACTCAGCCACCTTAGTGGCTCCGTTCAAATTCAAGTGGTCGCCGCGGTCGCCGGTGTCCAAAGACCAGTCGATCCCGACCTCGTCATACCTGGAATTGAGGTCGATAAACTCGATCCCTTCTTCGTCCGCGAACGCCTGAAGGCCGTTCACCCTTTCCCACGTGTAGTTTTTGGGCGAGGGCATCGCGTACAAAATGATCCGGATATCCTGCTCGTCACAGAGCTTCCTGATCTTCTCAAACCACTTCTGATTGTCCTTAGGGACTTCCGTAGCCCAGTCGTCATGCACCTCTCCATCGAGATAATTGAGATCCCCGGTATACGCGTCCTCGATCCGGTTGATCAGGTATCCCTTGTGATAAATGCGCACACCCGGCCCCTCGACGAAAGATTTCCACAAGCTATGATACTTCAGAAAGTCAAATGTGTAGTAGAGCGGCTGTGAGATCAACATCTGCTTGTCCTGATTCTTCGAGTACCGGAACAGGGCCAGGCCTTCGATCAGGAGAAATTTGGGCGACTGTTTCCTGCACGCCTCTTTGATCCCATAATACATCTCAGCCATTCGTATGCCGTCCGCGCCGATATTAAAAGCCGTATACCCCCTCTGCCGCCACATTTCCATGGGCGAGATTCCCGACTGGCTCAGGCTGTCCCCCATATTCATGATCTCGATCGTATCCGGCGCCTGCTCCCTGAGCTGTGTGAGCCTGGCGTTCCTGTTCTGGATCCGTTTATCCTCAAACCACTTGACGGGATTGAGTGTCAGTGAAAATATCGTGAGCAGCAGCAGAAACACTAACCCGAAGAGAATCAGTTTTAATATATTATGCTTTTCTCTGTTGTCATAATGGAATGTGATCATCTCCCTTTTCATTCGTTGCGCAGCACCTCTAACTGCCAGAGCAGAAACGCAACTTTGATCACATCCGGAATATCCGCGTTGGGGAACCGCTCGTTAAAGGCCTTGACCAAAAGCGCCCCCTCCGGCGAATTCGCATAATTATAGAACTGGTCCGAGAAGTCCTCATACCGTTTGCAGCACCTCTCCACTGAATCATCAGCCATCGGAACTTCCATGCCAAAAAAGTCCCTTGCCGCTCTTTCATCCCAAATCGCAAATCTGGGGTTGATCGTATGCACCATAATGCTCGAAACAGCCATCTCATTCTTGTTTTCGATCGACAGCAGTCTCTCGAAAGCATCCCTGAATGAGATATCACTCTTACCCTTCAGTTCTTCCAAAGCAAAGAAAAACTTTGTCTTGAACTTCTCCGAGTAATCATCGCCGAGGTTGTAAAGCTCGCAATACGCCTTCTGAAATGTATAATCAGCAGAGATCTCCTGATTGGACAGCGCACCTGTAACAAATTTGTATTTCCTGAGAACGTCAGCGATCATATCACCGGCTATTGCTCTTTTGACATCTTCTGGTCTGATTTCGAACATAATTCCTCCTTATAGACGATCTTATTAATTCTTCTCCAATTATGAAGTATCGGCCCCTCAGACTCAATACCCTGCAGGTCGATCAACTCCGCTTTGTAAAATCTTTACATAATATTCATAATTCTAACATCAAATTCGTTTATAATAATAGTCGTAGTTTTGGTTTTGCCAGCAGGGCAATTATTATCAGATGGAGGCTAAAAATGGCAGTAAATCGTTTTGTCCTTAACGGCATGTCTTTCCACGGACATGGCGCAATCAATGAGATCCCCGGGATCGTTAAATCCAAAGGTTTCAAGAAAGCTTTTGTCGCATCGGATCCTGATCTTGTCAAGTTCGGTGTGACCAACAAGGTCACCGACCTTCTGGCAGCAAACGGAATCGACTTCGAAGTCTATTCCAACATCAAGCCCAATCCCACGATTGAGAATGTCCAGCAGGGTGTCGATGCTTATAAGGCATCCGGCGCAGACTTCATGATCACCATCGGCGGCGGCTCTTCCATGGATACCGGCAAGGGCATCGGCATTATCGTCAACAACCCTGAGTATTATGATGTCCGCTCCCTTGAGGGCGTTGCACCTACCAAGAACCGCACTGTTTTCACCATCGCTGTTCCCACAACAGGCGGAACCGGTGCTGAGTCCACGATCAACTATGTTATCACAGACGTTGAGAAGAAACGCAAATTCGTATGTGTGGACCCTAACGACATCCCCGATGTAGCGGTTGTCGATCCCGATATGATGTCTTCTATGCCCAAAGGACTGACTGCTTCCACAGGTATGGACGCTCTGACCCACGCGATCGAAGGTTATACGACCAAGGGTGCCTGGGCCCTGTCTGACTGCCTGGATCTCGAGGCGATCAAGCTCATTGCGAAGAATCTTCGCAAAGCTGTTCAGAATGATCCCGACGGACGCGAGGGAATGGCTCTGGCACAGTATGTGACCGCTATGGCATATTCCAACGTAGGTCTTGGTATCGCTCATTCCATGGCACACACACTCGGCGCTGTCTATGACACACCTCACGGCGTGGCGTGCGCAATGATGCTTCCCATCGTAATGGAGTTCAACAAGGACTTCACCGGCGAGAAATTCAAAGCGATCGCGGAGGCTTTTGACATCGACACGACCGGCATGGATGCAGATGCTTATCGCAAAGCTGCCATTGACGCGGTACAGCAGCTGTCCGTTGATGTCGGAATTCCGACCAAGCTCGAGAAACTCAAAGAAGAGGATCTTCCTTTCCTTTGCGAGTCCGCAGCGGCAGACGCATGCGCACCCGGCAACCCCAGAGAGGCTACACTGGCTGATTACGAGGCTATGTTCCGCAAGCTGATGTGAGCCGGCAGAGACGTGCTGAGCCGGCGTGCTCTGTCAGAGCTGACGCGGGCTGTCAGAGCTGTTGATTCTCACATGGCTTAAGACAAGAAGAAAGTGCTGCACTTGCTTATGGATCAGCGAGTGCAGCACTTTCAAAGAATTGCGGGACAGCGGAATCATGACAAAAGCCGAATACGATCAGATGGTCGACAAGATCACGAAACAGTGAGTTCAATTCCTGCGTGCGCCGCTTTGACTGCGGCGCACGCATTTTTGATCCGGCCAGCCGGATTTTGACTCCGATCAGCCAGGCCTAGCATCCTGACAGTTCAATCTCGCGCCCGATCACAATGGCCTTCGAGTCGTCGCCGTGGCCGATTTCGGCGGTTTTAGCGAGTGGTATATTTTGACCGCAGATCTCCTTGACCAGAGTGATCATGTCCGGCACGCAGTGGTTCTGTTCCATTGTGGTAAAAGTTCCCAGGAGGACGCCGCTTACCTTGTCGAAGGCCCCGAGCTGCCCCAGCTGGGCCAGGTAGGTCGACATCTGCGGCACCTCGCCGCCAAGGGACTCGAGAAGAAGGATCTTGCCCTGCAGATCCGGGAAATAGCGGGTCCCCGCAAGTTTTAGAAAGCAGCGGATGTTGCCGCCGACGACCACGCCTTTCATGGCGCTCTTCTGCGCAAAAGTGATGTCGGGCGCGAACAGGTCTGTTCTACTGCGGAAACGCTCGCGCTGGACGGCAGTGTGGTTTCCCCGCACCATGTTTTTGACCTGATAGAGGACACTCTCCTTCCCGGTCATCGTATAGATGGCGTTGATCACGGTGGTCAGATCGCTGTAGCCCCAGAAAGTCGCCTTGCTTGCTGCGATCACTTCATAGTCCAGTTCATCCAGAATCTGGTTTGCCACATCTCCGCCGGATATGTCATAAATCTCTTCAATCTCGGGATCCCTGAACATTTTCATCAGCTGGGCGCCCCGTTCACGGGGAGTGCCGGAAAAAACGCTGTCGTCCGAATAAATGCAGCTGCTCATCACGGGCTCTATGCCGATCGACTGAAGATAGGCTGCCAGCTCCTCGATCCGGGGGCGGTTTTGGGGCTGCTGTGCGTTGGAACAGGCGGTGATTGCTGCTTTTCTCATAATTTCTCCGTTTCAGATGATCTGCGGTGCCATTTCGATTGTATCAGTCCACATCACTACATATCAATATTCCCACGGATACTCTATGATTAAATGTGTCACAGGGACGGTTCTTTTGACAACTTTTCGCGGAATCCGGGGCGGCGGCTATGGAGCCGGAGGATGGATCTCGGGGGGAGACAGGGGACGGTTCTCCGTCTCTGAAACAGAAGGAGACAGGGGACGGTTCCCTGTCTCCAAATCGGAAGAAAACAGGAAGGAGACAGAACCCCTCCCCTGTCTCTTTGAAATCCCTCCCCTGTCTCCCCCCGAGATCCTTCCCCCACCCCCCCTATCTCCGGCCGCCCCCTGTCCCCGCGAAAAGTTGTCAAAAGAACCGTCCCCGTGACACCTCCCTTCTCCTTCGAAAAAGTTGTCAAAAGAACCGTCCCCGTGACACCAAATTGGAGGTAATCATGGCCATCATCTACAACGAAACAAAGAAGACTTTTTCTCTGCACACCGCCAAAACCACTTATCAGCTCAAGATCGGCAATCTCAATTACGTAAATCATTTGTACTATGGCGCCACGATCCGTGACGAGGATCTCAGCTACCTGATCCGCCGCTACGACCGCGGCTTCTCGGGAAATCCCTACGACTCCCTTAAGGAGCGCACCTTCTCTTTGGACGCCCAGCCTCAGGAATTCACCACCCAGCAGCAGGGCGACTTCCGCATCAACTCCATAGAAGTGCAAAACAGTGACGGCAGCTTTTCCTTTAACGGCCGCTACGTCTCTCACAGGATCTACGACGGTCCCTTCACCCTGCGCGGCCTGCCGACCGCCTTTGCGACAGACCTCGACACCGTGCACACCCTGGAGCTCACCATCGAGGACGCCATCACCAACGTGCAAGTGACTCTCCTCTACTCTGTTTTTGAGGAGTCCGATATTATCATGCGCGCAACGCGCGTCTACAATGGCGGCCACGGCTGCATCGACCTCAAGCGCATTATGTCCATCAACATGGACTACATGAACGGCAGCAGCCTCGACCTGATCTCCCTTCCCGGGCGGTACGGCCAGGAGCGCCAGATCGAGCGTCAGCCCCTGACCCATCATGTGCACAAGATCCGCAGCGGCCGCGGCATCTCCTCCCACCAGCAGAACCCCTTCCTTGCGCTGGTGGAGCGAACGGCCAATGAGGATTTTGGCTCCTGTTACGGTTTTGCGCTGATGTACTCAGGCAGCTTCCTCGCAGAAGCAGAGCTCGACCAGTACGACCAGGCGCGCCTCGTCATGGGCATCAACGACCGTCTGTTCAGCTATCCCGTCGAGCCGGGCGAGACCTTCGATACACCGGCCGTCCTCATGACCTACACCCACAAAGGCCTGGCCAAAATGAGCCACAACTTCCACCATTTCTTCCGCAGAAACCTCAACAAGAGCAAATTTGTGCGGGACGTCAGGCGCCCCGTCCTGATCAACACCTGGGAGGCGGCGTTCTTTGACTTCGATGATGAAAAGCTGGTCAAAATAGCAAAAGCCGCCAAGGACATGGGCGTCGAAATGATCGTCATGGACGACGGCTGGTTCGGAAAGCGCGACGACGACAATTCCGGCCTGGGCGACTGGTACGTCAACGAGAAAAAGATCAAGTGCGGACTGACGGAGCTCGTGCGGCAGATCAACGACCTCGACATGAAATTCGGCATTTGGTTCGAGCCGGAGATGGTTTCGGAGGATTCCGACCTCTTCCGCGCCCACCCCGACTGGGTCATGGAGATTCCCGGACGCCACGCGGTCAGAAGCCGCAATCAGCTGGTTCTGGATGTAGGGCGCAGGGAAGTCCAGGACTACCTGATCGAGAGCATCAACCGGATCCTCGACAGCGCCAATATTTACTACGTGAAATGGGACCTCAACCGGGCGATCACGGACCTTTGGTCCAACGCGCTTCCCGCAGACAAGCAGGGCGAAGTATCGCATCGCTATGTTTTGGGCCTCTACCGCGTCCTGGACGGCATCGTGAAAACTCACCCCGACATCATGTTTGAGGGCTGCGCCGGCGGCGGCGGGCGGTTTGATCCTGCCATGCTTACCTATTTTGTCCAATACTGGAGCTCCGACAACACCAAACCGCTGGACAACCTTAAACTTCACTACGGGTCCTCTTTCCTCTATCCGGTGTGCACCATGGGCGCCCACGTCTCAGAAGCCAGCCCCATGGTTCCCTTCGAGACCAAAGCAGCCATCGCTATGTGCGGCACTTTCGGATACGAGCTCGATGCGACCAAGCTCAAGAAAAAAGAGATCAAGGCATGCAAAAAGATGAGCGATCTCTACCACAAGTACTACGACCTCAACTTCTTTGGCGACTACTACAGGCTGGCCAATCCCTTCGAACAGACCAACCTTGTCGCTTGGGAGACCGTCGCTAAAGACAAGCGCGAGGCGCTGGTGACTGTCATCACAGTCAACCTCACTGTCAACGGGCCCCAGGAATACATCAAGTGCAAAGGCCTCGACCGCGACTTGTACTACCGTGTCGAAGGCGGCTCCGATGAATTTGTCGCCAGCGGCATGGCGCTTATGCATGCCGGGCTGCCGATTCCGCGCGAGATTCCGGAATTTACGGCGTTTATTTACCATTTGACTGTGGTCTAATGGCGTCAAGGATGTCACGGAGACGGTTCTCCTGACAACTTTTTAGTGACACGGGGACGGTTCTGCTGACACCTCCAAAAAGGTGTCAGCAGAACCGTCCCCGTGTCACATTCCGGCGTTTCGTGTATCATTTCGATAATACTTAACCATATTTGTAGTATAATACGAGGTGAGTTAAATATAAGTCAGACCACAGCCCGTTCTCAGGTTTACTGCCAAGGGCGAGAGCGGGGGGCGTTTCTTCTGACAGCTTTTTGGTGTCATGGGGACGGTTCTTTTGACAACTTTTTGAAAGGTGTCAAGCGTGGCAAGAGGACGGTCCCCGTGACACCAAAAAGGTGTCAGAAGAACCGTCCCCGTGACACCAACTAAGGAGCTACAAGTATGCATACATCCACAAGTCAAATCAGCTTCAACAGAAAAAGGAGACAGAGAACCGTCCCCTGTCTCCAAGCAATGCTGATCGCAATTCTGCTTATCACGAGCATGCCCGCCATATCCACACGCGCCGCAGAAGCGCCGTCCACCGTTACCGGTCTGAGCCTACAAGTGTCGAGCGCCCCCGAAGTCAAGCTCACATGGAACAAGACCGACTGCGACGGCTACAAAGTCTGCCGCAACAAACGCGTGATCGCCCGGGTGAAGCCCGGCACATCGAGCAGTCAAGTCACCTTCGTGGACGAAAGCGCAGAACCCGGCAAGTCCTACACCTATTCTGTCAAAGCCTACCGCAGCGAGAACGGCAAGGAAATCTGCAGCTCCCCCGCCACGCCCGTAAAGGTCGTCGACGGCTACACCTATACCGATGCGAAAGACGGCGGCATCAAGCTCACCGGATACACCGGCCAGGATGTCAAGCTTGTCATCCCGGATACTTTGGATGGCAAAAAAGTGACCGAAATCGGCGATAGCTGCTTTAGCGGAAATGCGTGGTCGGAGCGCGTCTACGTCCCGGAAGGGGTCGTGAAGATCGGCGACTACGGCTTCGAGTGCTGCAGCCACATTGAGAAAATCTATCTTCCGGACTCCCTTCGCACCATCGGAAACGGTGCTTTCTCCGGGTGCGGTGTTCTCAAGCTCATTGATTTTGGCGAAGCCGTCACCTCTATAGGAGACGGCGCCTTCATGGCCTGTCAGAACCTCACTCAGATCGTTCTTCCGGCAAGTTTGCAGGAACTGGGCAAATTTGCTTTTGCTTTTTGTAACACACTCACTGACGTAACGTTCAGCGGGACCGACCTCAAAGTCATCCCCGAGCGCGCTTTTGACAGCTGCTCCAGCCTCAACAAAATCGATCTCCCGGACGGCACAACAACGATCGGGAAAAGGGCCTTCTATAACTGCGCAGAGCTCTCAACGATCAACGGCCCCTTAGTCAAAGAAGTCTGCGACTATGCTTTCAAGGGCACCGACATCCATGACATTTCCGGCATTCTCGATGACGATGTTTCCATCGGTTTCGGTATTTTTGCGGAGAACGAGCTCGACCGTTTCAACGCGGATACTTTTGATGGCCGCGAAGAAAAGACCGACATACCGGCCGCAGCGACGCTCACGCCGGGAGCATTCTACGGTTCTTCGATCAACGGGATCAGAATGGACGGCTCCGATGACGCAAACTACAAGGTCATCGACGGAAGCGTGTATGCGGACGACGGCAAAACGCTTTTTGTATATTTTCCCACCGCCCTCAACGAGGACTATGAATACGAAAAGACCGATGAGGCCGAGCAGAAGATCTTCCACGTCCCCGAGGGGGTCACGCGCATTGCGCCGTACGCTTTCTTCGAGTGCGGCCTCGATCAGATCTACCTCCCGTCGACCGTGACTCAGATCGATGACCACGCCTTCACCAGAAGCGGCATCGCGCCCGACCTCGGCATGCTGACCGATTATGACGGCAATGCGATCACCGACGAAACGGAAGGCATCACATTCGGCGGGAAGGCTTTTGACAAATGGTCCCTGGACCCTGCTATGGGCCTTGCGGATGCACCTGTGTCAAAAGACAGCACCGCAGCAAACGCCCCCTTCCCGGACGATTACACGCTGACCTCCCTTGCGGGGGACAAGAGCCTCTACCACGCTGAAGATTTTGACGGATATGCAGATATATCCGATCGTTTTCCGCAGTGGTGCAAAGATTACATCGAAGCCAACAAGACCATCATGCCCTTCGATATGAAGATCAGATTGTGGGTCGCCATGTACTGCAGTATGTACAAGAGCGACGCGCACTATCATCAGATGGCGGCCATCTTGAACGGCGACGCGGAGTGGGAGGCGGAAGCTCTCCGGAAGTCCGGCCACGATTATGGGGAAATGTACCTCATGGCCGATCACGGGATGTCCCGCGAACTGCACCGTGCCAAAATACACGACGACCTGATTCTGTACAGCGGCATCACGGATGCTTTCGCAGAGAGGATCGCCCGCGTGGATCCGGGAACTCCAATCACCACGGATGACCTGATCGCCGCGATCGGAACCGAATACGAAGAAAAGGCGATGATAAGCACTTCCGCGAGCTTCAAAGTATCCTACGGTTTTACCGGGGATTACGGAGTGATGATCATTATTTTGGCTTCGCAGGATGCCCTGAACTCCCTGGGGACGTTCAACCTCGACTGCTTCATGGGGGCCGACGGCAATACCGGGGAACAAGAGATCCTGCTCGACGCCGGGGCGCGCTTCAAAGTACTCGATGTGGGAACTGCGGAAGCTGAGGTTTACGGCAGCCCCGGGGAGTGCACTTACGTCATGATGGAGCTGCTCGAGGATGAGAAAGATTCCTTCGAGCTGACAGACGAAGAATGCAAGTGCGACAATGAGGAGGAATCCGAGGATCCGGATTCGCCTGAGAAAGAGGATTCGCCTGAGAAAGAGGATTCTCCCGAGAAAGAAGAAAGTGAGACCAGGTACGAGGAAGGCTGGGAGAAGACGGAAGAAGGCTGGAAATACCGCAAATCGGATGGCAGCTATGCGACCGGATGGCAGGATATTGATGGTGAGCGGTACTACTTCGACGAGGATGGGATTATGCTCACCGGGTGGCAGGAAATTGACGGGGTCTGGTACTACTTCAGCGAGAGTGGGGCGTTGCGGAAATAGTGTCACGGGGACGGTTCTTCTGACAACTTTTTGGTGTCACGGGGACGGTTCTGTTGACAACTTTTGATTAGATGTCTAGGAGGTCAAGCGTCCTCAGCCCTTCCGTGTCATGGACCAGCCTGCACGGGGGCGGCATGCCCCTCCGAACCACGTTGAATTCGCAGGGATTCACACAGATCCGTCCCTCGCTTCGGAGGGAACCGCATTTCCAGAACTCGCCGTCCGCTCCGATGACCGGACGGCTCAGACAAGTGGGCTTTCGGGCTGCAGGAGCTGCAGCCCTCATTCCCTCCTTCGCTCAGGAATGATCA
>CADCIU010000042.1 GCA_902801585.1 uncultured Lachnospiraceae bacterium | reverse complement strand
CCGTACAGCTTGATCTCTCCGTAAGGCGCTCTCATATACTCGCGCAAAAACTCCACGCCCTTGCCTTTGGAACATCCCTTCGGCGCAATGTCGATCTCAATGACATTCTGGAACGCATTGACGCTGTCTCCCCAGATCTCATTGATCTCCCTGCTCATCGCCGCAGCTTCGTCAAGACTCTCTGTGTGGATACTTACCTGATGGATCAAACCTTTCGGGCAGTCAGCAACACTCTTTACCACATAATACTTGCCGGGATAATCCATCGGCGCAAATACACATATGTCACCTTCGACATCCAGCGTGAATCTGTAGTTCTCAATTCCGTATTTATCCAGGATCTCCTGAGCAACGACAGGATCTACACCGCGCTTTCTGATCTCTTTATAGTTCCGGTCAACTATGTTGGCGCCGCTGCTGGTGATAAAGAAGTCGGGCTCCACAAATCCTGTGATAAAAGGCGTCAGTCCCCCGACCTGTCTTCCGGTACACAGCCCGAACAGATGGCCTGCTTTCTGATATTCGCGGATCTTCTCCACATTCTCCGCCGGAAGCTTTCTGTCATCCTCCGCTTTGTAAAAATACAGTGTTCCGTCAAAGTCACTTGCAAATACTTTCTTCATATTTCGGCTCTCCTTCCAATTATGCGAATCAGCCCCGGACCAAAAAATCCACGTGCCCGGGGCTGCATGCCGCGCCCTCGTCAGATCACAAAATCATCCTTGACAGAAGCTTTCATCTTCCAGATCCTGACCTTAACATCGCCTGAAGTCGTATAGTGGAATTCCTCTGCTGTCGGGTAACTGTGCGCCGTAAACGTCGCTTCCCCGTCATTCACATAATACTCCACCGAGCTGCGGTCCACGAACACATCCATCTTTTTAAGTCCGCTCTCGAGAGGCATGTCCAAGACCTCGCCGACCTGTTCGTTGCATCGGTTTGTCATACCGGTCTTGTCAAAAGTGCAGACACCTTTTGCGGCGTCATAGTGCATGGTCAGACCGCCGCTTCCGTCTGCCTTCGTGAAGAGATTCAGATCCGCGTCGCCGCCTCCGAATGTGACCTCAATCTCACAGGCTGCAGGGAGTGTACCGTCCGCAGGCAATTCGCCGTCACGCAGTTCGTAGATTGCGCTGACCGGTGTCTGAATGAGTTTGCCTTCCCTGATACGAAGCTCTCTGGGAATCCCCATGCTTCCCTCCCAGTCCTCGGGTTCCGTGCAGTAATGATTATCAGGAAGTCCGACCCATCCGATCAGGATCGCCTTATCAGGATCACCCACATTGGATGCGCCCTGCGCCGCATAGAAATCGAAGCCAAAATCCAAATATTTGTATCCGGAATCCGGTGTAAAGGTAAGTGTGTCATAATCCATGGTGCCGATCAAATACACATTGTGATTGGTGCTCTCCGCTCTCCCGGGCAGCTTCGTGTACTGAGGCGAGAAGATCAGGAGATCCTTACCGCTGATATTGACGATATAAGGGCACTCCCACATTCCTCCGAAACTCTCGAATCCCGGTACATGGAGCTGTCCGGCGAAACTCCATCCGCTCAGCAGTTCCTTGGACTTATAGATCAGGATTGTCCCCTTCTTGTCCAATGTCTGTGCACCGATCAGGATATAATACATATCCTTCTCTTCATTGTAGATCACCTTGGGATCTCTCTGATGTTCACTGTAATCGTCGCGAGGGCCGAACAGAGGCTCAGGCAGTTTCTCAGGGTTGCCGTCTTTTCCCAGGATCGCCGCACAGGTCCAGGGTGTGCGCACCCAGTTCTCATCTCTGTGATTGCCGGTATAGAAGAAATACAGATCGTCCCCCGCAGAGATCGCAGATCCCGAATGTGTTCCCTTATTGTCATAGTCCCTGTCGGGCTTTAAGCCGACTCCGGCATTCGTCCAATGCACCAGATCCTCGCTGGTCACATGGTACCAGTACTTAAGCCCGTGAACGGCACCCCAGGGGCACCACTGATAGAAAAGATGCCAAACCCCTTTGTGATATGTAAAACCGTTCGGATCACTGGAGAGTCCTGTCACAGGCTGAACATGATAGAGTTGTCTGTAGTCAGACTTTGAAATTCTTTCGTGAAGATCCTTGATCTCGTCTGCACTCTGAAGCACTCTGTAGCGCTCGTCTCTGGTCCATTCCCTCATAAAATAACCTCCCTGATAACTGGAAATCAATATACTCCGTTTATATTCTACCATGTCAAAACAGTACAAGTCACCCAATTTCATCAAAAACGCACCCGGCAGTAAACTGCCGGGTGCGCCGATGATCAATGTGTTTTACTGATGCGCTTCACTCTTTTTATGCCAGAGCTGCCGTGATGATCGACATCGAATAGACTTCCATTGCGTTGCATCCGCGGGAGAGGTCATTGATCTGTGCGTTCAGACCAAGAAGGATAGGGCCGTAAGCTTCGAACTGACCCATGCGCTGAGCGATCTTGTATCCGATGTTTCCTGCATTGATATCAGGGAAGATGAAGGTGTTGGCATAACCTGCGACATTGGAGCCGGGCTTCTTCTGCTGGCCGACACGAGGGGAAACAGCAGCATCGAACTGCAGCTCGCCGTCGATCGGGATATCGGGGAACTTAGCCTGTGCCTTCTTGGTTGCATTCTGGACCTTTGTTACAGATGCATCCTTGGCTGAACCTGCCGTTGAGAAAGAAAGGAATGCGACTTTGGGATCAATACCAAAGACTTTCGCACACTCTGCAGTCTCACCGCAGATCTCGACCAGATCGTCCTCGGAAGGATTGATGTTGATCGCGCAGTCGCCCATTGCGATAACTTCTCTTCCGCCGGTAGCCGCTGCACGGACCAGAATGAAGCAGGAAGATACGATGCTGTTGCCGGGTTTCGTCTTAATGATCTGCAGTGCAGGACGAACTGTATCCGCAGTGGAATATGTCGCGCCGCCGAGCAGGCAGTCAGCGATACCCATCTTGACCAGCATCGTTCCGAAATAATTTGCCTGGGTAAGGATCGGTCTTGCCTTCTCAGGAGTCATGCCCTTGCTCTTTCTGAGCTCACAGAAAGCATCTACCATTTCATCGAATCGATCATAATTGAGAGGATCGATCACCTGAGCGCCTCGGATATTGTAGCCTTCCTCCTCTGCTGCGTTCATGATCTCGTCCTCGTTTCCTACAAGAATAGGTGTAAGGAAATTGCTGGCTAAGAGCCTGGATGCTGCCTCAAGAATCCTGGCATCCGTTCCCTCTGTAAATACGATTGTCTTAGGATTCTTTTTTAATTTCTGAATCATTCCACCAAAGCCATAAGCACTCATTGATTATTACCTCCTAGTTTTAATATTAAAATCATCCCTGCATCAAATATATCACAAATACCTTTGAATTTCTCGCCTTTATTGTTTAACTTTGTGCACAATCTTCAAGTTTTTTTCCCCGTCCGATGGGATTATGGTATACTGCATTAAAGTGTCTTAAATTCTGATAAGGAGGTATCAGAGGTGAAGATCAGCGAAATCCTAAGGCAGAACCCGATAACTATATCCATGGAGGTCTTTCCTCCAAAGTCTGACACCAGACTTGAATCCGTAAGAGAGACTGTCATTCAAATATCCAGGCTGCACCCCGCTTTTGTCAGCTGCACTTACGGCGCGGGCGGCGGAACCAGTCAGTATACGGTTGAGATCGCACAGGACATCATGAAGGAAGGGGTCGCTTCCATGGCACACCTCACCTGCATCAGTTCCACCAGAGACAGTGTCCGCAGTCAGATCCGCAGGATCCGGGATGCCGGGATCGAAAATGTTCTCGCGCTCAGAGGCGATATTCCGGAGGGAATGGATTTTCCCAGCCCCAGATACTATGAGCATGCGATCCAGCTGGTCGAAGAGGTCAAACAGGAGTGCCCCGGCATCTGCATCGGCGGCGCCTGCTACCCCGAAAAGCATCCGGATGCCGTGAACAAAGATGAAGATATTCGGCATATCAGGGAAAAGGTAGACGCGGGCTGTGATTTTTTGACAACACAGATGTTTTTCAACAATTCCATTTATTACAACTATCTGTACCGCCTTCGGGAAGCCGGCGTGACTGTTCCGATCCTGGCAGGAATCATGCCTGTCACGAGCCGCCGCCAGATGGAGCGCTCTATACAGCTCTCCGGCTGTGTGATCCCGCCCGAGCTCACTGCTCTCGCAGACCGCTTCGGCGATTCTCCGGCCGCCATGCAGCAGGCGGGCATCCTGTACGCTTCACACCAGATCATTGACCTGATCGCAAACGGCTGCGGACATATCCACGTCTATACCATGAACAAACCGGAAGTCGCTGCCGGAATACTCAATAATTTAAGAGGCATCATCTGATGCCTCTTTTCATGTCCTGCATTACTCGCGCCGCAGTGCGTCTATGGGATTGAGATTGGCTGCCTGTACGGAAGGCAGGAATCCGAAAATGACTCCGATCATCATCGAGAATAATACGCTCAGAATGATCGACGGTACGCTGATCGCGACCGGCGTACCCGAGACGCGGGAGATCACTTCCGCCAGTATGATTCCCGAGATGACACCGATCATGCCGCCCAGACTGGTCAAAACTACAGCTTCTGTCAGGAACTGGGCAAGAATCCGGCTGTTTCTGGCACCCAGCGCTTTTTTGAGCCCGATCTCATTCGTCCTCTCGGTGACGGAAACCAGCATGATATTCATGACGCCGATCCCGCCGACCAGCAATGCAATGCTTGCGATCCATACCAGCAGGCTGTTCGTGCTGTTTGCAAGTTCCTGTTTATTGCGCGCTTTCTCAAGCAGGTCTTCCGCTTTATATGTGACGGCTTCATCGCCGTCTCCCGCCCCTGAGCCCACCGATTTTTTCATGATCTTCTCGATGGCTTTTCCCATCTCACTCATCTTCTCGGTGGAAACAGCTCTGGCCACACAATCCTGCGGCTCGTCGTAATTGTACAAAATAGACCAGTCCGCATCCGGGATCATGACCTGTCCGTACTCCTCCCTGTTATAAGTCTCATAATCCTGCAGGCTTTCGATGACCGGCTGAAAATCATCTGATTTTCTGACCAGGCCGACGACAATGAACGGTTCTCCCTGGATCTCTACGACCCTGCCGATCGGATCTCTTCCCGGAAAGAGCGTGTTAGCCGCTTTTTCGTCCAACAGGGCCACTTTACGGAAATTCGTGTAGTCCGAATCCAAAAAAGGCCTGCCTTTATAGATCATCATTCCCACAGTTGACAGATAATGCGAATCGATCCCGTAGATACTGCCTCCCGACAGGGACTCCGTACCGCTCGTAATACTGTCCGCATACGTCCTCTTGAGGTAAAAAGAAGCATCGGCTACGGAATCCAATTCCAAAATGTCATTTTTCTGTGCATCCGTCACCGGCAAAACATTGTCGGGCGCTCCGGCATCCATCCAGTAGTCGGATTCTCCCTGCCGCAGTGAGATCGTAACATTGTTGTTGCCGGCCCCGATCAGGTTCTGCATGATCTGCTCATTCGTTCCCTTGATCGTAGATACGATCGCGATGATCGACGCAATGCCTATGATCACGCCGAGCATCGTAAGAAAAG
Source organism: uncultured Lachnospiraceae bacterium (assembly GCA_902801585.1). The sequence continues at coordinate 26,652 of CADCIU010000042.1, read as the reverse complement.
AGCGAAGTCTGTGCGACCAGATCCCTTTCAGAGCAAGTCTTATGTTTTCACTCATGTCTGTTCTCCTCGCATATCATGAGATTGATCAGTAAAGGTCCTCGTAATCTCCCTCACGGGTCCTTGCCCCTTCCTTGACATTCTTGCCGTAGGGGAAAGCGATCCAGTCCGTCTCCTTGAGTCCTGAAAGGATCTCATATCCCATATCCGTCATCAGGCCTGTCTCGACATACTGCTTAACCAGTTTTCCGTCATCGCCGCGTTTGAAGACATATTTCTTATTGCCCTCTTCCCGTATAAAGGCTTTCATCACAGTGAGCTGGGATGAACTTCCGCTGCTCTGATCGTTTCCGGTATTGAAAGTCACTTCTACCCAATCCCCGTTCGTCAGCTCGGCGGTCTCATCAGAAATACTTGCCGTAATAGGATAATAAGTCTCGTTTTGTTCATCTCCGAACATACCCGAGCTGTCCGGATAAGGAGAAATGCTCCTGATCTGCGCGTCAAACCTGCCACCGCTCTGCCAGGACACTACGGAAATGATATCGCCCTCGTTGATCTTTCCGAGCTGGCTCTCCTTGATCCCGCTCTTAATGAACAGCCCTTCCGCTCCGGCCAGCGTCAGAAAAGGGCTTCCGTCCGTAGGAGGAGATGCAGGATCTCCCACAACCTTCATCACGCCGTTCATGCCGGCGGTGACAACGCCGCTTTCCACTGCTCTCTCAGCCTGTCTGATCTTGATCTCCGATTCCCGCAGATCCAGTTCTAGGCCTTTGAGTTTATCTCTCTCCTCCCGCTTGGCCTGTTCCAGTTCCTCGCTGGTGTAGGTGAGGTCATCTCCTGTCAAAAGAGAGGACCCGCCGCTCTTGTCGCCGCCCCCGTTTCCGGTTTCCGGGGCAGGCGCTGTAGAAGGAGTGCCTGCTTCAGAGGCATTCTCAGTCTGACTGCTTTCATTTTCGCTGCTCTGAGAGGAGTCCTCGCCGGTGCCGGTCTCCGTTTCCCCACTTGCACCGGTATCTTCCGCGGAACCCTGATCCTCATTTTCACTGCTTCCGGTGTCTTCACCTTGACCGCTGCTGCCGCCCTGATCACCGCTCCCGCTCTGATCCTGACTGCTGCCCTGATCGTCCAAACCGTCTCCGGTTCCGGATCCGCCCTGCCCGCTGTCCGAGTCAGAAGTACCCGACGGATCTGACGCGCCTGATTGGGAAGTGTCACCCTCTGTTTCCGGCTGCTCCTTTAAGATCTCCCGAATGAGCTCCTTTCTCTCTTCATCCAATCCGCTCAGGACCGCCCTGAGCTGCTCTTCCGACAAACTGTTCAAGACGCCGGCGATCGCGCTTTCATCCAGCGATGTGAGCTGTTCCGCTGTCAGATTCTTTAAAAAGTTTTGCAATACCTCCGGATCCAGGGCCCGGATCTGCTCCTGCGTCATATTCTCCAAAATGCACAGCAAGAGGCTTCCGACCGCTTCCGCGTCCACGTCGCGGATCTGATCCCCTGTGAGGTTTTTGAACAGGGAAGCCAGCGTCTCCTTGTTGAGACCGGCTGCTGCCTTCGCCAATTCCTCCTCAAGTCCGGTATCTTTTGCACACAGAGCATTGATCGCGGCTGCGATGACTTCCCCGCGCTCCGCTATCTGATCCTCATCTTTGGTCATGGGCATCAGCTTCTTCCACAGCTGCTCGAACCATGCGGCCCGTTCGTCCCGGGGGACTTCCGTGAGCACCTTCCTTATAAGCTTAGCCATCTTCTCCGGATCTGTCATCCTCGCATAGGAGGTCTCTCCGGTGGACAGATCGACCTCAATATCATAATTCGGGTCCAAAAGCATGACATCTGCCATCCAGGATTTCAGCAGATTGTAATTCTTGTCCCTTTTTTCAAGGGCAAAATACAGCTGCTTCATCTTTTTCTGTTTGGCGGTCTTCTGCCACTTCTTAATGAAATCTTTGGTGATCACCACGGTATCTCCGTCGCAGAGAAAGACATAGGGATCGAATTCGGAGCCCAGAAAAGTGTTTTCGGGGTCGTCGTTGGCGGGCTTGGCGTCCGCCTTGAGCTCCTTGACATAGACCGTGGCTTTCTTATAGACCTCCTTATCATCAAACTCCTCGAAGTCCCCGAGCATGTCAAAGCCGCCTTCATCGTCCGAAACGGGCGACACGTTGTTTAATGTCTCCAGGTTCGCTTTGGCCACTTCTATGTCCAGTTCGATCTTCTCGCGGTTGATCTTTTCTTTTTCCAGCTTCATTTTTGTGGACGTCGTGTCATATTTGAGGAGCACGTCGCCCTTGTGGACCGCCTGTCCTTCGCTGACCAGAACTTCCTCCACGGTTTCTGTGTCAGACAGGTATACGTTCTGTTCAGCGTCTGCCGTCACCATGCCGCTGACACTGTTTTCCCAGTCCATATATGCTCCGTAATTGAGTCCCGACACGGCGAAGACTGGCACGGTGGAACTCGTCGTTGCACGGACGGCAGCCGCGATCCCTGTCACGGCGAGAACGCCGGCCAGTACAGATGCCGCTGCTATTGTGATCTTCTTTTTATTTCCGAATGGATTATTGAATGGATTATTGAATGAGTTATTCATTGTGCTCCGTTATCCTCCAGATGTCCGAGTTCGCCGTCGCGGATCTCCACTCTGTTCTTTGCGCGGCGCGCGATGCCCGCGTCATGTGTGATGACCAGCACCGTTACGCCTTCCTGATTGAGCTCCTCGAACAGATCCATGACCTGTGCGCCCGAGCGCGAATCGAGCGCTCCGGTCGGCTCATCGGCGAGCACGATGCTCGGGTTGTTGACCAACGCCCTGGCGATGGCCACTCTCTGCTTCTGTCCTCCGGAGAGCTGATTGGGCATGAAGTCCATTCTGTCCGAAAGTCCGACCCTTGCCAGTGCCTCTTCCGCCTTTTCTCTCCTGATCTTTCTCGGGATATTTGCATATGTCAGCGGAAGCTCCACGTTTTCCAGCGCTGTCTGGCTGCCGAGCAGCTGAAAATTCTGAAAGACGAAACCGATCTTCTCGAGCCGAAGATCCGCCAGTTCATTCTGCGTAAGGCTGTCCACTTCCCTGCCGTCGATCTTGAGGCTCCCTGAAGTCGCCTGATCGAGACAGCCGATCAGATTCATCAGCGTGGATTTTCCTGATCCGGAAGGCCCTATGATCGCCGTATAGTCCCCTTCATTCACGGTAAAATTGACGTTTTTCAGCGCCGGCACCTCTATTTTGCCCTGCAGATATGTTTTGCAGACATCCCTGCATTCGACGATCGTTCTCATCACTGTTCCTCCGGCATCGCTTCCATATTTTTCAGATCAAATTCCACGGTATCTTCTATCATACCCTGGTTTTCCGTGCCCTGATCTTCCATGCCCTGATCTTCCATACCCTGATCTTCCGTTTCCTGTTCAGAGTATTGTTTGCCTTCCGAGTTTTCCCCTTCCACATCGATAATATTGTCCGTATCCAATACGGTATCCTCTTCGTTTCCAGAATCTCCAGCTTCATCCTGTGGCTTCTCGCTCATGGGCGCCGTCTTCATGCCTTCCTCCAAAGAGGGATCGGGTATACAAATAGAATCCTGCAGCGTAAGTCCTTTTATGATCTTGACCTTTCCGATCTCCTCACGCACATCGCCGATCGTCACTTCCTGTTTCTGGAGCCTTCCCTTCACGTCCTTCCAGACAAAGGGGTGCTCCGGGTCTGTCTGATCGACCATATAGGAGGCGATCCAGATGCCGCTCGTATTGTCCTCGTCTTCCTGACCCAGGTCCACTTCCACATAGACATGCTGCCCCATGATCAGTCCTTCACTGCTGTCGAGTTCCACATAGAACGGATACTTCGTGCTCTTATTGCCCCCGCCGCTCGAGCCGAATATCCCGTTGTTCTCATTGCTCACCGCATTTTCTGTATCGATCTTTGTGATCTGTCCTTTCCAAGTGCGGTCATTGACTCTCGAGTGCACGATCACTCTCGCGTCTGTTGTCAGTTCGCCTACATTCTGCTCGTTTACCGTGCCTTTGACCCTGAACGTCCCGGTCTTCATGACTGTGATGAAGCTGTTATCGTCGCTGTCCGAGCCGTTTTCGTTGATCGTCTTCACGACACCGTCGATCGCGCTTGTCACTACCGCGTTATCAATGTTCTCCTCCAGCTTCGCGATCTCCGCTTCTTTCATAGCAATATCCAGCTCTTTGTCCTTGAGGCTCAGATTCTGCTCCTTGATCTGGATCGTATAGTTGGCCTGTTCGGAAGAGGATGCCTGCTTCTTCTCCTTTTCAAGCTGCGCAATGGTCTCCTGGGTGCTCTCATACTCATTCTGGAGTCTTTCCAGTTCGATCTCACCCTGGTTGAGATCCTCCTCATATTTGAGCGTATCATATTCAAACAGCGGATCTCCCTCGGATACTTCATCGCCCACTTCAACATAGATTTCCTTGACATCTACATCATTGTTCTTCGATACAGACCAGAGTCCCTGCGGCTCCACAACGCCCGAGAACCGATTGACCATTCCAAGTGACGCATTCTGTCCTGTGAGGCTCTCAACCGTGTCCACATAGGCGATCCGTTCGCTGCCGCCTCCTTTTCCTGACAATTTTACGGCAATCACCAAAACGGCGGCGATCGCAAGAACCGCTGCCGCAATCTGTATCTTATATTTCATAATGAATTCTTTCATGCCCACCTCTTCGCTTCCCATTGCATCTTACTAAATTAGAGCTGCAGTTATTACATAATCCGGTCGTTTTACAATTATAGACACTAATCTTAAAATAGTATAGTTTGTTTTTCTTAAAACTTTGTGATGAAAATGTGAAAGGGGCGCCGCCCCAGGAATCATTTCCTTGGGCGGCGCCCCTCAAATCTCTCCTTATTCCTCTACGATCCGGATCGTATCGATCACCTGGTCTGTAAGAGGCCGGTTGTTCCACCTCAGTGTCGGGACTGAGGCGATCTTGTCTACGACATCCATTCCACTCACAACTTTTCCGAATGCGGCATACTGGCCATCCAGATAGTCGGCATCTGCATGCATGATGAAGAACTGGCTTCCGGCGCTGTCGGGGTTCTGGGCTCTGGCCATGCTGATCACGCCTCTCTCATGACGGATCGGGTTGTCCCATCCGTTCGCGGCGAACTCACCCTTGATATGCCAGCCGGGGCCTCCCATGCCGGTTCCCTGAGGGTCACCGCCCTGAATCATAAATCCCGGGATCACCCTGTGAAAGATCAGGCCGTCGTAAAAGTGGTCTTTCACCAGTTTTTCAAAATTCTCTACTGTGATCGGTGCAGCTTTCGCATCAAGCGCAATGTCGATCACGCCTCCGTCTTTCATTGTAATACGAATCATTCACTGTGCTCCTTACTTGTGTTCCTTATTTGCGCAAAGCTCAGGCCGGCATCCGGCACTCAGCTGATCCTGACGATGGCTGCCCTCTTCCCCAGTTCCGCGTGCCTCTTTACGGCAGTCATTCTGGAGTAGTGTACTGCGCCTTCCGGAATGGACGGATCATTGAAAACGAGTTCATTCACATCGCTTCCGATCAGCAGCATACACTGGGCGCCTTCGGTCCACTGAACCTTATTGCCGCTGCTCTTACAGCTCCAGCTGTACCCCGGGTGCGTGGGCTTCATTCCCTCGCTCGCCCAGTACAGAACGGGAACGCCTTTCATGACGCCTTCGGTGAGAAGCTCCTCCGTCGATTTCCCTGTCGCGTCCTCCGCCCTGTATGAGAGGCCCTTCTGGGCAAAACACTCATTGAGCGCCTTGATCAGAACGCCCTGGTAGCATCCGAACGAACTCTTGTCATACGGACTGCCCGCAAATTTAAGATCCGGGTCCGGTCCGATCAGCTGTCCTTCTTTGCGCCGCATCTGCTCCTGCGGAAGGAAAAAATCGATAAACTCATCCATTGAGATCCTGATTCCCAAATATCTCAGCATCATGACCGCACACAGGCACTCGTCGCCGCACGGCCATTCGTCTGTCTGTTCAATATGCGGGACCTTCAGTATAGTTCCCAAAACAGCCTCCTTTTACTCGTTAAAAGAGTCAAAGTGCTTATTATAAAACGCATTGATCTTCTCGTATGTTTCGTCGTTGATATCATGTTCAATGCGGCAGGCTTCTTCTGATGCGGTTTCTTCATCAACACCTATGGCGACAAGTACTTTCTCCAGCAGCCTGTGGCGCGAATAGATCCTCTGTGCGGTTTCCTCCCCTTTGGGCGTCAGGGTTATATACCCGTTGAGATCCATCTCGACATACCCTTCCGATCTGAGCTTTTTCATGGCAATGCTGATGCTCGGCTTAGAGTAATTCATTTTGTTGACGATGTCGATCGAGCGCACATTTCCGTTCTTTTCCCTCAGAATCAGAATCGTCTCAAGATAGTCCTCCGCAGATTCATGACTTTTTTTCATTTTAACCACCTAGTTTCCATATTTTTACAGTGTAAACTCAAATACGACTGCTCCGTAAGCCGGAAGATCGAACTCGATATACTGTTCTCTCTTGTCGCACTCTCCCTTTTTCGCCCTGAGGACTTCGGGGACACTGGTCTCTCCGGCGCCGCCGTATACCAGTTCCGTGCTGTTGAGCAGGAGCTTGTACTGTTTGCGGACCGGTACACCGACTCTGTAGCCCTCGCGCTTAACGGGCGTCATATTCAGGATAAAGAGAAGACTCTTCTTCTGGGAAGGGCATTTGCGGAAGAACGAATAAATACTTCTGTCCGCGTCGTCCGCATTGATCCACTCAAATCCGGACCAGTCATCATCGATCTCATACAGGCATTTGTGGCTTCTGTAGATCTCCAGCAGTTTCTGTACATAGTACTTCATGCCGATATTGAGATAATTGTCGTCCTTGCCCTCTTCCAGTCTCCACCATTCCAGCTCAGTCGCTTCGTTCCACTCATGCTCCTGGCCGAATTCCTGTCCCATGAACAGCAGTTTTTTGCCCTCATGGCCGAACATGAATGTGTAGCCGACGCGCAGGTTCGCGTATTTGTCCACCTTGTATCCGGGCATCTTATTGACCATGGAGCACTTGAGGTGCACCACCTCGTCGTGGGAGAGCGGCAAAATATACTTCTCGGCGCTGTTGTAGCTCATTGCGAAGGTCAGTCCGTTGTGGTCTCCCTTTCTCATGATCGGATCCAGCTTCATATATTCGCAGAAATCGTGCATCCAGCCCATATTCCACTTGAAGGAGAAGCCCAGGCCGCCGTCCTCGGGTCTGGCCGTGATCTTGGGCCATGCGGTGGATTCTTCCGCGATCGTAAGGAATCCGGGATATGCACCGTGAAGCTCTGAATTGAGATGCTTGAAGAATTCGATCGCATCCAGGTTCTCATTTCCGCCGTACTGGTTGGGAAGCCACTGTCCCTCTTTCTTGCCGTAGTCAAGATAAAGCATCGAAGCAACTGCGTCCACACGGATACCGTCGATATGGTACTCGTTGATCCAGTAGTTGACATTGGCGATCAGGAAGTTGGACACTTCCTTCTTGGCAAGGTTGAAGATCCTGGTTCCCCAGTCGGGATGCTGTCCGCGGCGCGGATCGGGATCTTCGTAGATGCAGGTTCCGTCAAATTCAGCAAGTCCGAAATCGTCCGGGCAGAAATGAGCGGGCACCCAGTCAAGGATAACGCCGATATTGTGCTTGTGGAGTGTGTCCACCAGATACATGAAATCCTTCGGATGGCCGTAACGGGACGTAGGAGCGTAATAACCGGTCACCTGATATCCCCAGGATCCGTCGAAAGGATGCTCGGAAATTCCCATCAGTTCCACATGTGTGAATTTCATGACCGTGAGATACTCTGCCAGACGATCTGCAAACTCCCTGTAGTTATAGAATCCGTCCTCAGTGCCGTCCGGATGCTTCATCCAGGAACCGATATGGCACTCATAGACTGCAAGAGGCTCGCGGTTGGGATCCTTCTTGGCACGCGCATTCATCCAGCGGGTATCTCCCCACTTAAATCCTGATATATCCACAGTCTTGGATGCAGTGCCCGGACGCATTTCCGTCCAGTATGCATACGGATCCGCTTTGTACTTTTTCTTTCCGTCCTGTGTTGTAATGCAGTATTTGTAGATCTCTCCCTCTCCGAGTCCGGGAATGAAGAGTGTCCAAATGCCGCCTGCGTTGAACTTGGTCATCGGATGCTGATCTTCATTCCATCCGTTGAAGGATCCGACCACATGGACCGCCTTGGCATTCGGAGCCCATACAGCAAAGAAGAAACCCTTCTGACCGTCCTCTTCCGACGGATGAGCGCCCAGCTTTTTATAGATCTGGTAATGTGTTCCGTTTCCGAACCAATATGCATCGTCGTTCGAAATGAACACTTTGGGATCCGCGGGTGCCACGACCGGTTTCTTTACCGCCTTGGTACTCTTTGCTGCAGCAGGCTTCTTAGCCGCTGTCTTTTTGGCTGCGGTTTTTGCCGCTGCACTGCTTTTTCCGGTTGACGCTGTTTTTTTCACTGCCATAGTATTACCCCTCCTGATACAGTTTGCCATTTTCGGCTTCGTGATGAAGTTCCATCTCAGTAATGAAGAAAATCTTTATCTCTCAATACAATTCTGTTCTGTGCTCCTCCCCTTCTGCGGGAGAATGTATCCACAAGACTCGACAGGGTCTTGCGGCTGGCATAATAAATAGCTTCGTCAACGATATCCCTGATATCCTCGAGTGTAACACTGTGCTCCACCGTCTGCATGGACATTATTCTGCTCTGAAGAGCGCTAAGCCCATACTCATCGATTTCATACTGCTGCTTTCCGGCATACTCTCTTGCATACCCCAGCAGCGTTTCAACGCTCAGTGCCGCTATATCCACCCTCGCCGGGAACATCTCCCGGAATCTGGGATGATCGTTCAAAAACGCATCCATTACACCTTTTCGGTCTATCATGATGATCAAAATACTGCGCTCCGGCACTTCGATCATGTCGCACAGCGCCGCTGCGCCTTCCTCGCTCATCATCGCAGCCCTCTCGATGATCAGTGCCCCGAAAGGCATGCGGGGGATCACACGGGTCATGTTCTCCCTGGTAATATATCTTCCCTCCGACTTTGCGATCTGTCCCACGAAATTGGGATTGATCCTGCGGTATCTGCGCACCAGCTCCCTGGCCAGACTCAGCGTTCCCGCTCCCTCATCGCCGGTGATGATCACATTTCCGATCCCGCCTTCCAGAAAGATCCTGTCGAGCGCTCTGGTCAGCTGCTTGATGGAATCCTCCGAGTGCAGATACATCTGAGGATTTGACTGCCGGTACCTGTCGGCATTCTTTGAGCTGTCCGGCATCTTCTCCACAGCGAATTCTTCCGGGAACTCTCCTCCGCCTTCCGTGACAAACAGGCTCGTGTCATATTTGACGCGGCCCTCGTCGTCGTCCCGGATCTGCAGTGCCTTGTGCACTTCCGTCGGATCCCACGACTTCGTGTACATAGAAGCGATCTGTTCCTTTTCAGGCTTTTCTCCGATCACGGTCGGTTCTGTGACCGGCTCAGGTTCCTCTTCTTCAAGGCCGTTGAACTCGTAGAAATTGCGTTTTACTTTTTCCCACTCGGACATGATCTCTTCGAGATTGAGCTGGCCGGTGATCTGCTTCTCCGGTTTCGGCTCCTCCTGAATGACCATTGCATACTGTCCGTCCGTCTCCTGACGGAGATATGTATCGTAGTTTTCCAGATCCCGCATGCCCTTGGCGATCATTTTCTGCATGCTCTCCTGAGAGAGCCCGATCTCGTCGTCCGAGCTGATCTGGAATGAATAGTCCTCAAAAACAGAGTGGTCCGGAGAACTTTTCGTCTGCTCCTGCAGCCGGTTGTCTCTGCGCGTTCTTCCCGCTTTCTCCTCTGCTTTCTTTCCCTGAGCATCGCTTACAGCAGGAGCTTCCTCCTCTGCGGCTTTGTCCTTTTTATTGACCGGTTTCTTCTTAAGTGCTCCGGAATTGATCTCATATTCTTCATATTCCCACGGAATCTCCGCAGAGGAGTGATCTCTGTTGAGTTCGGGGATCCATTCCTGGCCATTGTTCCGGCCGTCCGCCTTCATTTTCGCGCGTTCTTCAGAATCTGAAGTACCCGCTTCTTCTTGAATCTGATCTGTATTTTTTTCTTTTTCTTTTGCTGTCTGCGCCTCACCGGCATCGGCTTTCCCGCTCTTCAAAAGTGGTCTTGACGTGTCGGCAACAATTCTTGTGTGGCCGGCCGCATCACCTGCACCCTCACCGGTTCTGCCCGCCTCGGATCCTGCACCCTGTGCCTTTGATGCGTCGCCTTGCGTCCCTGTTCCGCTTTCCGGCGCGCCTGCGCCTTGTTCAGCCGGCCCCGCAGTCTGCTCCTTAGAGCCCTCTGTATTTTGACGGCGCTTCATGTTCTCCGAAGTCGGCCTTCCCTTTTCCGGTAATGAACCGCCGGACTCCGATGCTGCGTCCGTATATACCCCGGCGCTCTCACTGCCAAATCCGGCTGGGACAGCGACCGGCAGCTCCGGGATCTCCTCTTCCTCTTCTCCGGTCATCTTCCTGTACAGCGCTTTCTGCACGGGCGTCAGCTCAGTGAATGATGCCTTGAGCTCCAGCGCTTTGAGCACATATCTGCCGTACCCGAAGAAAGCAATGATCTCATCGCACTGCGAGGCGCACATCTGCCTCTCCCCTGCTTCCAGATACAGCTTGGCGAGCTCAAAGCACCAGCGGTCCCTCATATCATGCTTCGCCATCTCTTCCAGAACGGCAATTCTCTCGTTCACGCTCACATTCTGGGCTTTATACAACTTGTACTGAAGCACATATCGGTCCGAATCTCTCGGCGCGACATTGATGTACTCGTTGTAGAGCTGCAGCGCTCTCACGTAATTTCCGATCTTAAGTTCCAGCTCGCAGAGGGAGAAAATGATCTGTCTTCCGTAGGGACTCTTGGCGTAGGCCATTTCCAGGATCCGTTTGCTGTCTTCGTATCTCCGGTTAATTTTATAGACATCGCTGACCCTGCACAGAGTCCTCACATTCTTTACACGGCGCCAGTCGACCTGATCCGCCAGTTCTGCCGCCTCTTTGAATCGATGCCTTGAGATCAGCGAATCCAGTTCGCCGATCGTCACTTTCAATTCATATTTATCCAACTTTTAACCTCAGTCAGTTACTCGTCACAATTTACTACAAACCGACTCCCATTCCCTGAAAAACAGGGCAAAATTACTAATTTCAGTTTAGCATACGCCTATGGCAATGTCAAAAACAAAGCCGCTCAACCTTCTCTTTCAAACGCATTTACTTTCCGTCTCACCGGACTCCGATACCGGTCATCCGCCCAGTACCCGGGATAGCTGCGCAAACTGCTCCAGCGTGAGCGCTTCTCCTCTGACCGTCGCCGGAAGTCCTGTTTTCTCCAAAGCCTCCGTCACTTCTTCCCTCGTGAAGGTTCGCCCTTCCAGGCAGTATCCGTGGGAGATCGCATTGGCCAGAGTTTTCCGCCTTTGGTTGAAGGCCGCTCGGATCAGCGCGAACATGACTTTCTCATCGCATTCGACCGGCGGCTTGTCAAAAGCCTTCAGACAGAGCACAGTGCTGTCTACGCCGGGCCTGGGTATAAAGGAAGAGGGCGAGACCGTCATCACCGCTTCCGGCCTGGCAAAATACTGCACAGCCAGCGACAGCGCCCCGTATTCCTTGCTGCCCGGCCCCGAGCGGATCCTGTCCGCCACTTCCTTCTGGACCATGACCGTGATGCTGGTGAACACATTCTTTTGCTCGAGCAGCTGCATCAGGATCGGCGTCGTCACATAATATGGAAGATTTGCCACGACTTTGAGGGGCTTTCCTTCGTTATACTCTTCGCAGATCATTTTCAGATCTGTCTTCAGAATATCCTGCCACAGGATCGTGACATTGGCACAGTCTTCCAGCGTCTCGTCAAGGACGGGCTGCAGACTCTCGTCAATCTCCACACAGACCACCCGTCCTGCAGCGCTTGACAGGAGCTGTGTCATGCTGCCGATTCCCGGTCCGATCTCCAGAACGCAGTCCTCCTCCGTGATCTGAGCCGCTTCCACAATATTTCTGATCACATTGGCATCGATCAGAAAATTCTGCCCGTACTTTTTCCTGGCCCTGATTCCGTATTTTTCCAAAATATACCGGGTCGCTCCCGGTGTTGCTAACAGTTCTCTCATATTCCTCTCCGATCTGTCCTGTGATCCGTATTTTCAGCGTCCCGGATCACAGTCTGTACATCTTTTCCGCGTTCTGCCGGGTCACACGGATAACTTCCTCTTTAGTAATGCCCTTGATCTCCGCGATCTTGCTGACTACATATGGAAGATACAACGATGAATTTCTCTTCCCCCTAAAAGGCACGGGTGCAAGATAAGGGCAGTCCGTCTCAAGGAGCAGCCGCTCCAAAGGTATCTCTTTTACCACTTCGACCAGTTTTCTGGCATTCTTAAATGTAACAACGCCGCCCACTCCGATATAGAACCCCATTTTGACAAATTCCTTTGCCATGGGCGCGCTGTAGGAATAACAGTGTACCACACCTCCGGTCTTCTCAGCATGGTTTTCTTTCATGATCCGATATGTATCCGCGGCCGCTTCTCTCGAATGGACGACCACAGGAAGATCGACTTCCGCGGCCAACTGCAGCTGTCTCGCGAACCAGTGCCTCTGAAGTTCCTGATCCGGTTCCGGCCAGTAATAATCAAGTCCGATCTCTCCCACGGCGACTGCCTTCGGATCGCTGAGCTTTTCCCTGATCTCACATAGCAGTTCTTCCGTCATATCGGCGCAGTGTTCCGGATGGATCCCCAAAGCACAGTACACGTGCGGGTATTTATGGGCAAGCTCCAGGCATTCATCAATGCTCCCGGGAGATGCTGCGATATTGACGACCCGTCCGATCCCCGCTGCAGGAAGGCCTGCGATCAGCGCATCGCGGTCATTGTCAAAAGCTTCATCATCATAGTGCGCATGTGTGTCAAAAATCATATACGTTCTTTTCCTCTCTGTCTGCAGTAATGTATTTTACCCCGAAAATATGCTTCGGAAATTTTTTTTAAAAAACTCTTGCATTTCTAAAACTCTTCCCCTATAATAACACTTGCGTCACAGATAAGAAAACAATTTCGACGCAGAATTGAATAAGCGCTTCTAGCTCAGTTGGTAGAGCACCTGACTCTTAATCAGGGTGTCCAGGGTTCGAGTCCCTGGAGGCGCACGAACGAATAACTGCCGAATCAGCAATGGTTCGGCAGTTTTTTTCTGTGCATTTTCAAGCTTTTTCGCAGTTCCGGCAGGATTCGATCAGCCGGATTTCATTTTTTTCCCTTCTAAACTATCCCAAAATATCCCCCATACATCAAATTATTAACATTTTGTTACATTTTGTCGCTAATATATTTGCATTTTTGTAATTTATTCGTTATAATCTTATTAATTATTTTTAACAGTTTCGGAAGGAGTTTCGAATGAAACGCAGAATTGCTCTTCTTTTAGCAGGTTGTCTGGCATTATCTCCTGTATCTGCAGGCTTCCCCTCTTATCAAGTGAAAGCCGCTGAGACAGACGCAGCATCCGACCTTCTCATTGAGATCAGTGTTGTCGTCAAAGTCATGAACGATGAAGAAACGGTTCTTGATACGGAAGAGGCTTTGGAATTAAATACGGGAGATTCCTATCAGATCACTGCGGAATACGATCAGAATTCCGCATCCGGCTCCATTTCTCATGTATGGAACTCTGTAACACCTGACATTGTCACGATCGATGACAACGGTGTTCTGGAGGCCATATCACCGGGCACCGGTCAGATCGAACTCGATCTTACCGACGGCGTCGACGAGATCAGCTATATCTATGTGATCGATGTCTCTGAACCCGAAGAACAGGAAGATCAGGAAAAAGAAGAACTTGAAGAAATTAAAGAAATTGATTCCGAGGCACCCGCTGAAGATGCCGTCGGTGTCGATGAAACGACTGACAGCGCTGCTCCTGAAGATGCTGCCGCCGGTTCTGCTGATGAAGATGCTGCAGCCGCTGAAACCGCTGTTGCATCCGCAGACACTGAAACAACTGCAGAAGAAGCTGTGACTGCAGAAGCTGCAGATGCTGCAGATGCTGCAGAAATCGCAGAGACCGAAGAAGCTGTAAAGAACACTGCAGAAGCCGCAGAGACCGAAGAAGCCGCGGCTGTACTTGCAGCTGACACGACCATGAAAATCGCGGCGACCGATGAAGATGCTGCTTCAGAAACTGCTGAAACCGCGGCGGCCGATGAAACCGCTGCAAGTGCCGGCACCACCGCGGAAGTCGCTGCCATCACCGAAGAATCCCCCGCTCTCACGGAGGAAACGGGCACACTGGTCACAGACCCGGCTGCAGAGACAACAGAAGGCGCTCTGGTCACAGACCCGGCTGCAGAGACAACAGAAGGCGCTCTGGTCACAGATCCGGCTGCAGAGACAGCAGAAAGCGCTCTGGTCACAGATCCGGCTGCAGAGACAACAGAGGGCGCTCTGGTCACAGATCCGGCTGCAGAGACAGCAGAGGGTGCTCTGGTCACAGATCCGGCTGCTGTTGCCGCAGGGACAGCTGAAGGCGCCGAAGTTCTGCAGGAAACCGAAGGTCTTCTCGAGGCCACGATGGTCACTGTCAACGCCTCATCCAAGGTCACGGCTGTTGCCGGAGCCGATGCGAAGATCGGGACCGGATGGGTCAAACAGGATGACCAGTGGAGCTATATCAATTCTGACGGAAGCAAAGCGACAGGATTCCTGAATTTGGAAAGCTCTACTTTCTACCTGGATCAGAACGGCGTTCTGAAGACCGGTTGGTTCAAAGTCGGCAAGAATTATTACTACGCTGATCCCGACAATGAGGGCAGGCTCAAAACCGGATGGCTCACTTATAACGATGCCCGCTATTATCTGGATCCCGAAACATTTGCAAGATACACCGGTATCCACAAAGTCGACGGCAAGCTGTATGTATTCTCGGATGCCGGAAGGCGCAGGACCGGCCCGGTCTGGGTCACGACCTCCAAGGGCAAATGCTATGTCAAAAAAGACAACACCCTTCAGACCGGATGGCTCAAGTACGGCAGCAACTGGTACTACTTCGACGGCAGCGGGGTCATGAAGACCGGCAAGCTGATCACCGGCAACAAGACCTATTTTCTCAATGACAAAGGCCAGATGCGAACAGGTTGGTTCAAGTACGGGTCATCCACTTACTACCTCACTTCCGACGGCTACGCCGCTAAGGGCTGGAAGATCATAAACGGTCTTACATACTTCTTCAAGAGCAACGGCGTCATGATGACGGGCTGGTATAAACCAAGCGGCAAGATCTACTACTTCCGCCCGTCCGGCAATATGGTGACCGGCTGCAGGTACATCGGAAACAGCAAATACCTGCTCCGCAAAGACGGCGCCTATACCAAGGGTTGGCAGAAATTCAGCGGCAAATGGTACTATTTTGACAAAAACTGCAAGATGATGACCGGATGGCTCACGCTGGGATCCAGAAAGTTCTACCTGAATAAAAACGGCGTCATGCTCACCGGATATCACACGATCGGCGGGACCAGATACTACTTTGCCTCCGACGGAGCACTGGTTCCCAACACTTATTCCTACAGCAACCGCAAAGAATTCATCGAGTGCATTGCGCCCCTGATTCAGAAATACGCGCCCATGTACGGCGTAAAAGTAGTCAGTCCCATTATTGCCCAGGCAATTTTAGAGAGCGCTTCCGGTGAATCCAGGCTGAGCAAAGAGTACAACAATTTCTTCGGCCTCAAGTGCGGCACGCTTTGGACCGGAAAGAGCGTGAACATGCTCACCGGTGAGGAGTACACACCCGGCACTTACACGACAATTTCCGCCAACTTCCGCGCCTATGACAACATGGAAGAAGGCGTCAAGGGGTATTTCGAGTTCCTGTTCCGAAACAGGACACGGTATAACAACCTGATCGGCGAGACCAATCCCTATCGGTATCTCGAGAAGATCAAGGAAGACGGATACGCGACTTCCAGCAGATACGTCCAGAATACATATGCTGTGCTCGTCAGCGAGAACCTGACCCGCTTTGATAAATGATCATAAGATCTGCGCAGCAGGTCAGAAGCCTAAGACCCCGACTTATAAAGCTGAAAAAAGGATGATACTATGATGAAAAGAACTTGTGCTTATTTATTAACTACCGCGATGCTGATCACCACTGTTCCGGCTTCGATCCCTGCACTGTCCGCACACGCTGCGGTCGCCGCACCGGCAGACCGCACTGAAGCTTCTGTCTCTTCCAAAAAGACGACAGTACAGTTCGTCACAAAGAGCGGCCAGACATATTGTCTCGATGCAAACGGGGCCAAAAAGACCGGATGGGTGCTAAATTCCGGCAAATGGTACTATTTTGACAAAAAAGACGGACATATGGTGACCGGATGGCTGAACCTGGGGACCAGAAAGTTCCGCCTCAGAAAAGACGGTTCCATGGTCGAAGGTCCCGGATGGTACAAAATAGGCATGAAGTACTATTATTTCACCAAGAACGGTCATGTCCGGTCCGCGTGGGAAGTCAAGAACGGGAAATGGTTCTATATCGACACCAATGGCGACGTCGTTCGGAATAAATGGGTCCTTTACGGCGGAAAATACTACTATCTCCAGGCTAACGGCGTGATGGCCACCGGAAAGACAACGGTCCAGGGCAAGCAGTACACCTTTACAGAGAACGGCGCATTGACCGGATCCGTCCCCTCTTCGGTTGTCAAAGCCGCAAAGAATAATTCGGATCAGAGCGCAAAGTCTTCCGACTCGGCCAAAAAGACATCTTCCGATTCCAAGACTGATTCCAAGACCACTGCCAAGGACAGCAAAACGGCGGATGCGGCAGCGGCTAAAGCCTCCGAGAATTCCAAGCAGAACGAAAGTACTTCCAAGTCTTCCACTGCCTCGTCGAGCAGCACACAGAAGAACAGCAGCACTTCCACGAGCAGCACGAAAAGCAGCAGCTCGACATCAACGGCCTCTCAGCAAAAGAAAGAAGCTGAGATCACTAAAGTGGTCGGAAAGCTCAATAATGTCACGGAATCCCGAAGGAAATTCGTGCTTGATATCGCCAAATATGTACGCAAATATGCGCCTCAGTACGGTATCAAAGTTTACAGCCCCATCATCGCGCAGGCGATCCACGAAAGCGGCTGGGGTGAGTCCTCTCTCGCCTGGAAGTACCACAACTATTTCGGTCTCAAGTGCGGGACCGCATGGAAAGGCAAGAGTGTCAATCTCTCTACCAAAGAGGAATACTCCGCGGGAACTCTCACAACGATCCGCGACAACTTCCGTGTCTATGACAACCTGGAACAGGGTGTGAAAGGATACTTTGAATTTATCCAGCTTCCCAGATACTCCAACCTCAAGGGCGTGACGAGTCCCAGGCAGTATCTGCAGAATATCAAGAACGACGGATACGCCACCGGCAGTCTCTACGTCGATCACACGATGGATGTTCTCAACACCTACAATCTGACGCAGTTCGACAAATAATGCCGGGAACGGAGGTCGCGCAGGTGACAGATGACAGCACTTTTTCCCGTGATGACAAAAAGTATATGAGAGCCGCCCTGAAGCAGGCCGAAAAGGCGCTGGCGCTCGGAGAAGTTCCGATCGGCGCAGTGATCGTCTCAGACGGACGGATCATCGGCCGCGGTTACAACAGACGGAACACGGATCACACGACGCTTGCGCATGCCGAGATCACAGCGATCCGCAAAGCCAACAAAAAGGTCGGTGACTGGCGGCTTGAAGGCTGCACGCTGTACGTCACCTTGGAACCCTGCCAGATGTGCGCGGGCGCTCTCGTACAGTCCAGGATCGACCGCGTCGTGATCGGCGCGCCCAGCTTTAAATCCGGCTGTGCGGGCACTCTCCTCAATATTCTGCAGAACAATGAATTTAACCACCAGATCGTCGTGGAGAGCGGGCTTATGAGGGAAGAATGCACGCAGATCCTGCAGACATTCTTTAAGGACCTGCGCCGCCGCAACAAACTGCGCAAACTGCAGGCGTCTTCCGGCGAAGCACCGGATGAACCGGACAATTGAATCTTTTGATTGACTTTACTATTTGAATCTACTATTATATTTACACGTGCGGGTGCATATCGCACCCGCACGTTCCGTCCTGCTCTTCGGGGCGGAGCCTTAACAGCTGCCTGCCGCTTGCTGTGATGAAGTTTGGGTCTTGGTCTTACGCAATGATTCCCCGTGAACCGTGTCAGATTGGGAACAAAGCAGCACTAAGCGGGCCCTATCATGTGCCGTGAGGGTGCCTGGCGGAGCAGTGAAGCGCAGTAACGGGTTAAGGTTCCGCCGCGAAGAGCAGTTTTTTGTAATTATTCAGCACCCCGGAAAAATATCCGGAATCGGGACGGGGAGCTTGCTCACCGGACAGATTTCGGATATTTTTCCGGGGCGGACAAGGCGTGAAGCGCCTCTGGACGCCCACAGTCCCGAATGCGAAGCATTTGGGACTGTTGGGTGCTGAACAGTTACATCATTTGTGATTATTCGGAATCTCAGAAAGGTCTTGGAAATGAGCTTGGATAACATCATGGACATGACGGACTGCACGCTCTGTCCCAGAAGCTGCAGAGCAAACCGGGCAGCCGGAGAAGTAGGATATTGCAAGCAGGCGGCGGATCTGTACGCAGCCAGAGCCGCTCTCTATTTTGACGAGGAGCCGGTGATCTCCGGCCGAAACGGAAGCGGCGCCGTATTCTTCTCAGGCTGTAATATGGGCTGTGTATACTGCCAGAACTATGCGATCGCCAAGGCCATGTACGGCACGCGTCTGGAGCCCTCCAGGTTGTCTGACATCTTCCTGGAGCTGCAGGAACAGGGAGCAGAGAACATCAATCTGGTGACGGCGTCCCACTACCTTTACCTCATCATCCCGGCGATCGAAAAGGCAAAAAGACAGGGACTGAAGGTCCCTGTCGTCTACAATACCGGTGCATACGAGCGCGTGGAGGCTATACAGGCGCTCGAAGGGCTCGTTGATATCTGGCTTCCCGATTTCAAATATATATCGCCCAGAATCTCTCTGGCTTACTCTCACACGCCGGACTATTTCCAGTATGCGTCCAAAGCACTCGCAGAAATGGTCCGCCAGTGCCCGCATCCTCTGTTCGCGGACGGCTCCTCTTCGATCGACGCCAAAGACGACGCGGACGATCCTGTCATGGTCAGCGGCGTCATTGTAAGGCACCTGGCGCTGCCGGGGTGCTCAGAAGACTCCAGGGATATCCTGGATTATCTGCACAAGACCTACGGCGATGATATTTTCATCAGCCTGATGAATCAGTATACACCCATGCCGCAGGTCAAAGACGATCCCAATCTGGGAAGGAAACTGACCAAAAAAGAATACAGTGATCTCGTGGATTACGCGATCGCGATCGGGATCACCAACGGCTTTATCCAGGACGGGGATACCGCGTCCCAGAGCTATATTCCCGCTTTCGACGGAACGGGGCTTTAAAGCCTCTTTACCGGTTTTCCATGGCTTTCATATAGGCCTGCACCATCAGGGCGATCTTGAGCGTCATAGCGTCGTCAAACGTCCTGATATCGAGGCCTGTGGTCTTGAGCAGCTTTTCAATCCTGTAGACCAGCGTATTTCTGTGCACGAAGAGCTGGCGGGCAGTCTCCGAGACATTGAGGTTATTGTCGAAGAAAGTACTGATCGTCGTCAGGATCTCCTGGTCGAACTCTTCCATTTCGCCCTCTCCGAATATCTCTTTGATAAACATCTTGCAGAGGCTGGGCGGAAGCTGATAGATGAGACGCCCGATTCCGAGCTCATTGTAGGAGATCACTCTCTTACTTGCATAGAATATGCGTCCCACATCCATGGCCATGCGCGCCTCTTTATAAGAGCGCGACAGATCCTTAAGTTCACTCACGATCGTTCCGTAGGAACCGCGCACTTTTACCATGGCCTCCATATTGAGCATATCCACCGCTGTCTTCGCAGCTTCTTCGATCGCCTCATAGCCGTCCTGCTCATCCAGCGATTTGATCAGGATGACACTGTTTTCATCCACGCCCGTCAGATAGTCTCCGTTTTGGACCGTAAACAGCCCTGAGAGCATCTCTGCGGCGATCGGCTCCGATTCCGCATCCATCTCAAACAAAAGGATCGCTCTTCGAACATTGTTCGTGATATGAAGCTTCTTGGAACGATTATGAATATCCACAAGAAGCAGGTTGTCCAGCAGCAGATTCTGGAAGAAATTATTGCGGTCAAATTTCTCCTTGTACGCCACGATCAGGTTCTCCAGCTCACTGACCGCGATCTTGGCCACCATGAAGGTATACTCTCCGCTTCCCTGCGCCGTGAGGATGAACTGGAGCTCTTCATCGTCAAACACCTTGAGATAATAACTGTTGCCGATAATCTGGCTGTCCACTGCAGAATGTGCAAATGAAGCGGCCATTTCCTTTTCGGGAGCGGCAGCCCCTTCCGTCTGCGCGACGATATTTCCGTCAATATCCTGTACGCAGAACTCGATTCTGGTAATGGTACGCAGCTGCTCCAGGCAGCCTCTGATCACTTGTGATGAAACCATGTATTTCCTCCTGTATGGACCGCTTTATTATGTCCTCCTGCGCACCGGCCGCACGCAGCTTGCTGAAACGACTTATTCGCGTACGGACCCCTTCCGCGCGCAAAACGGGGTGCCGCACTCTTTATTTAGTGCGGCACCCCAATAATAACCTATTTACATGCCGTCAGGCAAAGGGCTTTTCAATTAGTTGGTAATTGTCAGCTCAGTCTCTTTATCGAAGACATGAATCTTCTTGGTATCGAAGGTGTATTTCACTGTATCGCCGGGGCGAACCTTGGTGGTGGGCTCTACTCTCGCAGTGATGTTTGCGCTGCCGAGATCGAAATACAGGAATACTTCTGCGCCCAGAAGCTCGTAAACGTTGACCTTGGACTCGAACGCGTAAGGAGCCTGCTTGCCATCCTTCACCTCGATGATGTTCTCGGGACGGATACCGAAGGTGACCTGCTTGCCGTTATAGCCGCCGTCGATCAGTGCTTTCGCCTTTTCAGCGGGAAGCTCGATGGACTGGCCTTCGACATCCAAAAATGCCTTTCCGCCTTCTACTCTTGCGGTAGCATCGACGAAGTTCATCTGAGGAGATCCCATGAATCCTGCTACGAACAGGTTGCAGGGCTTGTCATAGAGGTTCTGAGGGGAATCGATCTGCTGAACGATACCGTCCTTCATAACGACGATTCTGGAACCAAGGGTCATAGCCTCAGTCTGGTCATGTGTGACGTAGATGATGGTGGTGCCCAGTCTCTGGTGGAGCTTAGCGATCTCAGTTCTCATCTGAACACGCAGCTTAGCGTCCAGGTTGGAAAGAGGCTCGTCCATAAGGAAGACCTTAGGATTACGGACAATTGCACGGCCCATAGCGACACGCTGTCTCTGACCGCCGGAAAGAGCCTTCGGCTTACGATCAAGGAGATGAGTCAGGTCAAGGATTCTTGCTGCCTCTTTCACTGCCTTGTCGATCTCATCCTTGGGAACTTTGCGGAGTTTAAGTCCGAATGCCATGTTATCAGCAACCGTCATATGAGGATACAGAGCGTAGTTCTGGAATACCATCGCGATATCTCTGTCCTTGGGTTCGACATCGTTCATGACCTTGCCGTCGATCTTAAATACACCGGAGGAAATATCTTCCAGACCTGCGATCATTCTCAGTGTGGTGGACTTTCCGCATCCGGAGGGGCCTACGAAGATGATGAACTCTTTGTCAGCGATTTCCATATTGAAATTCTGAACAGCCTTATAGCCGTTGGGGTAGACCTTGCAAACATTTTCCAAAGATAAACTAGCCATTGTATAACTCCTTCATGAATAATAGAACAGATTTATAGTTTTTAACACTGCACTAAGTATAGACAAAATCAGCTCTGCAGACCATACCATTAATTCACAAAAGATTTTTAAGTGTCTTGGTGAGGATGCGTGGTCAAAAAAAAGAGAAATCCTGCCTTTCGTTAATTTGTACAGGATTTCTCTTCCCATTTGTTCATTTTTTCCGTTCAATTTTTCGTTCTCTTTTTCAGCTGCAGACGACCGCCGCCTGACAGCCCGTCATTCCTCTTCCTCGTCGTCCGGATATTCTGCCTCCCCCTCTCCGATCTGTCTCTCGATCTTGCGGAAAACGGGATCGTAGACCATCGCACAGGCATATCCCGGAACCGATAATCCGAACAGGATGAGGATCGGAAGCAGGATCGGTGCGAAAAAGAACGCTGCGATCGGCACCACCGTAATGATCAGCATTTCCAACGACCTGGGCAGCTCTGAGATCGTCAGCATGACAGCGTTCGTGAGCGCCTCGAAGACAGTGGTCTCGAACCTTGAGAGCATGGCAAACGTATAGATCATAAATACCAGGATAAGTAGTGCGGCCACAAGGATAGAACTGGGGAGCCAGATCGGATACCGGCCGGTGCCCTGTACGATCATATACAGGTTAGACACCATGAGGATCCAGACTGCCAGATAGATCAGCCACAGGATCGTTGCCTGTACGAAATTCCTCTTAAATGAACGGAAATAGGATCGAACGACATAGCCCTCCTGCCCTCTCACCGTCTTCAGGAGCACATAGTGCATAGCGGTCAGAGAAGCGCCGATCGTGATGATCGGCAGACATGTCAGCAATGTGATAAGATTGAGGATCAGAAGATCCGCCACTTTATTCAGGAACTGCTGAAACGGACTTCCCTCTTCAAATATATTCATTTGCCGGCCCCCTCTCCGCTTGACGCAAGACTGAATACAAACGTGACCAGCCCGCTGAGTCCGTCCAGGAAACCGTTCCATAATATCGTGAAAAAGCTCTCTGTTTTCTTTCTGACGGCATTCTCCGCCTCTTTGACCAGTGTATTGTCTGATCCTGTACCCGATGTATTGCCGGATGTCTGTCCGCGAAGCGTCGGCTGTGTCTTGATCCCCAGTGTTCTCTCAGCGATCACACTTGGAGAGATCCCCATATCATCCATCTCCTTTAGTCCCTGACGGATGTTTCTGCGCAGAGATGTCTGGTCCAGGTTCTTGACTGCCTGATCCACTTTCTCATAAATCGTTTCACCGATCCCTTTATTCTCTTTTTCAGACTCTTTCCCAGCCCCTTTTCCGGCCTCGCTTTCTGTCTTCACATCCTGCGCCGCAGCGAGTGCATGACAAACCGGGCTCAGCATGCCTGCTGAGCCCAGTATAAAAGTGATCAGTATCAGGATCGCTCTTTTTTTCATAAGTTCCTCCCTGATGGAGATCGTCCGCCAATAGGACTGACACCGGTGCGGACAGCCGGCCTGTGCCGTCTTATCCGATCTCGGCACCGTCCGGAATATTCTTTCCGGCTTCAGGAGTCATGAGCGCCAGAGAGCCGTCCGGGCCTTCTGCGCACAAAAGCATGCCTTCCGACACGATTCCGGCGAGTTTAGCGGGTTTGAGGTTTGTGATCACCATGACCTTCTTTCCGACCATCTCCTCCGCAGAATAATACTTGCGGATGCCGGATACGATCTGCCTGACTTCATCGCCCACCTTAACTTTGGAGCAGAGGAGCTTCTTGGACTTCTCAACCTCGCGGCACTCCAGGACCTCGCCTACCTTGAACTCCAATTTGGCGAAATCGTCGATGGAGATCTCGGGCTTTTTGTCTGCCTCAGGTTCTTCGCCCTTCTTAACGGCCTTCTCTTCGCTCTTTACATCCTTCTCTTCGCCCTTCATGGCTTTCTGCTTTGCCTTCTCTTCCATCTTGGCCTGCTTGGCAGCTTCTTTGCGCTGTTTGGCCATGATCTTTTCGACGTCCTTCATGACATCCGCTTCCTTCAGGCGCGCAAACAGGATCTCCGGCTGATCTGTGACCTTTGTTCCGGAAGGATACAGGCCGAACGTTCCCAGTGTCTCGAAATCGCGGATCTTAGTATTAAGCATTTTTACGATCTTATCGGCCGTATCAGGCATAAAAGGTGCCATCAGGGCAGTTCCGATCGTGATTCCTTCGATCAGGTTGTACAGAACTGTAGAGAGTCTGTCCGCCTTGGCCTCGTCTCTTGCCAGCACCCACGGCTCCGTCTCGTCAATGTACTTGTTGAGTCTCTTGAAGACAGCGAAGATCTCGGTCAGGGCGTCTGCCGCGCGCAGCTCGTCCATCTTGGCCTCAACTTTGTCGTAAGCAGCTGTGACAAATGCCTTGAGGTCATCATCGACAGGCTCACAGACTCCCTTGTCGGTCACGACGCCGTCAAAATACTTATTGCTCATCGCGATCGTGCGGTTGACAAGATTGCCCATGGTGTTGGCCAGGTCAGAGTTGATCCTCTCCACCACAAGTTCCCATGTGATCACGCCGTCGTTCTCATAGGGCATCTCGTGCACGACAAAATAGCGAACGGCGTCGACGCCGAAGATCTCTGCCAGGTCATCCGCGTAGATGACATTTCCCTTGGTCTTGCTCATCTTCTCTCCGCCCTGCAGCAGCCAGGGATGGCCGAACACCTGCTTGGGAAGAGGCTCGCCGAGCGCCATCAGGAAGATGGGCCAGTAGATCGTATGGAAGCGGATGATGTCCTTGCCGATCAGGTGAAGGTCAGCGGGCCAGTACTTTTTGTAGAGATCGCTGCTGCTGCCGTCGGCGTCATACCCGATGCCGGTGATATAGTTGCTCAGTGCATCCAGCCACACGTAGACCACGTGTCCGGGCGCAAAATCCACGGGAATGCCCCATGTAAAGGAGCTTCTCGAGACACACAGGTCCTGCAGTCCGGGAAGAAGGAAGTTGTTCATCATCTCGTTCTTTCTGGACACAGGCTGAATGAATTCGGGATGTGTATTGATATGCTCGATCAGGCGGTCTGCGTACTTCTTCATTCTGAAGAAATAGGCATCTTCCTTGGCAGCATGCACTTCGTTCCCGCACACAGGACAGTGATTGCCGTCTACGACCTGGGAAGCCGTGTAGAATGCCTCGCACTCCCTGCAGTAGAGTCCGTCATACTGTCCGAGATAGATATCGCCCTGATCGTACAGCTTTTTGAAGATCTTCTGCACCTGGCGCTCATGATCCTCATCCGTCGTCCGGATAAAGCGGTCATAAGAGGTGTTTACCAGATCCCAGAGTCTCTTGATGTCGCCTGCCACCTCGTCGACAAACTCCTTGGGCGTCTTGCCTGCCACGGCCGCCCTGGATTCGATCTTCTGCCCGTGCTCATCGCTTCCGGTCTGGAAATGAACGTCGTATCCGTCCGCTCTCTTATATCTGGCGATACAGTCGGCCAGAATGATCTCATAGGTGTTGCCGATATGCGGCTTTCCCGAGGTGTAGGCAATAGCCGTTGTAATATAGTATTTTCCTTTGTTTTGCATTGGTCTTGTCCCCCTCTTTTTAATATTACCAGCAGAGCACTTCGTGCCCGGTCTCTGTCACCAGAACCTGGATCTCCCACTGTGCGGACGGTTTGCCGTCGCGTGTGTAGATCGTCCACCCGTTCTTGTCGTCCTGATAGATATCGTCCGTTCCCATGTTGACCATGGGTTCAATGGTAAATACCATACCGGGCACCATCAGCATTTCCTCGCCGGGTTTTGATACATAACTGACGAAAGGATCCTCGTGGAACTCCAGCCCGCAGCCGTGTCCGCCGATCTCCCTGACAACGGAATAACCGTTCTTCAAAGCGTGTTCATGCACTTTGCTTCCCATATCACCCAGGAAGGTCCACGGAATGACGTTCTCAAGCCCGATCTCCATGCACTCCTTCGTGACCTGAACGAGCTTTTCCTTCTCGGGCGAGACGTCTCCGATCAGGAACATTCGGGAAGAATCCGAGAAATATCCCCTGTAAATGGTAGAACAATCCACGTTGATGATATCTCCGTCTTTGAGGATATGCTTATCATCCGGGATCCCGTGGCACACTTCTTCGTTGATCGAAGTGCACACGCTCTTGGGAAAGCCCTCGTAGTGCAGCGGTGCCGGGATCGCATTCATGGAGATCGTCGTCTCATAGACGATGCGATCGATCTCCTCGGTACTCATGCCGGGGCCTATCTTTTCGGCAACTGCATCGAGGCAGGCCATATTGACCTTGGCACTCTCTCTGATGCCCTGGATCTGCTCCGGTGTCTTGATGATGCTTCTGTCCGGTGTAATGTGTCCCTTGAGCTGAAAACCCTTGATCTTTTCATCAAAGCGCATGTGACAGCTCTTATACTTCTTCCCGCTTCCGCACCAGCACGGATCGTTCCTCTCTATTTTGGCAGCAAAATGAATCATTCCCTTATCTTCCTTCTATATATTATCAATGATTAATGCTCTTAATGGTTACTCCTCATCTTACTTAAGGACTTTCAGAAACCGTTCCGTCAGGTCGCAGATCTTTACGATCTCACCCTCGGCGGTCCGTCCCACAAGTTCAGCTGCCGTGGCGCTGTCCTTCGTCCACGTGCCTGTCGTACACAGGATCTTGCCGCTCAAAGCCCCGTCACTGCAGGTCATACCGTAAGAATAGACCCCG
>CADCIU010000041.1 GCA_902801585.1 uncultured Lachnospiraceae bacterium | reverse complement strand
ATCAGTTCTTTGCAGAGGAAGAATGAGTCGTCCGCGCCCTCCGGCAGGTCATGATAACGGATGCCGAAATTGCGGGCATAGTCAAACCCGCTTTTGCCGTAAAAGCCGATATTGCCCTCAAACAGTACTGCGCCAAAACCCATGGTCGTCGCCTGAGCCAGCGAGTAGTCCAGCAATTTTTTGCCGTATTCCTGCCGCTTTAGTTCCGGGGTGATGCCGATCGGACCCATGGTCAAAACGGGAATTGTCCTGCCGTCGTCGGTGTTAATGATCGTGCGCATGAACATATTTTGCCCGATCAGCGCGCCGTCCTTTTCCATCACGAAATCCAGTTCCTTCACAAACGCCGGATCGTCCCGGAGCACATGGATCACATAGTGCTCGCTGCAGCCCGGGCGGTATACGTTCCAGAATGACTCGCGGATAAGGTTTTCGACTGCTCTGTGTTCTTCTTTCTTTTCCTGGCGAATAGTATAGTCATTTGTATTCATTATTTAGCCTCCTGAATTTTGTTGACATCAAATGCTTCTCGGCGGGAGGTTTGTTCGGATTGCCGGCAAACCTCCCGGTCAGCCCACAATCTCCGTTTTGTTGTACTTTTTCAAACAGTACGCTCCTTATAAATATATTTAATCAAGCCTTTCCGGCTCAATTATCCTGGTGTTAGTATTGTCAAAATATCGTTAAAACAAGTTCAATCTCATCTTCATCTTCGACGCCGGTTGCCCGAAATCCCTTGTTCTCGTACAACTTTCTCGCAACCGGATTATCTTTGTTGCAGGTCAGGGCAACTCTGTCGGAAGTTCCGAACGGTTTCGTCCTGATATAGTCGAGCACCCGGTCCAGGGCTGCGCTGCCATAGCCGCGCCCCTGCATGGGGTTTATTCGACCTCTGGGGTAGTTTGTGGACACCTGTGGAATAATCCCCGCCTGGGAACAAACCACCCCAGAGGTCGAGGTCACTTCTTACAGTTCCATCCTCATATAGACCAATTCCTGATACCCTGTAAGCCGGGATCTGAATCCCCTCGGGTTCCGGCCGTATTCTACAAACCCGGCCTTTTCGTACATGGCGATCGCCGGCTCATTTTCCGCGACCACGCTCAGTTCGATCTGCTCATATCCGGCCTTCCGGGCACATTCGATGCATGCATTCATCAGCGCCGTTCCGATTCCGAGGTTCCAGTACTGCCGATCTACACTGATGCCAAAATCCGCCCGGTGCCGGATTTTCTCCCTGCCGCCGACGGCGTCAAAGCCGGCAAGGCCCGCGACCACGCCGTCAATTTCCGCAAGGAGCTCAACTCCACTGTCGCTGTTCGTTTTCTCCTGCAGGAACCGGCCTTCCTGTTCTGCGGTCGTGGTATTTTCATCCGGATAAGAAAGCAGATAATCGG
Source organism: uncultured Lachnospiraceae bacterium (assembly GCA_902801585.1). The sequence continues at coordinate 28,867 of CADCIU010000041.1, read as the reverse complement.
TCTGCTCATGGGTCAGGATGAAATTGGCAAGAACAGCCTCTCCATCGTTCTCTTCACCATTTCGCAAGGTGCATTTTCTTCCGTCTTTCAGTGTGATTGTCTTGTTGTATTTCATTATTGTTCTCCATGTCAAAGCGCTTTGTTCTTGAATCGCCGTTTTTGTCTGATCCCAATCTTGAACTGCCACCGCGCCTTTTCATTTATCCTGCAGCTTCAAAACAGTGAAAGAACGGCTGTAATAAAATTAATACTGCCGTGCAGTAACCAGCTTGGCACAATTGAGCCTTCGCACTGTTTTTCATTCAGCCATCCCTGGTACCATCCAAAGAGACCCGGCAGCATTGTGAGCAGAACAAAAGCGAGAATACTATTTGTTATTATGCCAAATGGAATACCATGTACTAGGCCAAATAGTAAAGCCTGCACAGTATTACCTGCCGTAAATCCGGCCTTATTCCGGATAAGCCTGAGGACAAATCCTCGAAACAGGATTTCTTCAGACAGCGCTGTCCGCACAAATGAGTAAAAGAAAGCTGCCGGTAATGCCCCCAGACCTCCTCCCGCAAACTGCGATCCGACAGTAGTCACGCCATCCGGGAGCAGCTTTACGCAGGCGGTCATTGCAGCAATGTAAAGAATTGTCATCACAATAGCGGTCAACGCAGTTGATATCTTGTTTTTGCAGATCGGTTTCTTCAGGCCGATCCATGAAAAGAAAGACTCTTTCTTTCGTGCAGTGACATACCATACAGCCAAAGGTAATAACGATAAAAACAGGACTTGCGCTATTGCTCCTACGAGTTCATTTAACATATCATCTTCCCCGAAACGGACAAATTACCCCAGAGGTCGTTTGATCGCTCAATATTTTGGCAAAGAACAAACTACCCCAGAGGTCCAGGCTGCTCCAAGAACAAGCTACCCCAGAGGTCGAGGCCGCTCAGCTGAATCGAATGACTTGATTTTCCGCATCAACAACCGCATCAACTCCAAAGGGTATAATGCATCGCGGCATCGCGTGCCCGATGTTAACGTTAAACACAATGGGAATTTCCGGCCGATCAATGACATTTACAAGGAGTTCCCTGTATTCTTCCGCATAAGTGTTGTCCATCGGCTTCCCGACCAGCACACCGGAAACCGCGTGGAACACGCCTGCTTCCCTGAGGTACTCAAGCGCACGCCGGAATTTGGCGGGCGTCGGCTTTTCCTCACTGGATTCCAAGAGCAGAATACGCCCCTTCCAGTTCTCCGAGTCCGGAAACAGATGATACTTCTCGCAGAGCACCGGCATGTCAAAATATCGCTCGCCATCAAAGATATCATAGATTGAATCAATGCAGCCGCCGAGAATTTTTCCCGAGAACACGGGCGCACCCTGCAGCAGTTCAAAACCGTGGTCTGGATAAACGGGAAGCATTTGGCCAACCTGTTCCGGAGTGAAAGAGGCTCTCTGTTCATACCAGACATTACTGGGCCTTATTTCCCGGATGGTTCCTGTACGGATCAGCTCTTCAAAATACTGCCGGGTATATGGAAGCATCTCCGCTCCAAGCTCACAGATATCGGGGAGAAAAGCCTGTCCGTAGAAAGTCCGCAGTCCGACCTTATGAAGCATCAAATGATTGATCGTAGTATCTGAAAATCCCAAAAATACCTTGTCTGTGACCGCATCCGCCAGTTCATTGTGTTCAAACAGATACGGCAGTAACCGGTAGGTATCATCACCGCCTATAGCGCATAAAATCATATCGATATCCGGATCACGAAATGCCTGCAATAAATCCTCTGCCCGCTTCTCCGGATGTGCTTGCACATATTCCAGACCCTTCAGCGCGTGCGGCATGAACTTCACATCCAACCCGAGTTCTTCCAGCCTGCGAAGCCCGATCTCCACTTCAAATTGCATAAATGGTTCACCTAAGATTCCACGCGAAAGGCTCACGATCGCAACATTTTTAATCATAGTCTCCTCCGGATATCTAAATGGCTAATGCGCGTTAGCTTAATTCTAGCTATCACTTGTTAGCTCGTCAAGGACAAAAAGCGACCTCGACCTCTGACCTCTGGGGTAGTTTGTGGACACCTGTCCACAAACTACCCCAGAGGTCGATTTTCGCAGAGGTCGATTTTCGAGCTTTCATCTTTTTGTTGTGTTAATATGGAACTATATTTCGAGGAGGTGAAGAGCTCATGTTAGAAATTGGAACAAAAGCCCCGGCCTTTACGCTGCCGGATCAGAACGGAGAAATGAGAAGCCTTGCAGATTATAAGGGCAAGAAGGTGATCCTGTACTTCTACCCGAAGGACATGACAGCCGGCTGCACGAAGCAGGCCTGCGCATTTGGAGAACTGTATCCCCAGTTCCGGGAGAAAGGTGCCGTCGTTCTCGGCGTAAGTAAGGACAGTGTTGCGTCTCACAAGAAGTTTGAGGAAAAGTACGGCCTCCCCTTTACACTTCTGTCCGATCCGGACAAAGAAGTGATTCAGGCTTACGATGTATGGAAAGAAAAGAAGAATTACGGAAAAGTCAGCATGGGTGTTGTCCGCACGACCTATCTGATCGATGAGAACGGGATCATTATAAAGGCTTTCGGCAAAGTGAAGGCCGCTGATAATCCGGCACAGATGCTGGGAGAGCTGGAATGAGGATCATCATCTCGCCGGCAAAGCAGATGCAGACAGACACCGATACATTTGCCTGCAGCACGCTCCCGGTGTTTATGGAGAAGACAAAAATACTGATGCAATGGATCAGGAGTCTGACCTATGAGGAGCAGAAGAAACTCTGGGCCTGCAATGACAAGATCGCCCGGCAGAACGCCGAGCGGTTCGCGCACATGGATCTTCAGAAGAATCTGACCCCTGCTTTACTGGCTTACGACGGCATTCAGTATACTTACATGGCTCCGGCGGTCTTTGAGGATGGCCAGTATGAGTATGTACAGGAGCATCTGCGGATCCTGTCCGGATTTTATGGCGTAGTGAAGCCAATGGACGGAGTGGTTCCTTATCGACTGGAAATGCAGGCAAAGGCCGCCGTGGACGGGCACAGAAATTTATATGATTTTTGGGGTGACCTTCTTTACAGGGAGACTCTTGATGACAGCAGGATCATAGTCAATCTCGCGTCGAAGGAGTATTCCAAGTGCATAGAGAAATATCTGCAGCCCGAAGACCGGTACATCACCTGCATTTTCGGCGAACCTGCGGGCGATCAGATCGTTCAGAAGGGCGTCTATGCCAAGATGGCCAGAGGCGAGATGGTTCGGTATATGGCGTCAAATGCCGTCACCGAACCGGAACAGATCAAATCCTTTAACTGGAGCGGGTATCGCTTCCGGGAGGCGTTGTCTTCCGATAAGGAGTTTGTTTTTGTTCGAACAGAAGTACCGGGTAAACCGCGAAAACATCCGGAAAAGAGGCAATAAGCATGAAATTCATACATCTATCCGATCTGCATCTCGGGAAACGGATCTATGACTTTAACCTGACAGAGGATCAGAAATACATTTTAAAAGAGATCCTTAAAGTGATCGACACTGAGAACCCGGATGCCGTCCTGATCGCCGGAGATATCTATGATAAGAGCGTACCTTCGACAGAAGCAGTGGAGCTTTTGGACGAATTCCTTTATCAGCTGTCAGGCCGTGATCTGCAGGTATTTCTGATCAGCGGCAATCACGACTCGCCGGAACGGCTGGCTTTTGCCTCCAGGCTGATCGCCCGCACGGGGATCCGCTTATCACCGGTGTATAACGGCGCGGTCGAACCGATCGTACTTACTGATGAGTTTGGCCCGGTCAATGTCTACCTGCTTCCTTTCGTAAAGCCGGTACATGTGCGGCGTTTTTTTCCGGACGCGACTATTGAAAGCTATAACGACGCGCTCCGGACGGCGGTGGAGGCCCTTGATATAGACCGCTCTGAGAGAAACATTCTTGTCACCCACCAGTTTGTTACGGGTGCCATACGCTCGGACTCTGAAGAGATCTCAGTGGGAGGGACCGACAATGTAGATGCGGCAGTTTTTGACGGGTTTGATTATGTGGCGCTGGGGCACATTCACGGCCCGCAGAACATAAGCTCCGAACGCATCCGGTATTGCGGAACGCCTTTGAAGTATTCTTTTTCTGAGGCAAAACATCAAAAATCCGTCACGGTGATCGACATAGCGGACAAAGAGAGTATTTTGGTCCGAACGGTTCCGCTGCATCCGCTTCGGGACATGCGGGAGATCGAAGGCACCTATGAGGAGCTGACATATCGTCCCAATTATGAGGGGACCAAAACGGATGATTATATCCATATCACCCTTACGGATGAAGAAGATATCCCCGATGCGATCGGGAAACTCCGGCTGATCTATCCCAATCTGATGAGCCTTGATTACAATAACAGCCGCACCAGGTCTGCAGGGATGCTTTCCGATCTGGAAGAGCTCCAAAACAAATCCCCGCTTGTACTGTTTGAGGAGTTCTATGAACAGCAGAACGGACGGCCCATGAGTGAGCAGCAGGAGAATTTTGTCAGAAAGATCATGGAGAACATCTGGGAGGACAAACGATGAGACCTATCCGATTGGAGATGTCCGCCTTTGGGCCTTATGCGGGCTGTACGGTGGTGGATTTTGACAAGTTAGGCAGCAGCGGTCTTTATCTGATCACCGGTGATACCGGTGCCGGTAAGACGACCATTTTTGACGGCATTACCTATGCCCTTTACGGAGAAGCCAGCGGAGAGACGCGGGACAGCGCAATGTTCCGCTCCAAGTACGCTGCTCCGGAGACTCCCACCGATGTCTGTCTGACTTTTCTTTACAGAGGAAAAGAGTACAAAATACGGCGAAATCCCGAGTATGACCGCCCCAAAAAGATCGGCGAAGGGTTAACATCCCGCAAGGCAAGCGTGGATCTGAAGCTCCCCGACGGGAATGTGCTGACCAAAAATGCGGAAGTCAGGGACAAAATAAAGGAAATCCTCGGCATCGACCGCAGCCAGTTTACCCAGATCGCCATGATCGCCCAAGGCGATTTCCTGAAACTTCTCCTCGCGGACACCAGGGACCGCCAGACTATTTTCAGGCAGATCTTCGAGACAAAATACTATCAGATCTTTCAGGAAAGGCTCAAAAAGGAAGCCGGTGATCTCGACGACAAATGTGATGACAAAAAGAAGAGCATACGTCAGTATCTGGGCGGCATCAAATGCAGCGGGGAGAGCGCCGTCAGGCCGGAAGTGAATAAGGCAAAAGAGGGAAAGATGCCGACGGATGAGGCGATCTCCCTTCTTACAGAGCTGATCCGCGAAGATGAGGATGCGCAGGAAAAACTGAATGACCGCATCAGTGAAACGAAAGTCAGGCTGGGATCCATTCAGGGAGAACTGCAGCGGGCGGAGCAGCTGGAGAAATGGAACAGTGAACTGAAAAAGCAGGAGACAGAGCTTCTCAAAAAAGAGGATCAAGTCTCAAAACAGAAGGAGGCCTGGGAGAGCGCGAAGGAAGGCCAGCCTGAAATCGAGCGTCTGACGGAGGAGATCACTGCACGCAAGTCGCAGCTTCCCAAATACGCAAGGCGGGAAGTGCTGAGGAAAGAACAGAAGGAAGGCGCCGCAAATCTCGCCCGAGAGCTGAAGAAGAAAGAGGCAGTCAGCACAGCTGTGACGAAAGCCCGTGAAATTCTGGGCAAAAAGCGCATCGAGCGAAGCACGCTGGAAAACGCGGGAGAGATGCGGGAGCGTCTGGAAGGGAAGAAAAAAGAGGCAGAAAACAGGCTCGGCGATCTGAATGAACGTTATGAAAGGCTGACAAGCCATGAGACGCTTTCGGAGAGAAGGCGAAAAAAGAGAGACAATCTGGCGCAGTCAGAGGCGGTGCTTGCGGACGCACAGTCTAGGCAGTCGGAGGCGGAGACGCTGCAAAAGCAGATTGCCAGGATCGAGGCGGAACTGCCCGAATACGAAAAACTTGAAAAAATACGGCAGGATCTTCAAGACACAAGTAAGGAACTTGAAAAGGCAGTTCTTTTAAAAGAGAAAGAGGCTGCAGACTGCGCAGTCCGCGAGAATGCATTTTCAAAATGCGAAAACGAACTGAGGGATCTGGCAGACGCTGACGTGAAACGGGAAAAGATCACGGGGCAGTTAAATCAACTGAAGGACACACAAGAGCGCCTTGACAAACTTCAGCTCATACTGATCGATCATAAGAAACTGTATGGGCAATATGAGAGAGCAAGAGAGACTTATGAAGGATCGGTCGCGAAGGCCGAGATCAGTCAGCGTAAGTATCAGCAGATGCACCGCGCATTTCTGGATGAGCAGGCCGGTCTGCTGGCACAGACGCTCCGCCCCGGAGAGCCCTGCCCCGTATGCGGTTCAACGGAACATCCGCTGCCTGCGAGCAAATCTCCCGAAGCTCCTACAGAGGCGGCACTGGAGAGCGCCGAGCGCACAGCCAAAAAAGACAAAGAGGCGGCAGAAGCAGCCAGCAGAACAGCCGGGGAACTCCGTGTCTCTACGAGTGCTAAGCGGGAAGAAGCAGAGGGACTGATCACAGAACTCCTTGAAGGGTGTCCCTTCGAGGAAGCAGAATCGAGAACCGCCGGACGAAAAAAACAGATCCGCAATGCAATCCTTAGTCTGAATACGCAGCTTGAAGAACAGAAAAAGAGGATCTCCCGCAGGGCGGATCTTGAGAAAGCGCTGCCTGTTCTCAAGGACAAAGTCACGCAGAGCCATGATACGATCAAGAGTTTAGAGAATAAGACCGTTTCCCTGACGGCCCGGAAAGACGGATTGGACACTCAGCTCAAAGAGCTCACCTCAAAGCTGGCGTACAGGAGCCGGCAGGAAGCTGAAAGAACGAAAGAAGAAAAGGCTTCCAAGCGGGACGCGATCAGGAGGAAACTCCTTAAAGCACAGGAAGATTTTGACGCCTGTAAAGAGGAAGTGAATCGTTTGGACGGACAACTCTCTCAGCTGCGGGAACTTTTGTCACTTACCCGGGAAGATCCGGAAGCCATACGGAAGATCATTGCTGAGACGAAGGCGGAGACAGAGGATGAGAGCCGGAAGCTTTCCCGGCTGGAGGAGGAGATCCGGAAAGAAGATGCCCGGCTGAAAAGAAAGAGGGAACTCGACGAACAGATCCCCCTGTCCGAGGAAGAACTTGTTAAGAGGGAGCAGGAGCTCAGGGAACAGAGTGCGCTGACCGATGAGTTATCCGTAAAACAGGACAAGAGGCAGGCTGAGATCGATACCTATTCCGCAGACCTTGTGTTTGCCGGAGAGAAAGAGGCCCGGAAGCAGCAGGAGAAAGACGAGAAACAAAAGAGTCGACTGGAGAACCTCCTCAGAGAGACAAAAGAGCGCTATGACGCCGGCAAAACCGACCTGGCGGAGAGGAAAGCGCGCATTGACCAGTTGAAGAAGCAGATTTCCGAAAAGGAAGTTCCGGCGAAAGAAGATCTGCTCTCGGAAAAAAGGGAACTGGAAGAGCGCAGTAAAAATGACGGGGAGAAGGCGAAGCGGATCTTCACGCGTCTGAGTACAAACAACGATATTCTGGAACACATTAAGGGGGGAGCCGCCGAGCTGTCGGAACTGGAACATCATTACAAGTGGGTCAAAGCCCTTTCCGATACGGCAAACGGAAGGCTGGCCGGAAAAGAGAAGATCATGCTGGAAACGTATGTCCAAACGACCTATTTTGACCGGATCATTACGCGGGCCAACCGGCGCCTGCTCACAATGACGGGCAATCAATATGAACTCAGGCGGCGGAAGACGGCGGACAGCAACCAGTCCCAGAGCGGGTTGGAGCTGGATGTCCTCGATCACTACAACGGTTCGCTCAGAAGTGTTAAAACGCTTTCAGGAGGAGAATCCTTCAAGGCTTCCCTCTCTCTTGCGCTGGGACTGTCGGACGAGATCCAGTCTTCAGCGGGCGGGATCAGACTCGACACCATGTTTGTCGATGAGGGGTTTGGATCGCTCGATGAGGAATCACTTCGCCAGGCGATCCGAACACTCCTCGATCTGTCCGAGAACAGCCGTCTGGTAGGCATCATCTCTCATGTCGCCGAGCTGAAGGAGCGGATCGACAAGCAGATCGTAGTCACTAAAGAGAAGACGGGCGGCAGCAAAGTGGAGATCGTTGTCTAGAGAAATACGGGCATTGTAAGCCAAACGGGTTATACCAGCGGTTGAATGACAAAGCCTTGCAGTATGTGTTATCGTGTAAATCGAAGAAAACAGGACCGCGGGTCCGGAAAGGAGGAAAGAACTATGATTTTCGCAGAGGCAGCAAAGAGAATGGCTGTATTTACAAGAACTGAAAACGGAGCGGCAGCACTTGCCACCACAGGAGATGCAAGACTGGATTTCTTCGGCGTCGCAGGTTCACTCCGCACAGCGGACAGACTGCGTATCGAGCGTCTTTTCGCCGAGGCCTATAAGGCAGATCCGCTGTTTGCGACAAAGATCGCGTTCTATTTGCGCGACGTAAGGGGCGGCCTTGGTGAGAGAAAGACATTCCGTACATTGATTCAGTACATGGCAAAATATCATCCGGAGGCACTTCGTCCCAACCTTGACCTGATCGGAGTATACGGTCGTTACGACGACATGTACTGCCTGATCGGCACACCGCTTGAGGACGAGATGTGGGCGGCAATGAAGAAGCAGTTTGAGGAGGACCGCAAGGATCTGGAGAACGGCAGAGCGATCTCTCTTTTGGCAAAGTGGATCAAGACAGCTGACGCTTCTTCGAAAGAGACTCGCAGACTCGGCATCCTGACTGCACAGAAGCTCGGTTACCAGGTGTACGAGTTCAAGCGTATCGTGCGCGCCATGAGAAAGCACATCGGTGTGGTGGAGACCCTCATGTCCACAGGCCGCTGGGATCAGATCAAGTACTCCGAGGTTCCGTCCAGAGCGATGATGATCTACAGAAATGCCTTCATGAAGCACGACGCGAACCGCTACGGAATGTTCGTGCAGAAGGCATTGAAGGGTGAGGAGACCATTCACTCCGCAGCACTGTATCCGTACGATATCGTGGAGAAAGTACTGCAGATGGGCTGGAGCTCTTACTCGATCAAGGAGGACGACACACTGGAGGCGCAGTGGCGCCAGCTGCCGAACTATGTGGAGGCGGGTACCAACGCACTTGTGATCGCGGATACGTCCGGATCCATGCACGGCCGTCCGCTCGCAACATCGGTCGGTTTGGCAATCTACTTTGCAGAGAGAAACACCGGCGCATACCACAACATGTTCATGTCTTTCTCCGGAACATCCAGAATTCAGATGCTTAAGGGCGAGACTCTGGCACAGAAGATCAGAAGCATCAACATGAGCGACTGGCAGAACAACACCAACCTGAAGGCGGCCTTTGAGCATGTGCTTGAGATCGCTCTCAACAATCATGTTGCTCCGGCTGACATGCCGAAGTCGCTGATCGTCATCTCCGACATGGAGATCGATTACTGCAGTGACAAAGACTGGACATTCTACGCGATGATGGCGAAGAAATTCCGCAAGAACGGATACCAGATCCCGAACATCATCTTCTGGAACGTGGCAAGCCGTCACGACGTCTTCCACGCGGACAAGAACCGTGCCGGCGTGCAGCTGGTCAGCGGACAGTCCACCACTGTGTTCCGTCAGGTCATGCAGTGCGTCGGAATGAATCCGGTGGAGGCGATGGAGAAGATCATCGATTCCGAGAGATATGCTGCGATCACGGTTGACCGTGTCTGAAGGCCGGTCGTACACGGCGCAGGGCAGAGAATAATGTTTAAACGAAAAAGGGCTGAATAAGCCCTTTTTTTGTATCTGTGTGTGAAGAACAATTTTGATTGATTCGGGGCCAAAATCCACCTAAAATATAAATAGCTTGTTCGGAATCGGATCATGAACGGAGCGGTACGGGGTGGACAGACAGATGGGTCAAAATACAGCGGTGCAGGACGCACAGCAAAAAGATCAGAATAAAGATCAGAATCAAGATCAGAATAAAGAACTGCAAAGAGAGATCAGGCGCCATCAGAACACGCTGTATGTGCTGGGGATCGGCGTCATCATCTTTGGCTTATGGACATTTGCCAGGGCTTTTTTAAGTGTCGTCATGGAACCTGTTGATGAATCCGTCTTCATCGAGAGCGGGATCGATGAGGACTTGGGAAGACTCAGCATTTTCATTATCCTTTCTGTGGGCTATGGGATCGACATTCTGATCCGCCTGTGGGTCGGAATAAAAGCGATCAGAGCCGGAAACGGAACACTGAAGAAAAAGAAGTTTCGGCTCATTGGTCTGGGGTTTTTGTGTTCTATGAATTTCATTGTAATTGTGATTGAAGCGTTCTTAACATATATGTGTATTAAGGAGCAGAACATTGACTCTTTGACAAATGTGGCCATCGCCGCATTAGTAGACATTACGACGATGTTCGTACTGCTTCAGCTCAAATATGCGGAGATCAAATTGCGAAAATTGTTGAAATTGTCTTTATCAGGGTGATCCGTATGCAGCTTGACTTTCATTATTACGCGACATATTGCGCATCTTATATAGCGGGCTATACGCACAGGGAGAGTCTGGATATCTGTTACAGCGCACAGTTCGTTGACTGCTGCACAAGAACGCTGCTCTCGAAGATCGGAGGCCCCTCTTCTGCGGCGACGACACAGCTTCAGCTGGAGATGATGGAAGCCAGGACCGATCTGGTCGGCCTGCAGGATATCACCAGGATATGGTCTTCTTTTCATTTCCTTCCCCGCGATCTGTATGCCGATATCAAGAAAGGTTCCGGAATCTATAAGAACAAAATGCGGCTGATCTGCGGCACGAACAGCGCCCTGTTGGAAGAGACGGTCAAGCTGGCTTCGGACAGCGGACTCCAGGCGGCAGGACTCGCCATGCATGTTCTTGCAGACACCTGGGCGCATCGGTATTTTGCCGGGACACCGTCGCTGGTCATCAATAATACAGACAATTATTTCTATGAACTGATTCCCGAAGAAGGCGGAATGAATGAGAATAGGAGCTTCAAAGAGAGAAAGCTCTCTTTTAAGCACAATCCCTCCGAAGCGGACGATATTGAAAACGGCGTGTACATCAATACGATCTTCCAGCTGAGTGAGAATTCCGTCATGAGTCTGGGCCACGGAAGAGCAGGCCATCTTCCGGACTACAGCTTCGTGCGCTACAAGTACCTTCCGGCCTGGGGCGACTACGAAGAGCTCGTCAAAGATAATCCGTCCGATTACTACAACGCTTTCTGCCAGATGATCTATGCGCTGAAATGCCTGCGCTCAGGGGAAGTATTCGAAAGAGACCGCTATGACCGGGAGGCGGCGGCCCCCTATGAAGAGAGGATCCGTCAGATCCTGGAAAAAAGGCAGAGGGATTCCTCTTTGGACTGGAAGACCTTCGGAGAGGAACTGTCCGGGCAGGAAATTCCGGACTTTGATGAAGAGCAGTATCAGGAAGACTACAAGCTTGCGCCTTATGATCAAAAAGAGGACACCTTTCTGGGAAAGTTTATTGTTGCGGCAATGAAGCAGAAAAGCATGGTGACCAACCGGATCTATAAATCCGGCAGTCTGATGGCAGGCTATTCCATAGATTACAATGAGAAAGGGTTCGGCGGGATCAGTGACTTTAAGATGCTTGTCCGATACGCCGGAAGAGGAGTGCGGAAGTGAACAGGTTTCAGCGCGTAAGAAGTTTCTTTACAGGGGTGGTCATGATCTTGGCGAGTTTACTGCTCCTGTTGACTTCCGAAGAGAATTACCGGCTGATCACAGTCTTTTTGGCGGTCGTCCTGATCGTAAAAGGGCTTAACGCCCTCCTGTATTATTTTTCGATGGCGAGATATGCGGTCGGAGGAAAGGCGGCGCTGTTTTTCGCAGTTTTTCTGCTCGATTTCGGGGCGTTTACGCTGACGATCGCAGACGAGAGCGAGCTTGCGATCTTTCTGTATCTGATGGGGTGGTACGCGTTCTCGGGTCTTGTCTCCATACTGCGCGCCTTGGAGGCCAAAAGGTATAAAGGTTCCTGGAAGATGAATATGGCACACGGCATAGGCTGCGTATTGATCGCCTTACTCTGCGTGCTTTCCATTCATAACATATATGTACTGGTATACATCTACTGCGGCGGTCTCATTTACTCTGCGTGCATCCGCATCGCGGCGGCTTTCAGAAGAACGGAGATCGTGTTTATCCAGTAGACCGTATAAAATAAAGACAGCATAAAGAAAGACACTATGAGGCAAAACAGACGTAAAGGAGGACAAAATGGCTTTTTCGAAGAACTTTCTGTGGGGCGGAGCAGTAGCAGCTCACCAGCTTGAGGGTGCATGGGATGCGGACGGAAGAGGTCCCAGTGTCAGCGACGTGATGACGGGCGGTTCCAATAAAGTGGCGCGCCGCATCACGGATGGCGTGATCGCCGGAGAGAACTATCCCAATCACAAGGGGATCGACTTTTTCCACACATACAAAGAGGATGTGAAGCTGTTTGCCGAGCTGGGCTTTAAGTGCTTCCGCACCTCCATTTCCTGGAGCCGCATCTTCCCCAAAGGAGATGAGCCTGTGCCCAATGAGGCAGGCCTTCAGTTTTATGACGATCTGTTCGATGAGCTCCTTAAGTACGGGATCGAGCCGGTCATCACGCTCAGCCATTTCGAGATGCCCTACTACCTGACACAGGAGTACGGCGGATGGACCAACCGCAAGCTCGTGGATTTCTTTGTCCGCTATGCGCTGTGCGTCATGGAGCGCTATAAAAACAAAGTCAAGTACTGGATGACCTTCAACGAGATCAACAACCAGACCAATACCTCCGTCGATATTTTCGGATGGACCAATTCCGGGATCCGGTTCTCACACTACGAGAACCCGAAAAAGGCGCTCTATCAGGCGGCGCACAATGAGATGGTGGCCTCCGCGATCGTCGTAAAGAAGGGACACGAGATCAATCCCGATTTCAAGATCGGCTGCATGCTCGGATTTGTGCCTTTTTATCCCTATTCCTGCGATCCGGACGACATCATGCAGGCCGTGGAATCTATGCATGAGAGATACATGTTCTCCGATGTCATGTGCCGCGGACATTACGGTTCCTATACCTTGAAAGAATGGGAGAGAGAGGGAACGGCGCCCGTGATAGAAGATGGGGACAGTGATATTTTGGCACAGGGGACTGTGGACTATATCGGGTTCAGCTATTATATGACGAACACGGTCAAGGCCAAAACAGAGAGCACCGGCGCGGCGATCGTGGGAGGCAACGCGCACTCCGTGGCGAATCCTTATGTAAAGGTCTCCGACTGGGGCTGGGCGATCGATCCCGTAGGCCTCAGATATGCGCTGAATGCGCTGTACGAGCGCTATGAACTGCCGATGTTCATCGTGGAGAACGGTCTTGGCGCATATGACAAGCTGGGAGAGGACAAGAGCTGTGACGACAGCTACAGGATCGATTATCTGCGCGCCCATATCGAGCAGATGAAAAAGGCGGTGGAGTACGACGGCGTCGAGCTGATGGGATATACACCCTGGGGATGCATCGACGTGGTCTCCTTTACGACCGGAGAGCTGGCCAAGCGCTATGGATTCATCTATGTGGACCTCAATGACGACGGAAGCGGAAGCGGTGCGAGATACCACAAGAAATCCTTTAATTGGTATAAAAATGTGATCGCCAGCAACGGAGAAGTCTTATAAACATGATCTCAAAGAATCAGATTTGGAAAATATACGGCACATCCTACAAGGATATGACCAAAAAGCTGCTCGAGGAAACCGAGCTGGAAAAACTGATCGGCGATCGGAAGACCCGGATCGGTATCAAGCCGAACCTGGTCGTCCCCTCGCCGGCAGAGTTCGGCGCAACGACACACCCCGAGGTGGTGGCCGGAATTGTCGAATATCTACAGGAGAAGCAGTTCGGGAAGATCACCATCGTGGAGGGATCCTGGGTGGGAGACCGCACGTCGGAAGCGTATGAGTACTGCGGATACCGGGCGCTGTGTGAGAAATATGATGTGCCATTCATCGACGGACAAAAAGAGAAATGGCACAGTGTGGACTGCGCCGGCATGAAGCTGAATGTGATCAATGCCGTCGACCGGATCGATTTTCTGATCAATGTGCCCGTGATCAAGGGGCACTGCCAGACCCGGATGACCTGTGCGCTCAAGAATCTCAAGGGGCTTTTGCCCAATTCGGAGAAGTCCCGTTTCCATCGGATGGGACTGCATAAACCGATCGCCCATCTGCAGAAGGGAATCCGCCAGGATTTCATCGTGGTCGACCATATCTGCGGCGATCTGGACTTTGAAGAGGGCGGCAATCCGGTCGTGCGCAACTGCGTGATGGCGGCTCTGGACCCGGTGCTGGTCGACAGTTATGCCTGCTATCTGATGCATTACACCCCGGACGATGTCCCTTATGTCAGGATGGCAGAAAAGCTGGGCGTGGGGACAGCGGATCTCGATTCGGCGCAGGTCGTGAGTCTCGGCGGATTCGGCGGCTACAGCGGCAAGGAGATGGAGGAGGATCTACCCAGGGAGAGGAAGCTTCTGGAAGTCGCCTATGCCGTTACCGAAGTGGATTCCTGCAGCGCCTGTTATGCCGGTCTTGTGGGAGCTCTCTACAGGCTCCGCGAAGAGGGGCTTTTGGAAAAGCTCACGGAACCGATCGGCATAGGCCAAGGCATGCAGGGCAAAAAGGGACGTCTGGGCGTCGGAAAATGTACGAAAGATTTCGATGTATGCATCATGGGATGTCCGCCCGATGAGGATAAGATCTATACGGAACTGAAGAGGTATATTGAGGCATGATCCCTATTATTATTCCGGCCTATGAGCCGGACGAGAGACTGCTCGAGCTGCTCGCGGAGCTGTCTGAGAGCAGTCTCGGACCGGTCGTCATCGTCGATGACGGAAGCGGTGAAAAGTACAGCAGTATTTTTACAGAAGCAGAAAACTATTTGAAAACAACGGGCGGAGCGCTGCTCCGCCACGACGTGAACCGCGGGAAAGGACGCGCGCTCAAGACGGCTTTTGAGCATGTGCTGGAGCATGAGCCCGACGCAATGGGCTGTGTGACGGCAGATTCTGACGGACAGCACTCGCCGGAGTGCATCGCGAAGATCATGGAGGCGTTAGAGAAAAACCCGGACAAGCTCATTCTCGGTGTCAGGACCTTTGACATGGAGGGCGTGCCCTGGAAAAGCCGGATGGGGAACAAGATCACGGAGCACGTATTCTCGTATGTCTCCGGAATTCATGTGACCGACACGCAGACAGGACTCAGAGGCATACCCCGGGACTTTATGAAAGAACTGCTCGATGTTCCCGGGGAGCGTTTCGAGTTCGAAATGCAGATGCTCCTTGAGAGCGCGGGGAAATATCCTGTCGCGGAAGTTCCGATCCGGACCATCTATGACTCGGAGGACAATCATCAGACGCATTTCAATTCGTGGACGGACTCTGCCAAAATATACAGGATCCTGATCCGACAGTTCATGAAGTATGTAGTTGCCTCGGTCTCGTCGTGCCTGATCGACCTGCTGCTCTTCGCGGTGTTCTGCCATCTGCTCAGAGGAAGAGTTCCTGCTTATATCGCGGCGGCAACAGTATTGGCCCGAATTCTGTCGGGCACTTACAACTATGCCGTGAATTACAAGGTGGTCTTTGACAGTCAGGAGAAAAAGAGAACGACCGGGCCGAAGTACCTGATCCTTGCGGTCGTGCAGACAGCCCTGAGCGCGGCTTTTACGACGCTGGGGAACACACTGCTTCCGGCTGTGCCGGAAGTTATTGTAAAACTCATTGTGGATACGGTCCTGTTTTTTATCAGTTACAGGGTTCAGCATATGTATATCTTCGTTCCCCGAAAGAACAGCTGAGTCCCGAAAAGCTAGTTAGTGTACGAAAGCCATTAAAGATGTTGATAAACGATATGTTAAAACTATAGATTATGGTGTATAATAAATAATACCGATGGAATCGGATTATGTGACCTTCAGGCAGGGAGGGGGATTCTCTGCAGGATAGGTCTATACATAATATGTGACTCCTTGATAGCGGAAAAGGGGACGTTTTTGACACTGAACAAGTGCCGGGAACGTCCCCTTTTCTTTGTACGATACTCGATTGAATTGTATTCCGCACGTCAATGTGATAAATTGGTATGTGATTATGCAAAAATCCTTTTAAATAAGGGAATGAGAAGAGGAACCTTAAAATGCACAAAGAGTTTTTGATGGGAAATGAGGCGATCGCGCTCGGAGCACTTGCGGCGGGTGTCAATCTGGTCTCCGGATATCCGGGGACGCCTTCGACAGAGGTGCTGGAGACGATCGCGAAGCGAAATACCGGCAATGTGTATGTGGAGTGGTCGATCAATGAAAAAGCCGGCATGGAAGTGGCAGCAGGTGCAGCCTATGCGGGTGCCCGCGCACTGGTGACCATGAAACAGGTCGGCCTGAATGTGGCTTCAGATCCCCTGATGAGTCTGGAATATATCGGCGTCAAGGGGGGCATGGTCGTGCTTGTGGCAGACGATCCCGGTCCGATCTCCTCGCAGACGGAGCAGGATACCCGCACATTCGGAATGTTCTCCAAAGTGCCGGTCTTTGACCCCGCATCTGTGGCGGAAGCCTATGAAATGATCCAGGAAGCCTTCGATTTCTCAGAAAAATATAAGACGCCGGTCTTCTTCCGCGCGACGACCCGCGTCGACCACGGCTATGAAGCGCTCGAAGTGAAGGATCCGGAGGAATATTATGTCAACAGACCGGAAGGCTTTGTGAAGGACCCGTCGCGGTGGGTCATCTTTCCGAGACTTTCCGTGAAGAACCACGCGCTGATCGAGAAGAGAAATGCGGAGCTCAAGGATATTCTGTCCGGTTATCATCGGAACAGGATCATACCGGAAACCGATGACAAGTCGTGCCGCAAAGGCATCGCGACGCAGGGTGTAAATTTCATGTACACGCTGGATTCCCTGCACGGGAGAAATGCCCGAGTCATGAGAGTGGCGACGCCTTTTCCCTTCCCGGAGAAGCTGGCGCTGGAGTTTCTGGATGGCCTGGACGAAGTGCTCTGCATCGAGGAACTGGATCCCGTGATCGAACGCGCGCTCACTTATGTGTGCGGCAAGTACGGATGCAGCGTCAGGATCCGGGGCAAACTGACCGGCGACATTCCGCCCTCCGGGGAGAACTCCATGGAGATCGTGGATAAAGCGCTGACCGGGTTCCTGGGTACTGCCGCCGGCACAGCGTCCTGTGACACACCGGAGAATGCCGCAGAGCAGCAGGCTCCGGCACAAGCGGAACTGCCCCAGCCGCCCGCACTGCCCGTCAGGCCTCCCGTATTGTGCGCGGGATGTCCTCACAGAGCCTCCTTCTATGCCGTCAAGGTGGCGATGCGGGGTCAAAAGACCATTTACTGCGGCGATATCGGCTGCTATACGCTCGGAAATGCGGCGCCTTTGGATATGTGTGACACCTGCCTGTGTATGGGCGCAGGCATCGGCATTGCACAGGGCGTGGGCCACATAGAGCCGGATACAAAGTGCTTTGCCTTTGTGGGTGACTCCACCTTCTTCGCTTCCGGAATTACGGGCACGATCAATGCTTTCTATAATCAGGCAGACATGACACTGATCGTTCTGGACAACTCCACGACAGCCATGACCGGCCACCAGCCGCATCCCGGCACGGGCCGGACCGTGATGGGACAGATTGTCGAGAAGGTGAGCATTGAGAAAGTGCTGCGCGCCATCGGCCTCACTGTTGTTGAGACGGCGGACCCCTTGGACTATGACAGCGCGGTGGAGACCGTAAAGCGCGTTGCGGCTGAGCCCGGCGTGAAAGCGATCATTTTCCGTTCGCCCTGCATTGCGATCTCCAAACCTAAGGGACGCTCTCATGTAGATCCCGACAAGTGCATTGCCTGCGGCAAATGTATCCGCGAACTGGGATGCCCGGCACTCATCCTGGACAAGGACGGAAAGAAAGCGATGATCGATTCGTCCATGTGTACAGGATGCACGCTCTGCGAGCAGATCTGCCCGGTGAAGGCGATTTCGGGAGGTGCAAGAAATGACACGGCGGAAGGGAGGCCGGAATGAGTAAGAACATTATTTTGTGCGGCGTTGGCGGACAAGGCACTATTTTGGCATCCCGGCTGATCGCCACAGCGGCCATGGACAGGAATATTCCGATCAAGACCGCAGAGACCATCGGCATGGCACAGCGCGGCGGCAGTGTTTTCAGCCACCTGAGGCTGGGCGAGGGCACCCATTCTCCGCTGATCGGAAAGGGAGAAGTCGACCTGATCATCGGCTTTGAACCCGGTGAGACGGTGCGTCAGCTCCCATTCTTGAAGAAAGGGGGCGCAGTGGTCGTCAGCAGCAGTCCGGTCATGCCGGTGAGCGCCATGATCGGACAGTCCTCGTACGATGCGGGACAGATGATCGAGTATTTGAAAGCGAATGTGGAGCGCCTGACGATCGTGGACGCGGATGAGGCCGCAAGAGATCTGGGCTCTGCCAAAGTACTGAATGTGGTCCTTCTGGGCGCAGCCCTGAGGAGCGGAGAGCTGGGGCTTACGGAAGACGACCTGGAGAAAGCCGTCAGAGAAAGAGTTCCGGAGAAATTCCTCGCGCTCAATCAGAAAGCCCTGGCATGGAGCCGAAAAAAATGAAGCGGGGAACAGCGCGCAGGCGCAGGATGAAAGGAGAAATGAACCATGCAAATCAATGAGAAACAGCTTGCACTGGTAAATCGTCAGATAAACAGAGTGATCGAGGCGGACACCTTTTACGGCAAACGCCTCAAAGAGGCGGGTATTGATCATATCAGCAGAGTTGAAGACTTTCAGAAGCTGCCTTTTTGTGAGAAAGAGGATCTGCGCGAAGCGTATCCTCTGGGACTGATGGCATGCAAAGAAGAGGAGATCGTCCGCATCCACTCTTCCTCCGGCACGACCGGAATGCCCGTGATCATTCCCTATACCGCCAAAGACGTAGATGACTGGGGCGAGATGTTCAAGCGCTGCTATGAGTTTGCGGGAATCACAAACAAAGACAGGATCCACATCACGCCCGGATACGGGCTGTGGACAGCCGGCATCGGTTTCCAGAACGGCTGCGAGAAGCTCGGCGCGATGGCCATTCCCATGGGACCCGGAAATACGAACAAACAGCTGCAGATGATGATGGACCTGAAGTCCACTGTTCTGTGCGCGACGTCATCCTATGCGCTCCTTCTGGCGGAGGAGATCGAGAAGCGCGGGATCGCGGACAAGATCCACCTCAGGAAGGGCGTGATCGGTTCCGAGAGATGGGGCGAGAAGATGCGCAAGCGGATCTCGGAAGAGCTCGGCATCGAACTCTACGACATTTACGGCCTGACAGAGATCTACGGTCCCGGTATCGGCATCAACTGCAAGTACGACACAGGCATGCACTATTGGGATGACTATCTGTATTTGGAGATCATTGACCCGGCAACCGGCGAAAACGTGCCCGACGGAGAGTGGGGAGAGATCGTCATCACGACACTGGTCAAGGAAGGCGCTCCGCTCATTCGTTTCCGCACACACGACCTGTCCAGGATCATTCCCGGCGAGTGCCCCTGCGGCAGCAAATTCCCCCGCATCGACGCGATCACCGGAAGAAGTGACGACATGATGAAGATCAAGGGCGTCAATGTATTCCCCAAACAGATCGAAGAGATCCTGGGAACATTCCCCGAACTGTCCAGCGAGTACCAGATCCGTATCTCTCATCTGGACGGCAAGGACAGCATGCGTATATATGTGGAAGCGAGCGGCAGCAATGACTTCAAGCTGCTGCAGCAGAAAGTGGCAGCGGCCGTGAAGAGCAAGATCGGCTTCACACCGATCGTCTATGTGGTAGAACTCGGATTCCTGCCCAGAAGCGAGAAGAAATCGAAGAGAGTGATTGACGAGAGATTTCAGTAATTACAGGAGAATTTAACATGAAAGTCTGTCTCTTGAGTGAATCGTTCCCGCCCGTCATTGACGGGGTGGTCAACGTGGTAATGAATTATGCACAGCATTTGACGCAGGACTGCGGCTCAAAAGTCGAGGTCGGGGCGCCCAGATATCCCGAGGGCCAGTATGACAATTATCCCTATCAGGTCATCGCTTATCCCAGCATTGATACGGAAGCGCTGGCAAACGGATACCGCACGGGAAATCCGCTGGTTGGCAAAGAGATCTCAGCGCTGGCCGCTTTTGCGCCCGACATCATCCACTCGCACTGCCCTGCCACGGCGACGATCGCGGCACGCCTGGTGCGGGAGATGACCGGGGCCCCCATTATATTCACATATCACACGAAATATGATATCGATATACGCAGAGCCGCCAAAATAAACTTGATCGCAGAGGAAACCATAAAAGCGATGGTGGGCAATATTGAGGCCTGCGATGATATATGGGTCGTGAGCGACGGCGCGGGCAAGTCCCTGAAAGCCCTTGGTTTTCAGGGCGATTACCGCGTGATGAACAACGGCGTGGACTTTGCCAAAGGAAGAGTGGACGCTGAGAAAGTCGCGGAAGTGACGTCGGCGTATGATCTGCCGGAGGGTGTCCCGGTCTTTCTGTATGTCGGAAGGCTGATCAATTACAAGAACCTGCCCATGATCATGGAGGCACTGAAGATCCTGGCAGACAGCGGACAGGACTTTCGGATGGTGCTGATCGGGAAAGGACCTGACAAGGAAGCGCTTGAAAAAATGGCGGTCGACTACGGCCTCATGAATGAGGCAGGCGGCGGCAAAGTGTTCTTCACCGGACCAATCTATGACCGCGATGAGCTGCGCGCGTGGAATACACGGGCAGATCTGTTCCTGTTCCCGAGTACATTCGACACGAACGGCCTTGTGGTCCGTGAAGCTGCGGCATGCGGGCTTGCCAGCGTTCTGATCAGGGATTCCTGCGCCGCGGAAGGGATCACGGACGACCGGAACGGCTTTATTATCGGCGAGTCGGCAAAGGAGATGGCAGATCTTCTTGCGAGATTGTGCAAGGATCTCGACCATGTCCACGATGTCGGCCAGCATGCCATGGACGAGATCTATCTGTCCTGGCAGGAATGCGTCAACAGAGCCTATGAGCGGTATCAGTACATACTTGCCAGGAACAAGATCGGCGCGCTGCCGCACCACAGAAAACAGGCGACGGATATGATGGTCAAGTTTACGGCGAAGACCATGGAAGAGCAGGACAAACTCCGCAGAATTACGATGGAAGGGCATGATCTGTTCCAGAGAAAGACAAATGACATCCTCAGGGAGCTGCGCGGCAGAGCGGTCGCAGTGGCAGAAGGAGCCAAAGTGACCTCGGAAGCTGCTAAGCTTATGTGGAATGATATCTTCGAAGACCTGTGGACGGAGGATGACAGCGGGCAATGAAGAAAGCGGAGAAATCGAAGGAATCAAATAAAAAGCAATTTGATTTCCGAAAGATGTCTTTTTACCAGATATGGATCCGGAGCTTCTGCGACGGAAACGGGGATGGGATCGGCGACCTGTACGGTGTCTACGACAAACTGGAGTACATCAAGTCGCTCGGCGTGGACGGAATCTGGTTCAGTCCGATCTATCCTTCGCCCAACGCGGATTACGGCTATGACATTTCGAATTACAAGGACATCCATCCGGACTACGGCACTCTGGAGCAGTTTAAGAAGGTGCTGGACCGCGCCCACGAACTCGGCCTCAAAGTCCTGCTCGATCTGGTGATCAACCACACGTCCGATGAGCACCCGTGGTTTATCGAGAGCTGCAAGGGCAAGGACAATCCTTACAGCGATTACTACATCTGGCGTGACCCGCATTTCAAAGGGGAGACCAAACTTCCGCCCAACAACTGGTACAGCCAGTTCGAAGGCCTTGCCTGGGAGTATAACGAGCAGAGAGGACAGTACTATCTGCACGTTTTTGCCAAAAAACAGCCCGATCTCAACATGGACAATCCGATAGTCCGTGAAGAGGTGAAGAACATCATGCGCTTTTGGCTGGACCTGGGCGTGGACGGTTTCAGAGAGGACGTTATCAATTTCATTTCGAAAGTACCGGAACTGCCCAACGGCTGGTCCTTCGTGCCTGCGATCAACGGGCTGCCCTTTTACAAGGACGGCCCTAATCTCTGTAAATACCTGCAGGAATTCAGGGATGTGGCGCTGGAGTACGGTGCCGTGCAGATCGGAGAGGCGCCTTTTACCTCCGTTAAGACCGCCCTCACCTATATAGGCGGCCGCTATCGTGTGCTGGATATGCTGATCCAGTTCGACACCATTCTTGCAGACTGCTTTATGACAGAGTACGTGTATCACGGATTCCGGCTCCGCAAATTAAAGCGCGCATTCGGGAAGTGGCAGTACGGGCTGCAGGGCAGAGCGTGGTTCGCTCTGTATCTGGAGAACCATGACCATCCTCGCGTAGTGAACCGCTACGGGAGCATACAGTACTGGAAAGCCTCGGGTTCGATGCTGGCGGCGTGCTATATTTTGCAAAGAGGGACGCCGTTCCTGTATCAGGGGCAGGAACTGGGAATGACGAATATTGCGCTCAGTTCCATCGACAAATATCTCGATGTGGCGGCAAAGAATGCCTACAACACGTTCTTTTTGTGGGAATCCGTCGAGCGCAGACTGGCCCGCATCCATGTCTCCACGAGGGATTCGGCGAGGACGCCGGTGCAGTGGACGAACGGCCCGAATGCCGGCTTTACCACGGGCAAGCCCTGGTTCTATGTCAACCCCCGCTGAGTATCCTGAACTTTTACAAGAGATGTCTTGCTCTGAGAAAGAGAAGCAGGACGCTGCTGCATGGAACGTACAGGGAGTATTTTCCGCTGAGCAGCAAGATTTATATGTACGAGCGAAAGTATACAGATCAGGGCAGAGGCTTGGAGGAGAGGATCCTGGTGGTGTGTTCGTTTGCCTCCCATGATCATTCCTATCGCATGCCGCGAGGGTTTAATTACAAGAAAGGGAAACTGATCCTGGATAATTATATCTCCGAAGAAGATATGAAAGCAGGAAAGACGGCCGAGGCGGGAACCCTCAGGCCCTATGAAGTACAAGTTTGGAAATTCCGCAAAAAGCTGTGCGTCTGAGAAAGCAACGGGCGCAGAAGCCGGCTTTGCGGAGATTTATAAAGAAGGCTGAAAATGAGCGGAAGACAAATGTTTGAATTAATAACAGGACTGCTGAGCGGACTTGCGCTGTTCATGTTCGGCATGAATGTGATGAGCGACACATTGACACAGCTCGCGGGCGGTAAACTGAGCGGTCTCATTGATAAGATCACAGCAAACCGCTTCGCGGGGTGGGCTTTTGGCACGATCTTGTCGGTATTTGTGCAGTCATCAGTGACAACGGTAATGGTCGTCGGCCTTGTCAATTCGAGGATCATGACGGTCATGCAGTCGGTAGGCGTCATGATCGGGGCCAATCTCGGAACGACGGCCACGGCGTGGCTGCTCAGTTTGAACTCGCTTGGAGGCTCTGCCTGGCTGGAGTTCTTAAAGCCATCCTCCGTCACGCCTTTTCTTGCGATCGGCGGCGTAGTATTTCTGATGTTTGCCAAGGGTGAAAAAAAGAGGTCGATCGGCACGATCGTCGTCGGCTTTTCCGTCATGATGATCGGCATGGAAATGATGAGCAGCGCAGTAGTTCCGCTTCACAATGTCCCTGCTTTCAATAAGATGATGCTGTGCGCCTCGAATCCCTTCATCGGCGTGCTCGTGGGAGTCGCGTGTTCGCTCATGGTCCAGAGTTCGGCAGCTGCGATCGGTATTTTGCAGGCGCTGGCCATGTCCGTGGGGGTAACTTACGGGATGGCGATTCCGATCGTATGCGGCGCACAAGTGGGAACCTGTCTGACGGCGATCCTTGCATCCCTGAGCGGCGGCAGAAATGGCAAAAGAGCGGCTTTGGTGCATCTTTTCTACAACCTGATCCGAAATACGGCTTTCCTTGTGGTATTCAATATTCTCGCCGGAATGTTCCGGTTTGCTTTTATTTCAGAGGAAGCAGGCGCGGTCGGAATCGCGGCTTTCCACACACTGATCAATCTGCTCGGAAGTGCTGTGTTCCTGCCGGTCACAAGGCTCCTTGCCAAGCTGGTGCACTTGATCCTGCCTTTCAACGCAGCGGAAAAAGAGGAAGAAGCAGATACGCTCACAATCCTCAATCCTCTGTTTCTCAGCAACCCGGGATTTGCGATCGATCAGGTCAGGACTGCGTCTTTCATGCTGTCAGATGTGGTACAGGAGTACTATGATCTGTATTTGGATATGGTCAATAAGAACATGGCGGAGCCGCCGGAGAAGATGCGGCTGTTGGGCGTCAAGGCGGAACGCTATGTAAGCCAGATCAGAAAGTACTGTATACGTCTTTCAGAGCAAAAGATGCGCGTAAAGGAAGCCAGAAATCTTACCTTTCTCACCAGTGCAGTCAACAATTACGCGGAAATGGCTCAGAGGATCAAAAACATGGAGGAGTCCTTCATCCGGCTTAGGGATAAGGGAGAGAGTTTCTCTGAGGAGGCAAGGAAGGAACTGAGCACATTCGGAGCCGCGGTTCAGGAGATCCTGGGTGCGACGGTCCACGATTATGCAACGCGGAACACGAGGCTTGCAGGCACTGTGCAGATTTACAGAGAGATCATCACGGACCTCTTGGGCACGATCAACAGAAGAAATGTGAGAAGACTTCACAGCGGCGAGTGCAGCCCGGCCGGAAACAGAGTGTTTTCGGAAATCTGCACCGGATATGAACGGATCGTTGATCGCTGCGACAGCATTGCGAGGCACATCCTTCTGAGAGCCGGCGAGAAGGCGCAGGCGCCGACGCAGGAGCAGTTCGACAGGATCAGGGCGCTGTTCAGCGACAAGTTCTCTGAGCTGGATGGATAATTATTAAAGGGGCGCCGCATTTGCGACACCCCTTTCTTTTTGCCGATGATACATTTATAAAAGCATGCCTGACACCGGAAGCACTCAGTCATCATAGTCCTTATCCCATTCAAGGACGCTGTAGTTATTGACGTCGATGTCATAGCTGTATTCATAGCGTCCGACGCGGAACTCGACCTCATAGACCTCGCGGCCGTCGTCATAATCCTTGTGGCAGTAGAGGCCGGATACATCACTCTCTGTAAGTCCTGCGTGATTCAGCGCTGCCTCAATAGCTGCTTCCTCGCCGGTCTTGCCGGTGTTCGCGTCTGCAGAAGCCTTCTGTGCTGCGACACAAGCCGGAACCTTTACTTTTCTGGATGCGTGCAGGATATCTCCGCCTGCCTTAGCTACATCATAATCGAACTTTGTGCTCTGGTCCTCAAACTCTATCTCATATACGGGGACGCCATCTTCGTCGCCGTTCTCTGTTTTGATGAAAGTCACATCTGCCTCGGAGGCGCCTGCATCCTTGACTGCGATGCTCTTTGCTTCTGCCTCACTGATCTGGTTTCCGCTTGCGGAAGGATGTCTGATCTCCCAGCTCTCCTCAACGATCTCACCGTCTGCAATGGCTACGTCGTAATCATATTCCATAGATCCGGTCTTGAACTCGATCTCATATACAGAAGCGCCCTGCTCGGTTCCCATCTCGATGCGGTCGAATGTGACCAGATCTGCCGTAAGACCTGCATCCGCGAGAGCGATCTCTTTCGCCTGCGCATCTGTGATCGTCTCTGCTGCCATTGATGTGATGCCTGTGCCTGCCATAATGCCTGCAGCCATGATTCCTGCTGAAAGTAATGCAATAGTTCTTCTAAAATTCATTTTGTACCTCTTTCTCTTTTGAGCGGCCCCTTCTGCCGCGAAAACAGTATTTATTTGACAGCACTTTTGTTGTGCTTTGTTCTTCATGTCTATATATACGAAGCAGTTCATGAATTCCATCGATAAATTGAAAAAATTTGAACATGAAAAATATTGAACATAAGTCGGAGGTCGGCCGGATGCGCCGGATATACCAAACCGGTAATGAGAACAAAGTGACTGCCGTTTACGAGCAGAGTTGTTATGATATACTTTAGAGTAGATTAAATCAGAAATTGCAATAAGGCGGTGATGTTATGGCTAACGAAGGCGGCGAATGGATCATGAAAGGTCTCGACTGGGACAATCCTTTCAGAATCCGTTCATGGCGCGAGCTTGTCAACTGGATCAATGAAGTCGGGTTCCTTCCGCTTTTCGCCAACGAGGCGACGGGCTTTTCCGCGGAGGAGCATGTCTCTCCGCTTTACTGGTGGACCGGAGATCCCGAGCAGGACCCCTGGCAATGGCGCGAGATCATTCCTGCTGCCGGCGAGGTGGCGTACGGGAAGTTCTTCCATAACAAAGCCGGGTTCATTTCACGAGAATGGTTTCCTTACTTTGCGAATGCCCGCCGGGACGGATATGACTTCGATGCGGCGTGGGATGACGAACTGGTTCAGCGCCGGTATAAAGCGATCATGGATATCTGTGAAGACGGCGGCATGCATCCGGGCTTCGAGCTGAAGCCGGCAGCGGGATTCGGAAAAGATGGATACAAGAACTTCGACGGCTGTATCACGCAGCTTCAGATGCAGACCTATCTCATCATCCGCAAATTTGAACAGCGGCGGAACAAGCGCGGACAGAGTTACGGTATGGCAGTCTCTTACTACCAGAAACCGGAGGAGCTCTGGGGATATGAGCATGTAACGAGCGCTTATAAGGAAGATCCATCGGTTTCAGCTGAACGCATTTTCACGAGAGCCAAAAAACTGTTTCCGGAAGCATCTGAGGAGGCCCTTCGGAAAATTCTGAAATAGAAGCCCAAGCGACCTCTGGGGTAGTTTGTCCACAGGTGTGAACAAACTACCCCAGAGGTCGAGGTCGATTACCAAGGAGAGACATATGAAGAAAAAGTGGGAATACAAATATCCGGAACGGCTGGTTGGCGCGATGGTTTCGGAAGACTATGTGCTGGACGGGGCAGACTTGTATTTTGTCCATATGACGAACGGAAGCTATCCGAAGGCCGGCATCTACTGCGTGAACGCGGAAACCGGTGAAGCAAAGGCAGTGTTTGAAACGACAGACTTCCTCCGGGTCATTGGGAAACCTGACGGCAGCTGCTTCTACTTCACGTCGCTCAGGGGAACCGCGTATTGTGTCACGAAAGAAGGCGAGGTCCTCTGGAAAAAGCAGCTCGGCGAGAAAGCCGGCGCGGCGGATTGGAACGTCGTTCTCGAGGAAGACCGGCTGTATATGGCACAGGATGCGCTGTACTGTCTGGATCCGAAGAGCGGCGCGACGATCTGGGCTAATGATGAGAGAGGCTACGGATCCAACTGCACGATCCTTGTGGAAGACAATTACATCTACCATGCCAAAAGCGGGAAGCACCTCTACTGTGCGGAGAAAGCCACGGGGAAGACAATCTGGACCTACGGGGATGAGGAGTGGTGCAGAAGCGTGGTCTCCGTGGATGCCAAAATACTGTGCTTCTTAAACACACATGGCAAGTACCTGTTCCTTGACAAACAGGATGGGCATCTGATTCGGGAAGTAAAGGCCGGAGGGAAACTAATGCGGCGACCGCTTATGATTGACGGGACGCTTTTTGTCGGTGAAAATTTGCAGCCTTCCGGCGGGCGGATGGTACGGTATGAAGTGGGCAAAGATTACAGCCTTGAAACTTTATACGAAGTGCCCGCTGCGAGTGCTGTTACTTCGGAGGCGGTCGTTGTCGGAGACAGGCTGTATTTTGGCACGGAGGACGGATCTGTGTACTGCGTGAACAAGGACACCGGTGAGGCGATCGAGAAGAAGAAAAAGGTAAAGGGAGCGTGCCGCAGTATCGTCCCTTATGGCGGCGGGATCATCGCTTTATCAGATAAGGGGCCTGCAGCGGCGTTTGCATAACACAGGATGGACGACCTCTGGGGTAGTTTGTCCCCACGGGGTTGCAATCGAGCTCACTCCGCCAAATCTGTCAACGCCTTCCCGGTCGCACGGTAAACCGTCCACTCGTCCATGGAAACGGCGCCCAGGGATTTGTAGAAATCGATGCTCGGCCGGTTCCAATCGAGGCACGCCCACTCGAGCCGCCCGCAGCCGCGGATCACGGCAATATGTGCCAATTCTTTCAGAAGCGCTTTGCCGTAACCTTTGCCGCGGTAAGAAGGCCGCACGTACAAATCTTCCAAGTAGATGCCCGCCCGTCCGAGGAATGTTGAGAAGTTGTGGAAGAACAGGGCGAATCCCACTGCCTCTTCCCCGTCCATGGCGAAGATCACCTCCGCTTTCTTTTTCTCGAACAGCCACTCGCGGAGCAGCGCTTCTGTGGCGACGACTTCATCTTCCATCTTTTCATATTTTGCCAAAGATCTGATAAACTTCAGGATCAGGCGGCAATCATTCTCATTCGCGAATCTGAATCTGCAATCTGCCATGTAAGACCTCCTTTTAATGTCAATGTCATATCTATGATCAGAAATGCTATCAATAAGCATAGCAAACAGTGCAGCTGTGGTGCAACTGCTTCCAAAGAAACCACATTCCCCGGGTGTCGGCGGCTGACAGACGGTCGTTGCCACACGATTCATCGAGACGGTAACTTCTGCCTTACGAGAATCTATTATACCTTTGATAAACTGCGATTATCGAAACGGCGCGTAAAACCCCGGCCGACCATAGTCGTCCGCGGGATACAAGCGCCTCATAGCCGTGTCAGCGGCGTCTTTTCTTACTGTACCTTCCGGTCTTTTCGTATTTGCGCCTGTGTTCCTCCGTCTGCTGGGAGTCTATGTATTCCCTGACCTTCTCCA
>CADCIU010000040.1 GCA_902801585.1 uncultured Lachnospiraceae bacterium | reverse complement strand
TTTTGCTTGCAAAAGTTGTCAGAAGAACCGTCCCCTTGACACCTTGAAGAACCGTCCCCTGTCTCCTTTATACTAACGCCGCATACTCTTCCAGCTTCTTTCTTGCCGCCGGGCTGATATTCCTGGGAACGGCGATCCGGATCTCGACAAATTCGTCGCCCTTCTTGGGGGATCTGCCTTCCGTGTGGATTCCTTTCTCCTTGAGGCGGATCTTGCTTCCCGACTGAATTCCCGCAGGGATCTTGCAGCTGACACTTCCGTGCAGCGTGGGCAGCATCGCCTCACCTCCCAATACCGCCACGGAATACGGGATCTGCGCCGAAGTATACAGATCCAGTCCGTCTCTTGTGTACTCCCTGTCGGGGTCGATATGGATCTCGATCAAAAGGTCGCCTTTCTTTCCGTCTGCGCCGGCCATTCCGCGGCCGCGGAGCCGGATCTTCTTGCCTTCTTCGATACCGGCCGGTATCTTGACTTCCAGTGTAGTGATCCCGGCGTTCTTGCCCGTCGCCGCAGGATCCTGCAGCTGGATCCGCTTGGTAGCGCCCAGCGCTGCGTCGCGGAAACTCACCGTCATCGAGCTTGTCATATCCAGCGACTGCTGCCGGGAAGCACGTCTTCCCGAATAGGACTGCCCGGGACCGAATCCATCGTCATAGAATCCGCCCCCGCCGCCAAATCCGGATCCGCTTGTATAGTGCATGCCGTCAAACCCGGATCCGCCGCCGAAGCCGGATCCTCTGCTGCTTCCGCCGAATATATCTCCGAACATGCTGCGGAAGAGGTCCTCCGCGTCCTGTCCGCTGAAGTGGAAGGACTGATAACCGTTTCCGCCGCCGGTGCTGTAATACTGATATCCGCCCGGTCCGCCTGCGCCTGCTCCCTGTCCGGCGCCGCTGCCGTCAAATGCCGCATAGCCGAACTGATCGTAGAGCTTTCTCTTCTCCGGATCGCTCAGGATCGCATAGGCCTCTCCTACATCCTTGAACTTCTTCTCCGCTTCCTGGTCGCCGGGATTGGCGTCCGGGTGATACTTTTTCGCAAGCTTTCTGTATGCGGATTTCAGTTTTTTATCATCAGCGGTGCGTTCCACACCGAGAATTTCATATAAATCTTTCTTCATTACCATTTTCCTCCTGTCTTCGCAATCTATCTTCAGTAATCTCCTCGCCGTGCCAAAACAGTGCCGGCTTCAAGCGGAGAATCATTATTATAATTGTTCTATTGTTAGTATAACAAGCGCAACCAGCTTTGACAAGAGGATTTTTAAGATTCCATACAATTTATTGGTTCCATGTAATGCAACAGATTGACCCATGACGACACATTCGGCTGCTGATCCCCCTTAAAGGATCAGCAGCCGAAGCTCGCCCGTAAATCATCATCCTGCAAATACAACCCCGCTGAACGCTTCTTCAAGCGGGATGCCGTTTACCGTC
This sequence comes from uncultured Lachnospiraceae bacterium, assembly GCA_902801585.1. The sequence goes on along the minus strand of CADCIU010000040.1, from coordinate 24,617 downwards.
TGCGGCCACTGGCCCCTTGTCACATACAGTCGGAAGCACTGCCCGTCCTCCGTCTTGAGATCAACGGTATCCGTTCCATTGGTGCGCCACAGAGAACACACCGTTCCCTCTGTCAGCGTAGTCTTCCCTCCGCTTAGTTCTCCCGACTCGGGATCGACCAGTTCCACTTCCATATCCATCAGCGCCGTCAGCCTGTATGAGGTGTCGATCTCATAATAGTCCGTCAGCGGCGACGGCATTCCGTCTTCCCCGCACTCGTAGAAGCGGATCGCACTGTACGTGCTCATAAGATCCATCCGCGTGTCCAGTGCAAAGGCGGCAGGATCCAGCAGCGGGAACAGCTGAGAATACTCATCCTCTTTCCAGTCATCCGACTCAAGATCCTGATCGAAATCTCCCTTGTCCGACGGATCATAGGGCTCGGAATACCGTCCGTCCGGCACGCGGTAGATCCAGGCAAAACCCGTGCCGTCCATCTTCCCGACGTAGACCGGCTCTCCGTCACGGATCTCGAAGACATGCATATAGTTGTAATCATTGTCTGTTGTGGTCTCCACATAGACATAACTGCCGCCGTCCTCTGCCCGGGCAAACGCCGCCCTGAGGGAATAGAAAGAGTCCTCCACCGTGCATTCCCGATCTCCGGCGATCACTTGAATCGAAGTATTATACGTATAGGTATCCATATTTCCGCCGATCCCCGACACTGCGAGATATTCCGTCTCGCCGTCTCCGTTCAGATCCATTGCGTTATAGAAATGAGGCGCCAGCATTTTGGCATAAGCGCCGTCCGCCGCGCCGTATTTCCCGGTGAACAGTTCCGGATATTTGTCGAACCGGACTCTGGCTTCGATCGTCCCCGCCGCATAGGGCGCGATCTCATAAGGCGCAAACCGGAACACGATCCCGTCCCGGTCGATCACCCATGACAGTTCCCCGCTGTTTTGGTCAAAATACTCCTCCAGCGGGGTCTGGACATCCGTGAACGGCACACCATCCGCGAGTGTCACCAGATTTTCACTCACTGCGGGAGCCATCGCCGAGAGATCCTTGACCACGTCTGTGATCGCGATCGGGCTGCCTGTGGCCGGGTCATAATTATAACCGGTATATCCGACCAGCCCGTGCGCTGCACCGGGATAATAAGTAGATACGGTTTGGAAGAAACTCAGGACACTGCTGTCGCAGCGCACGGTCTCGATCTTTCTCTCCATATCCCCGGCGGGAAAGTCTTTCATATCATCCTGAAAATCTTTCAGATAAAGTTCCGCCGCATTTTCGATCTCGTCGAACTGGTCCTTGGCCTGCTTTTCTATTTCGGCGCCTGCTGCCTGCAGCGATGCATCCAGCCCCGGATAAGCCGCTTTCGCCTCCTCCGTGAGCTCAGGGATGTCATAGACTCCGCCTGCGATGATGTAGTAGCCTTCCATTTCGCTGTTTGTATATTCCCTCAGCGTATAGGCAGGCAAAGTATCTGCAACCTGCGCAGTATTGGCTGCAGATTCCGCTTCTGCCCCTGCCTGGACTTCCGACTCCGCCTGCTCCTCAGGTCCTGCCTGCTCTTCTGCCGCCGCTTCCGTCTCCTGTGCGGTCTCATCCGCCGGTTTTTCTTTTTGGCCGGCGCATCCGCTCAGGCAGGCTGCCAGCATCACCGCTGCAAGCATGCCCGATATTACAGATCTTTTTATTCCATTTCTTTTCATTTCAACAGCCTCCTTTTACAGACTCCTTTCAGCCTTCATCCCAGAACGAATGCAAAATAGCGGTCCATCTCCTCTTTTTCCCTGAATTTCGCCATGTACACATATCGTCCCATGGAAGGCCAGTCAATGGGAGGCATCTCCTCCTGCAGCACAATATCGCCGCCGTAGCGCTCCATGATCTCCTCGTGACTGTGCGAGAACTCGTGGCCGTCCTTGCGGGCTGCATATGCACAGATGAAGCATTCTCCCGATTCGGGGGAGAGACGCCTGTCGCAGGTGACCATCTCTGCATAAATGCGGAACACATCGATCGACTGCGCGTAGTTCATCATATCCGGGTCATGGCCTCCTGCGGGGCGCATGTTGACCTCCATCGCGGCATAATCCCCGGCTTTTCCGATGCCGTCATAATCCCGCGTCATCTGAATAAACTCAAAGTGGACAAATCGCCTGTCCGCCCCGAATGCTTTGGCGGTCCTCCGTCCCAGATCCCGGAGCCGGTCAGGAACATCCGCTGTTGTAAAGAAATGAATGTTCTCATCGTTTGCCACCGAATCTATGACCGGGGCATAGGTACACATGGATTCAAACAGCGGTTCACAGTGCGAATCCAGAACCGCGTCGTATGTGCAGATATCGCCGAACAGGAATTCTTCCATCACATAGGGTTCTGACGGAAGTTCCTCATAGAATGAGACTAGTTCCTCTCTCGTTTCGATCTTCATAGCGCCATTCGCGCCGACCCCGATATCCGGCTTTACGATCACCGGATATCCTACTTTCGCGACAAACGCTTCGCCCGCCTCTAAGTCCGTGACGATATGCTGCCGCGCAGTCGGAATGCCTGCCTCCTGAAATACCCTCTTCATGCGGGACTTTTTCACCAGATCTCCGATCTTCTCCTCTCTGGTTCCGACGGCGATATTAAAATCCGTGCGAAGCCGCGCATCAGAGGGAAGCCAGTATTCGTTGAGTGATTCCAGCCAGTCGATCCTTCCGTACTTGTGAATGAAAAAAGCGACTGCCCGGTAAACCTCATCATAATCCTCAAGAGAAGAGACCCTGTAATACTCCGTCAGCGCTCCCCCCAGCCGGTCGCCCAGCGTGTCATACGGCACGTCTCCTATGCCCAGTACGTTGACACCCTGTTCGCTTAAGCGCTCACAGAAAGCTGCACATGTGACGGGATATGCCGGTGAGATAAACACAAAATTCATTGAAAACCTCCTTGCGATACTGCCTTCATGCTCCATAATTCCGGCAGGCTTTTGACAGCCCTGCCATCTACAGCACGATCCGGATCCTGGTCCCCAGATCCTTTCGGGTGAGCACCTCGAAATGCCCGCCGTGCTTGTCCACGATCCACTTTGCGATCGAGAGGCCGAGGCCTGTGCCTGCACTGCCCCGCGCCTCGTCCGCCCTGAAAAAGCGCTCGAAAATGTGCGGCAGCTCGGATTCGCTGATCCCCTGCCCCAGATCCTGCACCTGCAGGAAAGGGTCGCCCTTCTCATTCTTTCCGTATGACAAAAGGATTTCTTCTCCCTCAGGTGTATATTTTGCGGCGTTGTCAATGAGAATCCTCACTGCCTGCTTCATAAGGCCCGGATCGATGGTCACTTCCGCCGCCTCCCCGCTGTCTTTGAAGCGGTAGCGGTGCGCCTCGTCGATCATCAGCGACTCCTCATAGATTTCCCGCATGAGATCATCGGTCTTCACCGTCTGTTTGTTCAGATGGGTCCTGCCGCTGTCTCCCCTGGCAAGGAACAGGAGCTGTTCCACCAGGTAATTCATGTGGTCCGCCTCGTTCTTGATCGCGCCGATCCCTTCTTCGAGGATCTTTTCGTCCGTCTTCCCCCACCTGTCCAGCATGTTGGCATAGCCCTGGATCACCGCGATGGGCGTCCTGAGCTCATGGGACGCGTCGTTCACAAATCGGGACTGCTGCCGCAGTGTGTCCCGCATGCGCAGGAGCAGGTTGTTCATGGCCGCTTCCACGCCGATCAGGTCGGAGTCGCCAAAAGAGAGAGGTCCCTCGGCTTCTGCCTGCTCCGGATGGATATTCTCCAGCGCATCCTCGATCATCTGGTATTTGTCTTCGGTAAAAGACAGTCTGCTCAGCTCATCCGCCCGCAGCGCGATCTCATTGATCGGCGCGAGGATCCTGCGGATGGCTCTGTCCTCCCGATAATAAGAGAACAAAACTTCCAGAAAATGAAGGACCATAATGCCGGCGGCGGCCGATGCGATCACGATCAGCGGCACCAGGCAGGAGGCAGACAAAAGCAGGGTTCCCTCCTCTGAGGCAACCCTGTAGATCAGATCTACTCCTGGTTCCGCTGCTGTCTGCACCACTTCAAAACTTCTTGTATTCCCGGAAAAGACCATCCCCAGCGCCGCGTATTCCTGCCCCGCACACCAGCCGAAGGCAAGAAGGACGAAAAGCAGGAGATCTGTAATGATAAAGCGGGCAATCTTACCCCGGAGCATATACCAGTGGAGTCTTCTCGTGATCGACGACATGCGGCGCTGCTCGTCAAAAGAGCCGCGCCTTTTTCTCGCGGCGGCCGCGTGCTCTCCCTGCTCCGCATCACTCTGTCTCTGATTTAATGACATAGCCGACTCCTCTGACTGTCCGGATCATTTTGACCCCGAACACGTCGTCAATCTTGGACCGCAGATAGCGGATATAGACGTCCACGACATTGGTCTCTCCCGCGTAGTCATACCCGCAGACCTTATTGAGCAGCGTATCTCTGGACAGAACAATGTCCCGGTTCTCGAGCAGAGTCTTCAGCATGAGGAATTCTCTGTTGGTCAGATTTACCTCGTGCCCCGCATACCGGACCTGATGGCGCCGGTCGTCGAGCACCAGATCCTGCCACTTGAAAACGCCCTCTTCGCGGTCTGGGCTCCCGTTTCCCTGACCGGCAGCCCAATGACCCGCGTGGAGCTTGAGCGCCACGCGGATCCTTGCCAGCAGTTCTTCGATCGCGAAAGGTTTCGTGATATAATCCACCGCACCTGCGTCCAGTCCCGAAACCTTGTCCATCACAGCATCTCTTGCGGTGAGAAGGATCACCGGCACTTCCTTTTCTTTCAAAAGTCTCCGCAGTACTTCCAGCCCGTTCAGGCCCGGCAGCATAATGTCCAGAAGGATCAGGTCGTAGCTGTTCTTCAGCGCCATTTCCAGCGCCTCTCTGCCGTTTCCGGATTTCTCCACCTGATATCCCTCGTGCATCAGCTCAAGTTCCACGAATCTCGCCAGTTTTTCTTCATCTTCCACCAGGAGAATGCTTGCGTTCATTTTTCCTTCCTCGCGATCTGTTATGACTCCTCAGAGCCGCTTTCATTTTTCGTAAACTCGCTTTTGACGTCCTGTGCAAAATCACCGGCCTTGTGCAGGATCGAGTTGGCCTTTTCCGCCTCTTCCTCTCCCTCGAAGGAATACCGCACTCCGAAGAACAGTGCGATGACCATGACGGGCGCGAGCACCTCCCAGAAGAAGAACAGCAGGAGGGCAAAGATCAGTGTGGGCATCGTAAAGACTGTGTCCTCGCCTTTGGTCACGATGAAGGTCGTCTGTTTGATGAAGCGGATCAGCCCCCTGAACAGTCTGCCGATCGTGCGGCCCATGCTGGGAGCGGAGTTCTCCTGCTCTTCCACCTTGTCCCTGACCTTGATATACTCTTTCTGCTCCTCATATTCTGTCGAGAAAGTGCTGTGTGCCGGCTCTTTGACCTTTCCCTGCCGCTCGAGCAGGACGATGGCATCCAGAAGATCTCCTCCCGTCTGCTCCAGCGCTGCCTTTGCTTCCTCATAAGATACGTTTGCTTTCTCTCTGAGACGTTCCACTTTTTCGATCATTTCCATGGTCATACCTCCGAATGTTGTACTGTTTTATTTGCTTTGCTTTCATAGTGATCGCATCTTGGGTTTTCTCTGCTCACCTTTGATGTAAGAAAAGAATACCGCCGCAAAATAAAAACATCCTGAGAGGAACATTAAGATCACATTAAAAAAAGAATGCATATTAAAAAGAATACATTTAAAAACTCACCCGCTGGCTTTGAGCAGAAGGCCCCAGAGGAAGATCGTCGGGATCGAGCAGAGCGTCGATGTGATGACCATTTTGGTGGCAAAATCCGGCGCGCAGTCATACTTGGACGAGAGCATGCTCGTCGTTGCAGGAGCAGGCATGGCCGCCAGCAGGACGGACAGCTGCGGGGCAAGTCCCGAGACCAGTCCGATCCTGTACAGAGAAAAGAGTATGATCCCCAGTATCCCCGGCACAATGAGCAGCCTCTCTGCCGTGTAGCGGAGCACCAGTTTATCCAAAAGCTGCGACGGCTCAATATCTGACAGGATCATGCCGATCACCATCATGGACAGCGCCGTGTTGCACCTTCCGATCGTCTGGAGCAGGCTGAAGATCCATTCGGGGACAAGTGCGATCCCGGCGAAAAGCTCCGTCAGCATGATGACAACACCGATCATACAGGCGAGGACACAGGGATGGGTGATCACTTTTTTGATCGTTTCCCTTTTGTTTGATTCTCCTCCGAAGAGCGCGATCCCTTTGGACCACATGATCACTCGCACGGGGATCAGGTAGACGCTGGCCAGCATCAGTCCCATGGGACCGTAGACGCCTTCCGCGACGGGATTTCCCAGAAATCCGGCATTGGAGACCAGGATCCCGTAGGTAAGGCATTTCCTCCTGCGCTCTTCGACATTCCGATACGCCAGTTTGGAATAGAGCATGCACATGATCTCAGCGCAGACAGAGATCAGGAATATGGTGATGCAGTCGCGCAGGGCACTGGCCGGCAGCTCCTGTACAAAAGAGGTGACTATATTGCAGGGCAATATGACACGGATCACAAGGTCAGTGATATTCTTCTGTCCTTCCCTGCCGACCATCCCCTTCCTGCGCGCGTAGAATCCGATGCCGATCAGTGCGAATATGATAAACTGCAGCCGCAGCATTGCTATCATGGACGTGTTCTCCTTAAGGCAGAGCAATCAGTGCAGGACAATCCGTGCGGGACGATCAGTACAGACTGGCATAAAGACCGTCTTCCGTGCGCAGATTGCCGAAGAAATCAGAGAAATCGATCTTCAGATCGTTAGCCAGACGCATCATCTCGATGACTGTCTTTTCGTCGACGGCAACGCCCTCCTTCTGCACGCGTTCCAGGGCAAAATGCTCTTTCTCGCCATGTGTATAGATCCTGTCCTGTCCTTCCGCCTTGGGCGCATCCCGCAGTTCCTGCAGGAAAACGGACAGATTCTTTTTGATCTCCTCCGGGTCGCCGAAACATGCGGGATCGATGGCGATAAAGCCATGGCAGGTACCGCCCTTCCCGTCAATGTGCGTATGGTTGGAGGTCATGCCCAGTGACAGGATCGACGTGAAGATCTCACAGATCATGCCGTAGCCATATCCTTTGTGGCTTCCTGAATACTCCTCATTCCTGCCCAGCGGCATAATACCGCCGCCCTTCTTGCCTGATATATTCTTCAGTACGCGCCCCGCGTCGTTGCAGGCCTTTCCGTTTTCGTCCAGCGCCCATCCGTCATGCAGCGGCTTCTCCGCCTTGTGGTACATCTCCAGTTTGCCTCTTGTGACAACGGTCGTGGAGGCATCGAAAAAGAACGGATACGGGTCCGCCGGCGCCGAAATGGCGATCGGGTTGCTCCCCAGCATGGCTTTTCTGGCGAATGTGGGGACCATGATGGCCTCAGAGTTCGTAAAGGACATTCCGATGAGCCCCTGGTCGCTGGCCATCTTGGCATAATAACCCGCGATCCCGTAATGATTGGAATTGCGCGCGGTCACGATCGCCATCCCGGACTTTTTGGCCTTCTCGATCGCCGTCTTCATTCCGAAGACTCCGATGAGCTGCCCCATTCCGTCGTGTCCCTCGATCACGGCAGAGACGGGTGTCTCAAATACGATCTCCGGTTTTGCGTGTACTTTGATGATATTGTTCCTGATCCCTTTGTGATAGCGGACGAGGCGCTGCATTCCGTGGGACTCGATCCCGTATTTATCCGACAGCAGCAGAACATCCGTGATGATCTGCGCCTCTTCTTTGGTAAATCCAAATCGTTGAAACGCTTCCTCGCAAAATACTTTCAATACATCAAGTTTCAGATAAATATGAGACATAAGCACTCCTTTCTCGAACAGTTATTAATATTTTATCACAGGATAGCCGTAAAGGAGTCCAATACTTTGTTTTGGCCTTTACCCGCCGGCCGCAAAATTTTGATCAAAAAAACAAAAAACCGTTTAAAAACAGTCTTGCCATCTCCAAATAAATTTGGTACAATACAATTGTATTAAATCGAAACATTCAGAAAGGGGATATATAAAAAATGAGTACAGTATATGATTTCACAGTAACGGACAGAAAAGGAAACGATGTCAGCTTATCAGAATATAAGGGCAAAGTCCTGCTGATCGTCAATACAGCGACCGGGTGCGGCTTCACTCCTCACTATGATCTGCTGGAGGCCATGTACAGGGACATGAAAGACCAGGGCTTTGAGATCCTGGACTTCCCCTGCAACCAGTTTGCCAATCAGGCGCCCGGCAGCGATGATGAGATCCACGAGTTTTGCACGCTCAAGTTCGGCACCGAGTTCCCTCAGTTCAAGAAGATCGATGTGAACGGTGACAACGCGAATCCGCTGTTTGTCTGGCTTGCCACAGAGAAGCCCTTCGAAGGTTTCGGCAAAGGGATCAAGCTCGCAGCGCTGAAGAAATTCTCGGATATGAACAACAAGACGTTCGGCGACAAGGCTTACATCAAATGGAATTTTACCAAGTTCCTGATCGACAGAGAAGGTAATGTCATCGCCAGATTCGAACCCACTGTAGATATGAAAGAAGTCAGAGCTGCAGTGGCTGCTGCTCTGGAGCAGAAAGCATAAAAGACTGTTTCACAACCTTCGCTTCCGAAAATACTGTCCTGTAAATATTGCATTAAAGGCTGCCGCATAAGCGAGAAAAAATCTGATTCATCGCTTTTGCGGCAGCCTTTTTGCTGTTCATTTTAAGTTTTCATTCGATTCAGTCAATCTGTCTAAGCTGCTACCAGGCAATCTGCAGATACCTCAGATGCCTCAGCAGATCTTGATCTCAAAGCGTCACGTATGTGCCGCAATACGGGCACTGCACGGTCTCTCCTTTTGTTCCCGTCAGTCCGGCGCCGCAGGAAGGACACTTGATCGAGACCTGTTCCGTGGATTTGATTCCCAAGGAGCTCTTGAGGTTATTGATCGTATTCGTGACCGATTCCGCCATTGCCAGTGTATCGCCGACCCAGGCAAACTCGTCGCGCTCGACCTTCACGCCTGTGATCAATTCCGTGATCTTATCGATCCATTTCTGCACATCGCTTTCCCACTCAAAGCGAAAGCTCTCCATGCCTTTGTCCAAGTACAGATCCAGCGTATGCGTCACGTTATCCGGGTGCCCGATCTTCGCCTGCACCTGGCCGTTCGCAACGCGAATGCTGCTGAGCGGAAACTTGACCACTTCCTGTGTGTCGCCCAAAAATCCCTTCTTCACGAGAATGACATTCTGATTTGTCAGGATCAGCTCATTGTTGAATGACCAAAATCCCCCGTATCCAACCTTGCTCATTCTGTCCACTACTTGTTCGTCCGCATTTAAGTTTAATTCGTCTCCCACGACCGTATCCTCCTGTTGTCCGTTGTCTTGACAAACAATCCGATTGAATCTGCTGTTCTATTATAACAGAAGACCTGACTTCGTTCATAGTCTTTAAAAAGATCTGTACATCGCCGGTCAGGCCCATCGGCAAAGCTCTTCATGGCCATGTCAACAACGGAAAGGTCGTCTGTGAAGGAGTCCTCTGTCGCAGCGTCATAGGCACTTATCTGCACGGACCTCTTCTGCTCAAACGGGCGAGTGCCCCTTTCCGTACCTCAGAGGCTTGGAGATCTTCTCATTGAAGAACTGAATGACCGGCCCCATGCAGAATGCAGTCAGCACTGTACCGATTCCTACGGTCGCTCCCAAAAGGCCTCCTGTCAGGACACAAATGAAATCCGTCGCAATGCGGACGACTCTGAATGCCCATCCTTTTTTCTCGGATATCGTAAGGGCGATCCAGTCATACGCCGAGACGCCCATATCCGCGACAAAATACAGAGAAGCCGCAAGTGAAGCCAGAATAAGGGCAAGTATCATGAGAGCAACTCTCAGATAGACAGAGGGCACAGGAAACACCCTGTCCAAAACCGCGCCTGTGTACTCCACCACATATCCCAGAAGAAACAGATTGATGATCGTTCCTAATCCGATCATGCGCCTGTTAAAGAAGAACATGAACGCAAGCAGGATTCCATTCAAGATCACATAAAAGGTTCCGTAGGAAATCGGGGTAAGTCCCCACAATCCATGCGCAAAGACCTGGAACGGGTCCATGCCGAAAGCTGTGAAACCGAATATCCCTGCCGCGACTCCTGACAGGAGCACGCCTATAATACACATGATCAACCGCTTCTTAGACTCATCCATTGAAGGCCCCTCCTATATTCCGACTCAAACACTGTACCCTACGAGTTTCAAATAACATTTTGCCAATTCCTCCGGAGGCATCTCCATTTTGCTTCCGATCCACCATCTCACGTCTTCCGCCAGGCTCCCCACCAAATGGTTCAATGCAAATTCTTTTGGAATATCCTGCCTGATACTGTCGGGATACTGCTCAAACATCGTGACCAGATATTCCTTGAAATACCGCATGAACAATTCACTGCTCTCTCCGGAAAGGACTCCCAGCACATTTCCTTTGTTGTCCTTCAGATGGTAAAGCAGATGCGTGATTTTCTCCCGCAGTCCATGGTCGGAGGAAGAAAAATCATGGGACGTCTCCGAATGCAGTTCATGTGAGAAAATATGGTCAAAAATATCCGTACACATTTCCTTCAGCAGCGCATCTTTCGTTTCAAAATGGGAATAGAACGTGCTTCTCCCGACATTTGCCTCGTCCAGGATCTCCTGTACAGTTATGTTGTTATAGTGCTTCTCCTCAAGCAGCTTGTTAAAAGCCTGAAAGATTGCAGCTCGTGTTTTACGCTGTCTCCTGTCCATGACCTGCACCTCCGGACAAATTTCCTGTCGGACAAATTGCTATTATTGTTCAGTAACGAACTTTATCTCACATCTGTTTGTTGTTTTTAACCAGTTAACCCTTATAAAATTATAACAAACATTTTGTTCATTATCAAATATATTGTTTCGGTGATAAAACATGGAATCCACGATGAAACACGGCATATTTCTTGCGATTCTCGCCGCCGCGCTCTACGCCTTAAGCTCACCCTTTTCCAAATTACTATGCAAACGCTTCCCTGCTGAACAACTTTGAGATCGTCATGGTCAAAGGTGTCTTTTCAGGTCTCGGTTCGGTCATGATCGGCTTCGTCTGCGGGGAGCGCATTCTTCACTTGTGGACCATTCCACTGGTCCTGCTGCTTGGCTTTGTCGCATATGGGCTCAGTATCTATTTTTATGTCTATGCCCAGAGACTGCTCGGCGCTGCCCGGACAAGCGCCTACTATGCCGTAGCTCCTTTCATAGGAGCCTTCCTGTCGCTGCTCATCTTTCGTGAGGTCCCCGGAGTCCTCTTTCTCGCCGCTCTGGCGCTCATGGCCGTCGGCGCGTGGCTCTCTTCCGGCGACTGAATATCTTAATCCAAACAAAAACAGAGCCGCCGGAGGTATCCTTCAGCGGCTCTTCATAATTGCACAATATCAGTGTTTCTCGAACAGGAACTTCTCGGGCAATGTGACCTTGAAGTCCTCAGCCAGATGTCTGAACTCGTCGGGCTGTATGGTCTGTCTCTTCTCGTATGTCATAGAGCGGACCTTGACCAGGATCTCTGCGGATTTCTCGACGGTGTGCATGAGACCGAATGTGAGGTCGAAGTCCTCGCCGGAGCAGAACATGCCGTGGTGTGCCCAGATCGCCACGTCATATTTCTTCATGAGCTCTGAGGTAGCGACTGCGATGTCGCGTCCGCCGGGAACCATCCACGGTACAACGCCGATGCCGGAAGGGAATACAACGGGGCACTCAGTAGCCATCTCCCACAGCTCGCGTGTGAAAGCCTCGTCTGTCAGAGGAAGGACGAAAGTCAGCGCGATCGTGTTCGCGGGATGCGCGTGATAGATGACGCGGTGCGCACCGTTTGTGGCAATAACCTTCACTTCATGATTCATGAGGTGGGAAGGAAGCTCTGAGGTGGGGCGTAAAGTTCTACGGCAGGAAGGACTTTATCCACAAGCTTGTCGGCGTCTTTGGTGCGTCCATCCCTGTAAGCAACTGCATCGCCGACGGCATTTCCGTCCTTGTCGATCAGGACGAAATCTACGGCCCAGGTGTCAATACCGATGGTCTTCGGTATTTTGCCGGCTTCTATTAGAAAAAGGGCGCCTCATAGAGATCCGCCCACATACCAGATTTGCATATTTTCCCAGGCACCGCCACAACTATGTGGAGATGGTCTATATGTGTGCAGGGAAAACTACACACATTATCAACGGCAATAAAGAATTGACTCTTGAAGAAGGAGACCTTCTATTCCTTAATCAGAATGTCTACCATGAGATCCTTCCCTCCGGGGAAAACGACATCGCAGTGAACTTCATCATCCTGCCCGAGTTCTTCGATCGGCCGATCTCCATGGTCGAGCGGGAGAACATTATGCGGGACTTTCTAATCTCCACCCTGGCCGGCGACACAGCCATAAATGATTATCTTTATATCCAGACCAAGGGGATCGTCCCTGTTGAAAATCTGCTGGAAAACATGATCTGGACGATCATCGGCCGCCATCCCATGATGGATACGATCAATCAGACCTCTATGGGACTTCTTTTCATGAACCTGTCCAGATTTGCAGATCAGATCGGCCGCGGCGACCCGCAGCAGGAAGAGCAGAACCTGCTTTTCTCCGTCCTGGATTACATCGAGCACCATTACCAGAGCGGGACTCTGGCAGAAATCTCAGAACTCTCCCATCTGCCCACCTATCAGGTGAGCAGAATGCTCAAGAAGAGGACCGGAAAGAATTTCAAGGAACTTCTGCAGTTACGAAAACTGCAGCAGGCGGCCTACCTGCTGCAGAACTCAACACTCTCTATAGATAAGATCATAGAACACATACTTTTGACGTATTTTCAAGCGTTTTTCGAAATGCTGTCCCCTCACATGTGCGCCGCCTTCTCCAGATTGTCCCTGATCTTCTGCCGGTCCTGTGACGCGTACTTTTCGACGTCCATCCTCCACAGAAGGATAACAGATATAATAAAGGTCAGTATATCCATTCCGAGGTAGACGAAGATCATCACATTCTCCGCCGCGGCGGGCTGCCTTGCGAGAGATGCGTCATAGCCTGTCGCGCCGAGCAAGCCGCTGACGATCCCTACCGCCAGTCCCAGCAGGCCTACCATAATGGAACCATAGATCGACATCGTAAAACCGTCGCTCCTGAAACCGTTCCGGGCCTCCAGGTGATCGAGAACATCCGAGATGACTGCCAGCATGACATACTGCGAGGGAATGATTCCGACTGCCTTGAGCACAACCCCGGCACAGACAATCTTGAAGTTGTGTACACCCAAAAAAGCGACGACACCGCCCAGTACAGAGAAGATCAATCCTATGACGATCGCGCGCTTTTTGCCCAGCTTGTTGGCAAGGGGCCACGCAATGACCATGCCGATCGCGGACGGAAGACCGCCGATCAGACCCAGCATGCTCATCAGCGTTCCGGATGCGCTCTCCGGATCTGCGGCAGTAAGGACACTGTCGAACATCCAGCGTGCGTAAAAGCTCATAGAGGTATTCTTGACCAGCTGGCCCATCATGAAGAAGAGTACGTATAGAATGACCATCCACCAGTATTTGTCCCGTGTGCAGGCACCGACATGTGTCTTCATGGGAATAGTTTCCGACGCCTGCGGAAGATTCATAGTCTCCTCAGTGATCCGCTCTCTGGTGAAGAAATATTCAAGAATGATACCGAACACTGTGACCAGCGTAAAGACGATCGAGAGCACTCTCCAGTGGGAATAGGACGCTGCGACGTCCAAAGTACTGCCGTTGTAAGAGAACATATAGCTCTGCAGCAGGATCGGGACCACAATACTGGCACCGACGCCGGCCGCCGCCACCATAGATGCATTGGACATGGTCGCCAGAAGGCCTCTCTTGTCTGTGTCACGCGTAGACAGGGAGACCATCGAACTGTGGGCCGTATAGTAGCAGGGATACGCGATCGAATAATACAGATTATAGCAGACCGCGATCCAGATCATCTGCAGCAGTGAACCGTTGTTGGGCGATTCAAACATCATGATAATGGCTGCTGTCATGAGCGGGATTGAAGCGAACAGATACGGACGTGCTTTCCCCGCCGTAGTTCTGGTGTTATCGATCCGCTTTCCCACCACCAGGTTTCCCAGCACAACAAAAATGACGGAAACGATCGGAAGAAGCGCCGCAAAAGCGCCGGCCCCGAATTTGGTCCATCCCAGTACATCCGCATAATATCTGGTCAGATAGGCGCCAAAGATCGAGTTGGCCAGCATCGCGCAAAAAGGTGCCAGAAAATACCCCAGCGCGATCTCCTGTATTTTGACTTCGTCGTTCCTGATCCGGGTCTTGAGAACAGGGTGCTCTACTGTCTTTTTCAAAAGGTCCATTTTGTTCTCCATGTATAAAATTATAACTGATCGTACATATCTATATTATTATACCCGATTTTCCCTGCAATCAGCATACAAACACAGCGGCTGGTATTATACTGTGTTGAGGAGGAATCTCAAAATGAATAAGATCAGTGGATTTATAGGAAAATACATGGCCTTTATTGTTCTGGTCATAGCAGCCATCGCGCTGTTTTTACCGGGCACCTGCCTGTGGATCCAAACCAAGTGGATCAATTACCTGCTCATGGTCGTCATGTTTGGGATGGGACTGACGATGAAAGTGGCAGATTTCACGGTAGTATTCAAACAACCCCGGGATGTGATCACGGGATGTGCGGCACAGTTTCTGATCATGCCGCTGCTGGCTTTCGGCCTCGGAAAGATCTTCGGACTGAGCGACGAGCTGCTTGTCGGCGTAGTTCTTGTGGGTACATGCCCGGGCGGCACGTCCAGCAATGTCATCACCTACCTGTCCGGCGGCGACACGGCCCTGTCCGTCGGGATGACCAGCATCAACACGCTGCTGGCGCCCTTCCTGACACCCGCGCTGACCTACCTCTATCTGCGGACTACCGTGTCTGTGGATGTGAAATCCATGTTCCTGTCCATCGTGCAGGTCGTCCTGGTCCCCATCGGACTGGGTCTTCTGATCAACAGGTTCTTCGGAAAATACACACAGAAGATCTCCTGCCTCCTTCCCACCGTTTCGGTGACTGCCATCTGCCTTATTGTGGCGGCGGTCGTCTCCCACAACAGTGCCAAAATATTGTCCACCGGTCTCGTGATCTTTGCCGTCGTGATCCTGCACAACCTTCTCGGATACCTGTGCGGCTATCTGGTCGCTGCCCTGTTCAGGATGGATCTGCCCAGAAAGAAGGCCGTTGCCATAGAGATCGGAATGCAGAATTCCGGTCTTGCGACAACACTTGCCGGATCCGCTTTCCCCGGCCTTGCTATGGCGACCGTCCCGGGAGCGATCTTTTCCGTATGGCACAATATATCCGGCGCGGTTCTCGCCGGAATACTCAAGGCTCTCTAAATCGGGCCTCGTTCTTACCTCTAATCGTTGTACCTCGCCGGTAATCGCCCTTTCGAACCGTTTTCCCCGCGGTGTATAATACTTCCATAATAGAATAAGCAGCCACCCCTCCCGGACAGAGGTCAAAAAATGAATGATAAGATCAATATCCTGAAAAGCAATATAGAGCAGCGGATTGTAGGCAAAAGCGGGCTGATCGACAATGTCATCACAACGCTCCTGGCAGGCGGCCATCTTCTCATCGAGGACGTGCCCGGCGTCGGAAAGACTTCCCTTGCCAAAGCGCTGGCGGACTCCCTCTCCCTCTCCTTTGCGCGGATCCAGTGCACGCCCGACACGACGCCCGCTGACATCACAGGACTCTCCGTCTACAACCCGGTCGAGAGAGCCTTCCAGGTTGTTCCCGGTCCCGTCCTGAGCAACATCGTACTGGCCGATGAGCTCAATCGCACGTCCCCCAGGACACAGTCCGCCCTCCTGGAAGTGATGGAGGAGCACAAAGTGACGATCGACGGCAAACCGTTTCCGGTTCCGGAGCCCTTCATGGTCATCGGCACACAGAATCCCTCGGAAATGGCCGGCACCTATCCCCTCCCCGAGTCCCAGCTGGACCGCTTCATGGTAAGGCTCTCCATCGGCTACCCCGATACCGCGGCCTCTCAGGACATGGTCAGCAGGTTCCTCGAAGGCCGGCTCCACAGCGACACGATCCCGGTGCTCACCGCCGGGGACATCGCGCAGATGAAAAAAGAAGTGAACGCCGTTACCATCCACGAAAACCTGACAGCTTACGCGGTCAGCATCGCGGAAGCTACCAGGAACAAGCCCGAACTCTCCTGCGGCGCGTCGCCCCGGGCGCTCCTTTCCATGCTCAGATTCGCCCAGGCTTCAGCCTTTATGAAAGGGCGCGGCTATTGCATCCCGGAAGATATCGCGGATGCCGCTCTCCTCACTCTCCCTCACCGGCTCATACTCTCCTCGGGAGCCAGGCTGGGCCGGATCACCCGGGAGGAAGCAGTCCGGAGTATCCTCAGGCAGACCAAAGTACCATGAAGATCCGTTTTCACCTAAGGCGCGTAATTCTGTATTTTGCAATATTGGCAGGGAGCCTCGTCTTTTCCAGCTTTTATGGAGGTCCTGCCTCCTTCGCATGGCTCTACGCCGTGCTTTTGCTGCTTCCCTTCTCCGCGCTGTACATCTTCGCCAATTTTGTTTTTCTGCGTATTTATCAGGAAATCGAGGTCCACAGGCCGGTCCGATGCGAAGACCACAGGTACCGTGTCAAAATAGAGAACGCCGGCTTTCTCCCCATCCACGCCATGGGCCTTAACGTCTACAGCGACAGATGCACCCTCTACGAGATTGAGGACGGCCGGAAGCTTTCCCTCAGGGCCGGGGAGAGCCGGGAGCTTGTTTCCGGGATCAGCTGTCTTTACGCCGGCTCCTATGACGTCGGCGTTCACAGCGTATCTTTTACAGATCCGTTCGCGTTGTTTACTGCAGCTTTGGATGTTCCCTACACCTTCCGCGCGGCGGTCAGTCCGCCGGTCACCGACCTCGCGGACCGCGTCCTGGACCTGGAAAACCGGGTCAACAACACCGGCCTTAGAAGCAGCCGCCTGTCGGAAGAAACGCCCGGAAGCGACATGCGCCCCTATCAGCGGGGCGATGCCCTGTCCTCCATCAACTGGAAAGTCTCCGCAAGGCTCGGAACGCCGGTGACCCGCGTGCCCGACAAAATGGAAAAGCGCACTGTCACGATCCTGATGCAGGCCGCCTATGCCCCGGACAGGGAACAGGACCTTGAATCCCTTAAGAGGCGCGATTTTTTCCTTGAGTTTTCCGTGTCCGCCGTATGGCATTTCGCAGGCCGGGGCATACCGGTCCGTCTGATCTTTCCGGCCGGCAAAGTGACACACTCCACTGCGGATTCCTATGAGACCTTCATGGAATTTTACAGCATCGCGGCAGACGGTATTTTTTATTACTCCCGACAGGACTATGAGCAGTTCCTGGCCCTGACAGCCGATCTGAGGAGCAGAACCAATGAAGACGATACCTGGATTCTTATTCGGGAAGATCCCGAACCGGGACAAGATCCATTCACTGTTTTTGAGTGAATGCAGGACATATCTCTTTTCAGTCTCCCTGGTCATCCTGTGCGCAGAAGTTTACCTGCTCGCTTCAGGGGGCATTTACGCCCCGGGAAACGAACCTCTTCCCAGGGGTCTCTTTGCCGTGGCCTTCACCCTGTTTTTCTTCCTGACCGGCCTCTTCGAATACATGATCGGACTTTTTGCGGACGGACGCGCGCCCGCCCTCCTCTCTCTTGTTCCCGCCGGACTTCTCCTCTTTCTGATGACAAGGACGGAACTTTCCCCGTTTCTCTCCTGCGCGCTGGCCGCGGCTGCAGCTGCCAGACTGTTTTTTGACTTTGTGCCAAAAAAGGATCTCCTGCAGCTCTGGGGTGCTTTTGTCCTGGACGCCGCCGCCCTCTGTCTCTTTTTGAGCGGGCGTGCCTTTGCGGGCGAATTTACTGCAGACAAGATCATGTTCGTCTCCCTTGTGGTCCTTACCCTTTCATCCCTGCAGAAGCTGACAGCTGCAGGGAAGGGTGAAGCGTTCCCTCTGCACTATTTTGTCCTGCTCGGAGCCCTTCTGATGCTGATCCCCATGGAAAAAGAACCGATCGACTGGTCGCCCCTCGTAAATGCGGGCGAGCAGCTGGTCCGCAGGGCCGCGGGCCTTGCCGACAGCGCTTCCTACTATCTGTTTTCCGGCCTGAACAACGGCACTTATACGACGGGTTACAGCTCTTTGAACATGACCGGCGGCAGCGTCAGTGATTCTCAGAGGTCCCAGCTTATTCTCCGGACCGGCGAGAAACCTTATTTCACTTACATTGACGCTGAAACATCCGCGAAGAAGCGCGTTCGCCGTCTCCTTTACCTGACGGGCGGCCGGCCCGCAGACAAGGGGCAGCTGGTGCGCTTTCTGCGGTTTCTTCACGCCCGCGGCGTTGACCGTCAGCATGCGGCGCTTTTTTCAAAAATCTCGGAGATCAGTGTGGAATACGCCTACCTCGATACTTTCGATGAAATAGCGCCGGCGGGCTCTGTCCTCATCTTTACAGGGCAAAACAAAGACGGCAAAGTCAAAATAGAGAGCGGCGTCAGCGCTTCCGCGCACAAAAAGGGATACAGACTGGAGGCCGAATATCTGGACATCGACTACGGAAGCCCTTACCTGGCCGGCCTTTTCAGAGAGGCCGCAGCGCAGACACAGACAGACAGCCTGTCCTTCAAAGAGGCCTGCGCGTACGCGATGGAGCTGTTTGGGATCGAGCTCGGAGACATCCTTACCGGGAATGAATACGACGCCCTCCTAAAGGAGGATCCTCCCGATGAGCTGACGGCCTGCCTGGATACTGCGGGCGCCGGAAGCCGCATGCAGGAACTGTCAGAAGAACTCACGGACGGCGTCCAAAGCGAGTACGAAAAATGCCTGCGGATCGAAGCTTATTTGAGGAAATACCCTTATAACCTGAATGCTTCCGGCGGCCATGACCCTCATTCGGACATGAGCAGTTCCGCGGGCATGTCCGATATAGCGGACCGTTTTCTCTTTGAGACGGGTTCAGGGTATTGTGTGCACTACACCTCATCCATGGTCATGCTGCTCCGGCTTGCAGGTATCCCGGCGAGAGCTGTCCCGGGCTACCGCTTCGTCTTCCCCTTCGAGCAGCAGGACTGCTACGAGGTAGCCGGGAGCTGTTCCCATGTCTGGCCCGAAGCGTATCTGGACCGGATCGGCTGGGTGCCCTTTGAACCTACTGCTTCCTGTAAAGCGTCAGAGGAATACACCTGGCACAGACAGGCGCCGGGACCGGCTGCGGAAGATCCCCGGCCGGCTGCCCATGATCTGCCTGAGCCGCCCGCTCCCGATGCCGGCGAGGATACGGAAAGGGAAAAGCAGCAATCCGGTAATACTGCCCTGCAGATCCTTCGGATCTCGGGGCCTGTGGTCCTCTGCATCGCCCTGCTCCTTGCCGCACTCATCGCGGGCCGCCGCCTGATCGGTTTGATCCGCTACAAATACGGCACGCCCGAAAAGCAGTTTATCACGGATGTGGATATGATCCGGAAACTGATCCGCAAAAGCGCTTCCGGTGACTTCATCGACCGGGGCCTCTTGTCTGACTATATCAACCTGGCGCCGGATGACCTCAGACCGGATCTGCAGAGCGTTTTTGATACCTATTACCGGGTCATATACGGCGGCGGCCATCCCGCCGTTTCAGACCGGGAGAATGAGCTGGCCCGGCAGGTCCGCGAGCGGCTGGATTCAAATATGAAAGGATAAAAGATATGCATGTTAAAAAAAGAGTGATCTGCAACTTAAACAAATGCTACGCCATGTCCGAAGTCACCGTTGAGGGCAGGCGCTGTTTTGTCGCGGCGGCGGAGCAGCACGATCCCTGCTATCTCTTCTCCGAAGAAGGCGAACTCCTCGAGAAGGTATGGGACGAGCCCGGCGGCGTTATGACCATGGCCCAGGTCCCCGGCGCGGACGGTCAGTTTCTCGCCATCCACAAGTTCTACTCTCCCGACGACTCCGCAGACGCGAAGATCGTCATCGTGACACGCCGGGGCAAAGGGGATTGGGAGGTGAGGACCCTTTGCGAGACACCTTTTGTTCATCGCTTCGGCATCCTCAGGAGAGCCGGTGTCAAATATCTGCTCGTCTGCTGCCTCAAGAGCGGCCATTCTTATAAGAATGACTGGCGCTTTGCAGGCGCGTGCTTCGCGGCGGAGCTCCCCGATGACCTGTCCGCATTTGACGACGGTCATCTTCTCGAGCTCTCCCTTGTACACGATGGCATGCTCAGAAACCACGGTTTCTCCAAGGCTGTTTGGGGCGGACATGAGGCTGCTGTAGTCGGATGCGAGCAGGGCACTTTCCTTATGGAACCTCCCAGAGTCCGCGGCTCTCAGTGGACCGTGACGAATCTCCTCCCGGTTCCCTCCAGCGATACGGTCCTCATTGACTTTGACGGCGACGGCAGGCTCGAGCTGGGCCTGATCAGCCCCTTCCACGGCAATTCCCTCACCATCTGGCATCAGGATGCGTTCGGCCGTTATGTTCCTCAATGGAAATACAGCGCTCCCGAAAAGGAGACAGAGATGATCCACGCGACCTGGGCGGACATGATCCTCGGCAGACCCACCTGGATCGTAGGCTGGCGTAAGGGAACCAGACGCTCCATCGCGATCACATGGGACGCAGAAGCCGGCGACTACCGCGCGGAGACCTTCGATTCCGACACCGGAATGGCTAATGCCATGCATTTCAAGAGAAGCGACGGCAAGGAGATCGTAGTGGGGACCAACCGGGAGATCGATGAAGTCGCATATTATGAGTTCTCAGAGTGACCGGATCCCTGTCAGGCATATGATCCGGTCTCTCGTATCATAAAAAAATTTAGAATCAGCCTTTTCGGAGTAGAATTCTCAAAACGCTGCTTGCTATGATAAAGGATAAATATTTGAAATGCCAAAAGGCTGAATGGAGGTTGTGTATGTTTGACATCAAATGGAAGAAGTGCGGCTGGCTGGGAGCAGGGATCCTTCTCGGATCTTACGGAATCCGTATTTTGACAAGTAAAGATGCTAAGAAAGCCTATACACACGGCACTGCGGCAGTGCTGCGCATGAAGGACGAGGTGGTGAAAGACGTCTCCCTGATCCGTGAGAACTGCGGCGACATTGCGGCGGAAGCAAAGGAGCTGAACGAGAAGCGGTATGCGCAGGAAGAAGCGAGGCAGATCGAGGATGCCAAAGCGATCCTTTCGGCTGCGAATGAGGCTGCAGAGTAAGAGAAAAGTGTGAGTCAGGATGAATTGCAGAATTCTACATGAAACCCGCGGCCGGATGCGTGTGCGGATGTCAGTCAGACGAATGACAGGCGCGCAGGCAGACCGGCTTCATTATTATCTGCTCTCGCAGGAAGGCGTCGTGAAAGTGACGGTTTCCGAGCGCACAACGGACGCAACGATCCTGTTCGATCCCGAAACGGAGGGCGTCAGGGACACTTTAGTGGCGGCGCTGGCGGACTTCGATTTTACAAGGTCCCAGGTGGACGTGCCGGACCACACAGGGCGGGAACTAAACAGAACTTTTGAGGACAAACTGTTCTTTCTTGTAGCCCGCCGTGCGGCCTGCATGTTCGTTCTGCCGCCCGTAATCCGGAATCTGGTCTGCTTAACCAAGGCAGTGCACTATTTTGGCAGTGCTCTTAAATGCCTGCAAAAAGGAAAGCTCGAGGTTCCCGTTCTGGACGCCACGACGATCTCCGTGTCAATCCTGCGCGGAAACTGGTCGACTGCAGGATCCGTCATGTTCCTGCTGGACGCCGGCGCGCTTCTGGAAGAGTGGACACATAAAAGATCCGTTGACGACCTCGCGCGCCGCATGTATATAAATATCGACAACGCATGGGTCAAAACAGAGAAAGACGGGGAGGTACTGATCCCCGTCAGCAGGATCGAGCCGGGCGATCACGTCATTGTGCGGACAGGCAATGTCATTCCGCTCGACGGCGTAGTCATAGCCGGAGAGATCGCCGATATCACGGTCTCTGCGGATGATCTGCGGGAACTGATCGTTCTGCGGCGCATCAGCAATCGCCTGATGGACAGGATCGACAACAACTACCGGCGCATCATGCTCTTCAACGGAGGACTGATCGCGCTCGGACTATTTGGAATCATACCGCCGGCAACTTCGGCGCTCTATCACAATATTTCGACCATTTATTTCAGTTTGGACAGCATGAAGAATCTTCTCTGATCAGTTCCTCGACGATTGCCGCCGCTTCACCCACATGCCGAAGGCAGGGCCTTGCGGCATAATACGCCGGTGTCCTCTCCTCCGGGTCGTTTCCCGGTTTTGTCCTGACGCCTTTGAGCAGTTCCCGGCAAATGATCGTCCCGTTGATCTCACGAAATCGTCGGGCAAATTCCTGTACCAAATGGTAATGCTCTATTTTGGCCCCGGGGTCTTTCGGGTCCGAGTAACCGCAGAGCAGTCCCAGAACAAGGAGCGCGCCGCTCACTGTTCCGCAGACTTCCCGCAGCCGCCCCATGCCTCCGCCAAAGGAGGAAGCCAGACGCGCGGATGTCTCCCGATCCAGCCCGGTCATGTCCTCGAAAGCGCATACTACGGCCTGCGCACAATTGTAACCCTCCAGAAACAGCTGCCTGGCCTTCTCTGCGTGGTCCATTTTTATATCCTTTCCGGTTTCAAATTGATCCGTAACATGACAAAGGCTCCCGAAGATACTTCGGGAGCCTTCATACGCCTAAGTCTTATTTGGACATTGCCTCCTGAACAGCAACTGCTACTGCTACAGTCATACCGACCATAGGGTTGTTGCCTGCGCCAAGGAAGCCCATCATCTCGACGTGCGCGGGAACGGAGGAGGATCCTGCGAACTGCGCGTCGGAGTGCATACGGCCCATGGTATCTGTCATACCGTAGGAAGCG
This sequence comes from uncultured Lachnospiraceae bacterium, assembly GCA_902801585.1. The sequence continues at coordinate 1,578 of CADCIU010000040.1, read as the reverse complement.
GGACCTGCAGCCATGTTATCGGGATGCAGTGTACGGCCTGTGCCGCCGCCGGAAGCGACTGAGAAATACTTCTTGCCTGCTTCCCAGCGCTCTTTCTTGTATGTGCCTGCTACAGGATGCTGGAAACGTGTGGGGTTCGTGGAGTTGCCGGTGATGGAAACATCCGCGCCTTCATGCCACATGATCGCAACGCCTTCACGGACGTCGTCTGCGCCGTAGCAGTTGACCTTTGCACGATCGCCGTTGGAATAAGCGGTCTTGTTGACAATGGTCAGAGCGTGGTCTTCTTTGACATCTGCGGACAGATAGTCATACTTGGTCTGCACATAGGTGAAACCGTTGATGCGGCTGATGATCATAGCTGCATCTTTTCCAAGTCCGTTCAGGATGACGCGGAGCGGTTTCGTACGAACCTTGTTAGCGTTAAGAGCGATCTTGATCGCGCCTTCTGCAGCTGCAAAGGACTCGTGTCCTGCGAGGAAAGCGAAACATTCGGTCTCCTCGTCGAGCAGCATTGCGCCGAGATTGCCGTGGCCGATACCGACCTGACGCTGATCTGCAACAGATCCGGGGATGCAGAATGCCTGCAGTCCTACGCCGATCCACTTAGCAGCGTCGGCAGCCTTCGTCGCGCCCTCTTTCATCGCGATCGCTGCGCCGAGCTCATAAGCCCATTTTACGTTCTCAAAGCAAATCGGCTGTGTGCTCTCTACGATACTGTAAGCATCTACGCCCTTGCCATTTGTAAAAGCCTTCACATCCTCAAAGCTGGCGAAACCGTACTTGTCAAGAACGGGCTGCAGCTGGGGCATACGTCCTTCATAGTTTTCAAACAAAGCCATTGCTGCACCTCCTTCTTATTCTTTGCGCGGATCGATCCACTTGACCGCTCCGTCCTCTGCTTTAAAGCGTCCATATGTGCCCAAATTCTTCTCGTAAGCTTCGTTCGGGGACATGCCGCCTTTGATCGCATCCATCATCTTGCCGAGGCTGAGGAACTGATAGCCGCAAACCTGATCATCTTTGTCGATGGCCATCTTTACAACATAGCCCTCTGTCATCTCAAGATAACGGGTTCCTTTTGCCTTCGTGCCATACATTGTGCCTACCATGGATCTGAGTCCCTTGCCGAGATCTTCCATGCCGGCGCCGATGCGCAGACCGTCATCAGAGAATGCGGACTGTGTGCGGCCGTATGCGATCTGCAGGAACAATTCACGCATAGCAGTGTTGATCGCATCACATACCAAGTCGGTATTGAGTGCTTCCAGGATGGTCTTTCCCGGAAGGATCTCACTCGCCATAGCTGCCGAGTGTGTCATGCCTGAACATCCGATTGTCTCTACCAGGGCTTCCTCGATCACGCCTTCCTTGACATTGAGGCTGAGTTTGCAAGCTCCCTGCTGAGGGGCGCACCAGCCGATGCCGTGCGTGTAACCGGAAATGTCCTTAACCTCTTTCGCCTGGACCCACTTTCCTTCTTCAGGAATCGGAGCAGGACCATGATTCGGGCCTTTCGCGACGCAAATCATGTCTTCTACTTCTTTTGTGTATTGCATATGACACTTATCCTCCTTT
>CADCIU010000039.1 GCA_902801585.1 uncultured Lachnospiraceae bacterium | reverse complement strand
TGATCATTCCTGAGCGAAGGAGGGAATGAGGGCTGCAGCTCCTGCAGCCCGAAAGCCCACTTGTCTGAGCCGTCCGGTCATCGGAGCGGACGGCGAGTTTTGGAATTGCGGTTCCCTCCGGAGCGAAGGAAGGATCTGTGTGAATCCCTGCGAATTCAACGTGGTCCGGAGGGGCATGCCGCACCCGCACAGGCTGGTTCATGGCACTGAAGGACCCTTCTCTTGACCTCCTTGACACCTCCAAAAAGGTGTCAGAAGAACCGTCCCTTTGACACCCGCATAAGGAGACAGAGAACCGTCCCCTGTCTCCTTGTGCTATAATGTAACAAAGACCATCCAAAGGAGTCCCCCATGCCCAACGGCTTTTTACCTATTTCCCGACAAGACCTCATAGAAGACGGCATCTCGCAGCCCGATTTCATCTACGTCAGCGGCGACGCTTATGTGGACCACTCGAGCTTCGGCACCGCGATCATCTGCCGCCTGCTGCAGTCGCGCGGCTACAGCGTCGCCCTGCTCTGCCAGCCCGACTGGCGAGATCCGAAGAGCGTGCAGATATACGGCGAGCCCCGTCTGGGCTTTCTTGTTTCCTCCGGCAACATGGACTCCATGGTCAACCACTATACTGTGGCAAAAAAGCGCCGCCATCAGGACGCCTACTCCCCCGGCGGCGTCATCGGCAAGAGGCCCGACTACGCCGTCATCGTCTACTGCAACCTGATCCGGCAGACTTACAAGCACACACCGATCATTATCGGAGGCATCGAGGCCAGCCTGAGGCGCCTGTCCCACTACGACTACTGGTCCGACAGAGTGCGCCGCTCCATCCTCCTCGATTCCGGCGCCGACCTCATCTCCTACGGCATGGGCGAACACAGCATCCCCGAGATCGCTGACGCGCTCTCCTCCGGTCTCGACATCCGCGACATCACCTATATTGACGGGACGGTCTACAAGACCCGCGACGAGGAGAGCATCTACGACGCCATAAGGCTTCCCGATTTCGAGCAGGTCCGCAGTGACAAGCGGCAGTACGCCTGCAGTTTCGCGATCCAGCATGAGAACACGGATCCTTTCCAGGCCAAGCGTATATACGAGGCCTACGACGGCAAACTCTTCGTCGTGCAGAATCCGCCGGCGAAGCCGCTGACCACGCAGGAGATGGACGACGTCTACGCCCTGCCCTTCATGCGCGCCTATCACCCTTCTTATGAGAAGGACGGCGGCATCCCGGCACTCAGCGAGATCAAATTCAGCCTCACCTCCAACAGAGGTTGTTTCGGTGACTGCAATTTCTGCGCATTGACCTTCCATGAGGGCCGCATCGTGCAGTGCCGAAGCCACGAGTCCATTCTTGAGGAAGCAAAACAGTGCTTGAAAGACCCGGACTTCAAGGGTTACATCCATGACGTCGGAGGCCCCACCGCGGAATTCCGCCGGCCGGCTTGCGACAAGCAGCTCACCAAAGGCGCCTGCAAAAATCGCCGCTGCCTCTATCCCAAGCCCTGCCCCAACCTCAAAGTCGACCACAGCGACTATCTGTCCCTCCTTAAAAAACTCCGCGCCCTCCCGGGCGTCAAAAAAGTGTTTGTCCGGTCAGGTTTTCGATTTGACTATCTTTTGGCAGATCGGGACAGGACTTTCTTAAAAGAGCTCTGTCAGCATCACGTCAGCGGGCAGCTCCGCGTGGCGCCGGAGCACATCTCGGATCATGTCCTCTCCAAAATGGGCAAGCCTTCGGTGGAAGTCTACAATGCGTTCTGCCGCGAATTCGAGAAGATGAACGAGAGGCTTGGAAAGGACCAGTATATCGTGCCTTATCTGATGTCCTCCCATCCGGGAAGCACCATGAAGGACGCGATCGCGCTGGCGGAATATATACGCGATCTCGGCTATATGCCCGAGCAGGTGCAGGACTTCTACCCGACACCGGGCACGATCTCGACCTGCATGTACTACACAGGGCTCGATCCGACCACCATGAAGGGCAGCGACCCGTCCACGATGCAGAAAGTGTACGTTCCGCGGGATCCCCACGAAAAAGCGATGCAGCGCGCTCTGATCCAGTACCGCGATCCGAAGAACTATGCCCTCGTCAAGGAGGCTCTCCTGCGCGAGGGGCGCGCAGACCTCATCGGTTTCGGCGAAAAGTTCCTGATCCCGCCGCGCGAGCCGAAACCTGCCGGTAAAGCACACGGCCCGAAAGCAGCTGATCAGGCACGCGGCCCGAAACCTGCCGGTAAAGCACGCGCCCCGAAAGCAGCTGATCATTTGCGCGGGCGCAGCCCCAAAACTCAGAAGAGCGCTCCGCCTGCATCACATGCCGGCAGGCACACCTCCGCCAAAAAGGCCAAAAAAAGATAGAAAAGAAATAAGCACAAAATCCCGGGAGATACCGCATTACGGCTTTCTCCCGGGATTTGATCCGTCACTATTTTGATCCATCACTATTTTGATCCGTCACTATTTTGATCTGTCGCTTTTTTGATCGATCACTTATCTGCGCTCAGTATTCAGAGCCACCCTGTTCCCTTCAGACTCTTAAACCGGACTTTCATCGCCCCGGTCTGGTCATTGATCTGAATCACAGCATATGTCTTCTTGAGCCCCGCCTGCCTGGGCTTGGACACGCTCCCCGGATTGAGCAGAAGGATATCGTTCTGCTCCTCCATAAAAGGCATATGTGTATGTCCGAAGATCGCGACATCCGCTCCTGCCTTCTCCGCTGCCTCCCGCAGATTCGCCATCGTATACGACACTCCGTAATGATGCCCGTGTGTGAGAAACACCTTGTGGGGACCCATGTCAAAAGAGAGCGCCGCCTCAAGTCCGAACCCCCAGTCCATATTTCCCGACACTGCGCGGATGCTATAATCTCTGCCCGGGCCCAATACTTTTTCCAGATCACCTTCGACATCGCCCGCGTGGATCAGCATATCGATCGGCGCTTCCTGACTGATCGCTTTGCGCACGAGATCATTTCTTCCATGAGAATCGCTGACAACCAAAACCTTCATTTCAATACCTCCCGCATCTGCTTCCCGGGGCCGTCTGACATATGTCCAAGGCCGGATCCGCCACTAAGCTGCCTGACTTGTGTTCGGAGGCCGAATCCCCCTTTTGTAGTCTGCATAAGAATCAGTGTCATCTAGTATAACACTGACTGATGTATAAGTGCTATTATGAAATAAACATATTAAGCAGGAGGCACAACCATGATCCGAAACCATGATCTGATCGATCGATTTTTACGATATGTGCAAATAGATACACAATCAGCGGAGGACTCCGACACGCAGCCTTCCACATCCAAGCAGCACGATCTGGCATCCCTTTTGTACAGGGAACTCTGCGAGATGGGGCTGGATGCCGACTACGATCGCAAGCACTGTTATGTCTACGCAAAGCTCCCGGGCGAAGAACCTGCGCTTGGCTTTATCTCTCACATGGATACCTCTCCTGCTGCCAGCGGCAGCGGCGTAAAGCCCCGCATCGAGGAGAACTATCAGGGCCATAACATTCTGCTCTTCCGCGGACACGGAGGCGCCGAATCTATAGTCATGCGCCCCGACGACTTCCCGGAACTGCTCTCCCACATCGGCGAGGATCTGATCGTCACAGACGGGAAAACGCTGCTCGGCGCAGACGACAAAGCCGGCGTCGCCGAGATCATGAACCTGCTCGCCTATTACACCGCCCACCCCGAGATCCCGCACCGGACGATCTGTGTCGCCTTCACGCCGGACGAGGAAATCGGCAGCGGCGCGGACCATTTCGACGTCAAGCGCTTTGGCGCCAAAGAAGCCTATACCGTCGACGGCAGCAAACTCGGCGAGATCGAATACGAGTGCTTCAATGCGGCAGCAGCACGGATAGACATCACCGGTCGAAGCGTCCACACGGGTGATGCCAAAAACGCGATGCTCAGCGCTGTTTTGGCAGGAATGGAGTTCAATGAACTGCTCCCGCCTTCTGAGAGACCGGAGCACACAGAAATGTATGAGGGCTTCTACCACCTCGACAGTATGGAAGGAAAAGTGGATCACGCTGTCCTCAAATACATCATTCGTGATCACGATTTCGACAAGTTCGAGGCCAGAAAAGAGTATATGAGAGGCGCGGCGGCCTTCATCAACGCCAAGTACAAGGCGTTTGCCGGAAGGGATATCCTAAAGCTCACGATCCGCGACCAGTACTACAACATGGCTATTCCTCTCAAGGACCACATGGACCTGATCGCCCGCGCCAAGGAAGCCATGCAGCAGCTCGGCGTGGAACCGATCATCCTGCCGATCCGCGGCGGTACCGACGGCGCCAGACTCACCTATATGGGCATTCCCTGCCCCAACGTGTGCACCGGCGGGTACAACTTCCACGGGCGCTACGAATACGCTTCCGTGCAGGAGATGGAAAAGTCTGCAGAGCTGCTGATCCTGCTGGCGAAACCATAATAACGTATATGGCTGTACAATGCCCGTCGGGGGCTCACGTTCTAATAATGCGCTCCTTTTTGCGAGCGCATTATTTATGCTCTCCGACGGGCTTAGTAAAGCCTGATTACACCTTTTATGCCAGCTCTCTTTTGCTCATCTTCTTGTACATGTATACTTCATCGCCTTCCTTAAGGATCAGGGAGCCATGAGGTACGATCATTTGTCCGTCACGCTTGACCATAACGATATAGGTCTGTCTGGAAATGTCCAGTTCACGGATCGCGTACCCGTTCCAGTTGTGATACTTTCCGATCTTCATCTGCATGAGCTCCACCGGGGTTTCCCCGTGGAGAGGTTCTGCTCCGATGATCAGTTTGTCACCGGCCAGAAGCACGACATCTCCCCTGGGTACGACCGTTTCGGTTCCTCTCACGATGATCGCGATGAGAAGGCCGACCGGCAGCCCCAGATCCCGAATCTTTTTCCCTGCCCATGTATCTTTGGGTGACAGCTGAATGTGTACAAAGCGGAGCTTTTCCTCGACGCCGAATTCCCCAAGCTGCTTGAATCTTGTATACTGCTCGACAAATCCGGCGCTGATGATACCGGTAGGGATCGCCACCATGCCGACACCCAGAAAAGTGATGCAAATGCTGAAAAACTTGCCAAGCGGCGTGATCGGATAGATATCTCCGTAGCCTACCGTCAACATGGTAGATACGGACCACCATATCCCTGAAAATGCATTCTTGAACACATCCGGCTGTGCCTCATGTTCCAGGCTGTACATACACAAGCTTGATCCGAGTATCAGTGTCGCTATAATGAACACCGAAGACAGCAGCTGCTGCTTTTTGCTGACGATAACTTCCGTGATGACATTGAGCGAGTCGTAATACGTGTTGATACGGAACAGCCTCAGGATCCTGACGACACGGAACATTCTGAACGCGGCGACTCCCGACGGAAAGAAGACCGGCAGATAGTAGGGCAAAAAAGAGAGCAGATCAATGATGCCGGTAAAAGAAAAAGCATATTGACACCTTGCTTTAACATTGGGGCTGTTCGGATGCAATTCCGGTGCCGTGATCAGCCGGAGCACATAGTCGACACCGAAGAAAAAGACCGTCACCTGCTCAATGAGAAGAAACCATGTCCCATATGCCGCATTCAGGTTCTCGAAGGTCGCCATCACACTGACCACAAGGTTTGCGATCAGCGCTCCTGTACTGATGATGTCATATGCCCTGTTGATCGGTTCATCAATAACGCCGACCGAAACCATTCTGAAGAGCCTGGCCCGAAGAGCCGGCCATTTGTTTTGTTCTCTGTTCTCTGTTTTCATCTCTTGGCATCCTGCTCATTTGGTCGCTTTTTCCGCGCAAATTTGGTAAAATTAAAGGTAGCTTTTTTATAGTTCACTTAACACCAATCACATTATCGCACAAACTCTACGCACTTACCAAGAATATCTTATAAGCGCCTGTATCGGCGCAGATCGGAGAGTTATGAGATTACTGTTTATTCGGCATGGAGATCCGGATTATAAAAAGGACTGCCTCAATGAGATCGGCCTCAAAGAAGCACAGGCCCTGGCAGCTCTGACGCCCTCCATGGACCTCGGAACCTGCTATGTCTCCCCTCTCGGGAGATCACAGGAGACTGCCGCCATTGCGATCGGGCGAGCTGTAAAAGGAAAACACGGCATTGCCGCTGCCACAGAGTGTACCGATATTTTGACAACGCTGCCCTGGCTCAGAGAATTTCCCGCCCAGGTAGATGTCAACGATGTCTCCCTGCTGCAGGATGCCTATTATCTCAAGATCATGCCGGACGGCTCTTTCGGGAAGCGGATCGTTTGGGACATGTATCCCTCCTACTATATCGAGCATCCTGCCTACGCGGACTATGAGGAGTGGCGCACCACGCTGGTCGCCCACAATTCAGATCTTCTGCCGATCTACGACCGTGTGATCGCATCCTTCGACAGGCTGCTTGCTGACCACGGCTATGTCAGGGACGGCCGGCACTACCATGTAGTAAGAGAGAGCAAAGAGACGCTGACTTTCTTCTGCCATTTCGGCATCACCTGCGTCCTGCTCTCCCACTTGTGGAACGTCTCCCCCTTTGTGCCGCTGCAGTCACTCTGCATGCCCACTTCCTCTGTCACGGAACTTTACACGGAGGAGCGTCAGAAAGGGTACGCACATTTTAGGGCGACCCGGATCGGAGACACCACCCATCTGACAATGGCCGGCCTGAAGCCGGAGCGTCTCCCCCACTCCGCACTGTTCGCGGAAGTCTACAGCGATTTTTCGCAGAGGCATGACTGAAACTGAAGAAGACCTTCTGCGTTGAAAATCATTTTAAGAAATCCATTTGTTTTTTTATATGATCGAATAGAATATTGGACTGCCATACTTTGAAGTAATTCTTTTATGGCAGTCTTTTAGTACCATAAAAGTGTAGTTGTTAGAGAGCAATTTACTCTGACATCTGCACTTATTTTTTATAATAGGGGAAGTAATTGGTCTGACGTGGGGTCTTTTGGATGATTGCATCCGTCAAAAAAACCGTCAACCAACCCCTTATTATAAGCATTCGATTAAGCAGGTCGGGATCCGCTCCCGCGTAACCAACTAAACTGAATGGTAATAAGTGCGGCTGGAACAATTACTAATATCAATTTTAGGAGGTAAAGGATGATAAGCGTAGGAGTGGATGTATCTAAGGGAAAAAGCACGGTTTGTGTTCTTAAGCCCTATGGAGAGATTGTGTGCAGTCCTTTCGAGGTGCTGCATGTGGAGAAAGAACTGGAAAGCCTTGACAGCCTGTTGCAGAAGCTGGATGGAGAGATACGGGTTGTGATGGAGGCAACGGGCATTTATCATTTTCCCATCCTGTCTTTTCTTCAGGAAAAAGGCTACTTTGTATCGGTGGTGAATCCTTACGCAATGAAGAAATATGCGAAGGACAACAGTATCAGGGGAGCCAAGACAGATCGTCTTGATTCATCCATGATCGCGAATTACGGCATAGAAAAGTGGTACAAACTGCAAAAGCATGAGAGTGATGAAGGAACTTACGCTGAGCTCAAGCTTCTCGGTCGCCGGTACCGCTACTATATGGAACTCCATGTGAAAGCGCTGCAAGAGTTGACGCATATCCTGGATTACGTGATGCCAGGCATTAAAAAACTGTTCAACAGCTGGGATGAAGCCAGCGGCAAGGATAAGCTCAGTGACTTTGTGGAGCGCTTCTGGCACTTTGACCTGATCACATCTATGAGTCTTGATGAGTTTGCCGACGAATACCTGATCTGGGCAGGAGAAAAGAAATACCACCGGAGCAGATCAAAGGCCGAAACGATCTATGAACTGGCATCTGGTGGTATCCCCACTCTGTCTTCCAGTACCCCATCGACCAAAATGCTGGTACAGGAAGCCGTAACAGTATTGAGAGCTGTGAATAACTCTCTGTCTCTTATCTTATCACGAATGCAGGAACTTGCTAAGTCATTGCCTGAATATTCAACAGTCCGGGCGATGGGAGGCGTCGGAGATGTCCTTGCTCCAAAGTTAATTGCTGAGATCGGTGATGTTCGACGTCTGCACAGCGCAAAGGCGCTCATCGCATGGGCTGGAATAGATCCTCCACCGTATGAATCCGGCCAATTTGTCGGCTCCAAACGCAGGATAACAAAACGAGGTTCATCTACTCTCCGGAAGGTCGGATACGAAGTCATGCGGGTGCTTAAGAGCCATAAGGCACCAAAAGACGATGTTGTCTATAACTATATCTTGAAAAAAGAAAGTGAAGGAAAAGACAAAAAGCACGCCAAGATTGCCGGATTGAATAAGTTCTTGAGAATCTATTACGCAAGAGTAATGGCAGTCTATCAATAGTACATGATCTAAGCAGATCCAACCAGACTGGAGGATCAATCCAGTCTTTTTGTTGTACACAAAAATTGAATTATGAGAAATATAAAAACCTGATGAAAAGCCCTTGACTTTTGTTAGCAGGTTTTTTTGTTTCCTTCTTTTCCTTCCCGGCCGTCAAGGTCAAGCCGCTCCGCGGTGGCTGGGTTCTCGACTTGCTATATAAATGCCAGCTCTGGAGAATCTTGGGATATCAATCGTATGTCTTACCGGCGTGAGTCATTAATTGAAGGTTAGGAATTGAAGAAATATACCTCTTCTTGCCGGCAGAGTCGGCTCCTTGAGTCGATAAACCCAGGTTGGGCTGAAATGTTAGTTTTCAGGCACTTTACATCCGGGGCTTTTCAGATTTTGCCCGGAAATGACTCGAAAATCCTATGAGGAAACTCCAAGTTGGTTCAGGAAGCTATTTCTGTAGTGATTTGCATCCATGTGGAAGACAAGAGGGCTTCTTTCATGGATACAAATTTTTCAGAAGCAGTCAAGTCCGCCCAACGCAATGGAAATTCAACTGAGATTTCGCTGTTTTGGAGAACATAGAGAAAATGGCATGGGTGCAATATATGGTGAGCAAGCTTCCTGAGCCCAACCGGCAGGTGACTGATCAGGTGATGAGGCAAGATTCCGGACTTTATGGGGTGCGGCGACGTTAACGGCGCCGTTTCTTCCATCAGAAAGACCCCGTAACAGCAGTGGATGCCAGATCCGGCCTGCAGCTCGATTGAAACCTGATATCAGCTGACTACACTATGACAAGCATCATAAGAACCGGCCCGGCTCTAGGGCCGGGGTGCCCTTGCACCCCTTGATTACCAAACAGCACCGGCCTGTGGCTGTGTCAAGATGGAGGAGCGGTTTATGCTCACGCCCCTTCGGGGCGGGAGGGATAAATAGCGAAACCGTCTTGACACTGCCTCAGGCCGATGCTACCGGAAACCGGAAAGTATAGATCTTCTTTCGAGTACGAAAGATCCGTTGTTTGTTGTCAAAACCCTGCCGGGTTCAGATCACCTTTTAAAGATCTGAACCCGGCAGGGTCCTTTTAAAAATCTCAAAGTATCAATTCAATCTGCAGCAGATCAAATCTTGAACCGTTGCAGTTACTCCCTATTACATGCTTCATCTACTCCGCCGTCTTGTCCTGCATCCGGGTTCATTCCGGCCTTCATTTCGAAATTGGCTCCTTCCGTCGGATTCACTTCCGCCCCCGGCGCCGTGTTCTTACCACCGCGTCCGAAAAGACCGCCCCGGCCGTTCCTTCTTGCTTCTTTCTTAGCCTCCTTCTCCGCTCTCTTTCTGGCTGCCATCTCCGCTTTTACACGGGCCCTTTCGTTGACCATTTTGGCGTATTCCGGATTGGACATCATGGCAAGTCTCTTTTCTTTGCTCTTCTTATCCAGACGGAGTAGAAGAATGATGACGATTACCAGCAGGATCAGATAAGGGAAGTATCTGACTGCAAAAAGTACGATTCCCTGGCACAGATTGACGAAGCCGCTGATCGCATCGTCAAATGCATTCTCGATCCTCTCTCCGAACGTTGTGACGTGCGGCTCCTCTGTGTAGCGCTTCACTTCCGTCAGATCGATGTAGATGGTTGAGAACTGTACATCTTTGTCCATGGCGGACAGGTCTGTCTTGAAAGCATTGAGCTGTCTCTCGACCTCGGAGAGCCTCTCTTCCACGGCGATCATCTCCTCGATCGTCCCCGCCTTGTCCATCATGGCCAGAAGCCTCTCCTGCTCTTTCTCCAGTGCCTTCTTATAATTCTCTTTGTTCGCATACTGCTGGCTGATGTTCTCTGCATTCATGGAACGGCTCAATATTTTGCCGTCTCCGCTCAGAGAGTCCATAAACTCTTCGAATTTCTCCGAGGGGATCCTGGCAATGAGACTGAGGGATCTCCTGCTGCCCGAGGAATCCTCATAATACCAGGTACGGTTGTCGTCACTCTCGTTTTCCGATTCCGTAAATCCACCGTACTCTCTGATCTTCCTGCGAATGCTGGACGCAGATTTTTCGTACTCAAGCGTCTGGATCTTCAGATTTCCGGTATAGACGATCTTCTGTCCGTCCTGTGCCCGCAGTGCTGAATCCGATCCCTCCGTGCCGGCTGTTCCGCTGCCGTTATCGCCCTGTCCGGATGCGGCATCTTCGTAGGTGGAATTATCGTATTCCGAATCATAATCTTCAGAATAAGCCGCCTCTTCGGCAGCTTCCGAAGCATAGTTTCCCTCTGCCTTGGAATCTTCATACGCCTGGTCTGCACTGGGGGCTGCCGAGGAATTATATCCTCCTCCGCAGCCGGCTGTGCACAGCATCAGTGCCATTACAGCTGCCAGCACCGCTTTCTTTCTCATCATTTCTATCCTCCTTCCGGTGATACAGATCATCTCAATCGAACAGATCCAGCACCGCTTGATATTCCGTTTCCGAAATCTTCATGACGACCCCGGGAATACTGTCCATGCTGACATAACAGTTCAGATAAAACGTCACTTTGTCTTCCCTGCCGCTGCTGTCCATGAGATATACATAGTATGTGGGATCACCTTTTGAAGCGAGCAGTGACGGCTCCGGTTTACCGTTTTCCAGTGCCGCAGAGAGAGCTTCCTCTCCCTCCTCCGAATAGTCCGGCACTTTGCGGTTCCCACCGTTCTGCTCATCTTCCGCGGAGATATACTCCAAGCTCACGTAGTCCCCCTTCATATCACCCAGGAGATCCACTGCTGTCTTTCCTTCCGCGCCATTGTCCCTGTATGCTCTGGTATCTTCCTCTTCAGCAGCATCGCTCATATCACTGTCAGACTCGTCGTATTGCTCACTTTCTTCTGCCATCATGGCGTCCATCTCGTCGTCCTCGGATGCCTCCGCCTGTACACTGTCCCCGGCTGCCTCTTCCGCCATTTCTGAGTTGTTCACTTGATGGTTCACCCTGGGCATCAGAAAATCCCTTGCCATGAGGAAGATCAATACAACGGCCGCCGTTGAGAGTGAGATCACCGCGTAGCGGTAAAAGTCTCTGCGTTTCTTTCTTTTGGTGCTGCTTCTTTTGGTGCTGCTTCTTTTCCCGCTCTGCTTATTCGGCGTCCTGCGCATTCTGATTTCACTTCGTGCGATCAGATCCTCGTCGATCCCCTCCATCGCTTCAAACAGATCCTCCGCTCTCATTCAATAAATCCCCCTTCTGCCAAATATCTGCGGAGCTTTTTTCTGATTCTGCTCAGGCTCACCGCAACATTGTTCTCCGTCATCTGATATCTTCTCGCAATATCAGAGATCGCCTCGGCATAAAAATATCTCCTTACAAACAGACTGCACTCCCTTTCCGGAAGCGCTTCGGCAAATCTCCCGATGGCTTCCTTCAACTCCTTCGCCTCATAGTATGCCTCCGCATTCCATTTCCCGGAAGGATCCGCACACTCTGCCAGTTCGTCCAGCACCGCTTCCATCGTGCCGTTCCCGCGCTTGGCAGCGCCTTTGGCCCGGTATTTGTCAAAAGCCAGATTGCGCGTTATTTTGGCCAAAAAAGCGCGCAGTACATTAGGCCTTGCAGGCGGCATGGCATTCCATGCGCGAAGCCAGGTATCACTGACGCACTCCTCCGAATCCTCGCGGTTGTTCAGGATATTGTCCGCCACTGTATAACAATAGTTTCCGTATTTGCGATCTGTCTCTTGGATGGCAAGTTCATTCCTCTCCCAGTACAGATCAATGATCAAGGTGTCTTCCATGGATGTTTTCCTTATATCCGGTGCACCTGCACCGCTTATACTGTAATGGACGGTCCTCTCCGGAGAACCTTACAGTTGTTTCCTGTTTTTCAGAACAGCGTCACGTAGCCTTCCAGCGACTCCGCCTTCACACGCAGCGGCTTGCAGCGGCTGTTCACATAGATCCTGCACGGATATTTGCTGTTCTTGGCCTCCTGGATCATATTGGCGCCCGCGATATTTCCCTCATATGCGATGAGCGTGGAAGGGCGCCGCTTGAAGATCTCATAGGCAAAGCTCTTGTAGGTGCCCATCGGCACCGGCTCAATGGAGACCCGGATCCCGGCTTTGCTCGAGCGCAGTTTCCTATACTCCGATTCGGTGATCATCGCCGGCACCATGGCAAAGACCTGAAACTTTCCCTTGTTCTTCATCACCAGATACCGCTCGTAGCCGCGCAGTGTGTGGCCGACCACAAAGAATGTCTTTTCGGGGTCCTCGCGCTCAAGAAGCTCGTCGATCCGTCTCTTGTTTTCCTCCGTCATCCGCATCTTGCGGGTGTCGCGGCTGAAACTCCCGCCAACGATCACTATGGGCTCTTTGTCCGCCGGCATCTCTATGATCTTCTCGGCGAGAACCTGCGCCGCAGGCAGGGAGCGCTTGCCGATCAGGGATATACTGTGATCGAGTTCCTCATCTTCCGTCCCCGAGGTGTTTTCATATTCGGCCGATTTCCGCTTGAAGTTCTCAAGACTTCGTTCCAAAACCCGATCTTCGCACATGCGCATCTTCAGCATCTCTTCGTCGCGAAGTCCCAGCATCTTCTCGAGAGAGAGCTGTTCGTCGATCGAGTCGCTCCCGTACAGCGCGCCTCCGTCCGTCCCCTGCACACAGCCGATCCCGTAAGCCAGATACTGCCTTAGCGGGTGTCTGCGCATGCCTGTGAGATTGTTGAGCCGGACATTAGAAGTGATCTGGAACTCCAGGACCGCGCCGCTCTCCTTAAGGAGCCTGATCAGCGCCTGCCCCTTACTGCGCCGCAGATCGGGCGTATACAGGCCGTGTCCGATACGGACAAACGGCATGCTCTGTCCCGGCGGCAGAGCCTCGCGAACGCACTCCAGACTGTTTGCAATGTTGTCCTGCAGCCCGTCGTTCTCTCCCGCATGGATCCGGACCACAAATCCCGGATCCGCCGCCGCGATCCTTACGATCTCGTGGATCACCGGTGCGATATCCCTTATATCGTTCAGCTCTTCGCCTATGATATCGCTTCCGGCCACATACGGGTCTCTCACGATGCTCTGCAGCGTTTCCAGGTTCTCTCTGAAGTAATCGCCGGTCTCCACTCTGTCCCTCATGATCGTCAGGGGTATGCGGCGGATCGCCGCAAGGAAGCGCAGGACAACGCCCGTCTCCCTCGTTATGGCAGGCATGACCGCATGTACTTGCGCGAGCATCGCGTGGGCGCCCTCTTTTTTGACCAGTGTCGTGTCAGAGATCTCCGCATAGCGCACCCCCTGGCGCGCATAGCTGCGGGCGATCCACAGCAGTTTGTCCTGAAAGAGCGTGTTATCTTTATAGGAGGGGTTCTCCCTGTCCTGAAGGATCTGGACCGCAGCCTCCCGAATGTCCCGGTCCGGGATCTTTCCGATCTTCTCCCGGGAAAGCTCCATGAGGTCCTCCGCCCTCTGTCCTTTGGCAAAGACATAGCGGTACAGATAGACTTTCTCCAGATTCGTGAACACGGCCTGGCCGTCTTTGAGGATCGCGAGAGATCTTCGGATCCTCGGTATATTGAATTCGGCGTCCTCCGGATCGTTCAGTATGAGGTCGGCAAAATTCAGAAACGTGTTGTCGTCGATCCTTCTGGTCATATATTTACCGGTAAGCCCGCAGTCTTTGAACTGCTCCTTGGAAATGCTTCTGCGCGCCGCCAGCTTGTCTTCCTGCTCCTTCGATATCTTCAGCCCCAGTTTCTTAATATAATAAAGCGGATACCGGATCTGGTGGCAGATCCCGAGGGCGATCAGAAGGTCGGGGTGCAGGTTCGCGTTCATATGCGTGTGCAGATCCGTGTGAAATTTGAGCTCACTGCGGATATAAGTCTTGACGATCGTCCTCTTTTCGTCCAGGCGGTAATCCTTGGTCTGGCTCATCAGGGTCTTGGAGATCGCCGGAATATGGGCTTTCATCTCCACGCGTCCGTCCGGGAAGATATTGGCCACTTTGGTGTCTCCCAGCCGGAAAATATAGACGAGGCGGTTATAGCCGTCGATGTAGCTCGGCACGATTCCCCTGATGACCAATAATCCCTGTTCACCCTCCGAGAGGGGCAGCGCGCACAGTGCTGCCAGGTTCCTGATGAGATTGCCCGTCCCGTGATTGGGCGTGGACAGGACAAAATGCATGACGCACGGATCACCGGACGAAGCGGTATCGTCCCGGTATAAGTCCACAATGATGTCTTTTTCTTTATCGAGATAAAAGCGCTGAAACCATTTCACGGTGAGCCAGTCTCCTTGTTCTGCGGTGTATCCTTCATAAGCGTTCCGATAATCTCTCTCATTATATCAAAAATATCGCCCAAAAAACTGCCGCTCGGAGAAAACCTTTCCGGCATATCATTCTCTCCGAGCGGCAGTCTTCAATTTTAATAAATACCGACCTTATTTGACATAGAGCACATAAGCCTCGTACGGTTCCAGTTTTCCGTCGAGAATGTCGCATCCCACATTGTTCTGGATCAGCACTTCACCCTCCCGGAACTCCACGTCCGGCATATATTCCCTCTCGTTTTCCGACAGGTTGCAGACGACCAGAAGCTTTTCTCCCTTCCACTCCCTCGTATAAACGTAAAGATCCGGATCCTCCGGCATAAGGAGCTCATAATGACCGTACACAATGATCTCATACTGATGGCGCAGTGCAATGAGCTTCTTGTAGTAGTTAAAGACAGAATCCTCTCTGTTAATCTGCTCCGCCGCGTTGATCTTCTTGTAATTGGGATTGATCGCCAGCCAGGGTTTACCGGTCGTAAAGCCGGCTCCGGGCTCATCGTTCCACTGCATGGGCGTGCGCGCATTGTCGCGGCTCTTATTGGCGATCCCCGGGAAGATCTCCTGCGGAGTATAGCCCATTTTCTCGGTCAGTTCATAGAACGCATTGATAGATTCCAGATCGTTGAAGTCCTTTACCGAGCGGAACGGGTAGTTGGTCATCCCGAGCTCTTCGCCCTGATAGACATACGGTGTCCCCTGCATCATGTGCAGACAGGTCGCGATACACTTCGCGGAGATCTCGCGGTATTGATCGGACGGATCTCCGAGACGATTGACCACGCGGGGCTGATCGTGATTGCAGAAAAACAGGCTGTTCCAGGCAACACCGTCCAGTCCTTTCTGCCACTTGGTCAGGTTCTCCTTGAGCGGGATCAGGGGCATCTTTCTGGTAGACCACTTGAAATCCGCCTCGCCATCCAGTCCTACGTGCTCGAACTGGAAGACCATATTCAATTCGGTCCCCTCGCTGTTCGCGTATTTTTTGGCCTCTTCAAGCGTGACGCATGCCGTCTCGCCGACGGTCATGATGTCGAATTTCGAGAGCACCTTCTCGTTCATCTCCTGCAGGTACTCATGGACATGAGGTCCGTTCGCTGTGCATCCGCAGTCGCCGTAAAGTTCATTCATGAGCGGTGCGTCGGGCAGTCCCTCCGGTTTGGAGATCAGGCTGATCACATCCATGCGGAAGCCGTCGATTCCCTTTTCGCACCAGCGCGTCATCATATCGAATACTTCTTTTCTCACTGCGGGATTATCCCAGTTGAGGTCAGGCTGCTTGGGAGAGAACAGATGCAGATAATACATATCTGTCGTCTCGTCGTACTTCCATGCCGATCCGGAGAACCAGGAGCCCCAGTTATTGGGCTCTTTGCCGTCCCTGCCTTCCCGCCAGAAGTAGAAGTCCCTCTTGGGGTTATCCTTCGATGAGCGGCTCTCAACAAACCACTTGTGCTCGTCGGAGGTGTGATTGACGACCAGATCCATCACGATCTTGATCCCGCGCGCATGCGCCTCGGACAGCATCCTGTCAAAATCCTCCATGGTGCCGAATTCGTCCATGATCGCCTCGTAGTCACTGATGTCGTATCCGTTGTCGTCATTGGGAGATTTATATACAGGAGAGAGCCATATAACATCGATTCCCAAATCCTTCAGGTAATCCAGTTTGGAAGTGATGCCGTTCAGGTCGCCGATCCCGTCACCGTTGCTGTCCGCAAAGCTTCTGGGATAGATCTGATATATCACACTTTCTTTCCACCAGGTCTTTTTCATATATACCTCCATTTAGTAGGGCGCCATTCGTATGACTGCGCGGTCTTAGTGAACGGTCTTAATGCGCTCTTTACTCCGGCAGCCTGCCGAACAGCGTGGTCAGCCGCAGGATCCTTTCCGCCAATTCGGCAGACAAGTCCTCCGGTTCCACTCTCCACTTCCAGTTTTTGCCGTTTGTGGACGGCTGATTGATCCGTGCGCTGTTGTCCAGCCCCAGATAATCCTGGAGCGGAATGATGCAGTAATCCGCCACAGAAGAGAATGCTGCCAGGACCATCTTTTCCACGATCTCCTGCGGATCCTTGGTTCTGACATCCAGATACTCACAGACCTGCTGCCTTTCAACAGGCAGAATGCTGTCGATCCAGCCGCGGAGCGTCTCGTTGTCATGGGTCCCCGTGTAAACTACGCAATTTCTCTGATAGCGGTAAGGCAGATACTCCATCGCGCCGGACGAGTCTCTTGAATCAAAGGCGAACTCCAGCACCTTCATGTTGGGGAATCCCGTGTCCCGAACCAGCTGCCGGACCGTCTCCGTCACATATCCCAGATCCTCTGCGATAATGGGCGTCTTGCCCAAAGCCGCCTCGATCGCGTCAAACAGATCTGTGCCGGGGCCTTTCTCCCAGTGTCCCGCTGCCGCTGTGTCCGACTCTGCCGGAATGGCAAAATACTCATCAAATCCGCGGAAATGGTCGATTCGGATCACGTCGTACAACTCCCGGCACTTCTTAATGCGCCGGATCCACCAGTCATAACCGGTCTCTTTGTGCTTTTCCCAATTGTAGAGCGGATTGCCCCACACCTGTCCGGTCGCCGAGAATCCGTCCGGAGGAACACCGGCGATCATTCGGATGCGTCCTCTGTCATCCAGCTGAAAGAGCTCTCTGTGTGCCCAGAAATCGGAGCTGTCCGCCGAGACATAGATCGGGATATCGCCAATGATCTGAATGCCCTGTCCGGCCGCATAGTCCTTCAGTCTCTTCCACTGTCTTGCAAATTCGAACTGCAGATACTCGTAGAAACCGGTCTCCTCGCAAAGATCCGCCGCCCATTTCTTCACCGCTTCCGGCTCATAATCCCGGATATCAGGTTCCCAGTCTGACGCGCCGGCCCCTGCATGTGCATCCTTGACAGCCATAAAGAGCGCATAGTCGCCGAGCCAGAAGTCATTTTCCTTTTGGAATGCAAGGAACTCCTCCGTGTTTTTGTGCTCACTTCTCGTGTAGGCTTTGCGGAGCAGGTCCCACCTTCCCATGTACAGCTTGCCATAGTCCACTGCGCTGTCGTCATCACCAAAATCGACGGCCTCGCACTCCTCCCGGGAAAGGAGTCCCTGTGAGATCAGCTCCTCCAGACTGATCAGGTAAGGATTCCCTGCAAATGTGGAGAAAGACTGATACGGTGAATCCCCGTATCCGGTCGGACCCAGGGGCAGGATCTGCCAGTACGTCTGTCCCGCCTCTTTGAGAAAGTCCACAAATCTATATGCCTCCACCGAAAAACAGCCGATCCCGTACTTGCCGGGCAGACTGAAGACCGGAAACAGAATTCCGCTTGTACGCATATCACTTTCCTTCCTTTCCATCCGAATCACTTTGTTCCGAATCACCTTGTTCCGAATCATCATCTTCCAATATCCAAGGCCGGTCCTCATCTTCCTCTGTCTTGCCGATCATCTTTTCAAAGATCGGCATATACAGCAGCGCGCAAAAATACGCCGGAAGCGATAATCCCAGCAAAAAGAACAGCGGGAGGAGCCTCGTCACATTAAGGAGCAGGTAGGGAACCGCCGCAGTGATGACGATCATCGCGGCTGTCCTCGGGAAATAAGCAGCTGCCAGTATTGCTGCATTTTTAAAAGTCGCTCCCGTTGAATATACAAATCTCGCCGTCAGCGGGATCGCATATACATAGATCGCCGCAGCTGCAAATGCTCCGGCATAGATCGGGATCAGCATCACCCTCGGCAGTCCGGCCTGACCGCCGGAAATGATCCTGTAATCCGCAAACAGAAAAACTGCGATCGCCAACAAAATGAGCCAGACCGGTGTCGCATTCCTAAGGTTCTCTTTAAAGCGCTTCCAGAATTCCCGCACAAGGCCGCCGCCCCTCTCCTCGATCATTTCGATGATCACATAGTGCATAGCTGCCAAGGAGGCGCCTGCAGTGACGACGGGGATACAGAAAATCGCTGTCAAAATATTCAGGAATACCAGTGTGCTCAGATCTGTGATCGCGCGCATCACCGGCCCTTCCTGTCCAAACAGATTCTTCATTGCTGTACAGCAGTTCCTTTCAAAATAGTGTGCCTCCGACAGGCGCTGAATTGGCATAGGGAAGGCCGGTTATGTCCTTGGCGGAGAGCATTCGTATTGTGTGCCTCCGACAGGCGCTGCCATGGCCTGATCGCTGTTCGACGGCATAGGGAAGGCCGGTTATGTCCTTGGCGGAGAGCATTAGGAACGTGAGCCTCCGACAAGGACATAACCGGCCATTAACTTATGCCCTCGTAATAAAGATCAGCCCTTGACTGCGCCTTCAACCATGCCGTTCATGATCTGCTTCTGGCCGATCAGGAAGATGACGATCATCGGGATGATAGCCAGCAGCGCTGCCGTCAGGATCAGATCCCACTGCTTGACATAGGAACCTACGAACGCCTGCACTGCCACGGGCAGGGTCTTGACCTTGCCGTTCTGGCCCAGCATCAGGGAAGGAAGCAGGTAGTCGTTCCAGATCCACATGCCGTTCAGGATCGTGACGGTCGTGATGACAGGAGTCAGCAGCGGGAAAATGATGCGGAAGAATGTGCCTTCCGGTGAGCAGCCGTCGATCGCTGCCGCTTCTTCAAGGTCATAAGGAACGCCCTTGATGAATCCGGTCAGGATGAACACTGTCATGGCGCCGCCGAATCCGCAGTATGCGAAGACGATACCGGGGATGGACTGCAGCATGCTGATGCCCACGAACTTTCCTACATCACGGAACGTGGAGATCAGGGGCAGCATGACGACCTGGAAAGGAATGATCATGGAGGCGATGAACACCATGTAGATCACGGTCGCCCATGCAGTCTTGTTGTTGCGGCTGATGACCCATGCCGCCATGGCACCCAGCACTGCCAGGAGGACCAGCGAGATGATCGTGATCACCGCGGATGTGCCGAACGCATACCAGAACTGGAAGTTCGAGTTGTTGATAACGGCATTCAGGTTCTTCAGGAGCTGTCCGAACGACGCGCCCTTAAAGGATACGGGGCTGGCGACGATGGATGCCTGGGCCTTGAACGAGTTCAGGATGACCAGGAAGAACGGGAACAGCACGTACAGTGCGATCACGATTCCGATCGCCGTAAAAATATAGGATTTCGTCCTTTTTTCCTTGCCTACCATTACAGCTCCACCTCCTTCGCGTTAGAAATACGGACCTGAACGAGCGATACACACGCCAGGATGATGAAGAACAGCACAGCCTTGGCCTGGCCGAGCGAATAATTGTTCTTGGATACTGCGGTATTGTAGATGTTGAGTGCCAGCATCTGCGTACCGTTTGTCAGGTAAGCGCCCATGAAGTTCGCGACCGAGCCTGTACCGCCTGTCAGCGCCAGGTTGACGTCGAACTGCTTGAAAGCGGACGTCAGTGTCAGGAATGTGCAGATCGTGATCGTGGAAGCGATCATAGGGATCTTGATCTCGAACAGTGTCTGGGTCGCATTGGCTCCGTCGATGGAAGCCGCTTCGAGCACGTCCTTGGGGACCTGTGTCAGGCCGGTGATGTAGATCAGCATGATATAACCGGCGTACTGCCAGATATAGACGATGACGATAGCCAGCATAGCTGTCTTGGTCTGGACCAGCCAGGAGATCTTCGTAATATTGATCAGAACGTTATTGAATACGAACTGCCAGATATAACCCAGGACGATACCGCCGATCAGGTTGGGCAGGAAGTACGACGCTCTGAAGAATCCGTCGCCCTTAAGTCCGGAGGTGCACAGGAGCGCCAGCAGGAAGGCGACAAGGTTGACCATGACCATGTTGATGACGACGAATACGAAGGTCATCAGCACGGACCAGATAAACGCGGGATCTTTAAACATAGCCGCGTAGTTGGCCAGTCCCACAAATTTTGTGAACTGGATGCCCGTCCAGTCGGTCATCGAATAAAAGATACCGAGTACGAGCGGAATGATAACGGTCACAACGAAAGTGAACAGCAGCGGGAACAGGAAGATGATGTAGACGATCTTTCTGTGGTGCTGCAGTGTCGGGTAAAGATAGAGTCCCAGGACAAAGACCAGAACGCCGATCACGAGAAGCGGCCCCCTGAAGGAGACCTTGTTTCCCATGAAATCGAACGCGAGCGCTGCGATCGTCATCACAGCTCCGGCGATCATCAGGATCAGGGACACTCCCTTAGAACCTGCTGTATTCGTTTTCATTAATAATTCCCCCTGTAATAGTAATATAGGGGGGCGGCGACAAGCGCCGCCCCCCGTTATGTCTCATTTCCTCCGACGATCCGCTTGATCAGGATTTTCACCCGGTCAAAAGATGCCGAAGCCGAAGCGCCTTATTACTGTGCGTAGTAATTTGCGACCTGCTGAGAAACGATCTCGGTGAACTGAGCGGGATCTGCAATGTTTCCGAGCGCATAGTCAAGGTAGAGCTGGCCGAGGACGTTCTGGTCCAGGGAAGCTTTATTCTTGAGCCAGTGCCAAGCGGAGGTCTTGCCTGCAACCGTGTAATCCGTGATGGTCTGTGCGAAAGGATCGCTCGCAACATACTTGCAGGACTTGAAGGGGCTGATGAAGCCGGCTTCTTCTACGAGGAACTTCTGGCCTTCGTCACCGGCGAGCCATGTGAGGAAGTCCTCAGCCTTCTGGGTATTGTCGTTCTGGAATACTGCCCACCAGGAAGGGGAGTTGGTCAGGATGGTGTCAATGCCTTCCTCAAATGCGTAAGGGATCATACCGACCTTGAAATTGCCTGCTGCCGCATACTGATCTTTGTCATCGCTGGTCATCGTAGCGCCGATCCAGGAACCCTGGGTAACGAACGCATACTTGCCGGAAGCAAAGCCGAGGATCTGCTGATCATATGTTCCGGAAGTAAGAAGAGCGGGATCGGAGTACTGGTTGAACAGTGCGATCATCTCTGCATAGTGCTGGAAACGGGTCGCATCGATCTTTCCGCCGTCAGCGAGCATATCGCTGTACGTGGTGTCATCTCTTGCAAGACCTGCATCGAGGTAGTTTGCAAAGCTGTGTGAGCCGGTGGACCAATACAGATCCTTCGCCTCGCAGCACCAGCCGATGACTGCGGTCAGTCCGAGTTCATCCTTCTTGGCATCCAGAGTCTCAAAAGCAGCCTTCATGCTCTCAGGACCTGTGATGGAAGCGGGATCGATGCCGGCTTTCTCAAGGATGTCAGCGTTGTAAGCAAGGCCGATCGCCTCTGTC
Source organism: uncultured Lachnospiraceae bacterium (assembly GCA_902801585.1). The sequence goes on along the minus strand of CADCIU010000039.1, from coordinate 4,506 downwards.
GTGTAAGGGAAGCCGATGATCTTGCCGTCTGCGTCGGCATAACCTGCATCCGTATCTGCTGCCCAAGGCTGATCAGACAGATCTGCAAGACGTCCTGTCCAGTTGCCGAAGTCTGCGTCAGAACCGCATACGAAGATGTCGGGCATGTTGTCTGCCTGATAATAACCCTTGAGGGTATCCTGAATGTTGACACCGCCGCCCATGGACTCGATCGCTACAGTCACGCCGGTCTTCTCTTTGTAAGCCGCTGCTGCATTCTTCAGAGCCTGGTCGACTTCGATCTTGCCGTTGACGAGACGGATGTCGCCTTCTGATGCTGCTGCGGGAGCTGCTGCATCAGAGCTGGAACCGGCTGCTGCGTCGCTGCCCGATGAAGAGCCGCCGCCGCAAGCCATAAGGCTGACTGCCATAGCGGCAACCATTGCCAGTGCTAAGAGTTTCTTTTTCATAGTTTCCTCCTTGTAAAATAAACCCTTGGTGACCGCGCTTTAGAACCTAAGATGATCACATGGTTTCTCTCACTTAGATACTTTAGCGCATAAGTTTACATTTGAATTGTATCATTTTTCAAATTATTGACAAGTGATTTTTCACTTTTTCCGCTTCTTTTTCATCATATACTCTAATTTTCATCAAAATTCACAAATGTTTTTGTAACCCATGTGCAATCATACCATCCGATCAGTTTCACTTAATCGTTTTAAATAAACAGAGACCGGTCGGAGCCGCCGCTCCGACCGGTCTCAACCGTGCCTCTTACTTCCCCCTGTATTATACTTATTTCTCAGCCACTTCCCTGCAGAAACTGCACAGTTCTTCCAGCGCCATCCCGCGCGACGCCTTGAACATGAGCGCCGTGTCCGGCTTTACAAGCTCCGCCAGCACTTTTTTGGCCTGTTCCTTGTCCTCACAGGGCCGCACATCTTTCATATCTGACTCAAGTGCAGCCTCAGCCAGCCATCCTGCTCTCGCACCGACAGTGATCAGTGTATCGATCGGCAGCTGTGCCGCATACTCGCCGACTTCCCGATGCAGCCTTTCGGCGAAGGGTTCCAGCTCCAGCATGTCGCCGACAACGGCGATCTTGTGCGCCGCCTGCGCGCCCGCCAGAATCCCCAGCGCTGCCTTCATGGACTGCGGGTTTGCATTGTAAGTATCATTGAACAGCGTGATGCCGTCCGCGAGCCTCTCCACATCCATGCGCATGCGCGTCGCCTTGAAATTCCGGATCCCTTCCTCGATCTCCTCGTCAGTCAGGCCAAAATACTGCCCCACCGCGGCCGCCGTCATCGCCGGATAGATCATATGCCTTCCCAGGCTCGGGATCCTGATGGGGAACGATCCGGAGGGTGTCAGCGCGGTGCACTTCACCTCTTCCGGGAGATTGTCCTCTATATCCACAGCTCTGTAATCACAAGCCTGAGATTCGCCGGCCCATCGGAAGGAGAATCCGCCGGCTTCGATTTCCTCATACATCCGGGCAAACGCCTCTGCCTCACCTTCACTTCCCGATACATGCTGTGCACCCGGGCGGAGCGTCGCAAGCAGCGCGTCGTCACCGTTCAATACCGCTGTACCGCCTTTTTTCAGTCCTCTGAAGATCTCACATTTGGCCCTTAGGATGTTCTCTCTGCTTCCGAGATTGCCGATGTGGGCATCTCCGACGTTCGTGATGACCGCCGCGTCGGGCTGCGCGATCCGGACCAGATAATCGATCTCGCCCAGGTGATTCATTCCCATCTCCAGCACTGCGATCTCATCCTCCTCCGTCATCTGCAGCACAGTCAAAGGAAGGCCGAGGTGATTGTTAAAGTTGCCCTGAGTCTTATGTGTTCTGTATTTTGACGAGAGGACCGAAGCGATCATATCCTTTGTGGTCGTCTTTCCGACACTTCCCGTGACCGCGACGACTTTGGTGCCGAGCTTTAAGCGGTAGTACGCCGCCAGATCGCCCAGCGCTCTCATCGTATCCGGGACCAGTATGCAGAATTTGCCTTCGGGGACCGCCTCCGGCGCTGTGCTGACAAGGCAGCCCTCTGCTCCTTTTTCCATTGCGCTCATCACAAAACGGTGGGCATCCAGGCGCTCTCCGATGATCGCGACGAACAGATCTCCCGCAGCGGCTGCGCGGCTGTCCGTCTGTACGTTCACGACAAATGTCCTGTCGGCGTCGACCTCCCCAAGAAGCTGCCCGCCGACCGCTTTCAGGATCTCACTCACAAATATTTTTTCCATAAGTCACTCCGTCCTTTTCAAATCACTCTGTCTTCTCCGCCCTGTGAACGGTCTGCCGTCACCGTGCCTCAAGCGCGTCGTTTACGATGATCTCACACAGATCCTCGTACGAGATCCCCACTGCCGCAGCTTCCTGAGGGACAAGACTTGTAGGTGTCATGCCGGGAAGCGTGTTGACTTCCAAAAACCATGCGTTGTTGTACTTGTCTACGATGAAGTCACTGCGGGAATATGTGCGAAGGCCCAGCGTGTTGTGCACCTTGAGCGCCATCTCACCCATCTGTTTCTCCACTTCGGGCGTGCAGCGGCCGGGACAGATCTCTTCCGTTGCGCCCGCCTTGTATTTGTTCTCATAGTTGTAGAAATCCACCTTGGGAACGATCTCGACGGACGGCAGCGCTCTGTCTCTTAAGACCGCGCAGGTAAACTCCCTGCCCTCGATCAGCTGCTCCACCAGAACATCCGGGCCGAATCCCAGACACATCTCCACGGCGGGGCGCACGCTCTCCTGATCCGTCACAATATAGACGCCGACAGATGAACCTCCGGTCGGTGTCTTGATCACACAGGGCGCTTCGATTCCCTCAGAGATCGTCTCTGCCGATTTTCTCAGGTCTTCTTCATTGACGATCGATCCGGCACGGAAAGTCTTCCATGCGGGCGTCCTGACGCCCTTATCCTTCACCATCTCCTTGGTGAGCATCTTGTCCATGGCAATGGCGGCGCCCAGATAGCCCGAACCTGTGTAGGGGATCCCCAGCATATCAAATGTCGCCTGTACACGGCCGTCTTCCCCGTTCATGCCGTGCAGCGCCACGAAGACCATATCTGCCAGCCGGCAGATCTCCAGCACGCCTTTGCCGAACAGAGACGGGCTCTTCCACTTCCGCGCACGTTTTACCGCTTTCAGATCCGGCGCAGTTCCGTCAAAAGTCAGCGGCTTGAGCTCAGGCAGATCTTCAAAGAGCTCCGCGGGTTCCCTGGTCTCATCCTCCAGTCCCATGAACAGATCCACAAGGACCGCCTGATGCCCCCGGCTTCTCAATGCCCTGCATACCTTTGTCCCTGACAGAAAAGAGATATTCCTCTCCGTGCTCAGTCCTCCGCACAGAACCACTATTTTCATACTGACCTCCTATCATGAGCAGCACAGTCGCTGCGGTTTTCCGGCTCTTCGGTCCATTTGACCGATCTTCGCTGCGTCTCATCGCTCCGCTCATTATATCATATGCATTTCCATACGGCTATCGCAGGAAATAAACGCAGAAAAAAGCCGGGCTGCCGTACCGGGTCTTTATAAGCGACCCGTTGCGGAGCCCGGCCATCCATCGGAATAACCGGTCAATATAATCGATCAAAATAGCTGATCATACGCCGATGAGGCGCCTGCATTATGAATTCTTCGGCTTTCTGCCCCTTCTTGCGGGGATCATGACCTTTTCAAGGCCCCAGATCTCCGTGGCGTACTGTTCAATGGTCCTGTCGGAGGAGAATTTGCCGACATTGGCCACGTTCATCATCGCCATGCGCGCCCATCTCTTGGGATCATTGTATGCGGTCTCGACATCTCTCTGTGCTGCAGCGTAAGACTCGAAGTCAGCAAGGATAAAGTATCTGTCAGCCCGGTCGGTTCCGCGCCTGTTGAGCAGGGAATCGTACAGAGGACGGAACAGGTCCGGATCCTCCGGAGAATATGTGCCGTCGATCAGCTGAACGAGCACTCTGCGGACATTCTGGTCCTCGTTGAAGACTCTCTTGGGGTCATAACCGCCCTGGTTCTCATAGCGGATGACCTGCTCGGAAGACAGTCCGAAGATAAACGCGTTCTCCTGGCCGACTTCCTCGACGATCTCGACGTTGGCGCCGTCCATGGTGCCCAGCGTCACAGCGCCGTTGAGCATGAACTTCATGTTGCCGGTGCCGGAAGCTTCCTTGGAAGCCGTGGAGATCTGCTCGGATACATCTGCCGCCGCGATGATGATCTCTGCGTTGGATACTCTGTAGTTCTCAATGAAGACGACCTTGATCTTATCCTCAATGGCGGGATCGTTGTTGATCACATCCGCGACAGAGTTGATCAGCTTGATGGTCAGCTTAGCGGTCTTGTATCCGGCTGCAGCCTTCGCGCCGAAGATGAAGGTTCTCTTCTTGAACTCCATATTCGGGTTGTCTTTGAGCTGGTTGTACAGATACATGACATGCAGGATGTTCAGGAGCTGTCTCTTGTACTCGTGCAGTCTCTTGACCTGTACGTCGAAAATAGAGCGGGGA
>CADCIU010000038.1 GCA_902801585.1 uncultured Lachnospiraceae bacterium | reverse complement strand
TCTGATTCCGTTTATCAGGATAGTATTGAGTTTTCAAGGTGCATCCGGGCAATTCCCGGTCAAATATCGGCTAATCAGCCTTCAATTCCGAAAGTCTATTAATATCCAGATTTCGGATGGGTCCTGCGGTCAACTCCTACCAGACCCTTGAAGTCAGAGGACCCCTTCACTTTTTAAAATTCCAGTTTCCGGATGGGTCCTGCCGTCAGATCCCACCAGACCCGGAAGTCAGAGGACCCCACCACATTCTAATTTCCAGATTCCGGAAGGGTCCTTCCGTCAAATCCCACCATAAGGTGAAAAAGAAGAGGCCCCCCTCCACTTCTCAATTTGCTGGTTTCTGCCAGGTCCGCTTACAAAAACCCGTCTCAACCTTGACTGAAACCACTGGCCCCCACCACTTTTTAATTTCCAGATTCCGGAGGGGTCCTGCCGTCAACTCCTACCAGACTCTGAAGTCAGAGGGCCCCACCACATTCTAATTTCCAGCTTCCGGATGGGTCCTGCCATCAGATGTCAACCAGACCCTGAAGTCAGAGGGCCCCACCACTTTCAAATTACCTGTATTCCGGATGGGTCCTGCCATCAGACCCCACCAGACCCTTGAAGTCAGAGGACCCCTCCATATTCTAATTTCCAGCTTCCGGATGGGTCCTGCCGTCAGATGCCACATGACCCAGAAGTCAGAGGACCCCTCCACTTTTCTAATTTCCAGATTCCGGAGGGGTCCAGCCATCAGATCCCAGCAGACCCAGAAATCAGAGGACCCCTCCACATTCAAATTTCCAGATTCCGGAGGGGTCCAGCGGTCTAAATTCCCACTAGAACCTAAAGCCAGAGGACCCCTCCACTTTTTTTGATTTCCAGCTTCCGGATGGGTCCAGCCGTCAATCCCAGCAGCCCCCCTGAAGTCAGAGGACCCCCCCACAATCAAATTTCCAGATTCCGGATGGGTCCAGCCATCAGATTCCACCAGACCCTGAAGCCAGAGGACCCCCCCACAATCAAATCTCCAGATTCCGGAGGGTCCAGCCGTCAAATTCCAGCAGACCCTGAAGCCAGAGGACCCCCCACAATCAAATTTCCAGATTCCGGATGGGTCCAGCCATCAGATTCCACCAGACCCTGAAGCCAGAGGGCTCCCCCCACAATCAAATTTCCAGATTCCGGAGGGGTCCAGCCGTCAAATCCCACCAGAACTTGAAGGCCCAGCCGTCAAACCCCACCAGCCCCAGAAGCCGGAGCTCCCACCACTTCTCAATCACACTGGTTTCTGCCCGGTGCCGCCCGCAAAACCCCGTCTTGGAATTGTCAACCTTGAAACCAAACGCCTCCATCAACCAAATCAACAAAAAAAAGAGCCCATCGCACAAGCGCAGGTCTTTTTGATGATATGTCTCTTCCCGGCAGCAAGCTTTTTGTTATTTTGCTTATCTGCCTGAAAGGGAGCAAATCATTACCCATTCGCTTCATGCGACAGCCCCTTTTTCGCTGTCCGGTCTTCATTTTCCCGCCTATGCTAATTGGAATTTTTATGACACTCCGGCCTTAATCAACCTCCCCACTGTACATATGTGTCATAATGACACTCCGGCATTAATCATCCTCCACACCGTACATATGTGTCATAATGACACGTTTGGCCGTCGCTGCTCCGAACAGCTTCGTGAGCATGTTGACTGCAGGGCCGCCGTTTGAGATCAGCTTTTGGGCAAAATCCTGTACTTTGGCACTTTTTTGATTGGGATCGCAGTCAGCAGTATCCGGAAGCTGTGCGCAGTAAATGCCGATGTATGCCTGTGCCATTGCATTGAGGCGGCCGGTGATCAGCCTTCCGCTCTTGTGGGCGGAGCAGGGATAGAGGAGAGAGTCATACCAGTGTTCTTGTTCTTCGGTCTCTGCGTTGGGAAGATCGGCGTCTCTCATTTTGATGCGCATGAACTCTTCCTGATTCCCTTCCGGCCAGGGGGCCAGCTGGGTGTCATAGAGTTCCGCCATCTGTGTTTCTTTGCCAAAAGCCCAGACCCAGTCTGCGTTGAACAAAGGCGCGTCTTTCCCGGTCGGTGCGATGACTATGGTTTCCATTTTCATCAGGCCGCCAAGAGCCATCATCCTCATTGTGCACAGATGACCGACACCTTCCACATCATAAGACCTGATTCTGAATTCCATGCCGAATTTTCGGAGACGGGCGTCTGCACCGATGTCCTTCTTATTTAATGTGAAACTTCGTTCCAGCGCGGCCATAGAAAATCTGGTCAGATTTAAATGTTCGTCCATACGATAAGCCCTCCCTGCAAATTAGTCAAAACCTGTTAAGCTGAGAATACACGAAACGGAAGCAGACAGCAAACATAAAAGACAGAAAGAGCTGTTGCCCGGCGTTCTGCGCCGATTGCACAGCTCTTATAAAGACAGAAAAAAGAGCTGTTGCCCGGCGTCCTGCGCCGATCGTACAGCTCTTTGTCAATGCGGAAGATGGGACTTGAACCCACACGGTGTACCCACCACAAGATCCTTAGTCTTGCTCGTCTGCGATGCAGGAGATGGGACTTGAACCCACACTATGTTGCCATAACAGGCACCTGAAGCCTGCGCGTCTGCCATTCCGCCACTCCTGCGAACAGATGCTATTCTACCGAAAAAACGGGCGGTTGTCAATGATTGATTTTGATGGTTTGGCAAGAAATCTTATATGGATTTTGCCGTGGATATTCTGCGGGTATTGAGTATATATATACATAAGACACAAAACAATGCCGGTGCAGACGCACCGCATCTGCAGAAAAGAGCAGAACTAAACTGAATTAGACTAAACTGAATAAAACCAAACTGAATTTAACTAATCAAAAACATCCGAAAATCAGAATAATAAGGAGATTGAAAAATGAGTATGGAAAACAAACTGAATGCAGAAGAGCTGAACGAAGTAACAGGCGGCGCGGCAAGAGAGGAGATCAATGTCAGATCCATTAAACCGATCTGGGTCAAGGTCACCGCTTCAAGCCTGAACTGCAGATATACACCTAACGGACCGATCGCCAAGACTTATGAGTACGGACACAAGCTCAAAGTCGACGGAATCACTGAGGACGGCAAGTGGTACAGACTGCTGATCAATGATCCCCGCGGCGGCACCTGCTATGCATTCATCTATAAACAGTATACGGAAGTTCTCTGATCATCGTTCGGAAAGAGCAGGATCACTAAACAAGAACGGCTGACGCACCGGAAAACAAATCGCCGGGGCGTCAGCCCTTTTTTTGTGCGATAAGCCGGGGGGTGCATCTTGTGCTTGCACGAAGATGCACCCCCCGGCCAACGGTCAATCGAGCAGGAGCATCCTGCTCGATTGCGATAAGCCGTCAACATTATTAACTTTACCCTGTCTTAATTATCGTAGTTGTATGAAAAATTATGCTATATTAGATAGTGTGGGAAAAACTAAGCCGCCACGCCGTCCGGTTTCGGATGGATCGGGGGGAAATGGTCGATCGCGAAACCGTTCGGAATAATATTAATCATTGAATCACAGCATGAAGATCATAGCAGGAAAGTTGAGGAAACAGGGAAATGAGAAACAGACTTCTGGCCGCGCTAATTTGTGCGGCTGTTATAACAGCTGCCGGATGCGGCAGTCAGGCAGGAGGAAATAACAGTACAGGGACGGCGACAGAATCAGAAAAGGATTCCGGCGCGCAGGACGGCAATGCAGAGACAGGGGAGCAGGGCTCGGGAACGGTTGAAAGCGATTCAGACGGAAGCGGTGCCGGCAAAACAGCAGCCGGGGCCGGGATGACATCGGAATCCGCAGTGCAGCAGGAACCCGCTGCGCCTAAGGGCGAAAAGTATGTGAGCGAAGACGGCTGGTCAGTCTATTATGATGACGAGCTTGTTGAGGTGAGCGAGGGAACGGATCTGGTCGAATTCGTTTACACCGGTGAATGCAGCGGAACGAATAAGATCGGGATCCGCTATATCCCGAATACAGCCACAGACATTGTTCTTGCCGAGAAGTATATGGATGAAGACGACGATGAGAGTCCCAAGATCGAGAGAAGCGAGGGGTATTTTGGCGGGAGAACGGACATATGGTCCTTCAGCGTCGATGAGCTCCGCAGCGGAAATTCGACACACGGATACACAGCGGTGGAACACAATCGCGGCGTTCTTTTGATCGAGAGGACCGGCTATAAGGAAGCGGACGAGGAGCTGGGAACGCAGATCGCGGACACCATGTCATCGATCCTGGGCAGTTTCGAGTTCGAGAAACACGCGCCGCAGACAGAATATGACTACATCCCGGGTAAGTATGAGTTGAACGCCGAAGGAGTGCGCGGAAGTGCTGAGGGATTCCCTGCAGAGATCCTTCTGAGGGAGGACCACACCGGAACGTTCACGATGCAGAGTACGGCGGCCGCGGAAGGCGGGGCTGCCGGCAAAGACAAGACCGACAAAGACAAGACCGATAAAGACAAGACCGGCAAAGACAAGGACGCGTCCGACAAGGATGCCTCTGCAGAGAACGGCACTGACGCGGAGGCTTCCGCGGATCAGCGAAATATTATCTGGTACAGCAGGGACAAGATCATCAAGGAGGACGCCGTCGGCGGAAAGTCTTATTATTTCAGCATGGAGGGCGATATCCTTTATCTGGAGCAGGGAGAGGAGTACGCGGAGTACCAAAGGGATACGAGTATCAGCGCGAGCGCGGAGGCCGCGTCCACCGGGGAGAGTACGGACCCGCTTCATAATAAGAGCCTGCTGGATTTCAAGACATATGAGAGCGAGGACGGGTGGATGGTGTATTATGACCAAAACCTGATCTACGTCAATGAAGCGAACGGGACCACCGGGTTTGTCTACGGAGGATCGGCGGGCGGCACGGAGATGCTGATGTTCACGTATCACCCTTATGACACCACCGACGAAGTGCTGGAAGACATTGAGGACAGCTACAATCGATCGCAGATCGAGTTGAGCGAGGGCTTTGTCGGCGGAAATCACGGGGCATGGGGCTACACGATCAAGGTTCCCGCTGTCGAAGGCACCTCGGGCATGGGACAGATCTTTACCGCCATTGAACACAACGGGGGAACACTGCTCATCGAGAGAGTTTTCCACGCGTCCGGCGATTCTGACGAGGCGCGGAAGGTGGAAGAAGCTTTTGAGGAGATCCTGAGCACCTTCATGTTCACGGCGCATGAGCCGGAGAGAGAGTACAGAGATATTCCCGGCACCTATCAGATCAACGACAAAAAGCTGGCGAAGTCCGCAACGAGTTATCCGGGAACGACACTCGTGCTGAATGAGAATCATACAGGCAAGTTTACCGGATTTGATAAAGAAGTGGATCTGATCTGGCACAGCAGAGACGGCATTATCAGGGAACCGGGCGTGAACGGCACATCGTACACGTACCGCATCGAGGATGATACGCTTTACCTGCAGATGGGTAATGAGCAGGTCGAGTTTATCCGGGACGAGAGGGAAGACGATGACTGGGACGACTGGGATTGAACCCGCGAGCAGCACAAAGGAGGCTGGAATGTACGCATTAGTGACCGGCGCCAGTGCCGGTATTGGAATGGAGATCGCGAAGTATCTGGCCGTGAAAGGATATGACCTGATCCTCACGGCGCGGAGAGAGGACCGGCTCTCGAAACTGCGCAGGCAGATCCTTCACAAGTATCCGGACAGGAAGATCCTCGTGATCCCTGCGGACCTGACAAAGAGAGAGGATTGCACGCGCCTGTTTGAGGAGGCATGCGCACAGGCGGGCAGCCAAAATATTGACTTCGTCGTCAATAATGCCGGCATGGGCGTTTACGGCCGTTTTCTCGAGACGGATCTGGAGAAGGAGCTGTCGCTGATCGACCTGAATGTGACGTCGGTCCATATTTTGTCAAAGCTGTTCCTTCGGGAGATGGTAAAGAACGGGCACGGCGTGCTGCTCAACGTCGGCTCCTGCGCGGGATTCACGTCAGGACCAACGTTTTCAAGTTATTACGCCTCCAAGAATTATGTGGTAAGGCTGACCGAGGCGATCCACGAGGAACTGCGGCAGGCAAATTGTCCTGTGAAGGTGAGCTGTCTGTGCCCGGGCCCGGTAGATACGGCGTTTAATGATAATTCCGGGGTGCTTGTCTCGGGCAAACAGATCACGGCCGCCCAGGCTGCGCGGGAAGGTGTGGAAGGAGCGCTGCAGGGGAAAATGATCGTCATTCCGGGCACGAAGATGAAGCTGGTCACAATAGGATCCCACCTGTTGGGCGAGCATTTGTCGACGCGCATTAATTATATGATCCAAAAAAAGAAAGCCGGGGAATAAGAAAATCAGGGAATTAAGAAAGCCGGGGAATAAAAAGCCGGGGAATAAGTAAGTCGGTGAATTAGAAAGCACGAGAGTGAAGAAGTATAGGGGATGCTTTATTTACATCGGGAGGTGAACAGGAGATGTCCGGTATACGGAATAAACAGCGGCCTTTCAGGCTGCTCAGGTTTTTGGCTGAAAACACCGATGAGAATCATCCGATATCCACACCGGAGCTGGTGAAGATCTTTCAGGCAGAGGATGCTCACGCTTCGAGAAAGACGGTGAAGGATGATATTGATGTACTGGTGGGAGAGGGGTTCGATATCGTTACGATCAGAAGCACCCAGAACTCCTTCTTTTTGGGGAACCGCTGTCTGGAGATCCCGGAGATTAAACTTCTGATCGATGCGGTCTCTTCGTCACGTTTTATTTCAAAAGACAAGAGCGCCCTGCTCATCGGGAAGCTTAAGCGTTTTGTGAGCAGCGGGCAGGCGGAAAAGGTAACGCGTCACCTCTATATCGCGGACCGTCTGAAGGCGGAAAACCATCAGCTTCTGTACATTGTGGATGCGGTCACGGAAGCGATCAACGAGGGAAAGAAAATACGCTTTCAGTATTTTGACTATGACGCGTCGAAAGAAAAGATCCTCCGCCATGGCGGCATATATTATTATGTCAGTCCTTATGCACTGGTATGGGACGACAATCACTATTATATGTGCGGCTTTTCGGACGACAGGGCAAAGATCATGAATTTCCGCGTCGACCGCATGTGCAGCACGCAGAAACTGGAGGAGGATGTCGTGCCGCTCCCGGAAGATTTCGATATGGAGGAGTATGTGCAGCGGCAGTTCAGGATGTTCCAGGGAGAAGAGACGGAAGTCGTCTTAAAGTGTGAAAATGACATGATGCGGTATATCGTCGACCAGTTTGGCGAGAACGCGGAGACATGGAAATCATCCGAGGATACTTTCTGTGCAAGAGTCAACGTGGCGGACAGCCCGACGTTTTACGGATGGGTATTTGCGTTTGGAGGCAAGGTCAGGATCGTATCGCCGGACAAGATCAGGGAGAATTACCTGGCGATGGCGAAAACAGCGGCTGAGATCTGACCGGGCGGCTGAGTCCCTCGAGTCCGGGAATAGAGTTCCTCGAGCCCGGGAATAGAGTTCCTTGAGCCCGAGGTTCGGAAAAAGGCAAGGGATAGCGGTCAGCACTTTGCATTTCTTGCAAATATAGGGTATTCTGAAAGGGACAATTCATTGCAGATAAATCGAACGACAAGACGGGAGATCGTATGGCAATATTGTTGTTTTTACTATGGATCATATGGAACGGCAGGGTGAGCGTGGAAATCCTCCTGTTCGGCGTCGCGCTGACTGCGGCGGTACTTTTATTTGCTGTAAAAGTACTGGGCTACAGTCTGGAAAGTGAGCGTCGAATCGGAAGGAATTTCCCGCTTTTTTTGTTATACACGGTGACGCTGATCTCGGAGATCTTTAAGGCCTCGTTTACAGTGGCGAAGCTTGCTTTTGATCCGGAAGGCAAGACGGATCCGGTGATCATAGAGTTTCACTCGGGACTCCCCACGGATTTTCAGAATGTGCTGCTGGCCAACTCCATTACGCTGACCCCCGGCACTTTCACACTGATCCAGGAAGGAGACCGGTTTGTGGTGCACTGCCTGCGCAGAGAATACGCAAACGGGATGGGGGATTCCAAGTTTATTGAACTGCTGCGCAGAGTGAAATGAGGAAATGTCATGACGGTTGAACAGGCTTATCAGATTTTATACGGAGGGGCACTGATCGTCTTTCTCCTGATGATCGGAGCGATGGTCATTCGATCCATTATCGGACCCCGCAGCACAGACAGAATTCTCTCCGTCAATATGCTGGGAACAATGACGATCTGCTCGATCGCCCTCTTGTCCTATCTTCTGGGAGAGGGATATCTGGCAGACGTGGCACTCATCTACGCGATGATCAGTTTTGTGGCAGTGCTCATGATGGCGTCCATGTTTGTGCCGTCGAAGCCCAAACAGCCCGAGTTGGACAGTATCGACACTGAGCAGGAGAGCAGCGCCGCTGAATCTTCAAGAAGCAGCGGAGCTGAAAAACAGGGAGAGGACAAAAAGCGATGATAGAATGGATTCGATTTGCAATATCAGCGGTGCTGATCATCCTGGCTTTGTGCTCTTTTGGCGGGGCTGTGCTGGGGGCATACAGATTCGGGTTCGTGCTGAATCGGATGCATGCCGGAGGTATAGGCGACACCGCGGGGATTTTCCTTGTGGTCTTATCGCTGGCGGTTGCCAAGGGACCGCAGATGGATACACTTAAATTGTTCATCCTGGTCTTCTTTTTGTGGTTCACATCGCCGGTTTCCACGCACTTTTTGGGACAGGTGGAGTATTATACGAATCCGGTCCTTCGGAAATATGTGAGAAAGGGGAAGCAAGATGCAGCTGACTGATATTGCGAGAATCATTCTTTTGATTCTGCTGATCGTCTGTGCCGTGGGCGTCAACTTCGGTAAGAGCCTTCTTCAGGCTGTGATCATTTTCATGTCCTACAGCTCCATTATGTGCATCTTGTGGGTCATTTTGGAATCTCCGGACCTGGCGATCACGGAAGCGGCCGTAGGCGCGGGTGTCAGCAGCGTCCTGTTCATGCTGACGCTGCGGAGAATTCACACGGAGGACCTGCGCGTGGAGAACCAAAACCTGGAGAAGGAAGCCGGGAACGGCGAGGCGCAGACAGAGCACGAAGAAAGCGGCAAATGATATGAAAATCTTATATGAAGAAGACCCCGGCAGCAGGGAAGAACACGACCTGCTCGAAGATATCATGGACGGGGAGGAACGCCCCGACAGTTCCAGGGAAAAGGTCAAAAAAGAGCAGACGTATTATAAGAATTATGTGCGCACCTCGCGTACCGCGCAGAGGCTGATCAAAGCGGAGAACGAGGGCTTCCGCGCGTTTTTCAGCACGGTCGCGGTGTTCAGCTGCGTGGTCCTGATCGGAATGCTGCTGTTCACGATTTCCTTCTTGCCGCGCTACGGTTTTGAGAACCCGGAGAGCGCGATCGTCGTAAAGCGGTATGTGGAGCAGGGCCTTGAGGAGACAGGCGCGATCAATATCGTCGCCGGCATCATTTTGGACTACAGGGCTTTCGATACACTCGGAGAGTCGCACGTATTGTTCACGGCGTTAATGTGCGTGACGGTCCTTCTGTTAAAAGACAAAAAGAACATGCACACGAAGGAAGACGACTTCCACTTGATCCGCGACGAGAGATATCACGAGCTGTACAGAGAATCCATCATGAGAAACGTCGCGACGGTCCTTCTGCCGTGCCTTTTCCTTTACGGAGCGTATGTGCTGCTCAACGGGCAGAATTCCCCGGGCGGAGGTTTCTCCGGCGGAACGGTGATGGGATCGGGACTGATCATCTGTGCGGCTGCGTTCGGATTTCGGAGTACGGACAAGGTCATTACGAGAAAGACAGCCGGTCTGATCGCATTCTTTGCGCTGTCTTTTTACAGCTTTGCCAAAGGCTATGTTTTCTTTACGGGATCCAACGGAATAGAAAATCATATTCCCAAGGGGACGCCCGGCAATATCCTGAGCGGAGGACTGATCCTGCCGCTGGACATCGCAGTAGGGCTGGTGGTCGCATGTACGATGTTCGGCTTCTACAGCCTGTTCAGGCGCGGCAGCATCGGCGGAGATGAATAGGAGAGCAGATTATGGGAAATCTCATCGCGAACAGTACGGAAGCTGTCGCCGTCATTTTGTTCGGAATTGGCTTCACGATGCTTTTGTTTCACAGGAACCTGTTCCGAAAGCTGATCGGACTCAATATCATGGACACGGGTGTATTCCTGTTCCTCGCGTCCATGGGATATATTGACGGGCGGAAAGCGCCGATCATAGTGAACGGAGTGCAGAGCACGGAGGCGTACATCAATCCTCTGCCGGCATCGCTGGTCCTGACGGGAATCGTTGTCTCTGTCTCTGTGACGGCGATCATGCTCTCTCTTACAGTGCGCCTGTATATGCGCTATCACACACTGAATCTGGACGAGATCTACCGCATGTCCGAACATATTGAAAACGACAGGTGACAAGAGCCGGCAGTTGACGGCGGCATGCAGGTGATCGACAACGACAGGTGACGGAGGACGCGTACGTGGACTTTATCAGGAACTTCCCTATGTTCAGCGTTGTGCTCAGCCTTTTTTCAGGGGTCTTGTGCACAATGATCAGGGGCAAAAAAGCAAGAATATATACGATCTTCTATGAGTGTCTGCTCATCGGGATGTCGGGAGCTGTCCTGTGGTACACAGTGAGTACGGGGCAGTCATTTACCTATGTCATGGGTGAATTTCCGGCGCCTTGGGGGAACGAGCTTCGGGCCGGCGTGCTGGAGGCATCCATTGCAACACTCTTTATGTGCGTCATGCTGTGCGCGGTGCTGGCCGGCAGGCGCTACGTAAATAAAGACATCGACGAGATCAAGATCAATACCTATTACGCGATTATCAATCTTATGACGGCGGCGGTGATGGCGATGGCCTGGACCAACGATATTTTCTCCGGGTACGTATTCCTGGAGATCCTGACACTCACGAGCTGCGGTATTTTGATCGTGCGCGAGATCGGAAGGACCACACTGGCGGCGGTGCGCTACATGATCCTGAACCTTGTGGGATCCGGTCTGTTCCTGTTGGGTGTGGTGCTCCTGTATGACATCACCGGCAACCTTCTGATGGTCCCCATGCAGCACCAGATCTCTGTGATGTACGGGATTCCGGAAGCCCGGATCGTGCTGATCATGGCGACGGGAATTCTGACCATCGGGCTCTCGATCAAGAGCGGCCTCTTCCCTTTTCATTACTGGATGCCCGACACCTACGGATGGGCGACGCCCACATCCGCGGCGATCTTATCCTCACTGGTGTCCAAGTGCTATATCTTTTTATTGATCAAAATATACTGGCGTGTCATCGGAGTCGATATCTTCATGGACATGCCCATCCGCAATATTCTCTTCGTGCTGGGTCTGTGCGGCATGATCTTCGGATCGGTATCGGCGATCCGTGCGGACAATATCAACCGAATGGTGGCTTTTTCATCCGCGGCGCAGATCGGCTATATCTATATGGGGATCGGCCTGGGCGGAACGGCCGGTTTTATGGCGGCCGTGTTCCACATCATGGCGCATTCGGTGACCAAATCGCAGCTGTTTCTGACGACACCGAGGCTTGCGGAGGTGTCTGGAGACAGCCTCAAGTTCAAGAGCATGCAGGGATGCGCGCTCAGAGATCCCAACGCAGGCCTGTTCTTTTTGATCCCCAGCCTGTCGATGATCGGAATACCGATCCTTGCAGGATTTTCGTCCAAGCTGAATTTTGCCATGGCGGCAGCGGATGACGGAGGGATCAGGCTGGTTCTGGTCATGCTGGCGCTGGCAGCAAGTTCCATGTTAAACGCACTGTACTTTATACGCACGCTGATTCGTATCTATACACCCGGCAAAGACCAGAAAGCCAGGATCCCGCACAGGTGGGACTATAACGGCCCGATGATCGTTCTCACGATCGGAAACCTTGCAATGGGCCTGTTCAGCTGGGTTTTTGTCGGACTGATCGAGCAGGGATTCGGAATGTTCATGTAAAGGGAGATGGGGCAATGCTTTTTCTGTTGGCAATTTTTGTACCGTTTATCGAAGGAATCGTGATTTCGTCGGTCCGGGTCGGGGATCGGTTCAGAAGCGTGCTTTATGCGGGCGCCGTGATCCTGGCGGATCTGGCGGCTGTCCTTGCAGCGCTGAACGGCACAACGATCAGATTGGCCGCGCTCTCGGAAGGCGTCGAGATCATATTTACAGCAGATACGCTGGGAAAATGCTTTCTTGCAGTGACGCTGCTTCTGTATACTTGTGTCCTTTTCTATTCTTTTGAATACATGAAGATGGAAGAGAGGATACCGTCCTTTTATCTGTTCTATTTCATCTCCATGGGAACGCTGATCGCGGAGTGTTTTGCCGGAAATCTGGTCACGATGTATCTGAGTTTTGAATTTCTGACGCTCTCCTCGATGCCGCTGGTCCTGCATGAGAGGACCAAAGAAGCGGTGGCGGCAGGACTCAAGTACCTGTTCTACTCGATCGCCGGCGCGATGATGGGTCTTTTGGCCATTTTCTTCGTCTACCATTTTGCCAAAGATCCCGGGCTTTTCGCCTATGGAGGCTTTCTCGATCCGTCCAAAGTGGCGGGACATGAGATCGTACTGTACGCGACTGTAATGGCAGGCATTGTCGGGTTCGGAGCAAAAGCAGGTATGTACCCGATGCACGGGTGGCTCCCCATGGCGCACCCTGTCGCACCCGCTCCCGCATCCGCACTTCTGTCGGCTATGATCGCCAAAGGCGGAATCCTTGCGGTCATACGCCTGGTCTATTTCTCTGTCGGGCCCGATCTCATTCGGGGAAGCTGGGTCCAGTATGCATGGATGTGCCTGGCGCTTGTGACGATCCTTATGGGTTCCACGATGGCTTTTAGGGAGAAGGTCTTCAAGAAGAGGCTTGCCTATTCCACGGTCAGTCAGCTGTCCTATATCATGCTGGGGCTGTCTCTCTTGTCGGAGGAAGGACTTAAGGGCGGACTTCTGCATGTCTTCAGCCACGCCAGCGCTAAGAGCTGCCTGTTCCTGGTCGCCGGCGTTCTGATCTATAAGCTCCGGCTCCGCAGGACCGACGAGCTTCTGGGGATCGGAAAACTGATGCCGCTGACATTGGGATGTTTCACCGCGGCTTCTATCTCATTGGTGGGAATTCCGCCGATGGGAGGATTTACCAGTAAATGGGCGATCGCATCCGCTGCCATGAACAGCGGAACGGGTGTCTTTGCGGTACTGGGGCCGGTGGTCCTTCTGATCTCCGCGCTTCTGACTGCCGGATATCTGCTGCCGATCATGGTGGACGGCTATTTCCCCGGCGGCGTTTTCGGAGGCGAGAACGATGAACCGAGCGCTGAGCCGAACGCACTTATGCTGGTGCCTATGTTCGTCCTGTGTATCGCCGCGCTGCTGGTCGGTGTTTTCGGAAGTACTTTTGCGGGCGGAATTGTGTTTTAACGAGAGGAGACCCATGTTGAGCCCTTTGTTTCTGCTGATCCCTATATTGCTGCCGATCGCGGGAGGAATGGCGATGCTGATCAGGCCCATTCGCGCTGAAAAGCAGCGCAGGATCTGGTGCGAGTTCATCTCCTGCGTTACTTCCGTGTGCGTATGGGCGGCTGTACTGTTTGCCGAACGGGATTCGGTGACGGTATACAGCTTCACACGAGGCTTCGCCGTCAATTTCCGCGTGGACGGCATGGCCAGCTTGTTCGCGCTGATGATCTCGATCATGTGGCCGCTGGTCTTTCTGTATGCGTTTGATTACATGAAGGGGGATGAGAACCGGAACCGCTTCTATTCCTTCTTCCTGATGACGTACGGGGTGACGCTGGGCGTCGCGTTCGCGTCGGACATGACCACGATGTATCTCTTTTTTGAGATGCTGACGCTGGTGACGATTCCCCTTGTGGCTCATTACGGAAACCACGACAGCATGTATGCCGGACGATTGTATTCGGCATATACGATCGGGGGCGCAGCACTGGGCCTGATGACGGTTGTTCTGACCACACTGCACGGTACGACCGGTACCTTTGAGTACGGCGGCAGTATCGGCGGCGCGTATGACCCGGGTATGATGCAGCTGGCGTTTGTCTTGGGATTTTTGGGATTCGGCGCCAAAGCGGCGGTGTTTCCGCTGCACGAATGGCTGCCGACAGCCTCGGTCGCGCCGACACCGGTCACTGCACTGCTGCATGCGGTAGCCGTCGTCAATTCCGGCGTATTTGCAGTGATGCGCATGACCTACTATGTATATGGCGTTGATTTTCTGAAAGGGACCCCGGCGCAGGCCCTATGCCTGACGCTGTCGATCTTCTCCCTTTTGTTTGGGGCGGCGCAGGCCATCAGAGAGAGACACTTTAAGAGAAGACTTGCTTATTCCACAATGAGCAACCTCTCTTATATGCTGCTGGGAGCCATGACGATGACGCCGCAGGGACTCAAGGCGGGACTTGCGCACATGCTGTTTCACGGGATCGTCAAGATCTGCCTGTTCATGTGCGCGGGCGCATTTATGAAACAGACGCGCAGGTCTTATATTTACGAGATCAACGGGGTCGGGCGCCGGATGCCGGCGAACTTTACGACCTATACGCTGGGCGCGCTTTCTCTCACCGGAATTCCGCTCTTTTGCGGATTTGTGTCCAAATGGCAGCTGCTTCGAGCCTGCCTTGGCGGAGCGCAGGAAGCAGCGGGAATAAAAGCCGCCGGAGCCGCGCAGGCAGCCGGGAACTGGGTGTCCTTTATTCTGCCGGAGCTTATGTACGCGGGAACAGCTGCGCTGATCATCTCAGCATTTATGTGTGCGATCTACACGATCAGCATCAGTGTGAGAGCTTTCTTCCCGATGGATGCCAAGGATCTGTACAAGGACAGCAATGTAACGGACGCGGGTCCGCTCACGAGGATTCCCATCGGAGTCTTCACGGCAGCCAACATCATATTCGGGGTATTCCCGGGACCGATCCTCGCAATACTGACGGCGATCGGCGAGGGACGCCTGTGAGAATAAGCCTGATAAGCCTATGGAGGTGAGCATGCAGATCGCATTGATCGTCTTCGGACCATTTATAGGAGCCGCGGTCGCGGCCGTCATAGGAAAGCGGAATGAAAAAGCCGGGGATACCGCGGCTGTTTTCGTGGCGGCTTTTGTGCTGGCCCTGACCATTGTGACAGCGCGCGGTGCCGTCGGTGCTCCCCCCCTTATGGCAGGCGAGGAGACGAACGCGGCGGGTGCAGCCGTCCGTTTTGCGGTCCCCGGAATCTTTACGGGCGGACTGACCTTCTCTCTGATCGGATTCAGGGCTGTATATGCGGTGATCACAGCCATCATGTGGATGGGGACATCCGTGTTTGCGCTGGAGTATTTCCTTCATGAGAGGGAAAATATAGGCCGCTACAGGTTTTTCGTCCTGTTTACGCTGGGCGCGGTAGAAGGCGTCATGCTCTCCGCGGACCTGATGACCGCATTTATCTTTTTTGAGATCCTTTCCTTTACTTCGTTTACCTGGGTCATTCACGAGGAGACCTGGGATGCCATCCGCGCCGGATATACGTATCTGTTCGTCGCTGTGATCGGCGGGCTTATGCTTTTTATGGGCCTGATCCTGCTCGATAATGCGGCCGGTACGCTGTCCTTTGAAGGACTGACGGAGGTGCTCCGCGGCGCAGGTTCTACAGCGGGAAGTGCGGCGCAGCCTCAGGTCCTGGCAGCGGGTATTCTCATCCTTTTGGGATTCGGAGCAAAAGCAGGTATGTTTCCGCTGCACATCTGGCTTCCCAAGGCACACCCGATCGCTCCGTCGCCGGCATCGGCACTGCTTTCCGGTATATTGACCAAAGTGGGTATTTACGGCATATTGATGACCGCGCTTTATGTCCTCTGCGGAGACTGGCGCTTCGGAATGATCATCTGGGCTGCCGGAATGATCACAATGCTGCTGGGAGCCGTGCTTGCGCTGTTCTCTGTCAATCTCAAGCGCACGCTGGCCTGCTCTTCCATGTCGCAGATCGGATTTATCCTGACAGGTATCGGGACCGTCGTTCTGATGCAGTCGGTCGGGGACGAGGAAGCCGCGATGACGGCGCTTGCAGGAACCGTGCAGCATATGATCAATCACTCGCTCCTGAAGCTGACGCTGTTCATGGCCGCCGGCGTCATCGTAATGAACCTTCACAGGCTTGTACTGGATGAGATCCGCGGGTGGGGCAGGAATAAGACCGCGCTCAAGATCGCTTTCGCGTTGGGAGGACTCGGGATCAGCGGTGTTCCTCTGTTTAACGGCTATATCAGCAAAACACTGCTTCACGAGGGGATCGTGGAGGCGATGCACGTCATGGAAGAGGCGGCAGTGGAAGGCGCGGGTCTTCTGACACCGGCGATGGCAAGTGATATCGGCGATCTTCTTCAGGTGGGAGAGTGGGTCTTCCTGTTCTCCGGGGGCCTGACGTTTGCCTACATGCTCAAGCTCTTTATTGCTGTCTTTGTGGAGAAGAATAATGACGAGGACCGGCAGAGAGAATTTGACAAGTCCTCCGCCTGCATGAATCCCCTGAGTACAGTGACGATCGTGGGATCCTCGGCATTTATGATTCTTTTGGGAATGCCTCCTGTCACCAAGAGACTTCTGGCATTTGCGCTGGGAGACAATGAGATCATGCATTTTGCCGCGCTGACACCGGAGAATCTGAAAGGGAGCCTGATCTCTCTTTGCATCGGAGCCGCCGTCTATCTGGTGATCGTCCGGAATCTTCTTTACAGGGAAGGATCCTATGTCAATCTGTGGCCGGAAGCGCTGGATCTGGAAGAGAGACTGTACAGACCGGCTCTCACGGTATGGCTTCCCTCTGCGCTCGGAAGCGTTGCCTCGATATTCGGAGAGAACAAAGTTTTGACGCCTGTGTGCACAGAAGTCTTTAAAATCTTCAAGCATCTGATCTATCTGATCAGCATCAGCACGGACAGCCTGATCCTTTTCCTTCGCAAAACCGCGCTGAGAGAGAAAAAAGTGCGCACGGCAGGGATGGGACAAATGAGCCGCATTCGTATGCTCCGGGAGAGCACAGCGGAGGCCGCAGCCCCTATTTTGCGCAATTTTACGTTCGCTTTGTTGATGACTTGCCTCGGAATCCTGGCTATTTTGGGTGTTTTGCTCATTGCAATTCTGCATATTACCACATAAAATCGAAAGTTGAGAGTAAAATTTGAAAAGAGTAAAGAGCAAAGGAACATTTAATGAGCATATTTGATTTCTTGACATTATTTGGCGGTCTTGCCATGTTTTTGTATGGCATGCGCCTGATGGGAGACGGCCTCAAGGAGAGTTCCTCCGGAACACTCAAGAAGGCCATGGAATCCGTCACCAATAACCCGGTCAAGGCTTTTCTGCTGGGATTGGGCATAACGGCGATCATTCAGTCTTCCACGGCGACGATCGTCATCACTTCCGGACTGGTCGGCGCAGGTCTTCTGACGCTGCATCAGTCTCTTGGCATTATCATTGGTGCGAACGTCGGTACAACGGTCACGGGACAGATCATCCGTCTCCTGGACCTTGACGCCGGAGGAGCCACTTCCTGGCTGCAGCTGTTCAAACCGTCTTCTCTTGCGCCCATCGCGCTGATCATCGGCATTATTCTGATCATGGGCGGAAGATTCAAGAGTTCGAGGCAGGTCGGCAATATTGCCATCGGCTTCGGCATCCTTTTTTCCGGCTTGATGAATATGACAAGCGCTGTCCATGTTTTGACAGAATCCGGAATGGTGGAGGGCTTGTTCAACGGTCTCGGCAACAATCCGGTCCTCGGCTATCTGACCGGTGCGGCCGTGGCGTTCATACTGCAGAGTTCCTCGGCGACGATCGGTATTCTGCAGGCGTTTTCCGCGTCGGGCGTGCTGACTTTCAAGGCGGTGTATCCCGTGATCGTCGGCGTGTATCTGGGCGACAGCGTGACGACCGGCATCGTCTGCTTTATCGGTGCGAGTGCGGAGCAGAAGAGAGTCGGTATCGTCAATATTCTCTTCAATATCGGGAAGATGGCGCTCATTCTTATCGGTGTCACGATCCTGCATCAGGTTGGCGCTCTTGACTGGATCTGGGACACGGTCGTCAATTCCGGTGTGATCGCAAACGCCAATACGGTATTTAACCTGGCAGCAAGTATTTTGCTGTTCCCCACGATCTCTCTGATGGAGCGAACCAGCGTCCGGCTCATTCCGGACGACAAGGAGCCGGAGAACAAATACAAGGACAAACTGGATGCCCTCAATCCTATGTTCTTCGACACACCTGCGCTGGCGCTGGGCAGTTTGTATGATATCCTGCTCGCACAGCTCCGCACTGCAAAGAGTAATATAGAGGACGCGTTCGGCCTGCTCGAGAATTACGATGCAGCGGTTTATGAAAAGATTATGGAGGAAGAGGATTCCATTGATATCCTCACCGACAGGATCAGCCGGTATATCGTCGAGTTTCTGCCCCATGTAAGAGACGAGCAGCACGTTGCGATCCTCAATCAGTATTACAAAGTCGTGACGGAATTCGAGCGTTTGGGCGATCATGCGGTGAATATTGCGGACAATGCCAATATCCTGTACAGCAAGCAGAGAAAGTTTTCACCGACGGCACTTGCTGAGCTCAAAATATTGGAAGATCTTCTGGAGGAAATCCTGGAGGCGGTAGAGAAGACATTTGAAAAGCGCGATGTCGAAGCGGCCTTCAAGATCGAGCCGCTGCGGGAGGTCGCCAGCGAGATGGTGAGCAAGCTCAAGAGGCATCACCTCGACCGAATGGGCAAGGGCGAGTGCGACATCTATGCGGATTCCAATTTCGAGAATCTTATGTCGGATATGAAGAGGATCGCCGACGTCAGTACCAACATCGGTGAGGCGACACTGGTCCGCGTAAATCCCGAACTTGCGGAAAATGAGCACGTATATTTCACATCGCTTCGATCCGGCAAGGACCAGAAGTTCAACAAGGAATTCAATGAAGCGTATGAGAAGTATACCGAGCGCTTTCGGATGATCGAAAATCAATAGCGGCAGTTGATCAGAAAAGCAATTATTATTGATAACCATACAAATCAAAACCATACAAATTAAGAAAGGATAAGACACACGGAAATGGGCTACAAGAGTGATATTGAAATTGCACAGGAATGTCAGATGCTCCCGATCACGGAGATCGCGGCAAAGGCAGGGATCGACGATGAGTATCTGGAGCAGTACGGCAAGTATAAGGCCAAGATCGACTACAAACTGCTCAAGGACTCCGACCGCAAGGACGGAAAGCTGATCCTTGTCACGGCTATGAATCCCACACCCGCCGGAGAGGGTAAGACCACAACGACGATCGGCCTGGCGGACGGCCTGCAGAAACTCGGCAAAAAAGTCATGGTCGCACTTCGTGAGCCTTCCCTTGGACCGGTCTTCGGCATCAAGGGCGGGGCGGCAGGCGGCGGCTATGCGCAGGTCGTTCCCATGGAGGACATCAACCTTCACTTTACAGGTGATTTTCACGCGATCGGTGCCGCGAACAACCTTCTTGCGGCCATGATCGACAATCACATCTATCAGGGAAATGAGCTCAATATCGACCCCCGCAAGATCACATGGAGAAGATGTGTGGACATGAATGACCGTCAGCTCCGCTTTGTGGTGGACGGCCTCGGCGGCAGAGTCAACGGAACACCCCGCGAGGACGGTTATGATATCACGGTCGCTTCCGAGATCATGGCAGTTCTCTGCCTTGCAAGTGATATCAATGACCTCAAGGAGAGACTTTCCAGGATCATCGTCGGCTATACCTACGGCAAAGTCAACGAGCAGAAGCCCGTCACAGCGGGAGACCTTCACGCACAGGGCGCCATGGCTGCACTGCTCAAGGACGCGTTAAAGCCCAATCTCGTGCAGACACTGGAGCACGTTCCCGCCATCATCCACGGCGGCCCCTTCGCGAACATCGCACACGGCTGCAACTCCGTCACAGCGACCAGAATGGCTATGAAGCTGGCGGATTACGCGGTCACGGAAGCCGGATTCGGCGCAGACCTGGGCGCGGAGAAGTTCCTGGACATCAAGTGCCGTATGGCGGGTATCCGTCCCAATGCGGTCGTGATCGTTGGAACGGTGCGGAGTCTCAAGCACAACGCCGGCGTTGCCAAGGCGGATCTGGGCAAGGAGAATCTCGAGGCGGTAGAGAAGGGTCTGCCCAATCTCTTAAAGCATGTCAGCAATATCCGCGACGTATACGGCCTTCCCTGCGTTGTCGCCATCAACGAGTTCCCCACAGATACAGCGGCGGAAGTCAAGCTGGTGGAGGATAAGTGCAAAGAGCTCGGTGTGAACGTGGTCCTGTCTCAGGTTTGGGCCAAGGGCGGCGAAGGCGGCAAGGCGCTCGCAGAAGAGATCGTTCGTCTGGTCGAGGAGCCTTCGGACTTCCGATTCTCCTATGAGCTGGAAGGAAGCATCGAAGATAAGCTCAATCAGATCGCGACCAAAGTATACGGCGCGCGCGGTGTTGTGATGACAGCAGACGCCGCCAAGCAGGCCAAGCAGCTTGAAGACCTCGGTTTCGGCAATTGCCCGATCTGTGTGGCAAAGACGCAGTACAGCCTGACGGACGATCCCAATAAGCTGGGCGCCCCCAAGGATTTCGACATCACTGTGCGCAGTGTGAAGATTTCAGCCGGCGCAGGATTTGTCGTCGCACTGACCGGAGAGATCATGACTATGCCGGGCCTTCCCAAGGTTCCTGCGGCAGAGAAGATCGATGTGGACGAAAACGGAAAGATCTCCGGCCTGTTCTGATATCAAGGCAGGTTTTCCGGGTGGATTCCGATCTGTTCTTTCGTCAGATCAATGATCAGGATCCGGATCATTTTCGCGGTCAAAGAGGGGAAAAGTCAAAAATTACTGAATCAAGGTCAAAACAGTGACTATTTATTCGGAGGGGTTTCGGGTAATATAGCCATTGTCAGCAAGAGCTGACGAACATTATCAATTACCCCCCTATACTTTATTAACATCCCCTGAGAAATGAAGCTCCGTGCTGAGGCTGAAGCCCGGCATAGGGCTTTATTTCTGTTTTCATCTTGTGATATAGTAGAGAGTAAGCTGAACCGGGAGCGATCCTGCCTCAGCAGACTACTAATTCAGTTTTGGTTCAGTTTTGGAAGGAAGAACATGAAAACAGCTTATATTGGTGGAATCATATTGAATGGGACCGAGGACATGAAGCCCGAGCACATGTCGGTCATCGTAGAGAACGGCAGAATTGTGGAGATCCTGCCCGCTGACGGACTCCTGCCGTCGGACTGCGAGATCGTCAACATCAAGGGGCTCTATCTGATGCCCGGACTGATCAACCTTCATGTACATCTCAATTCGGGCGGGAAGCCCTCGGGAAAGAAGAAACAGCCGGAGGACTATGTCCGTCTGGTGAAGGTTGCCACCTCCAATGCGCTCACGGGAGAGATCGTCCGCTCCATGAGCAGAGGCTATGCATATATGGAACTCCAGAGCGGTGTGACGACGATCCGGACTGTCGGCGGGATCTCGGATTACGACGGGAAGATCCGAAACGAGATCGAGGAAGGCGTCAGGCTCAGAGAGAAGTTCACGGAAGACCGGCTGCCCGGCATGAAGAAGCACAATCTCAGATCTTCGCTGCGCGCAGTCAGGACCGGCTTTACCAGAATCCCGGCCGGCCCCTTCGCACCTGACGGCGTGGGAGCGGCGCTCAGAGGCAGCGCTGCGGGCAGTGCGATGCCCGGCCCGAGGATCCTGACAGCCAATATGGGCATCTCCGTTCCCGGCGGTCACTTGGCGGGCTCTCTCGCTTATCCGGCGCATACGGCAGCGGAGGCTGTCAGTTTCGTACACAAGATCGCGGAAAGCCGTCCGGATCTGATCAAGCTCATGGTCACCGGCGGTATTATGGATGCGGAAACGGAAGGAGCGCCCGGCGTCCTCAAGATGTCTCCGGAGATCATAAAGGCCGCCTGCGAGGAAGCGCATAAGCTGGGCCTTTCGGTTGCCGCCCACACAGAGAGCACGCAGGGCGTGATCGAGGCACTGCGAGGCGGTGTGGATACCATCGAACACGGCGCATTGCCTACCGATGAGATGATGGAACTGTTTCATCAAAAAGGCGCGTCACTGGTCACGACCATCTCACCGATCATGCCGATGGCGCTTCTGGACACAGCACAGACCCATGTCCGACCGATGGACCGGCGCAATGCAGGTATCGTCTTAAGAGGTGTGATCGAGTGCGCGAGAAGAGCGCTGCGCGAAGGGATTCCTGTGGGTCTGGGCACGGACAGCGGCTGCCCGTTCGTCACGCAGTACGACATGTGGCGTGAACTGCAGTATTTCCACAATTTCTGCGGCGTCTCCGAGGCAGAGGCCCTCTATACAGCGACTTTGGGGAATGCGAAGATCGCGGGGCTCGGTGATGAGACCGGAAGTATAGAGCCCGGCAAAGCGGCGGATTTCCTGATCACGGCAGGAAACCCCTTGGAGAATCTCCGGGCGCTGCGCAGACCGCGGATGATCGTTGCCAGAGGCGTACAGATCACGAATCCGATCCTCAAAAAAGATGTGGAGATCGAACAGGCACTGGACGAGCTGCTGAGGTACACATACGAGGATCTGGACGATATTTTGGCGGGAGAATAAGCGGATGCCGACACGTCTATACAGCGCCCATGACATGGCGAGGATCTCGAGCGCAGAGTGCGCGGGGTGCGGCGCCTGCTGCAGGGGAATGGGAGATACGATCGTACTCGATCCTTATGATATATGGCAGCTGACGGCAGGAACGGGGAAACCTTTCCAAGCCCTTCTGGGCAACTGCCTGGACCTGCATGTGGAGGAGGGAGTGATCCTTCCTCACCTTATGATGCGAAAGGATACGGAGAGCTGCACATTTCTGGGACCGGACGGGAGATGCACGATCCACGTGTTTCGCCCCGGGATCTGCAGGCTGTTTCCTCTGGGGAGACAGTACGACGGACCGAAGACATCCTATTTCATTGTCGAGGGCGGGTGCGTCAACGGCCGCCTCTCCAAGGTCAGGATCGACAGATGGATCGGCATTCCCGATCTTGTGGATTATGAGAGATTTAAGGGGAAGTGGAGGTCGCTCCTTAGAACACTCAAGGCAAGGCTTGCGGCGGAGCCCTCTGAGGAGGTGCAGCGCAGCATCAATCTCTATTTCCTGAGAACGTTTTATATGACGCCTTATGAATCGGCGTATGAGCCGCCTTGTGAACAAACCGGCGGGCCGTCTTGCGAGCCGACCGGCGGACCGGCGAAGGCATTCTATGCGGAACTGGACCGCAGAATATCGGAATTTGAAAAAGCTGTGCTTTAAAAGCACAGCTTTTTTTATTATGAGCTTCTCGGATTATGAACTTCTCAGATTATGAACTTCTCAGACGGCGATCACATATTCCGCATCCATGACCGGCATCGAGGACGAGGCGTCTTCCAGAATCCGGTCTTCCACGCCTTTGAACATGCCGTAGGCCCTGACATAGGCACCTTTCTGCGGAAGATCTCCGTGCAGTGTGCTGGTGTAGGAGGCACAGAGAGTGCCTTTTGTAAAGCCGAGAAAATCTCCCTGCATTTCAAGAAAGATCTCAACACTGCCGTCCTGATTGGGACGCCGCTCGATGATCGTTCCCTCCACAAGAATATTGGAGCCGATGTAATGAGAGGGGTTGTGATAGAGCGCAGCGTATCCGGTGGAGATGCAGCCGCTTTGGAACTCCGCTGCCGTAGGCGTGGTGCAGATCACCTCCAGCGTGCACATGCTGTCTTCGTAATGAACCTCCAGCAGATAGCGCTCTTTGGGCGCTAGAATGGCGGATTCAGCGAGCGTCCAGCCGCTCACCTGCTCACTCGTCCCGTCGGGATAGGAGGCCGTGACGACCACATCCTTGCAGCCCGAGCCGATCACAGTGCCCTCCTCGGTGCTCCCCGAGTAGGAAGCCGACAGGCGCGAGATCGCCCTGGAAGTGCACTGAATCGACAGCGTGCAGTTGAATTCCTTGTAGGAGATCTGGACGCGCGAGAGTGTATCTTTTTTCAGGATCGTCGGATTTGTGACCCGCCAGCCCTTGTCCAGCTCCATCTTAGAGCCGCCGTCCCGGATCACATAGACGTGGAGGCCCGGCGTGGCGTCAGTAATGGCGGTCCCGGCGGTCGTCTCACCGTCGTACTCCGCAGTGATCGCCTGGATCATACCTGTCGTACACTGTACCTCACACTGCGTGCTCGCTTTTCGATAGGTGATCGTCACAACGCTTTTCTGCGCGTTTTTCAGTGTCTGCGGCGATGTGATCGTCCAGCCGGTGACGTTTTCATCGTGCCCGTCCTTAAAATGCGCGGTCACGGTAAATCCGTTGTTATGGTCGTCAAGTACGACACCGGCCCTGGTGCTGCCGGTATATTTGGCAGTTATGTGATCAATGATCCGGCTGTCCGGTGTGCGGACCGCAAGGAAAACAGCAGCTGCGGCTGCGATCAGCAGGGCGGCTGCGGCGATGATCCATCCTGTGCGGTGAGACTGCCCAAAACTTGTCTTTGTGCCCTCGTTGGGCGCGCGATCTCTGTTCATAATTACACCTCGCTCTATTTTGGCTCTATTTTGGCTAAAGGGGTTCCAATCTATTAGGAACAACGTCAAAATATCGATGCCCTTACATTCAGTTTGTGAAATAAATGTGTTGACAGAGGCAGAGAAAAGGGATACTATATGATCAAACATATGAATAAATGCTCATATGTTTGCGAAACGAGATTTATTAGATGAGAGAACAACAGATGAGTACAGAGAAAATGTATGCAAAGGCAGAGATTCCCTGCTGTGAGGAAAAAGAAGTTCATGCGGATAAGGTTCGCTATGTGAATGAGAATATGCCGTCGGAAGACAAACTCTATGATCTGGCGGAACTGTTCAAGGCTTTCGGTGATTCCACGAGGATCCGGATTTTGTTCGCGCTCTTCGAGGCGGATATCTGTGTGTGCGATCTCGCGGAGACGCTCAACATGACCCAGTCCGCAATCTCCCATCAGCTGCGACTGCTCAAGCAGGCCGGCCTTGTGAACGGCCGCAGGGAGGGCAAACAGATCATCTACTATCTGGCGGATGATCACGTGAGAACCATCATATCGATGGGGATGGAACACATTAATGAGTAATACAGATAAGAGTCAGTGAACTGTATTCATGTTAAAGAGGCTGCGCAAATACAGCACAAGTAATGGGAAAGGGGACAAACAATGAAAAAGACTTACAAGATCGATGTAGACTGCGCCAACTGCGCCAACAAGATGGAGCAGGCCGCGAAAAAGACAAATGGCGTCAAGGACGCAGTGGTGAACTTCATGGCGCTGAAGATGAAGGTGGAGTTTGAGGACGGCGCTGACCCGGCAGCGGTCATGCAGGAAGTGCGCAGAAACTGCAAAGTCGTCGAGGATGACTGCGAGATCTTTCTGTGAGGGTCATTGCGGATTTAACTAAGTAAATGACTTAATGAGAATCCGATGAGGGAATCAGACAGTGAAGAAATTAACTGAGAATCTGAATAAGAAGCAAAAAAACCTGCTGCTGCGGATCATCGCGGCAGCAGTTATGCTGATCGTGTTGTATTTACTGCCGCTGGAAGACTACCCGGTGCTCCGCTTCGTGCTTTTCCTGATCCCGTATCTGACGGTAGGCTACGATATCCTGCGCAAAGCCTGGAAAGGGATCCTGAACGGGCAGGTGTTCGACGAGTGCTTTTTGATGGCGGTGGCAACGATCGGCGCGATGATCCTGGGAGAGTATGCGGAAGGCGTGGCGGTCATGCTGTTTTACCAGATCGGGGAGCTCTTCCAGAGCATAGCGGTCGGTAAGAGCAGACGCAGCATCAGTGATCTCATGGACATCCGACCGGATTATGCCAACCTGGAACAGGACGGCGAGATCGAGAAGGTCGATCCGGACGATGTGGAGGTCGGAAGCATCATTGTGATCCGTCCCGGTGAAAAAGTGCCCATCGACGGGATCGTCATAGAGGGAAGGTCAGCTTTGAACACGAGTGCGCTGACCGGAGAGAGCCTGCCCAGAGATGTGGAGCCGGGAGATGAGATCATCAGCGGATCAGTGAATATGTCCGGTGTCCTGCGCGTCGAGACCACAAAGGAGTTCGACGAATCCACGGCATCCAAGATCCTGGAACTGGTCGAGAACGCCGGAGAGCGCAAGGCCAAGTCCGAGCAGTTCATCACCAAGTTTGCAAGAGTTTATACACCGGCGGTGTGCTATGGCGCTCTGGCGCTGGCCATTTTAGGGCCTTTGGTCAATATTTTGTTCTTAGGCAGTGAATCGAATTGGGCGCTGTGGTCCGATTGGATCTACCGGGCGCTCACCTTCCTTGTCATCAGCTGTCCGTGCGCGATCGTAGTCAGTGTTCCGCTCTCGTTTTTCGGCGGGATCGGAGGCGCAAGCAGCCAGGGTATCCTGATCAAGGGCTCCAATTTCATGGAGACTTTGGCGAATGTCAAATATGTCGTCATGGACAAAACAGGAACTGTCACGAAGGGCAATTTCGAGGTGACCGCGGTGCACGACGGGCGCGATCAGAAGATGGATTCCGCCGAGATCCTGGAGCTGGCAGCGCACGCAGAGAGCCATTCTACACATCCCATTGCATGCAGTATCCGAAGGGCGTATGAGACCGGAGAAAACGGCCGAGTGCTCGACCTTAACCGTGTAACGGACGTGCAGGAGATCAGCGGCAAGGGAGTGATCGCAGCCGTAGACGGCGTGCGGATCGCGGCCGGCAACCTGAAGCTGATGAAATACCTGGATATCGAGTGCGAGCCTTGCGGACATTTGGGCACAGTTGTGTATGTGGCAAAAGAGAGCGAGGCCGACGGTGCGAAGGAATTTACTTATGTGGGCCACGTGGTCATCTCTGACGAGATCAAGCCGGGCGCCGCGGAGGCAGTCCGCAGCATGAAGCAGACAGGTGTCACGAAGACTGTCATGCTGACCGGAGATATCACTTCTATGGCGGAGAGTGTCGCGCATGAGGTCGGATTTGATGAAGTGCACGCGGAGCTCCTTCCCGAGGACAAGGTCACGTTTGCCGAGAAACTCATGAAAGAGAAGGCACAGAAGATGGGACCGAATGCGTCACTTGCTTTCGTCGGCGACGGCATTAATGACGCGCCGGTACTGGCGATCGCAGATTTGGGAATTGCAATGGGCGCGCTTGGATCGGACGCTGCCATTGAGGCGGCAGACGTTGTCCTGATGGATGACGATCCCCGCAAGATCGCCAAGGCGATCCGGATCGCCCGCAAGTGCATTCGGATTGTATATGAGAATATCTATTTTGCCATCGGTGTGAAACTTGCATGCCTCCTGCTGGGCGCGCTGGGCATCGCCAATATGTGGCTTGCGATCTTTGCAGATGTGGGCGTCATGGTGCTCTGCGTACTGAATGCGGTCAGGGCGCTGCTTGTGGAGAAAGCTTAAAAGGAGACAGGGGACCGTCCCCTGTCTCCTTTGTGTTACCAAGGCCACTCATTGTTGAATCTATACTTAATCTCATACATGTGATCTTCGGAATTATTGTATTGTAAAACGCATTCATAAGTATAGTCGTCGGTATTTCCCTGATAGTAACTATTGCCGTCACTAAGCTCACTGGAGTCGAATTTCATGGAAGAACTACCCGTGATGGAATCGATCGTGCTGAGATCCAAATCGAGGGTGAGTCCCTTCGGAAGTTCTAAGTCGGGGTTAGAGCCATCACTGTAACGCGCATAAACACAGATTACAGCACAATTAGCAGCGAGTGTCTGATCTTCTGCGAAATTCGCAAGCGTTACATGGAGCGAAGCACCATCTTTGGTGATTTCCACATAGTTGGTATTGTGTCCGGGGATGGGAGTATCGTCCTCTAAAGTCCAGCCCTGACCAAGCAATTCGGAAACTGGGCAGGGAAGCTGATATAATGTGCCGCCCAGTGAAAACGTGCCGGAGTCAAAATCTTCTCCCATTGCGGCAGGTGCTTTGTATCTGCTCAGATATTCGGGAACTTCCTCGGAGGTGGTAATTTCTGCTGCGGGATAATACTCGATCATAATAAAGGATTTGGAAGGATCGTCTTTGTCCCAGTCAAATCTGATCTGGCCCGTCTCTTTATCTTCACCGTAGTAGAAGTAACGGGGATTGCTCTCGTCATCCGTATAGAAGGGAGTTCCCATGAGCTCGGAAACAGCGGCCGGATCATCGCCGGGCTTAAGACCGTTTCCAAGGGAGAAAGAGCATTTTTCGAGCGTTCCCTGCTCGAAATAAATGCCGGATATCATACATTCAGAACCTTTCTTTACACTGCCGGTGTTGTTATAAAACCAAACATTAACAGTGGGGCCCATTTTGCCGTCTTTGTCATTTTTATAAAAGACTCCCTGGGTATCTTCTGTTCCCGACAATTCATTCCCGAGATCTTCATAATAGTCAATCCATCCGTCAGCGATCAGATCCTGCGGTTTAAGAGGCAGGGTGTATTTTTTGCCGTCCAGTTCGAATGAACAGTCGATCGCAGGGGCAGGAACGTCGAAATCTCCGGTGGCAGCTGCTGCAGCCGAATTAGGGGCTTCAACCTCGCCTGCATTCTCGGCAACCGTGTTTTCTTCTGCTGCAGCGGTTTCCTCTGCAGCTTCTTTGGGCTCGCTTGTACTTGCCGCGGAACCTCCGTCGCAGCCTGTGATCAGTGCTGCCGATAATACACAGGCAGTGATCAAACTCCATACTCGTCTGTGATTCATAATATCCTCCTCGTATTGAGTGCAGTGCATTTGGGATCATGGTTTCCTGCCCGTTTCGGGCAGCTGCATGCCGTTTGCACTAAATGCTGTTGGTTTAATACTATTGTATTTTTAGATGGTGTCAAGGGGACGGTTCTTCGGTGTCAAGGGGACGGTTCTTCTGACAACTTTTGGAACA
>CADCIU010000037.1 GCA_902801585.1 uncultured Lachnospiraceae bacterium | reverse complement strand
CTGCAGCACAAATGCGTTCGCGAACTTCCTGTAGTCGTCAGTCACGTCCGTGTAATTGTTGGGATCCGCAACCGTGCTGTACTGCTTAAGGAGAGAGATCTCCTTCGCGTTCAAGTGGTTTTTGACTTCCACCGCCGTATCCGAAGTGTTGTTGGCAGTAACCGTGACTTCCTTCACTTCTTCGGATTTGATGTAGCCCTCCGGGGCAGAAATCTCCCACAGATAATAGGTGCCTGGCACGAGGCGTGCAAAAGT
Organism: uncultured Lachnospiraceae bacterium; assembly: GCA_902801585.1. The sequence continues at coordinate 26,833 of CADCIU010000037.1, read as the reverse complement.
CGCTTCGCCGCTGTTGTTTGTCGTTGCGGTGAGCGCTCTGCCGTCTGCATCTCTGACAGGCCTCGTGTGATGCCGGTCCATATACAGGCCGAAAACCGCTCCCGGCACAGGCAGAGCATTATTGGAGTCATCTGTCTTGTGGACTTTGACTTCCCCCAGTTTCTCTTTGTTGTCAAATGACGCCGTTACTGTACCGTCCTCATTGACAGTGACGGTCTTCCGTGCGCTTCCCTGTACTTGTGTATTAGCAGGACTTTCTGTCTCTTCGATCACATAGGTCCCCGCATCCAGATAGAAATCGATCCATCCCTCATTTCCGTTCGTCCCGGTTTTCGCCTGTGAAGGATCGATCGTCAGAGTATTGCCGCTGATCCTCTTATACTTGTTGTTATCATCAGCATCCTTGTAATAGAGAACCGCCGGCGTCGTGCCGTCGCTCTTATAGACAGCAAAAGCAGCCGGTCCGGTCACAAAGCCATTTTCCGCCTTATACAGATTCCTGATGCCGCTGTCATAGTTGACGATGTATTTCTCGATCTTGATGCATCCGGGCGGGATATAGCCGGGCACTGTCGTGTCAGCGTCGTCCTGCCGCGTCTCCTTGGGATCATTCTGGCCAAGAAGCTGATACTGAATTTTGGCGTTGTTTTCAGCTGTCGCCTTGGCATCCTCTTTGCTGATATTCTCGTAATACCAGATCATGAACTCGTCGTACGGATAGACCACATCAACATTGTATTCCGAGTATGCGGGAGCGTTCTCCGCTACATGATCGGTATTGCTGCCTACAACAGCATAGGGAAGGACCGTGGGTGTACCCGGCTGGATCGTGATGGCCTTGGGACTGTCTCCTTCGTCGGCAGAGCGGCCGTCTTTGTAAACATATCCCTTATGAGCCGGTGTGACCGTGATCGATGTCTCCGAAAGCACCGTCCCGTTGTGCAGCGTAAGTGCAGGCACATCCGTCAGCTCGATATCATTCGCGAAGGGAACACGACCTGGTCTTGTGTACACATTGTCGTCGTCGACGGGCACACCGTTTACATCAAGGCCGTATTTGATCAGATAGTGGATCGTCACCGATGCGGGATCCGTGCTTTTATCAATCGAGTAGTTCTTCGGCGACTCATAAGGAGATTTGGTCAGCGTCCACTCATCGGGTGTGGACAGAATGATCTCGTCAGTCGAGTCTTTTACTGTTTTCGAATACGTTTTTACTGTCCAGTCTTCGTTAATGCGCACGTCAAAGTCCGCACTGAACGTCACTTCTGCCTCATCAAGAACAGTGCCGTCGGGCAGTTCGCCGTTCCCTTCGATCCTTGCATTGATGTCCAGGTTTATGGAATTACTGTTTGTCGCATCCCTGTGGTCTCTGGTCAGAACGATCTCCCACACATTATTTTCCGCATCGATCTGTGTGAAATGATCCGCCACGCCCTGTGTTTTGATCTCTGTGAATCTGACATTCTTAGGAAGCTTCAGATAGATCTTGAGGTTCTTCCACTCACTGAACATTACCTCCGAATTCTGCCCATCGTACTTATACGTCGCAGCAGCCTGCATGTTGACGTATATGTTGTATCCGATATTATTGCCGGCGCGGGTCTCGTCATAGGGATCCGTGTTATGCTTATCATCCGTAAGCGTAACGGTGAAAGTACGCGCAGTTCCGTTCTCACCGTAAAGCGCCTCAGCCAGTTCTTCCGGAGTCTGGGCAGGATTTGCCTTGCTGTCTTTCGTTTCCTGTGCGTTGTCATTTTCACCTTTGCCGGCGTCATCTGCGGAACGCTTTCCGGTTTCTTTGTTCTGATCATTCGAATCAGCGTTTTCTTCCGAATCAGTGTTTTCTTCCGAATCAGCGTTTTCTTCCGAATCAGCGTTTTCTTCCGAATCATCTTCCGCTTCGGTTTCGGACTTTTCTTCTTCCTCTGCTGCAGTGATCTGCTCCGCTTCCTCAGCATCCTCGGGGTCGTTTTCCGCTTCACGGACAGTCACATATACGACAGGCATATCTTCCTCTTCAAAAACCAGTTCTTTGTCCTCAAACCTGGCTTCCAGCTCATAGGTGCCGGCAGAATCACCGTCGTAATCGCCTTCCCAGACGATGTCCTCCTGAACAGTCTTTTCAGTGCGTTCAGGTTCTGCGTCGGACTTATCTGCAGGCGGGCGGGTCGTCTCAATAACAACCGAAAGAGATGTGGGAAGACCGATTTCATCTTGCGATGTCCCGTGATCCACCTCATATTCCGTTCGGATGTCCTCAATCGATTTCACCCTTTTCGTCTCTGCAGCGTAGGCTGTTAGAGCTTGATACGGCATCATACTTACCGTCATAACAAGAACCAGGATCCTTGCCAGGATCCGGTCTTTCATACTGTATCCGATCTGGTTACTGATCTTTCGGCTGTGCATAACTCTCTCTCCTTTACTGTTTGCGCAATCGACCAATCCGGATGCAATTCATATCTATTACTGCATATTTATATTATATTCTATTATTGTCATATAATATCCATAAATTTCGAAATTTTTACGTTTTTTTTAAGTTCTGTAACTCTCGGATCGGGACGCTGCGAAGAAGTATAACAGCTTTAGTCCTCTTCTAATTTCATTCCGTCTGTACAGGTACAGCTTCCGTCTGCAGTAATGAAGAAAGCTTCGATATACTCTGTCTCCTCTGCGGCTTTTATTCCTTTCTCTTGTCCCATCATCAGCAGAATCGTTGCCATGGCATCACAGTCTGCCGATCTCCCTTTGGGAGCCCGCAGCGTCACTCCGACCACATCAGACCGGGCGGGATATCCGGTCGCAGGATCCAGGATATGGTGGTAGCGGACGCCGTCCCGCTCGAAATATCTCTGGTAAACCCCGGATGTTACGACAGTTTCATCCTCGCAGTCCACTGCGCCGACGATTTCCGACTGCTCAGAGTACGGCTTCTCGATTCCCACACGGAATGGTCTGCCTTCTTTGCCGTCAGGCTTTTTCCCGATACACACAATATTCCCGCCAAGGCTGATAACAGCCGAAGTCACACCGCACTCTTCGAGTTTTTCTCCGACTTTATCCGCAATGAATCCCTTTGCGATTCCCCCCAGATCCAGATGCGTCTCAGGATCAGAGACCGTCACCGTGTTTCCTTCAATACTTACATTCTTCCAGTTGACGGTGGATACTGCCTTTTTCAGTTCCTCCTCAGAAGGTACATCCGGGTTCTCTGCATGGAAATCCCATAGATCCGTCACCCTTCCGATCGTGATATCAAATGCGCCATCGGACATCTTGCTGTAGTCCAGACCCTTGCGGATCACTTCCACTGTCTCCGGATCACAATCCACCGGCTTTCCCTCGGCATGGTTGATCTTGTAGATATCGCTGCCTTCTTTGGTACGGCTCAGCAGTGATTCATAATGGCTGCAAAGCTTAAAGGCCTCGTCAATTGCTGCCTGCGCCCCCTCTTCATTCATCTCCTCCATGTCATACACTGTGATGGAGCAGACAGTGTCAAAATAGAAGCTTTGCTTCGATACAGGCTCAGCCGTTTTGCTGCCGCATCCTGACTGTGTTATAATCAAAAACACTGCAGAAACTGCAGCGATCAGCTTAAATGCATTCTTTATTGCGGCGTTTTTTATTTGAGCGTTTTTACGCGCGGTGTTCTTCGAAGTCAGATACTTGTTAACTGTTTTCATTTTGTGAACTCCTGTTGGATGTATGACAGCAGATCCTGCCAATGGGTTTTGATTTCTGCGCGGCTGTCACAGTTTAGTCCCTCGAAGCGCGCAGCTTGTATGGAGAATTGTAACATGTTCAGTTTTATCAGAAAAGCGGACATTATCCTGTTCGGTATTCTTCTTTTCTCAGCAGGCTTATTTACGGTACTGATCTTCTTCAGGCTGTCAGCCCCTGCCGGAGATGTCGTCATCACATTGAACGGCAGTCCCTATGGCACTTACAGCTTGGATGAAAACCGCGAAATCAGGATCAGCGGCGAGGACTTCCACAATGTTGTCGTAATAGAGGATGGCAGCGTAAGGATGCAGTCTTCCGATTGTCAAAACCAGGTCTGCGTAAACCACAAAGCGATCTCTCATTCCGGCGAGAGCATAATATGTCTTCCACACAAAATCGTAGTACTCATACAGGGTGGAAAGGAGGCGGATGTAGATGCAGTTGCCCAATAATCAGCCGGCTGCAAAGCGCGTGGCTGTGAGCGCTGTTTTGGCGTCACTTGCCCTTATTTTTTCTTATATAGAGGCGATCCTCCCCGCTGCCCCCGGGATCCCCGGCATCAAGCTCGGAATCGCCAACCTCGTCGTGATCGTTGCTATGTACCGGCTGAACAGCCGATATGCCCTGACCATCAATTTGATCCGGATCCTCCTGGCCGGCTTTATGTTCTCCGGGCTCTATGGCGCGATCTATTCGCTGTGCGGCTGTATTCTGAGTTTTGCAGTCATGTGCCTCCTCAAAAAGAGCGATGTCTTTTCCGTAGTCGGCGTCAGCATGGGAGGCGGCGCAGCCCACAACATCGGCCAGCTCACTGCCGCGGCATTTCTGGTCTCCAGTCCGGAAATCTTTTACTATCTTCCGGTCCTCATTGTATCAGGAACAATTACCGGTATTTTGATCGGATGGTTTGCCTATATATTACTCGAGCATATTCCCGGGAAATTGTTCTTCTGATCATGGCGGGAATACCCGGCTGCCTCCAAAGTGTCCAAAATGATCCGGTCAATATCCGAAAGAAATTTAACAAAAGAAATATGTGCATAAGAAAATATATGCATAAGAAAATAGATGCATAAGAAAACAGATGCATAAGAAAAGGAGCTGAGCATATTAAATGCATCAGCTCCTTACTGTTTGTGATTTTAGTTCAATGTGATTCCCACTTAACAGTGATCTTTCACTTGACTGTTCAGTTCACTGTACGAGTCGAGTCGATCAGGCTTTGGGTGCCTCAGCAGCTTTCGCCTCTGCTGCTGCCTTTGCAGCTGCTTCCTTCTCAGCCTTTGCCTTCAGTGCAGCCTGCTTGCGCTTCTCTGCTTCCTTGGCTTCTTTTGCCTGAAGTCCCTTCTTGATCTTTTCCTTCTGCTCTGCAGTATGAAGAACATCCTGAATTGCGCCGGTCGGGCACTTAGCAGCACAGAGACCGCACTTGATGCACTTCTCGGGGTCGATCACGCTGAGATTATTGACCACTGTGATCGCGCCTTTAGGGCAGACCTTCGCGCACTGGCCGCAGCCGATGCAGGCGACAGAACAAGCTTTTCTGGCATCTGCGCCCTTCTGCTCGTTGTGGCAGCGGACCTGGACTTTGGCAGACTCGGGAAGGATCTTGATCAGTTTCTGAGGGCAAGCTTTAGCGCATGCACCGCAGCTTGTGCAGTAGTCACGTCCTACAACGGCAATGCCGTCGATGATGCGGATCGCATCGAATTCACATGCTGCAACGCAGTCACCCAGACCGATACAGCCGTAAGGACACTGCTTGCTGCCGCCGAACAGCTGCTTGGCGGCTTTACAGGAGCTGATGTCCTCATACTCATAAAGCTTGGAAGCGTGATCAGGTGTGCCGTTGCACATGACAAAAGCCACCTTTTTCTCCATGCCGCTGGCATCCTGTCCCAAAAGGGCTGCCAGCTTTCCTGCTACCGCAGGACCACCGACCGAGCACTTAGTGCAGGGAACGTCGCCGCCTTCTGCAAGTGCGTGAGCATAATCGTCACATCCTGCAAATCCGCAGCCGCCGCAGTTGGCTCCGGGGAGCTCTGCGCGCAGGTCGAGGAAAAGCTGATCTTCCTGGATGGCAAATACTTTGGATGCATAGCTGAGCATACAGGAAGCGAGGAGACCGACGATGACAACAAGTATGACAGGTATTGCGATATTCATCCTCTTTCTCCTTTCTTATGAAAACATTCCGTTGAAGCCCATGAAGCTCAGGGAGAGGATCGCCGCTGTGATCAGGACGATCGGAACGCCTCTGAAGGACTCCGGAATGCGGCTCTGGTCAACAAGTTTGCCGCGGATACCGGCCATGATCACCATGGCGAACAGGAAACCGATACCGGCGCCGAATGCGTTGACAAGCGCCTCCAGATATCCGTAACCGGAATCGATGTTGGAGATGCAGACACCGAGGACCGCGCAGTTTGTTGTGATCAGCGGAAGGAACACACCGAGCGATTTGTAGAGCGCGGGCATGCTCTTTTTCATGAACATCTCGACAAGCTGAACCAGCGCCGCGATGACCAGAATGAAGACGACCGTCTGCATATAGCCGATGCCGAACTTATTGAGAAGCTGCTGGATGGGCCATGTGGCTGCTGTAGCCAGAACCATAACGAATGTAACAGCGATGCCCATGCCGGTGGAACTGTCCATATCTTTGGAAACACCGAGGAAGGGGCAGATCCCCAGGAACTGTGCCAGAGGATAGTTATTCACCAGCACCATGCTGATAATGATGATGATCAGTTTCATGAATTACTCCTCCTCTCTCACTTCTGCGCTGCGCACTCGCCGTCAGCACAGCTGCCGGCATTCGCGCATCCGTCGCATCCAAACTCATTGCGGATCTTGCTCTTATCTTTTGTCAGATAATGAACAGCCGCCATGACGATCGCGTATACGAAGAAGCCGCCGGGGACCATGGTCATGATGCTCATGCCGGGGATGAAGTTCGACAGCAGCGGGATACCCTTAAATCCTTTTGCAAATCCGAACCAGTCGCCTGCAAGCCATGTGCCGCTTCCGAGAACCTCACGGAGTGTGCCCATGATGACCAGGGTCAGTGTGAAGCCCAGGCCCATGCCGATCCCGTCAAGAGCGGAATCAAGAATACTGTTCTTGCTGGCAAACATCTCGGCGCGGCCGAGGATGATGCAGTTAACGACGATCAGAGGCAGATACAGTCCGAGCGCGCTGTACAGCGAAGGGACGAATGCCTGCAGGACCATCTGCACGATCGTGACGAATCCGGCGATGACCGTGATAAAGCAGGGAATTCTGACTTTATCCGGAATGACATTGTGAAGCGCCGAAATAACGATATTGGAACAAATAAGAACGGCAGTCGCGGCGAGACCCATGCCGAAGCCGGTCTCTACCGATGTGGAAGTTGCCAGCGTGGGGCAGGTTCCGAGTACAAGGACCAGTACGGGATACTCTTTGATCAGGCCGTTCAAAAGGACGTCAATTCTTTTCCTCTCTTCCATTATTGCGCACCTCCTAATGCGGCATACTGTGCCAGTGCGGCATAGACGCCTTTATGGATCGCGGTACCGGATACGGATGCACCGGTGATGAAGTTAAATCCCGCTTCTTTCTTGACATCTTCCGCACCCAGTGAAGTCTTGCTGATGTACTGCGCGAGATACTCGGGATCCTGATCCTTGGTGCCGACACCGGGTGTATCGGCGTGATCCGTGACCTTGACACCCGTGATCGAACCTGAAGCATCAAGACCGACCATCATAGTGAGGTCACCGCCGAAGGACTTGGTCGTGCATGTCATGACGTAACCGGCGTCATTGTTGGCCTTATAGATCTCTGTGACAGATGCCTTGCCGTCAGAAGATGAAGCATAGCTGTCCACATCGATCTTGGTAAAATCATCTGCATCGGGGAGCAGTTCTTTTCTGTTCGCCGTCGCAGTGATCTCCTGGTTGCGGATGATAATGGGATCCGAAACCGAGTTGGTCAGTGCCAGAAGGAGTGTCGTCACAAAGCAGATCGCAACGAGGACGACGACCGGCATGCCGTATTCCTTAAAATTATCATTCTTAGTCATTATTTGGCAGCCTCCTTTCCTGCTTCTTTGGCAGCTTTCTTGGCGGCCTTCTCTGCGGCACCGATGCCGTAGAAATAATTCTGGGCGATCATATCCAGAAGAGGTGACATGACATTCATGAACAGGATCGCGAAAGATGCACCTTCAGGATAAGCGCAGAACAGACGAATGATCATAGTAACGAGACCGCATCCGATACCGTAAGCGATCTTGGCGTATTTCATGATCGGGCTCGTCACATAGTCGGTCGCGCAGAATGTGGCGCCGAAAACAACACCGCCTGCAAGTACATGGAACAGTGCCATATGCAATGCACTGTAATCACCGCCGGCAACCGCGTAATAGATCAATGAGAAAATGAATACGGTTCCGATATAGCAGACCGGGATGATCGGTGAAATGATCTTTTTCCAGATCAGGATCACAAGTCCGATCAGGACTGCGATCGTGCAGGTCTCACCCATTGCACCGCCGATATTTCCAAGGAACATATCCCTCAGGGAAGGGGACTGGGCAAGTGCGTTGTCAGCCAGAAGCCCCAGAGGCGTTGCGCAGGTCATAGCGTCCGGTGCAGCGTTCAGTCTTGTGGCAGGCCATGTGGTCATCTGGGACGTGAAGGACAAAAGCAGTACGATACGTCCGACGATCGCAGGGTTCGCGAAGTTGCGGCCCAGTCCGCCGTAGAGCTGCTTGACGATCACGATCGCCGTGAAGCAGCCGATCACTGCCATCCAGACGGGCAGATTGGCGGGAAGGTTCATGGCCAGGATCACGCCGGTCACACAGGCACTCAGATCTCTGACTGTCACTTTTTTGCCCATAAGCCTCTCATATCCCCACTCAAAGAACATGCTGGCTGCAGCGCAGACCACAGTGAGAACAACGGCTCCGGCGCCAAAATAGAAAACACTTGCGATGAAGGAAGGGATCAGAGCGATCAGGACCCACATCATTGTTTTCTGTGTGTCGAGGCTCGTCACCAGATGGGGAGACGATGCCACGGCGAGATTATCATAATATTTTACATTCTTATTGTCCGTCATTTCTGGCTTGCCTCCCTTACTAATGCTTTTCCGAGCTTATTGATGAAAGCTAACGGGCGGCGTGCAGGGCACACGTAAGAACAGCTTCCGCATTCCATACACTGCATGATCTTCAGGTCATTGAGGCGCTTGACATCTTTGGCCTCGTACGCATCCGCAAAGCCTGTCGGCAGCAGATCGAACGGACATGCGCTGTGGCATCTTCCGCAGCTGATGCATGCGGTCTCTTCAGGGATCAGGGACTGTTCTTTGGAGAATGCCAGGATCGCGTTGTTGTTCTTGACGATCGGCATTCTGTCTGAAAAGACAGCACGTCCCATCATAGGGCCGCCCATCAGGATCTTGCGGGGCTCAGCCTTGTATCCGCCGCAGAACCCGATCGCGTCGTGGATCATGGTTCCGATGGGAAGAAGGATATTGCCGGGTTTTGTGACAGCATCGCCGTCGATCGTCACTCTCTTCTTGATCAGAGGCATTCCGTCCTTGAGATACTGTCCCAGGAATGCGACAGAAGTGATATTGGAGACGATGCATCCCAAATCTGCAGGAAGTACGCCTGCATTGCAGGTCTTTCCCGTCACTTCATAGATCAGAACACGCTCAGCTCCCTTGGGATAGCTGGCCTTCAGCGGATGTGTCTTAATGCTTGTGATCCCCTGTTCAGCAAGCTTTTTGTTGAACAGCTCGATCGCATCCATCTTGTTGTCCTCGATGCCGATGTAGCATTCCTTGGCCTGGATATACTTCATGATCATAAGGGCACCGTCAATAATATTCTGGGTGTCCTCAAGCATTGTCCTGTGGTCGGACGTGATAAAAGGCTCGCACTCCGCTCCGTTGAGGATCAGGGTCATAGGTTCTCCCAGATTCTTCGGATTGAACTTCAGCCATGTCGGAAAACTTGCGCCACCCAGACCGACCAGGCCGCTCTCCTTGACCGCTGCGATGAAGCTTGGCTGATCTGTGATCACCGGAGGTTTGATGGAGGGGTCGACCTCCTGCTTGCCGTCGGATTCGATCACAACGAGCGTGTCATATCCGCCCATAGCATTTCTCTGTGTCTCGATTCCGGTAACGACTCCCGACACGCTTGAATGAACCGGTACATGAAGAAAAGCTTCTGTATCACCGATCTTCTGTCCCACGAGGACATGATCTCCCTTTTTGACCAGAGGCTTACACGGTGCACCGATGTTTTGCGACATCGAGATCTTTACCACATCCGGGACGGGCATTACCTCAGTTGCACACCCGGCTGTATTTTTATAATGGCCGGGATGTATGCTATTCAACCGTTTAGCACCAAACATACTGCTCCCCCTTTTCTGGTTATTGATAATTACTCATATAGAAATATTATAATGCGGAAACTGGTGAATTTGTATATTTGTTAAGAAAATAACTACAAGAAATTGTTTCTATTATTAAACAATAGGCCGCAATACTTAACTGTTATCAAGTTCACTGCATGAAATTCGGAAGAATATCCGCCTTTTACTGTACAGTATCGGGATCATATCCATACAGACTGTCCAGAAACGCAAACCGCCCCAGGATCCAATTATTAAGCGATGCCATGTATTCCTGTCCGCCTTTCACCGTATTCCACCTGTCACGATCGCGCTCCATCGCGCCGCTGTCCGTAAGGTACTTTCGCTCCTTCTCAAACATCTGTGTGAGAAGTTCCGGTCCGATCCCGTTTTCTCTCCACATCTTCCACTTGGCCGCGGCTTCTTCCTTTACTGACGGGTCTGCCGTTTCAAGAGCGGTAAATCCGTAATCGCGGTCATAGCGCAGTGTGAAACTATCCGTGCTTTCAGCATTAAATCTTGTGTTTCCGTGGTCGGGATCCCATACGAATTCATCCCCGAAGGTATAATTGAGATCCCAGATCGTCTCGGAAAGGACATAGGAACCGTCTTTTTGCCGGCAAGCCGCCAGATACAGATTCTTCCATGTATTGTCCGCCGCACGCGTCATCTCGCAGAAAAGCTCATGAAAGACAAAGGCGTTCTTGTCGATGATCACCCCTTTACTTGAAAGGCGGTCCGGATCCTGATCTTCAAAGACGAAGTCCTGATAGACCTGCAGCGGATCCCACAGATAAGGTCCGCTCATTTTCCCCGGGTATTCGATCCGCGCATAGGCATATCCGTTCGTGTTGAGTACTTCCCGCTCTCCGTTGTAGTCTGTCAGCTTTCCCGGGACATCCATTTCTTCCATCCAGGTCCTGATCTTATAAAGGAGATCCCCCTGCTCCATATCCATCAGCTTGCCGTCAACGGGAAACATCAGTCCGTAAACACCGGCATATCGGTCATTCAAAAAGACTTCTGCGTATTCTATGGAAGGCGCCGGCGGCACATCCCGGTCAAACTCGCGCAGCTTTTCCCACAAATCATAGGAGATCTTTTCGCGCGAAAGCGTCACGTCCGTACTCAGTGAGTTCAGGATCCAGTCATCGTCGGTCCGAAGTCCCAAGATGCTTTCCTTCTGTGATCGGCCAATGCTGTCGTGAAGTTCGATCCGGTAACTCTTTTTATCGAACAGGACCGAAGTGTTGCCGCGCACATGAAATGTGCAATCGGTTTGAACGAAGTTATGCCTGTAAGGATCGGTCACGCGCATCGTTCCCGCGTGATCTTCTTTGCCTTCTACCGGACCGTCATCATATGTGATATGGATCACCGGAAGTCCCGTAAATACGATATAGGCTTCCATGTAAGCATCACTGCCTATGACGGCTGTCCTGAAGCGGTGTCCTTTCCCGATACAGTCCGCTTTTCCTCCGGCTGCAGCACCGAGATCGTCAAGGATCCGGATCCGGCTTCCTTTTGATCCGGAAGAAAGAAGGCCGGTCCACTCCTCTTCACCCGGATCCTGCGGAATAAAAAATGTCTTTTCCGTCGCGTCGCAAGGTACAGCATTCCCGTTAAACAGAATCGCGTGAGGATCAAAAGGACATTTTTCTTTTCCGTATGTCAAGACTTCAAAGTCTTCGGCATCTGAAAAATACGCCCCGACAGACTCCTCCTTTGAAGGAGGGGCTGTCAAGGCGCCTGTCACGGCAGCTCCTGCTGCCGTTATTATCAGTATTATGATCAGATACAAGTAATTCTTTCTCATTTATTTGGAGTTGTCTGATTTGATCTTCGGTCAGAAATAGACTGTTCCCAGAAGTTCTCTGCCGCTGTCAGCGATCACGGCGATCTCTTCACGCGCCGTCACATAATCGGAGCTTCCGATCTCTTCCGCGAGGATCACACCGTCGGATTTTCTGAGTTCGCGCAGGGTTCCGGCACTTTTCATCATATCGGGAAGGAAGCTGAAATGCATCGTGATGCCCTCATCCTTCGCTTTTTTGTTGAGAGCCTTGGCCAGGGACTCCGCCTTCTTCGCGGCAGCCTGACCGACCATCACGATCTCATAGGCTTTCTGATCGCCCAAATGATTCTCCAGCCGTGCGAGAATATACTCGAGGGCACCGCTGTCTTTTTCCGGTCCTTTCGATGAAAAGTCAGCGAGATTTCTGAGACCGTATTCACCGTCGATCTCGTCCTTGTTGAAGATGCAGCCTTTGTGGATCATCAGCGCGATCAGCGCGATCATGGCCAGAATGGCTCCCCCGACAAAACCGACGATGCCCATCTTGATGCCGTTGATCAGCATGTATTTCTTGGAATACTGCGGGACAGAAACCGGTTTGGTGAGCTGCGTGCTCTGGTTCTGGGCTGTATAAGCGGAAGTTTGAAGCGTGCTGAGCGATGTCTGCTGCTTTTCCTGATAGGTCAGAAGTTCTGTGTCGAAAGCGGTCATGACGCCCTTATTAAATGCAGAGAATTTGTACTCTCCGAGCGCTTTTGCAATGTCTTTGTGCTTCTTTTCCACCGCGGTCAGGATATCTTCTCTGACAGCGACGGCCGTCTCTTCATCCTCAGCGCGTACCGTGAGACGGACCGTTCCTCCGGTCGTTGCAAGCTTGACTGTGATCAATTCTCTGAGATCCGCAAGACCGATGTTGTGCTTGACAGCGATATCATTGAGGGAATCTCCGAAAAGGATCTCATTATAGATCGCCGTGCGGATCGCCGTGTTGTCCTCGGCGCTCATCTTCTCGTCCGAACTGATGCCGATATCTGCACTTGCCATAGGAACATTGTAGGGATCCAGTCTCATTTTTATGGAATTGGAAGCATAGGCGATCCTCGCGTCGATCCTCTTCTGGAGGTCCGCGATCGTCGACTTATATTCCTCGATCGATTTCTTATATGCGTCCGACTTGGCTTTATACGTGTCGTAGTCCTCGATCATCGCCTGCTTGTGCGAACGAATGGAAACGATCTTATAGCCCCCGAAAAGGCATCCCACGACCAAACCGGCGAGCAGAATGATCTTCCACTTCTTCAGTGCCCCTCTAACCAGAGCCAGAATACTGACCTGTCTCGTGTTCTCCTCTTCCCTGAAATCGTAGTATTCTTTCTGTGTCACTATTCTTTCCTTTCCTGCATTATCGCAAACCATTGGACGAATCTGCGCCCGCTACAGGGATCAGCTCCGAGAGGCCTCCCGCTTCCCGCTTGTGATCCTTATTCATCTCTTCCGTCGTCAGGTCAAAATATTCCCGTTCACCGTTATCTGTCAGCGACGCATCCCATGCGGGATCCGCCTCATGCCAGCATCCGTCCCAGTAGACGGTATTCCATGTGTGGGCCATTCCGCTGCTCTCCCCGGGGATCACCAGGCACGGAATGCCCCGTTTTGAGAGCAGATACCGGTAAGCCAGCGCGAATCCGTCACAGACTGCGCTCTCTCCTGCAATCGCGCCAAAAGCCGTGTGTTCCAATACAAATGCGGGATCATCCGCCGCTTCTCCCCGATATGCTGCGTGCCGGATCAGGCGCTCATAGATCTGCTCGGCTGCAGCGCCGTCCCCGATCTTAGGGTCGATTCCTTCTAACAGGCTGTCCGAACTCTCATCAAAGGCAAACTTGAGCTTGTTCAGCTCGTCTTCGGAAGCGGCGACCGGAATCACTGCGACCGCGTCCGCCATTTCTTCATCGTTCCCGTTCGTGACCGGGCGGTATGCGTATGTACGGTCCAGCCAGAACAGTTCGGGATGATCATACAATAATCCCTGATATATAAGATCAAGGCTGTCCCTCGGCATAGCGATGATCTCCCCGTTTTCGGACAAGATCTCCGCCTCCTTACCGGAAAAAGGATCCTCAATTGATCTCATGAATGCGTCGTATGCACTCTTTTGTTCACTGTCAAAAGATTCATAGAAAAATGCGTTATTCTCTGTGTTTTCTCCTCCTGTGCTGCCGCATCCTGAAAGCAAAACAGATAAAGCGGCGGCAAGAAGAATTACAGTCAGTGCTCTCCTCATGATCATCTCTTTTTTTTCCCGATGATCTTTCCGATTACGATCTCGGAGAGGAAGGTGTCCCGAAGGACTATGATCACTATACAGTAGACTGCAAAGCCTGCCGCGATCTCGACGAGCAGCGCTGCCGCGTTGCCGGGAATAATACGGTCGATCAATCTGATCACGGCCAGCATGACAACTCCGGCGGCCAGCTTTTTCCAGCCTTCCCTGACCAGCGTCTGAATGGTCAGGTAGCCTTTGCAGTATTTGAAATAGAGCACTGTGATCACCGTTTCCGCGATCAGTGATGCGACGATGGCTCCATATCCCCAGAAACGTGGGATCAGGATCAGATTCAGGGTCAGGTTGACCAGTGCGCCGGCTATGATGAATTTGGCGCTCAGTTTCCTGTTTCCGGAAGGCGTATAATACTGCGAGCCCAGGCAGTTGCTGATTCCGATGATCACGACGATCGGGCTCATCAGTGTGAGCATCGTGATGACTCTGTCATAGCCGGGTCCCAGAAAGACCGGCACGAATCTCGGGGCGACGCCGATCAGTCCGAAACAGATTCCGATACCCATAAAAAGGATATAATTGATAGAGTCGCGGATCCTGTCTTTGATCTCATCATATTTTTCCTCGGCGAACAGGTAGGCGATCCTCGAACCCAGCACCATATTCAGCGATGAGAAGGTCAGTGCTTTCATCATATTGATGATCTGCATCGTATAATGGTAAAATCCGTTCTCCGCTTTGTTTTTGGTGATCGTTCCGATCAGTGTGCGGTCCAGGACCGTGTAGACACTCGTTGCGATCGACGGGATAAAATAAATGAGCGTCTCATGAAAGTGCTTGCGAAAAGTGAGTTTTTTGAAATCGACTTTCACGAGGAACTTCGGGACATACAGCCACATGGAGAGGTTTCCCAGCATGGTGGACGCCGTGATGATAATGATATACAGAAGCAGGTCATCCGGCTTCTTCACGAACAGAAACATCAGGATGACGCCGGCCAGCTTGCAGACCGCATTTTTGGACACCGTATATTTGAACTGCTCCATCCCGGCAAAGAACCAGGAGATGTCGAACATCGTGGACAAAAGTCCCATTGTCAGTACCAGATAGATCACTTTGTACTGATCCGTGAAGGCAATGAAAGCAAACCAGACCGCAATGCAGGCCGCTGAAGTCATGACCGTCATCAGTTCGATCTCCCAGAACAGAACGCTTCTCATTTTCTCATCATTTCTGACCCTGGCGATCTCTCTTGCCCCGTAGGAAGCCGTTCCCAGTGCCGCAAACATGGAAAAATACGTCTGTATGGAAGTCGTAAAATCGTAAATTCCGCTTTGGTCCGGTCCCAGCACTCTCGCCACATAGGGCGCTGTGATCATAGGCAGAATGACAAGCAGCACCTGATAGACCGTGCTGATCGCAATATTCTTTTTAAGACTGGGTTCCGTACTCAATACGCCTCCTTGCTGCCATGCGTGCAGCTCTCAATCCGGCGGTCTTTTTTTTCCTGTGCCAATGAAGCAGGTCGATCGCGTACCAGATCGCAAATAAGCTCCCGTTTTCTTTCGGGGACAGAAGCATATTGTTGAAGATGGAGTAGATCGCTACACAGATCAGCCAGATCGCGAGCATAGTATCGTGTTCGACGATCGCCGCATACAGCATGATGCTGTACATGATCAGGATCAGGACGAACACGATCACGCCGAAATTTAAAAGATTCTTCATATATCCGCTGTCTACATAGAAATAGGCACCCTTGGTCCTGTCTGTATTTTCCTGCATGGCCGATCCCAGAAGATGGATGCCGTGCTTCTGGATTCCCTGATGGGCAAGGCTGAACCTGTAATGTATCATATCATCGAGTTTTTTCTGCCACGGGACTCTCCAGTTGTAGGCAGCTGCTATCCCGTATGTGACCAGCGCCAGCACAGGGAAGATCAGGATCGCCATAAGCCTTGCCGACAGCGTATTTCTGATCCGGAGAACACGGAGCTTGATCGCCAGGACATAGAGGATCATGTACAGCATGCCGACCAAAAACGGAAGCGATGTGTCCGTGATCTTAAACAGCCATATCAGGGCAGCCGCAAAAATGGCAAGGACCGGCCATGACACTTCTCTCCTGTGCGCGTAATTGCCGCCCGAACCTCTCAGGTCCGGATCGGTATAGGCATAGAGACAGCAAAAGACGATATTGTTAAAGAAGATCGCACCGAACGAAACGTAATTGAAATTCAAAAACTCCCTGACGCGCAGCTTGTCGACTTCCCTGGGCAGCTCATAGATCCCCAGCTTGTCGACCAGGACGGGGATCAGCCAAAGAGTCAGGCATGACCACAGAAGGACCTTGCAGATCCTTTTGAAAGGGATCGATCTGGCTGCATACACCAATAACAGGACCTGGATCAGAGGCATTCCCACATCTATGTGGCTCTGCACGACAACAAAGACAGCCGCAGATACGATGAAAACTGCGGCGGCCTTCATTTTAAGCTTTTTCTCTGTAACGAGAATCTTTATGAAAAAAATAAGCATGCAAAAATAGCGAAGAGCTGTCAAAAACTGTCCGCCGAAAAAATTCAGGAATACCGTTCGGTTAATATATTCCTGTGTGACCCAAAGTATAAGCCCGGTATAAAAAAGGATTTCTCCCGCGCTGACGCGGATCCCCCTTATATCGAGCTTCAACTTTGCATTTGTATACTGATTAGCTACCATGTAGATCCGTCCTCTTGTACCGGTCAAAAAGCATGAGGGCCTGATGATCAAAAGCTTGCGTTGTACTTTTTGTGGAAGAACTTCGCTTTCAGGAATGAAACGCCCTTCTTGACCCAGTTCACTTTTTCGATATAGACCAAAGGCAGAACTTTGATCGAAGAAGTGCTGATCGCACCGGTGTCGATCTGTCTGTCGAGCCAGACATTGAAAATGATCTCACTGATCCTGCCGTAGAGACGACCTTCAAATGCATCCAGAAGGCTGTCATCGATCCTCGTCTCAAGGTCTTCAAGAATATCGAACAGCCATGTGCAGTAAATGTTGAAATGCGCACGATCCATGATCATCATATTGAACATATACCCGTGCGTCTGATCCATGATCTTATCATAGGAACTCAGGTACTCCGGATATCTCTCCGACAGGATCGCTCTCGTCGCATCGAGATGCTCCGCATAATGCGTATGTGCATAGTGGGAGTACAGCGTCTCGATCATATATCTCTGGGGCTTGGGTACGAAAATCTCATATTTGCCGAGCATGGGCTCGAGTTCCGCGCTGGTCAGAATGGAATCAAAGAGATCTTTTCCCCTTTTCCTGCCGCCGAAATAACGGCGGTAATGGACCAGTCCGATATAATCACTGGTCAGGTTTTTCCATGCCCAGTAAATTCCCGTGAGTTCACAATAGCGCGGATTCTTCAGAGAGATATTATCTCCCTCGTTATCCTTCTGATAACCGAAATCGAGAGGATTTCCCTTAGCATCCCTTTTTCCTTCCGCACCGACGTGGACCGGAAGATATAACGGATCAGCGGGCATTCTGTATTTTTTGTGAGTAGCTACTACAATTGTAGCAGATAGAGGTTTTTGTGACATTTCTGACTCCAAATCGATTTATAGATTACCAGTTCAATACTATCATACCGCAGTGCTCTATTCAATAAAAAGACTTAATAAAAGAAACAGGCATCTCCGAAAGAAAAAAACCTGTATTTCTGATCGATCGCTTCCCGATACGCATTCAGAACATTTTCTCTTCCCGCGAAAGCGGATACGAGCATCACGAGCGTGGATTCCGGCAGATGGAAATTAGTGATCAGGGCGTCCATGACTTTAAAACGGTATCCGGGATAGATAAATATAGAGGTCTCTTCCGCCCCGGCCCGAACAACGCCTTCCTCATCTGCAGCACTTTCCACAGTCCTGCAGGCTGTTGTACCGACACAGATCACTCTGTGTCCTTCGAGCTTTGTGCGGTTTATGAGGTCGGCGGTCTCAGGGGAAACATTATACCACTCTGTGTGCATATGGTGCTTTTTCACGTCGTCCACTTTGACAGGCCTGAAGGTTCCCAGGCCGACATGGAGCGTCACGAAAGCAATATGGACACCCATATCCCTGATCTCGTCCAAGAGCTCATTTGTAAAATGAAGTCCGGCGGTGGGAGCCGCCGCACTGCCCTCATATCTGGCATAAACTGTCTGATACATGTTCTTATCCTTCAATTTATGTGTGATATAGGGAGGAAGGGGCATCTCGCCGAGCCTGTCCAGGACTTCCTCGAAGATCCCCTCGTATTCGAACTGCACCAGACGGTTCCCGCCTTCGAGAACGTCAAGGATCGTCGCTTTAAGGCTCCCGTCCCCGAATGTGACCTTTGCGCCCGGCCTGAGCTTTTTGCCCGGCCTGACCAGTGTCTCCCACCGGTCGCCGCCAAGACGCTTTAAAAGGAGGATCTCCACATTGGCGCCGGTCTCCTCTTTGGTCCCGAGGAGCCTGGCCGGGATCACCTTGGTATCATTGAGGACCAGTGTGTCGCCGGCCTTCAGATACTCTTTAATATCACGGAAGGTTCTGTGAGAGATTCCGCCCGTGTCTTTATCCATTACCAGAAGCCTTGAGGCAGCTCTGTCTGTCAGGGGATCCTGTGCGATCAGTTCCTGCGGCAGGTCAAAATAGTAATCGGATGTTTTTAAGCCTGTTACCTGTTCCATAAGTCCTCTCTGTCAATGATCTTTGCCGGCATTTGAGTCAGCGATTTCTTAACGCAGCTTCTCTGAGGAATGCTTTATAGCCTCTGTAGGTCTCAAAGAGGTCCGCTTTGCTGATCGCCTCCCACGGAGAATGCATGCTCAGCACCGGAACGCCGCAGTCGATCACGTTCATGCCGTAGAGAGACAGAATAAAGGCGATCGTTCCGCCTCCGCCGGCATCCACTTTGCCCACTTCGGCAGTCTGTGTACAGATTCCGGCCCTGTCAAAGATATCTCTCAGATATGCGATGTACTCAGCGTTGGTGTCATTGGAGCCGCCCTTGCCTCTGCTTCCGGTGTATTTGCTGAAGACCATTCCGCATCCCATAAAAGCACTGTTCTTCTTCTCAAAGACCGATGCGTAGGAGGGATCGAATGCTGCACTTACATCAGAAGAAAGCATACAGCTGTTGGCAAGTGCCCTGCGCAGGGAAAGCTCCGAATACTGACCGCAGAGGTTCATGAGTTCCGCCAGCGCATTCTCGAAAAACCTTGATTTCATTCCCGTGGCGCCGACGCTGCCGATCTCCTCTTTGTCCACGAGAAGCGTGCAGGTGGTGCGCTCTGTATCATTGACCTCAGTCTGTGCCTTGAAAGAAGGAAATGCACAGGAGCGGTCATCGTGAGCGTATCCCAGGATCATGCTTCTGTCAATTCCGGCATCCCTTGCCTTTCCTGCCGGTACGATCTCAAGTTCAGCGGATTCAAAATCGCGCTCTGAGATCCCGTATTTATCATACAGGAGTTTCAGCATTGTTTTTTTGACAGCTCCCTTGGCGTCAGCAGTGTCGCCGTCAGCTTTATTCCCGCCGGCCTTTGTATTGCCGTCGATCACAACAGGTTTACTGCCGATGATCAGATCGAGCGCTTCTCCCTCCACGACCGTGGCTGCAGGCTTTTTGAGCTGCTCCTGAGAGAGGTGAACGAGCAGATCCGAGATAAAGAACACCGGATCATCTTCGTCCTCTCCCACATTGAGAATCACGGTACTGCCGTCTTTTTTGACGATCACGCCATGAATGGCCAGAGGCAGCGTCACGAACTGGTATTTCTTGATCCCGCCGTAGTAATGGGTATCCAGATACGCGAGGCCGCCCTCCTCATAGAGGGGATTCTGCTTGACATCAAGGCGGGGCGAGTCAATATGCGCGCCCAGAATATTGAGCCCGTTCTCAATAGGTTCCCTGCCGATCTCGAACAGCACCATAGATTTGTTCATCCACACGCTGTAGACCTTGTCACCTGCAGAGAGCTTTCGGTTTTCCCTGACCGCTCGGCTCAGTTCCACATAACCCTTCTGCTCTGCCTCATTGACAAAATAGTCAACGCATTCCCGCTCTGTCTTACTGTTACTAAGGAACTCCTTATATTCTTCCGCCAGCTCCATGCATGATCCCTGCAAGCTCAAATCATATGTATTCCATGCATTCATTCTTTCCATATTATAATCTCAGACACTCAACCTTTCATTTTATTCAATAATACAGCCAACACTTGTATGGCCAAAAACGAAGTGCATCTTATACGCTCGTATAAGGATGCACCCATATGTTTCATCCGCCGGGCTGCGGGGATCCGCCTGCAGTTCCCGCGGGAAACTCGATATTGCAGCATATTGCAGCAAGTAGAAGCATATCAAAGTATACTACAGTTTATTGAAGCATAACAATGCCTGAAAAGTCGGGTTCCGTACTTTGACTCCTAGCACACATGCCAGGTGGGTGTCCGCAGCTCAGACCTTTGCCTTCCACTAGCAGCGCTGACGCGCCGGAGGCTTGACAGCCGTAAGAGCGATCTAAGATTCCCGTTTAAAGTAATTGTAGGTTCAAAATAACGGAAATATTGACATTTCAGGCATAACCTATTATAGCACATTATTCTCTTTCATACAACGAACATCAGACGGGCTCCGTCTGCAATATCAGCCATTCCTGTTCCTGACTCTCAAGATACGGCATGAGCTCTGTCCGCACTCTCATATGGTACTCATTCAGGAGCTTTCTGGTCTCGGGCGTAAGATACTGAACGTCGATCAGGTTTCGGTCCAAAGGCACGAAAGTGAGCGGTTCAAAGGCAAAAAAGCGCCCCCACTCGTTTTCTTTGTGTTTGACGACTTCCAGGATCGTCTCGATCCGGATCCCGTATTGTCCCTCCAAATAGACGCCCGGCTCATCGGAAACGATCATGCCCGGGATCAGCGGTCTGTCCTGCCTTCCCGGAAATACTTTCCAGCGGATGGACGGCGGTGACTCGTGGACATTCAGAAAACAGCCGATCCCGTGTCCGGTGCCGCATTTGTAGTCAAGACCTTCTTTCCACATGGGTTCTCTGGCCAGTATATCGAGATTCGCGCCGGTGCAGCCTTCCATGAACACAGCTCCCATCAGCTGAAGATTGGAGACCGCTGTGAGCGTATAATGCTTCTTCATCTGATCCGTGACCGGTCCCAGCGCGATCGTCCTTGTAACATCCGTTGTACCTGTCAGATACTGTCCACCCGAATCCACAAGGAGCATTCCCTCCGGCCTGAGCTCCGCGTCGCTTTGGCCCGGCACTGCGCTGTAATGCATCATTGCGGCATTGGGACCGTAAGCGGAGATCGTGTCAAAAGACAGATCCATGTAATCCGGAAGCTGCGCGCGCAGATTGTCCAGATAGGCAGCTGCCTCAGACTCTGTCACGGGGTTATTGACGCGCTCCGGGTCTTTCACTGTTTTGGTCACCCAGATCATAAATCGGCAGAGTGCTGCGCTGTCCCTTTTATATGCGCTGCGGATATTGGCCATCTCCACTTCATTCTTGACGCATTTGAACTGCTCGGAGGGGCTGTCAGCTTCCACAGCTCTGATGCTGCCGCCGAATCTCTCCATTCCCTGTGCGATCGCCCGGTCCGCGCTGAAACTGATGCAGTTCGGATCGAAGAGCATATTGCCGCGGTGATCATAGATACGCAGGAAATCCTCGAAATCATTGTAAGGGAGTATGGATATGCGATGAAGCATTGCATAAGCGCGCAGCTCTCCGGTCACTTCTTCTTCCTGAATGAACAGGTATACATCTCTCTCGTCTACCAGAATATGGCAGAGTGCGACGGGATTGCAGGTGACATCGGCGCCGCGCATATTGAGCAGCCACATGATGCTGTCAAGTTTGCTGTCCGCAAAGGACGAGGCACCCAGTTCTGCCATTTTCTCCCTAAGGCGCATGAGCTTTGAATCGATCTCTTCGCCGGTATAGTCATCTTCCAGGATCATCACCGGATGGCTGGGAAGCGCCGGTCTGTCTGTCCAGATCTTTCCGGCGGGATCTGCGTCCGCCCTGAGTGCGGCGCCCTTCTTCAGGGCCAGGTCTCTTAAGGCTCTCCCTTCTTTGCACGGTACACACCGCCCGTCGAATCCCAGAACCTTGCCTTCTCCCAGATGATCACTGAGATACTCGTGAACCGTGGGAACACCGGGCTCCTGCATTCGCATCAGAAGGACATTGGATCCCTCCAGTTCCCTTTGGGCCTGGATGAAATAGCGGCCGTCCGTCCACAGGCATGCCTCGTCCATGCCCACGACCAGAGTTCCTGCAGATCCCGTGAATCCGCTGAAATATTCTCTTGTACAGAAAAACGCCGCCACGTACTCGGAACTGTGATAGTCAGCAGTGGGGATCATGAAATAGTCGATCCCCTCGCTGCGCATCACTTCGCGGAGTTTTTCTATTCTCTCTCTGTGAATGCTGCTCATGGATTCCTCCGTTGTATTGTCAGGTCTTCACCCTCTCAGTCCTTAAGGCCCAGAAATCTGCGCACTTCCTCTTTCATCTCATCTCTTTCACACACGATGTCGTGCAGAATCGGTGCGTCTCTGAGGTCGCTGACCGCCTTGGGCACCGCGACGCCGGCCACTTCGCTCAGCCGGTCTGCGAGTTCGAGGTCAGGAAGAGACGCGTCTTTTCCCAGCGCCTTCATGACCGAGCTCTCGAATTTGAAAGGACTGGCCGTGGAATCGATCACAGAAGGGGCCGCATCGCCTGTCTGTGCACGGTATCTTCTGTATACACTGCTGGCGACTGCAGTGTGCGGATCGATCACATATCCGTCATGATCAAACACCTTGCGGATCTCATCCGCCGTCTGTTCTTCGTCTGCATAACCGCTCACGAAATCCGCGAGCTGCTTCTTCATTTCTTCGGTGATGCTGTACTCTCCCTTCGCTGACAGGTCTGACATGAGCGCAGCGCATTTGGAAGCATCGTCTCCGGCGATGTGATAGATCAGTCTCTCCAAATTGCTCGAGATCAGGATGTCCATGGAAGGTGAGCTGGTGAGAATAAACTCCCTGTTCCGGTCGTATTCTCCGGTCGTAAAGAAATCAAACAGTACCTTGTTGGAGTTGGACGCACAGATCAGCTTGCCAATCGGCAATCCGATCCTTTTTGCGTAATATGCAGCCAGGATATTGCCGAAATTGCCTGTGGGCACGACAAAGTTCACAGGCTCGCCTTCTCCGATCACGCCGTCTCTCATCAGTCTCGTATAAGCAAAGACATAATAGACGACCTGGGGGATCAGCCGGCCGATATTGATGGAATTGGCGGATGAGAACTGTTTGCCGTGTTCCGCCATCTCTTCCACCAGAGCCTGATCGGTGAAGAGCTGCTTCACGCTCGTCTGGGCATCGTCGAAATTGCCGTGAATGCCGATGACCCGCGTATTGTCGCCGACAGTGGTCACCATCTGTCTCTCTTGAATAGAAGAAACCCCGTTCTTGGGATAGAACACCATGATCCTGGTCCCCTTGACACCCGCAAAACCTTCGAGTGCCGCCTTGCCGGTGTCTCCGCTGGTCGCCGTGAGGATCACGATTTCTTTTCCGGATCCGTTTTTCACCGCTGCCGTCGTCATCAAATGAGGCAGAATAGAGAGGGCCATATCCTTGAATGCGATCGTCGGCCCGTGGAAGAGCTCCAGATACCAGGCATCCCCGGACTTTTTCAGGGGAGCGATCTCAGGCGTATCAAATTTGCTGTCGTAGGCATTTGTGATACAGTTCTTAAGCTCCTCGTCTGTGTAATCCGTCAGAAACAGGCGCATGACTTCATAAGCGACGCCGCGGTAATCCATCTGTGCCAGTTCCGAAAGGCCGGTGCTCAGGACAGGGATCGCAGTGGGGACATAGAGTCCTCCGTCCTGAGGGAATCCCCTGAGTATGGCCTGGGACGCGGTGATCGGCGTACTGTCTGATCGGGTGCTTCTGTACATGATTTCCATGAGATTGCTTCCTTTCTGTGAATCATAGGTAATAGAGCCGGGCGATTCCGAAATCTCTACGGGTGATAGTGTATCACAAACGTTTGGTAATGGCAAAAAACAATCCGAGATGATACTATAGAAATGATATTTAGCAATATTATTTAGAAATGATATTTAGAAATGTTTTGAGATTTATGAATTCTCCGGGCTGTATTTTGACAAGAGGGCATTATGCGAATCATCAGCAAACACATCGATATCACCGCACATGATCCGCTTCTTACGGACATATCGCCTCTCTCCGATTTTCTCTTTCTGGATATAGAGACGACGGGACTTGGCGCTGAACAGGCAAGCGTCTATCTGATCGGCTGCATATACCATCAGGCAGACGGATGGAATCTGATCCAGTGGATGGATACGACCGGATCTCAGGAGAAAGAGATTCTCTCCTCTTTCCTGCTCTTCGCCTCCAGTTATAAGATTCTGGTGCACTATAACGGCGACCGCTTCGATCTTCCTTTTCTCAGAAAGCGGATAGAATATCAATCCCTCGCGGATACAACGGCTGCCGCGCAGTCTCTGGACCTTTATAAAGCGATCCTTCCCTGCAGGCGTCTTCTGGGGCTTAATGATTACAAACAGCAGACACTGGAAGCGCTTCTGGAGACAGGGCGCGAGGAGCACGAAAGCGGTGGAGAACTGGTCAAAATATTTAAGAAATTCACTGTGGATCCCGATCCGGCACTTATGCAAAAGCTCCTCACCCACAACGAGGCGGACGTCACCGGGCTCCTGTCTCTGCTGCCCCTTCTCATTTTTCGCGATCTGGAAGAACCGCAGTTCCGCGTCCGCAAAGCACAGGCCAATTACTACACGGACTACGACGGATCCAGAAAAGAAGAAATGTTTCTCTTCTTCCGTCTTCCCAGAGCGCTTCCGGCACCCGTATATGCTTCTGCGGATCACTGCTATGTCAAGATCGAAGGGGACAGCGGCACGCTGAAGATCCCGCTTTACACAGAAGTCATGAAATATTTCTATGCCAACTACAAGGACTACTATTTCCTCCCTGCCGAGGATATGGCCGTTCACAAGTATCTCGCTTCTTATGTCGATAAAACGAGGCGTGTTCAGGCGAGACCTGAGACCTGCTACACACGGAAAGCGGGATCCTTTCTCCCGCAGTGGGACTTGTTCCGGACGCCTTTTTTTAAGAGGGCCTACGCGGACAGTGAACTCTTCTTTGAATTCACGGATGAATGCAAGCGAAGCCGGGACTTTTTGTCGGAATATGCCGCCTACGTTTTTACCCATATCAAAAACAGTTAAAAAAAAAGAGTGCTGCACCTGCTGTGCAGCACTCTTTTTATATTCTTTTTTTCGCTCTTCGTAAGCGAAGAACTGCCGATCCTGTGATCAGGCCTCGTCGTCAGAATGAGCAGCGATATAAGCGTCCACATCAACAGATACGACATCTGCATCTTCGCGGGCGCGCTCAGCTGCGCGTCTTGCTCTCTCTTCTTCGATCAGAAGCTGCTTGACGCTCAGGCTGATCTTGTTGCTCTCCTCGTTGAAGTCAACGATCTTCGCGGTGACTTCCTGTCCGACCTTAAGGACGTCGGAGGGCTTCTCAATGTGCTCTCTGGCGATCTGGGAAACATGAAGAAGTGCATCGATGCCGGGCTCAAGTTCCACGAACGCACCAAAATCGGTCATTCTGGCGACATTACCTGTGACAACGGTTCCTACTGCATACTTCTCAGCAGCGCCTGCCCAAGGGTTCTCCTCAGGGAACTTAAGGGAGAGCGCGATCTTGGTGCCCTGGATGTCCTTGATCAGGACACGGAGAGGCTGACCAACTTTGAAGACTTTCTTGGGATTCTCAACACGTCCCCAGCTCATCTCGGAAATGTGAAGCAGTCCGTCTGCTCCGCCAAGATCCACGAATGCACCGAAGTCGGTGATATTCTTAACTGTGCCTTCAACCACGTCGCCGGGCTGAATTGTCGCAAACAGTTTCTCCTGCATCTCTTTACGCTTCGCTACCAGCAGGACCTTGCGGTTGCCGATGTATCTGCGTCTGTTCGGGTTGTACTCAGTGATCATGAACTCGATCTCCTGTCCGAGATACTTGTTCAGATCCTTCTCATAGGTATCAGATACCAGGCTGGCGGGAATGAATACTCTTACTTCATCAACCACTACACTGAGTCCGCCGGAAAGGACCTGTGTTACCTTAGCTGTGAGTACTTCCTTCGTGTTGTAAGCTTCTTCGATGCGCTTGTTGCCGCGGTCTGCAGCCAGTCTCTTATAGGAGAGAACGACCTGACCGTCGCCATCATTCACCTTTACTACCTTGACCTCGAGCTTGTCGCCGATGTGCAGAACCTCAGTGAGATCCACGGTATTGTCATTCGTGTACTCGCTGCGAGTAAGAACGCCGTCGGATTTGTAGCCAATGTTCAAAATGGCTTCACTCGGCTTTACGTCGATGACTGAACCTTCTACTGCCTCCCCCGTATGAATTGTCTTAAAAGACTCGTTAAGCATTTGTTCAAAAGTCTGCTCTGACATGATTTTGAACCTCCTCTATGATATTCTTTGG
>CADCIU010000036.1 GCA_902801585.1 uncultured Lachnospiraceae bacterium | reverse complement strand
AGCTCTTTTGCTTCCGCGCCGGTCTTCCAGGACCTGCCGCCTGCATACATTTCTATGACCGTCAGTGCGAAAGCGTACAGATCCATCCATGCTTCCGGCTCCATGCCCTTTGCCTGCTCCTGCGGACAGTATTCCAAAGTGCCTCCGACCGTATGGCGATTGCCGTCGTTACGCAGACGGCTTTGCGCTTTTGCCAGGCCGAAGTCTGCGACCTTCGCTTCCCAGTCTTTTGACAGCAAAACATTGCCCGGCTTAACATCCTGATGGATCAGCCCCTTTTCATGGGAATATTGCAGACCTCTCGCCATCTGAATGGCGATGGCCAGTATCCGCTCCTGCACTTCTTCCTCTGTGCCTTCGTAGAGCGAGCCGTCCCGGATGCGGTCCTTCAGGCTGCCGCCGTCCATCCATTCCGAGAAGATAGAGGGAACGCCGCTGATGTCGCGCACATAATAACAGCTGACAATGCCGGGGTGCAGGCCCAGACCGATCCAGTTCTCACATTCCGCGACAAACTCTTCTTTGCTGCTGTCGCTGCCCTCGGCAAAGAACCTCGGCTGCGGGCGCTTCATGGCAAGATCCACGTTCCAGCTTCCATGGTGCACCCGCCATACGCTTCCCATGCCGCCGTGGATCGCGTCCGACGTCACCTTGTAGGTATTCAGGATCGGGTCGCCGTTGTGTATCTCCTCGTTGGAGATCGCTTCCGGTCTTTTTCCTTCTGTTGACCGGCTTGCTGCGTCCTCCATCATGGCGCGGCGCCAGGATAGCGCTTCTTCCAGCGATTTCTTGCTGATCTCGTTGCTTAAACTGTTTGATGATAATTCCATAATCTTATCCTCACGATGGTGTCAGAGAGGAGACAGGGGACGGTTCTCTGTCTCTTTTCGGCCTTGAAAGGAGACAGAGAACCGTCCCCTGTCTCCTCCTGACATCCTTTATACCAGCGGTTGATAGAATATCCTCTGCAAAAGTGCTATTTTTCTTATTGTAGTATAAAACCATTCAGAAATCATCGAAATCTGCCAATTTAACATGGCCCGGCAGATGTAGATAGAAAGGAGGCGGAAATGGCAGATAGAGAAGATAAGTGCCTGTTCTGCGGAGCACCAAAATCCAGCAAAAAGCGATTCATCGGAGGCGGCGGCGCTATTATCTGCGCAGACTGCATCAAGTCGTCCAACGATATTTTGACCCGCCTCGCAAAGGCAGACGAAGAGAAATTGCAGGGCGGCTTCGTCAGGAAGGAAGACCTGAAAAAGCCCCGTGAACTCGTGGATTTCCTGAACCAGTATGTGGTCGGTCAGGACAGAGCCAAAAAATCGATCGCCGTGGCTGTATACAACCACTACAAGAGGATCAATCACATGGGAAAATCGGATGTTGAACTGCAAAAGAGCAACATCCTGATGATCGGTCCTACCGGTTCCGGCAAGACTTACCTCGTGCAGTCGCTGGCAAAGACGCTGGGCGTCCCATTCGCGATCTCTGACGCAACGACACTGACAGAGGCCGGTTACGTCGGCGAAGATGTCGAAAATGTGCTTGTGCGTCTGCTCAAGGCAGCAAGCTATGATGTCAAGCGCGCAGAAAGGGGCATTGTCTACATCGACGAGATTGACAAGATCGCAAGAAAAGGTGAAAACCGGTCCATCACAAGGGATGTATCCGGTGAAGGCGTTCAGCAGGGCTTGCTGAAGATCCTCGAGGGTACTGTGGCTTCTGTTCCTCCACAGGGCGGTCGCAAGCACCCGCAGCAGGAATGCATCCAGATCGATACCAGCAACATTCTCTTCATCTGCGGCGGCGCATTTGCAGGTATTGAGAAAATGCTCGACAAGAGTAAGAGCCGTAATACGCTCGGTTTCGGCCCTTCTTTTGAGGTCCAAAAAGAGATGAGCCTTTCGGAGCAGCTCAGAGGACTCACTCCTCAGGATCTCATGAAATTCGGCCTGACGCCGGAATTCGTCGGAAGACTGCCTGTCTTCGTCGCTCTCGATGAGCTGGACGAAGATGCACTGATCAGGATCCTGACTGAGCCCAAAAACAGTCTGGTCAAACAGTACAAGAAGCTCATGGAGCTCGAGGGCGTCGACCTCGAATTCGAGCCCGAAGCACTCAGGGAGATCGCACAGATCGCTATGCGCAAGAATACCGGTGCAAGAGGCCTCAGAGCGATCATGGAAAACGTCATGGAGGACGTCATGTACAAGATTCCGGACGAAAAGAACGTCAGGAAATGCATTATCACAAGAGGTGCTGTTCTCGGGGAGGAAGAGCCAATCCTCGTAAAAGGTATGACTGTCAGAACAGCCTGAGGAGAAGGAGACAGGGGACGGTTCTCTGTCTCCTTTTTTTCCTGCCTTGGAAGTGTCACAGGGACGGTTCTTTTGACACCCTCAAATCCGCAAAGATCGTCTCCCATATATATTTAGCCGCAAAGTCAGATCCTGCCGACGACGCATGCGCCCCATCCTTATAATACATCTCCAGATCAGGCCAGCTCTTCTGATAATCCCACCAATACTCGCCAACCGGCGCAAGCAGCGCGCCGATCTCTTCCGCAGCCTGCCTGTGTGCCTCATTCATATTCGCCTGCATCTCCGGCTCCGCCTTCCTGCTCCAGCACTCATACACGACCGGTGTGCTCCCGGCCTCACGGATCCACTCATTGAGCTGCACCGCCGCATCGCGGAACTTCTCCACCGGTCCAAATGGATGCGCATGCTCCTGCAGGACCACATAGTCATACCCTCCGAACAGGATATTGAACCGAACATCCGGCTCTTCCACATGCTGTGCCAAAAACCAGCCCCCATGCGCGATCATCACGACCCTACAGTCATAACCTGCCTCCTTGGCCCGCCTCTGCACCATCAGCGGCATATCGTTAAAATATGTGTGACTATTCCCTATGAACAAAATACTGAGAGTTTTTTTTCCGGACATTATCATCCTCCAATTCTTGAGGGGGTGTCGGGTGTCACGGGGACGGTTCTTTTGACACCTTCATATGGAGACAGGGGACGGTTCTCTGTCTCCCTGCCTTAAAAGTTGTCAAAAGAACCGTCCCCGTGACACCATAAGCGAACATGTGGTACCATGTTTACAGATCCGCTGCAGTATACAGGCAGCGAACGAAGTAATTGTTTTTTACGTTAACAGATATTATTCTAGCAGAAATTATAGATCACAGCATAGGCGCAGTAAATAACACAAATAAGTTTGGAAAACGGAGGTTACAGATGGACGAAAGGATCATGAAGGAAACCGGCAAACTCGGATTCGGGCTGATGAGGCTGCCGCACAAGGGGCTCGCCATCGACATCGATGAGACTTCGAAAATGGTAGATCGATTTATCGAGGCCGGCGGGACGTATTTTGACACAGCGCATGTCTACCCGGGGTCAGAGGAAGCCGCGAAGAAGGCTCTTGTCATGCGCCATTCCAGAGAGTCATACACTCTGGCGACAAAGCTCAACGCGAGCATGCTCGCAGTGTCTGCCACGGAGAAAATGGCGAAGAAACAGTTTCAAACCAGCCTTGACCGCACCGGTGCGGGATACTTTGACTACTATCTGCTGCACGCGCTGGACGGCAAGAACTACAAGCGCTACGAGAAATTCGGAATCTGGGATTTCGTGAAGGAGAACAAGGCGCGGGGACTGATCAAGCACATGGGGTTCTCTTTCCACGGCACGCCTGAGGTTTTGGAGCAAATCCTGACAGAGCATCCGGAAGCCGAGTTCGTGCAGCTCCAGATCAACTACGCTGACTGGGAGAATCCGTCGGTGCAGTCCCGGGCTAATTATGAGGTGGCGCGCAGATTCGGCAAGCCGATCGTCGTCATGGAACCGGTCAAGGGCGGCAAGCTCGCGGACCCGCCGGAAGAGGTCAAAACACTGTTCAAAGCGTATGCTCCCGAACGCTCTTACGCATCCTGGGCAATCCGTTTTGTCGCATCGCTGGACGGCATCCTGACTGTGCTTTCAGGCATGTCCACGATCGGGCAGATGGAGGACAACCTCAGCTATATGG
Source organism: uncultured Lachnospiraceae bacterium (assembly GCA_902801585.1). The sequence goes on along the minus strand of CADCIU010000036.1, from coordinate 23,355 downwards.
GTAAATTCGAGCCCTTCAATGAAGAGGAGTGGGCGATCATCGGCAAGGCTATGAAGATCATGGGCGAAGTCTCCGACATCCCCTGCACAGCCTGCAGCTACTGCACGGAAGGATGTCCGCAGCAGATCGCGATTCCCGATATTTTCAAAGCGGCGAACCTGCAGCTGGGAAGCGGCAGAATCAAAGATGCGAAGGCCGCCTACGAGGCCGCAGCGCCGGATGGCAGGCGCGCCTCAGACTGCATCGAATGCGGCCAGTGCGAGAGCGTATGTCCTCAGGGAATTCCCGTGATCAAAGAACTGAAGCGGGCAGCGGAGATGTTTGAATAATGAGCTTTTTCGACTTTTTCAGAAGAAAAAAGAAAGCGGATGAGAGGAAGCCATCAGCGGACGTTTCGGCCGGAGACGGCGAAATTTACGGCGTTGATATCCCGTTTGACGGCAGTGATGAGGATGACCTCCCATATGAGGACGGCAGTGCCGACACATACGGCGAGGACATCCCGTTTAGCGGCGGCAATGAGGATGACCTCCCATATGAGGCCGGCGACGACCTCCCGAATTTAATGAGCTTCGGGGACGACAGCATCAGCCAGTCCATCAGCAAAATCGACGAGCACGAGCGGATGTCAGAGACCGACACCCCTGACCGCGACAGCCGCGGGAACACTCCCGGCGCCGCGCCAAGGGACTCCATCTCCACCGAAGTGATCCGGAAGAACACCCCCCTTCTGGACACCTACGTCGTGATCTCCGATGCCTTCACCGGCGGGATGGGCAGCGTGTGGAAAGTGCACCACAACAGCTGGAACACAGATCTGGCTATGAAGCGCCCCAAGCCGAAGTATTTTGCGGAAGCCGGCCAGGCCCGCAAAGACGATTTCATCCATGAATGCAATGCCTGGATCGATCTCGGCCTGCATCCCAACATTGTATCCTGCTACTACGTCAGAGAGATCGGCGGCGTGCCCTCCATCTTCTCGGAGTGGATGAAAAACAGTGACCTGGAGAAGCATATCAAGGACCGGACCCTCTATGAGGGGACCGCGGAAGAAGTGCAGGAGCGCCTGCTTGATATCGCCATTCAGTTCGCGCGCGGCCTCCATTACGCGCATGACAACAAACTGATCCATCAGGATGTGAAACCGGCCAACCTTCTCCTCTCCGCAGACTGGGAAGCCAAAGTCAGCGATTTCGGCATCGCCAGGGCCAGAAGCATCCTCGCTTCCGGAGAAGAAAACACTGATGTCAAAATATTGCAGAACGGCAGTTTTGACCCGGAAGCCTCCATCCTGTCTCCCTCCGGCGGAAAGACACCTGCTTACTGCTCTCCTGAGCAGGCAGCATCGCTCCCTCTCTCCCGCCGCACAGATATCTACAGCTGGGCTGTGAGCGTGCTGGAGATGTACCTGGGCTCGAAGCCGTGGACGCGCAAGGCCGCCCCCGACAAGGACGCCCCCCTCACCGGGCCGGCTGCCGGAGAAAGGTGCAGGCAGTATTTTGACATGTGCACCACGCATCCCATGCCCAAAGCACTGCAGGATCTCCTCGCACATTGCATGGAGCGAGAGCCGGATCAGCGCCCCAGAGAATTCGGGGTCATAGAGGCAGCGCTCGAGAAGATTTACAGGGAGACCGTCGGCCGCGAGTATCCGAGGCCCGCGCCGAAAGCAGCGTCGGACACGCCGGACTCCCTCAACAACAAGGCGCTGAGCTATCTGGACCTTGGACAGGCGGAGGAGTCGCGCGCATGCTGGACTAAGGCACTGGCCAAAGACCCTAAACACGTACTCAGCCTGTACAACTTTGCTTTGTTCCGCTGGCGCAGAGCCGAGATCACGGATCTGCAGGCACTGCACATGCTGGAAGTCCATGGGACGGATGAAGAATATGAGCGCTTCCTGATCAGGCTGGAATTGGAGCGCGGCAACCCGGAAGCCGTAAATGAAAATACGGATGAAGAGGATCGAGAGGCCGCGCAGCAGCTGCCCGCCCTGGAAATGCAGACCCAGAGACTCAGCGGGATTGAATTTGATGAAAGTCCCTTTATGGATATATCTCCGGAGGAAGATCAGATTCTGTGCGGCGAAAAGGGCGCTATGCTGTATTCCGTGAGATATAAGAGGCCCATGTGGACGGACAGCTATATGCGGTTGCAGCAGGGATCCTCTGTTTTTTGGGGAGGTCCTTGGTTTGATGCGACAATTGCGACCGTCAATTTTCACGATCTGCATATTTTCGACCTCTACGATGACAGACGCATAGGCTCTTACAGCCTGGGCCAATGGGGAGAATATCCCGTATATACGCATTACAAAAAATACTCACAGCTTTTTGTCAGCAAAGCGAGCGATAAATACTATCGCATGTTTCTCATGGACACGGAAAACCATAATAAAACTCTGCTTCGGGAAAAGGAAATACATGGCCAGATATATAGAATGGACAAAGTCGTGACGAAGATCTTTTTCCTGAAAGACGGAGGCTTTGTCAAATGTTTCAAAAGCGGGCGGGAAGATGGTGAGATCACGGTCTACGATGCTGTAAATTGGGAACCGGTGATCAGTTTTACAACAGACCCCATAGAAACCTTTAACCCCCAAGCGCTGTCGTCAGATGAAAGCAGCATCTGGCTCAAGCATGGAAAAGGTCTGAGTCTGTATGATCTGCACACAGGAGCCAAAACACTGCATTTTGAAGCACCTGACTACCCGGATTCGCTCTCTGTCTGTAACAGTGCGGTAGTCACAGCCGGTTCCGATTCCATCGGCGAATGCTATGTCAGAATCCTGGATCCGCATAACGGCCGCTGCAGACGCTCGATCCGGACAAAAGGACGCTGCATCGACGGAGGATTAAAAGCCGGCAGCACCCTTCTCGCAATGATCACATACGCTTCGAATTCGCTTGTCATAATGAAGATGCCTTCCTTTGAATACGTTGCAAAGTGGGAACTTGCTCGCATTCAAACGTCGTCCGCACAGATCAGTCTGGAGGATTGGTTTGTCAGTATTTTGGCTGATGGACGTGAGGCCATGCAGAAGGGACAGCTGGCAGAAGCAGATTCCCTGGTCAAAAAAGCGATGAGCCTGGACGACAGCCTTCGAAGCGACCCCAGAGCCAGGACCCTGCTCCATGAGATCAAGGCAAAAGAAACGAAGGTGAGACTGAGGGGCGCTTCACTAATGCAGACCCTTCGTGCCAACACGAGTGAGCTTTTCTTTACTGACGACGCCAAAGAACTCTTTGTAGTTGAAAAATTTAATGTCAGGCAGGGCAACAATGTTCAGATCCTGAATATAGATCAAGGGGAAGTGCGCCCTCCTCATGACAACAAAGAAAGACGATTCAGGCCGGACAGGAACAGATATGACACGAATAATGAGATTGCCGATGCGGTTCTGCCCAGGGTCGGGGGCTTTACCTGGCGGACAGACGTCGACGTCTCCGGGGACGGAAAGCTTGTTGCGATCGTGGATGGCTTGATCGATCAGGGGCCGGATTATTGCCGGACAACGAGCACACTTAAAGTGTGCAGGCGAGAGGCGGCTTCAGAGAAGAGTGCGCCGGAAGGGTCTGCGCCGAAAAGGGACTCGGAAGTCCGGACGACAGAACTGTATTCGTACGCAGAACGTCAGATTATGTGCAACCGGCTTCACTTTATGAGAGATAACCGGACTCTTTTCCTGCTCTGGCAGCGAACAGAGAGCACCAAACACCGCCTGGTTTTGAATTTCAGCCTGTGGGATGCGCCTGAACTTAAGCAGCTTCGGTCTTTTGACATTGTCGTTGAGCCGAAAATGGAGCACAAATTCACGGAGATGCCTGCGGACCAAATAAATATGTTCGTTGAACAAGCCACCGTTTATCCGGATGAAAGTGCTGTTCTGCTGGAGATCAAAAAGTACTCGGAGCGCTATGACGAATACAAGTACCTCACAGTTGACCTTGTCACGGGAGAAGCGAGAGACCCGCTGCCCCATCCGATCAAGCGGCCCGCGCGCAAACGACAAGAACTCGTTCTTTTCTCAAACAAGCTGAAATTCACGGGGGCAGGAAACCAGATCGCTTACATCAAAGACGCGTCGACGGTGGCTCTCACACCGCTTGTGGAAGGTGAAGAAGAAGTGGAAATCCGGGGCGATTTCAATGTCCCGGAAGATATTGATGTTACGCCGGACGGACTCTTCCTTGCCATCGGCGGTGGAGAAGGCAGCGAGGAAGTCTTCGTGTATGAGCTGGACTGGGAAATGTAAGTGGTGTCAGGGGGACGGTTCTTCTGACAACTTGGGAGACAGGGGACGGTTCTCTGTCTCCTTTTTGGGGGAGACAGGGTTCTCGACGAGGTGACAGGGGAGAGACTGTTCTCTGTCTCCTCATATCCCCTGCTCTCTCAAATGATCAATACACTTCGTGATATTCTCCAAATTCATATACAGCGGTTCATCACTTTCTTCCGGAAACCGAACATGGAACCAGCCCAGTATTTCATCAAGGAAAGGGGCCGACAGGACCTTGCTCACTTTCTCCAGGACCCCATACTGCTCTTCGATGCACCGATTGAGCAGATTATAATCATTATAATAGACCTTGGCCGTCCTGCTTCTCCCCCACCTATCTTCATCCCACTCATCAATTGCACCGACTTCTCTCCTATAGTCCTCCGCCAGCCGCTCAAAATCAATGCAGCAAGCCTCATTATAAAAAGCCCGGTCTCCCTTTAAATGACACAGTACTCCCTGCCACACCGGCTTTAGCAAATCCACATACTCCGCATTCATAAAGTCTGTCAGATTGGGATTTCTTGTATCCTGCTGAGAGGGATTCTGCCTGTTGGGATTGAAATGATGGTTCTTTTGAAATGCCCGATACTCTTCATAAGTCATTATATCGTCATCGGAGCACCCCTCAAAAAACCTGCCAAAATCTTTCTCATCCCTGATCAAATCACGCTTTGCTATATCCGGCAGAAGAAGACCGAGCGTATATGCTTTTTTGAATGAGGCACTATAAGCCGTATTCATTGGATCCGTCTTTTCCGGATCTCCCATAGCCAAATGCAATAATACTCCTGCCATAAATACTCTCCCTGGAGACTGGGAGACAGGGGACGGTTCTCTGTCTCCTATTTTGTTGTCACAGGGACGGTTCTTCTGACAACCCACAAAGTTGTCAGAAGAACCGTCCCCGAGACACCCAAAGAGCCCTCCCCTGTCTCCTCTTCAAACTACTTCTCTATAACAATTTGCGAATTTCTGCTTCTGATCTCGATAATCACAGGAAGTACAAACTCGACGAAGTTTTCATCTGAGTGCCGGTAAGGCACCGAAGCCAAGAGCATGTCTTTTCCATCATTTGTGACTATGCGCAGATGCCACCATGGGCTTCGATGTAAAGTATCAACGTTACTCCACCTTTGATATATTTTTGCTATATCGCTGTACTTGCAAACCACTTTGTTGCTTTTAGCAAAAATATAGTGTTCTCCAAGCACAATCTCATTGTCCCAGTATCTTGTTCCGTGGGAAAAATCCTCCGCCATCCGGGAGAGTTCTCCGGCATCTGATAATTGCATGATATGTGATTGATAAGATCGCTGCAACCGTATGACTATACCGGAAAAGATGCATGCAATAGCAAATAGCCCAATGTACACCGGCACATACTCTGCTCCGCTTTTACGATCACTCAATGAATTAATGAGAAACGTGATTGCCCCCATTAGAGTCCCTGCGATCATCAATATGAAGCCGGTGTAATCCGGACGAAGATAATTGACCATAAATTTGGACTTTTCATCAACATCGCGGCTTACAGCAACCGATTGATACCGTTTGCCAAAATTCTCCGTCCGCATTTTCAGGATCTTTGCGACGCAGCAAAAGGCATCATAGACTGCATAAATGAAGCCGCAGCAATAAACCCCGATTTTTATTCCGTCGGCGGTTGCAGGCGAAATAACGGAAGGACTCAAAGCCCCTGTGATCCAATCCGGAATAATTAAAGCAATATATGCATTTGCCCAAAATGTACCAATCGCCGCTAATACACTTGCAAGAGGAATTGAAGGCCACTTGAATGCCGCAAACATCAACATAGACAGCAGTATAACCGAGATACCGGAAATGCCGTATGTGAACTTGCCATTCATAATCTCAGTGACAAAAGCGATGATCGCAAGAACAGATGCGAGTACAGCAGTAAAGTATTGTCGTTGCATTAGTTATCCTTCTTTCACCAAGGAGACAGGGGACGGTTCTCTGTCTCCTCACACAGATCTCGCCCACGCGAATGCCCTCGCGGTCCTCAAATCAGCGTCTTTAAAATGGTTTCCTTTATTCCATTCCAAAATTGTGTTGACCCCACTCTTGGTCAAAATATCGCTTGCTTCTCTAATGCAGTTCCCAACGGAAGCCATCACCGGGTTTCTCGTTTTCTCTTCCTTATCCCCAAGACTGAGATAAACCGCTTTGCTGTGAATCTCATTTTTCTTCATATAGTCCACAAATCCGGGAAACCACATAGACGGAGACGCTGCAGCAACCGCCGTAAACACATCGGTCTGATACGCCGCCCATAAAGCAAACAGACCGGCAAGCGAATACCCGCCAATGATATATGTCTTGTTCCGATCCACGCAGTATTTTAACACTTCCTTCAGTGTTCCATTTGCTCCGTCACCAAACCCTTCCTTCCCAAACACGGCCGGGGCCTCCCACGGCGAAAGGTCGTTATTCCAATTCCTGACCTTTATGGCGATCAAACAGAAATCATCGTCTGTCAGATTCTTGATCTCTTCAACTTCAGATTCAATTAATGCAAGGTCATGATCGTCCACCATCTGTATCATGACGACAGAAGCATCCGGATTTCCTAATATAGCAGCCATTTCAGTTTCTCTCCTTCCGGTGGTGTCACGGGGACGGTTCTTCTGACAACTTTTGATTCCTTGGATGGTGTCACAAGGAGACAGAGAACCGTCCCCTGTCTCCTTTCTGTCTCTTTAATGGAGACAGAGAACCGTCCCCTGTCTCCTTCGTCCCCTGTCTCCTTCGCAACCATCAATTACCTAGCAAAAACTGAACTACATCATCCTGAAATTCCCTATAGCATCCCTTCTCATACAATAAAATGTGAGATCCGCCCGGAATCACCTTCTGCACCGAACCCTCGGGCAACAGCTCCAGTGATGAGTTCACAGCGTCGAAATTCAAATATGGATCCTGATCGCCGCAGATAACCAGTGTCGGCACCGTGATCTTCTCAAGATCGATCAAAATAGTGTCCTCACTGACAAGCGCATCCTTCCTCCACCCATTCGGGCTTGAATCTCCGTCATAATGCCAGCAGCTCGAACACCACATCTCAATGAGCACAGGATCCGTCACTTCCGGATCAAAACTTCCGTCTTCTCTGGTCTGGAAGTCCTCCGCTGCCCCGGCCCAATCATTATGGTTGAAAGGCTCTGTGATCTCCCCTTCCCCGATTCCTGTTATAATCGGCGCATATAGCACCAACTTGCCGAGATGTTCCGGATACTCGGCTGCATAAAGCCCCGTTGTCATAGTTCCCCAGCTCCATCCGAGCAGATCAATCCGGTCCTGTCCGGTTTCGCTCGCGATCCGTTCCATCGCCGCTCGAATGTCCTCCGCCGCATAAGCCGTGTCCGGCATCAGTCCATCCTCGACTTCTCCGGACTGCCCATATCCTGCGATATCCAGCCGCCAGACCGCAAATCCTTCGCTCGCCAGCCGCCGAACCAGGCTGTAATCTTCATAATCAATGTCAAACTCGTGCGAGGAGTATGTCGACCCATGCACCAGCAAAATATTCTTCTCCGGCTCAGTATTCTCTACCTTCATGCAGTCCAAATGCAGCGAAATCCCATTCCGCTCAAGCGGATACTCCGTATAGCTGTATGTGTCATGTACAGCAGCAGTCGATGCTTCCCCGGTGCCGGTACTTGCGCATCCGGTGATCATAAATACACATAGTAACAGCCTGATCAAGATTCGTACTCTTTTACCCATAAAATACACCCCCGGAGACAGGGGACGGTTCTCTGTCTCCTATTTTGTTGTCACGGGGACGGTTCTTCTGACAACTTTTGAACTCTTAGGTGTTGTCACGAGGAGACAGAGAACCGTCCCCTGTCTCCTTCTCTCAGCATTTAAGCCCCTGCTTGAAACGCGCCATCATCTCATTGGTAAGGCTGTGGTCCGTTGGCTGCAGGACGATCTCGTCCCGGGTGTGCCAGGCAGCTTCCTTGAGCTCATTCTGATCCATGTGGATCGTCGGGTCGCCGTCCACGTCGCAGTAGAATCCTGCCAGCAGGTCGTCCACAATGCCCCAGGGCTGGGACTTGTAATATCGGATATTCTTTACGCGAACCCCTGCCTCCTCCATGACCTCCCTCTGCACGGTCTCCTCAAAGGTCTCCCCGATCTCCGTAAATCCTGCAATCAGTGCATAGTGGGCAAAATCCCTCCCCGCATATTTAGTAAGCAGGATCCTGTCCCCGTTAATCACGCCGACAATGACCGCCGGAATGATGCGCGGATAGATCGTCCGCCCGCAGGAGGGACAGCACAGCGCTCGTTCCGTTTCGGAATGGACCGTTGGATGACCGCAGGTGCCGCAGAAACGGTTGTCCCTGTACCAGTTCGACAGCTGGTAAGCCGTGATCGCTGCAAAAAGACGATGCTGCGGCCCGTATGCCGCCTGCCGCATCGTGCGTATATCTATAAAGGAAAAGCCCTCCGGTATCTCCTCATCCTTCAGCGCCTTCCGCAGAAGAAATGTAGGACGCTCATCCACCGTAAACAGATAAGTCAGATCCTTCTCTCCGACGCCAAGCTCCTCCTTCTCCGGAAGCCGCAGAAAGCGCCCTCGCTCCCGGTAGAACTGTTTCTCCTCATTCCACTCGATCCCTGCCTCGGGCATGCTGACCCGCGTTCCATCGAACGCTTTCCCCGCTTTCTGTTCAAAATAGTGCTCAGTATTCTCTTTGATCAGAAGCTTTGGACCCATAAACACAAAGACCGGACTGTCCGGACCTGATTCCGTCCTCTCTGAATACTGGTTGCGCAGCCTGTGCGGTCCTATGTCCTGAATCATCATGGCGTTATCCTCCTGACCTTTCGTCACGTCTTTTTTCACACCTTATTCACATCTTACTTTTTTTACCACTTTATGACAATATCATCATTACGAGCGGACACGCAGATCCCACCAATGCAGAATGTTTTGACAATGGTATTGCAGGCAGCAGAGCCAAATAGGTATTTGCCTGCGAACATCAACTTCCGATGACACTAAAAATACTGCAGCCTGGCGTTCACCACGCCAGGCTGCAGTCTCCTTGACACTACCAGATCGTCACCCTGTTTTCCGGAGCGAGGTACATGCCATCCCCCTCCTTGATTCCGTAGCAGTCGAGGAATTCATCGTACTGCTGCAGCGTCGCGTTGATTCTCAGATAGCACATAGGATGCACATCATTGATACGGGCATATGCACGCTGAAGTGTATCTTTGGTCAGCCAGTTATTGGCAAATGTGCGGAAGAACTTATCATAATCAAAATCCGGATGATCCGCAGCAATCTGAAGCATGACTTTTATGCCGGCCATATCCGCACAGGCTTCGCCCGTCATTGTGCTGCCATAGAAGTCCTGTCCCTCCCAAGGGTGCATCGCGTTGTAGTAAGCGACCATTTTTTCGTTGCGCTCAAGGAACTTCGCGTAATCCTCCTCGGTCCACCAGTTGCTCATATTGCCGTCCTTGTCAAACTGCGAGCCCAGCGAATCAAAGGCATGAGAGATCTCATGGCCGATCGCGGTGCCGAGGGCGCCATACAGTTCCTCGTCACTCATCTCACTGCTGTAAAAACCGCCGCGCGCGAAGGCGCCCAGGATATAAATGCCATTTTGCTGCGGATAATAGAAGCAGTTGACTGTATGCGGCGTCGCTTCCCATTCTTCCTTGTCGACAGGTTCACTGTAGTCTTTGATGCTCTTGGCAAGATTGAATCTTGCAATCGCTTCCAAAGCGGTCCAGTAATCTCCGCCTTCCTCCTTCGCTGAGAAATTCAGCTCCTCGCAGCTGTATTTGGACCAATCGTCCGGATAGAGGATATATTTGCCGATCGCATCGAGCTTCTCCACAGCTTTGGCACGGGTCTCATCGGAGAGGAAATCCGCGTTCCCGAGGATACCGTGATATGCATCCAAAATATCGTCAACCATAGCGGAGATGCGGTCCTTGTCTTCCTGCTTCAGATATGTTTCCGAGTAGAGCCGTGCCACCGGCCAGACAAGCGTATTCGCAACAATGCCTGAAAGGGCGGTCTCATCATCCAATACTCCCGTGGAACCGGAGATCGCATTATTGCATTCCACGCTCCAGTCATAACATTCCCGATCCAGAACCGAAGCGCATGCAATCACACCATTTACAATGAACATATCCTTGATCAGCGGAAGATTTTCGTCGACGCATAGCTCATTGAGTTTCTCAATGTTCGCAGGCTCCATCACCATGTATTCCTCTGCCGCCGGAAAACCGTTCCCCTCTTCCAGAGATGCGAGGATAGGCAGTTTTCCCTGCAGTTTTTCCAGATCCTCCCTGGAATAGATGTTGTTGATTCGGCTAACGTAGTCAGGTTTTTGCTGTTCTTCGTGGGTAAGGATACTATCCGCCAGCATAGTTTCGAAGGCAAAACAGTTATCAATCTTCTGGTCAGCTTCTTCCTCGGAATAGCCCAGTTTGACGAGCATTTTTTTCGCAAGTGCAGTGTAGGCCTCTTTTTTGACTTTCCCGTAAGGCGTGAGCTTGCGGTATTCCGCACTGTCATTCAGTAACAGTCCGCCATTTCCGATCATAATGATATTACGATTGGAATCATTCAGATCAGGGGATACCTCGGTGCTCCAGAGTGTCCAGAGCTGCTTTTCGTAAGGAGTTTCAACATGGTAAGCTAACAGTTCGTCAATCGTGGACATCGCCTCCAACTTGTCCGTCTGCTCTTTGAGAGGCGCGACGCTGAGAGCATTCCGGCTGTCCCAATCCATCATCAGCCAAAACAGATCATACGCAAGTTTGGCATCATGCTCCTCAGGTGCATCTCCGAGGAACATGTTCTTAACGTCCTCCGACTGCTGCAGTACCAGATCCATGATCGTTCCGCCATAAGCACGGCCCTCCGGGATCTCCAGCGCCAAAATCTTGTCCTTATTGACAGCCAGGGCAAAATTGTCCTTAATATCTGCCGTCATGTCAGGCGTGACGACTCCCTCCAGATCGATATTCGGCCAGGGAGTTCCGGTGGTGTAGTCAATATCGTCGGCGGCCTCGGTCGCTGCAGCTTCTGCTCCCGTGGCAGCTGCTGCGGCCTGCGCTGCAGGGTCTTCTGCAGTTTCTGCTCCGGCGGCGGCATCTGCATCCTGTGCTGCGGCGTCTTCAGCAGTTTCTTCAACTGCATTCTCAGCAGTCTGGGCCGGCTGACTATCCGCGCTTCCTGCGGTTCCCGCATCTGAGCCGGCACAGGCAGTCAGACAGCTTAGGGTCAATGTGATTGCAATAACCTTAGCAAGCCCTTTTCTTATCATTATTGTGTTCCTCCTTACAAGCATTTTGGTGACTCATAGCTGCAAACAGCATCTGATTACATGCTCCATTAATTACTAAGGTAGCACCGGTATATAGGAAAATCAAATATAGTACAAATTCTCCGGATCCGCCTTTTCCGTATATAGAGTGCCTGACACTCTTAAACGTCATCATCTTCCCCAAACGATGCAATATAGCGAAGTACCGCCGCAAGAATTACACATCCGGTAACGATAACAATACTGCCGATTGCTTTTCCGGGAGACGAATAATGTCCCATCGCCGCCAGTATTAAGACGCTGACATATGCACAAGCGATAATAGCAAGCAGCGCATCCATGAAGATAAGGATTACCCTTTTAGCGCCGAAGATAGAATAGCCGCGTATACCAAACGCTGCCTTGAGCGCGAGCATGATCCCGATCGATGTGATCACAATGACCCCGAGCTCCATTATCAGGCTTTCAGAAATTCTCGCAGCAGATGTAATTATTGTGCTTAATACGATTCCTAACATCGTCGAAAAGATCGGCAGACCTCTCTGCTTCAAAATAGACCTGAAAAACTGGTTGGAGGCATGTACAGAGACCGTCAATAACAGTGTTTCCGGCACCGACCGCAAAAGCGCGATTGGGATAGCTTCAATAAAATCGGACTGGGTCAGACCTGAAGAAGACTGGTATAAAATATCAACCCATATATCGCACACCGGTATTTGGCCTATAAGCGAAACCAGAAAATCCACAAAAGTCGCCGGAGCGTCCTTTCCGAAAACTGCCGAGCATATAATTGCCAAAAATGGCAGCAGTATGACAATCAGAATTATTTGCGCGATATTACTGATAATATTATTGTATCCCTTCATCATGTACAAACCTCCGTTTGCTTATGGTGGCACCCTAAAAAAAGAACCTTACCTCTGCAGCAGCGCAAAAAAGAATCTCTTCAACTTATCGCCACTGATGACGTGAATCGGCTTGATCTGATTCGGTGAAGCACCGTCCATGATCTTCATATCTCTGTACAGCGCATAAGTCTGCGGCTGTACGAAGCGAACCTCCAGCGGAATCAGCCGCAAGTTTCCGGACTGACAACCTCTTCCCACCGCTTGCAGATATACGGGATATTATCTAAAAAACTCATTTTCATGGATTCTGCCCCCGTAGTCCTTTACCTTCTAAGGAACCTCACAGTAATGGAGCAATGTAATTGACCCAGATCGCACTGATCGGCATAACAAGGATCATAGCCGGAATCATGTCTGCAATGGGAAACTCTTTGATCTTTGCGATCCGAAAGCCTGTTGCGAGAAGGACAAATCCTCCGCAAGCCTTAAAGTCGTTGATCATGACAGGCGTCGTGAGCGGGTAGATCAGTTTGGCCAGCAGGAACAGGCAGGAAAAAATCAGAAACTGAGGGATCGTGATCACGCAGGTAATAAGACCCAGACTGCATGCAAAGATCATAGCGGTGAAGAAATCCAGGACTGATTTCGACATCAGGATCGTCACGTTCCCGGTCATTCCTGCATCCAGGCTCCCGTAAATCCCGGTACCGCTGGTACAGAATAAGACAAATGCAGTCACAAAAAGGGAGATGTCAAAAGTATCACCTCCGATGCCCTTCTTCTCCATGGCTTTCTGCAGCAGGTTGCCGAAGGCAGTGATTCTGTCTCCCAGATGGATCAGCAGACCGACCGATGTTCCAAGAATCACGGCCATAATGACTGCGGGCATGTTTTCCATGAGCGTGATGGATGATATTCCCATCCCCATCGCGCAGATGCCGAAAATCGCGTTCAATCCGGTTCGGAAATGCTCCGGCAGTCTGCGCCCGCATAACGCTCCAACCAGACCTCCTAAACCGACTGATAGTACATTCACAATAATTCCGATCATAGATTTCACGTTTTTTACTCCTCTGCCACGAAATCGGCCAAGATATCGATTACATCATCCAATGCTTCCTTTATGGTGCCTACCCTAAAAGAAACATGAATCAATTTACTGTTTTTTTATAGTGCCTGCTGACACCATAAAGTATTCATGGTAAGCAAAACTCAGGATCGCCGCCGCCGGTATGGAGAGAAGCACTCCCAGAATCCCGAACATGTTCCCGAGAACGATGGTGGAGATCAGGATCGAGACACCGGAAACACCAAGTGCACTCGAGAACAGCCTGGGTTTGAGAATATAGGCATCAACACTCTGCAGGAGCAGGCAGAACACGAGAAACAACACTGTGTTTCCGGGACCTGCCAGCAGAAGTATGAAAGAACCGATCACTGCACCGATGGCGGGGCCGAAATTCGGAATCAGGTTGGTCACGCCGACAACCACCGAGATCAGCCCGATATATGGCATTTTGCAGATCGCCATGAAAATCGCATTAACCGTACCGATGATCAGAGCGTCCATAAAACTCTGTGCTATATAGGTCACAAGGATCGTGTCGCAGCGCAGGACAAAATCCAAGAGAACCATGCTGACATTCTTAGGGAAGACCTTGAAAATGAACTTCCTTGCTCCGACCAGGATATTCCTGAAGTCAAGCAGCAGATACACGGCAAGGATCAGCGCGATCACAGTGGAAAGGATGTTCTTCCCCGCGCTCGCGGCGATCGATATCGCATTATTTGCAATTTCTTTTACATAGTCAGAGATTGCGGACATTGCGTTCTGATTGAGCAGCTCCATGTTTTCCTCGTCAATTATGGTTTTCAGGGGGCTGCTCGCAATAAGCCGTTTGAGCGACTGTGTATAGCTGTCAAAGTTCTGCGAGAACGTAACGATGCTTCTGATCAGCTGCGGCAGCAGCAGGCCGATCAAAACGAAAAATGCTGCCATGAGCAATGCAAAAGAGAGAAAAACAGACAGATACCAGCGCAGTTTCCTGTGCCTGATCCTCCGAAAAACCCGGTAAAAGAGCAGCTTTGCCAGAGGGCTGATAATATAAGCAATGATGACCCCCAGGATCACCGGCCGGAAATATCCTATAATTCTGGCCAGTACGGCAATGACCGAACTGATATTGCTCAGCAGCACGAAGAGCGTGACGCCGATGCACACTATGACGGCACCGCCAAACCAATCCTTGTTCGAAAATTTGGGAAGTTTCATAATTCCTTACCTCTTTAGGAGACAGGGGACGGTTCTCTGTCTCCTTAATAGTTCCTTCGAGGAGACAGAGAACCGTCCCCTGTCTCCTTCAGCCATATTCATTATAGCGATTAATGGCCGGCAATTCACTATTCTGCAGATGTTCGCGTCAAAAAAGGGTGCCGCACCCATGCGACACCCCATCACTAACAAATTCCGTCTCAACAAACATCCTAGGAACTGAGCAGGATATCAATATTAGTGAAAAGATAAAGATTATCTATTCTTCACAGCCTCTGTGAGCAAAGGCAGGATCTTCTTGGCATCACCAACGATTCCAAGGTCAGCAACTTCAAAGATCTGCGCGTCCTCATCCGTGTTGATCGCAAGGACATATTTGCTGCCGGACATACCTGCAACGTGCTGCGTAGCGCCGGACACGCCCGCTACCACATAGAGCTTAGGCGCAACGATCTTGCCGGACTGACCGACCTGATGCTGACGCGGAATCCAGCCCGCCTCGATTGCAGGACGGCTGGCACCAACAGCACCGCCGAGAGCCTCCGCCAGGTCAATGACCTTAGCAAATTCTTCCACACTGCCCATACCACGGCCGCCGGCCACGATGATGTCCGCATCCTCGATATTGACGACTTCACCCTGCTCTGCGATGTGCTCGACCAGCTGCGTCTTAGCTGCTGCCGCCTCGATCGCGGACTTAGCGACTGTACCTGCAGCAGCCGCCGGCTTCTCGAAAGAGCCCGGACGCACGCTGACAACTGCAACGGGTGTCTTGATCTTGATCTGCTCGAGTATGCTGCCGCCAAAAGCAGGTCTTGTGATCAAAATACCATCATCCGCATTGATTCCTGTGATGTCATTGACAACGCCTGCATCCAGACGGGCACCGATCCTGGGTGCGACAACCTTGCCGGTCGGTGTTGCTGCCACAAATACGACGTCAGCGCCTGCTGCTGCCTTCGCCACCACATCGGTGATCACGTCTTCACAGTCATCCGCTTCTACATAAGATACCGATGCTCCTACTGCGTCTGCAGCTGCCTTCGCCACTGCCTCATCGCCGATCACGATTCCTTCTGCCTCTGCGCCGATGGACGCAGCCGCACCGAACAGTTCGAGACTCCCACCAACGGGAGCACCGTCTTTGGTCTCAATATAAACTAAAGCTTTCATATGCCTTCCTTTCTCTATCCCATATATGTCGTAACTCAATAGATACAATGGAACGCCGGCACGGTATTTTCATTATTAAGCCGGCACAGTCAAAATACAGACAAGAGTTCAGCAACTTCAATATTTTTACAGGACCTTGGCTGCGATCAGCTTCTCCATTGCCTTGGCAACTGCCACTTCCACATCGTCCTCTTTGATCTTCTCACCTGCCTGCTTCTTAGGCGGATTGACAAAGGAAACATATTCAATCTTGGGTGCCTTTGCTGCGTCATCTAAGCCCAGATCAGCTGCAGTCAGCGCGCCGATCTTCGCCTTGCGGGCTGCCAGCTTGGTCTTGATGCTGGGATAACGGGGATCATAATCCGGCTTGGAAACCGTTACGATCGCTGCGCCTTCTGCCTTGAAGATGTCATAGCCGGCATCCAGCTCTTTCTTCAAAGTGAGAGCGCCTTCTTCACCCTCTACTGCTACGATATTGGTCACAAAAGGAAGTCCAAGCTTCTCAGCCATCATGGGGCCGACAACACCGTCGATATAGTCAGTGGATTCCTTACCGACCATGATGAGGCCGAACTTCGCCCCCAGTGCCTCTTCGATCTTCGGAACCGCTGCTGCGAGCACTGCTGCAGTAACGGAAGGATCTGCGTCCTCCAAGCCTGCGTCAGATACCAGAAAAGCATTCTTGGCACCAACAGCCAGGCAGCTTCTGAGCGATGTTTCATTATCCTTAGGCCCAAAGGAAACTACTGAGACCGTTCCGCCGTTCGCCTCACAATAGCGAACTGCCATCTCCAGTGCATACGTGTCAAACGCGTTTGCCTGAGGAAGAGTCTTACTCAGATCCGGCTTCATCGTGCTGGGATTAAGGTGAATCTCTACGGAATCGTCCGGGACCTGTTTCACACATACAAGAATATCCATACAATTACCTCCTCTGCCAATTGCTTTCAGAACATTAGTGTAATACCCTACCCTTATTGTATGTGCAAATCGCCAAAAATCAAATAGGAATGCGCAAAACTATTGTTCAAAAATCAATACTAAAAACTATACAAGACATATGGTGTCAGTCTGCAAACGGTAATGTAAACATCATAAAAGAAGTTGCAGCATTCAGATTCCGGTGCTATATAATAATTGATTAAAAAAGGAGGAAGAAAATGTATTACATTAATGAAACAAACAACTCGCAGCATGAGTATCCCACCTACGGCAGACAATTCTGCACGTACAAATGGTTCAAGCCGATCATTCTCTCTGTTTTGACCGGTATTTTCTATTTTGCCTTCGTGATCATATTGATGCTGTGCACAACCTTCAGTCAGCCCGACGATGGCAAACTCTCTCTGGAAACTCTTGATTTCAATAATATCAGGTTGTCAATCTTTGTACTTGGCAGTCTTGCTGTAGCCATACCTGCATTGTGGATTGCAAGCAAGATTGTCCGGGACAGACCTTTCTCATCTTATTCCTCTTCCAGAGGAGGCTGGAACTTCAAGGTCTTTTTCATCTGCCTGCCTATAGCGGTTCTCTTTAGCTCCGTACCGAATATAGTGCAGATTTACCTTGCTACAGGGTTCAAAACAGATGTCAGTCTGTCTCTTATGGGATTCCTGGTCATTCTGCTCCTCGCGCCTTTGCAGTGCATCGCTGAAGAATACTTGTTCCGCAGTGTTCTCATGCAGACCCTCGGTTCATGGATCAAGATTCCTCTGGTCGCTGTTGTTGCACAGGCACTGGTTTTTGGTTTCTCTCATACTTATAATGTTGCAGGTTTCCTGAGCGTTATGATTTCCGGTTTCTTCTATGGCCTTGCTGCATATATCACGAGGGGACTCGAAGCGTCCTCCGCACAGCACATTGCCAATAATGTTCCTATCTTCTTCTTTATAGGAATGAATATAATAAGAGTTTCCGGGGGCTCGCCTACTTTTACAACGGTCCTGTACACATTGATCACAGACGGATTGTATTTGCTCGTATTGTTTATTCTCAAGAAGAAAACCCGACTCTTTGATGAAGTTGTAAAAGATGACCTTGCAGCTTGGAATGAGAAACATGCCGCATAAATAGTGTCAAGGGGACGGTTCTGCTGACAACTTTGTGTCATGGGGACGGTTCTACTGACAACTTTTGGTGTCAGTAGAACCGTCCCTGTGTCACAAAGTTGTCAGTAGAACCGTCCCAGCGACACAAAGTTGTCAGTAGAACCGTCCCCGTGATACAAGAAAGGAGAAAGACATGGTAGATCGGAACGATATCCCACAGGAAGCCGGTGCAAATCCCGCCGAGGCTTCGGAAGCGAAAACCACCCGCTCGCAGCGATGGGAAGCGCAGAAGCAAAAGGAGCGCGAGGAGCTGGAAGCCAAATACAAAGACGCCCCGTATCTGGTCAAGGTCTTTGAATTGTATTTCGGCAAGCCTCTGCTGATCCTCTCCGTATTGGTGTCAATCGGTGTACTTGTCTTCGCCGGCATGAATCTGACTCGCTCTTATCACGAGAATCAAGCTGATCAAACAGAACCGGAAGAAGAATTCTCAATCGAGGATATGTACAAGCCTCTGTCTGAGGAGGATAAACCCCTGATCTATGAGGAATCTCCCATCGATGAGGAAGGCGCGGCTAAGATTGACGCGATCGCTCCGGTGAGCGCAGATGATACCTGGACGATCTGCGTCTATATGGTCGGCTCCAACCTGGAAGACATGGATGAGAACGATCTCTCCTATGTCACCGAAGTTATGATAGCGGATCAAAAGGAACAGATAGCAAGAGAAAAGGAAAAGAGGTTGCGCAGCAATGTCCAGCGATATACCGAGGAGCTGGCCGGGAACGGTCTGGATCTTCCGTCGTATTTTTTCTATCCGGAAAAGCCCGTCGCTTCCAGCAACCCTGTAACCAAAGACGTGATCGTGGCTTCGGGCCCCGGTTCCGCATCGCTTGACATTGATGAAATGACCGCGGAGACCTGGTCGGACAATATCCAGATCGTCATCCAGACAGGCGGCGCCACACGCTGGAGCAACCAGATGATCAATCCGAACCGGACACAGCGGTTCCTGTACAAGTCAGGTCAGTTCAGCCGGGTCGCCGATCTGCAGCTGCAGCCGAGTTCTGAGCCACAGACACTGGCGGATTTTCTGACCTTCTGTAAGGATGAGTATCCGGCGGATCACAATATTTTGGTCCTGTGGAACCACGGCGGCGGCCCGTTCGGCTACGGAAATGATTCAATCTATAACAATCAGTTTACCCTGGCCGATATCCGGCAGGCACTGGACAGCGTCTATGATCCCGACAGCGCAGACAAGGCATTTGATATCATCGGCTTCGATGCCTGCCTCATGTCGACGCTGGAAGTGACCCATGCGCTGGACGGTTTTGCGGATTACTACGCACTCAGCGAAGAGAATGAACCCGGCGATGGATGGGATTACACGCCATGGCTCAGAGCTATGACGGACGACCCTACGATGAGTCCCGCCGCAGTGGCGCGTGAGATCGCAGATTCCTATACGGATTCTTATATGGTAAAGAACGTAAATCTCCAAAAAGCAGGCGTCCCTTACTCCTTTAATGTCACATTCTCTGTCATCGATGCGGCCAAGGCGCGCGAGCTGTACGCAGCTTACAGCGATCTGGCCAAAGCACAGCTCAAAGACGCGGTGACAGACATCAGTGTTCTGTCCGAGATCGGTCGCTGCGGTATCCGTTCGACCCGCTACTCAACTGATTATTCCGATGTGTTTGGCACCGTTGATCTGGGCGGCTATGTGGACTATATGGGGGACTACTACCCGGATGAATGCAGCCGTGTCAAAAAACTGATCAGCGAGTCAGTTCTGTACAGCCGTCAGAACGGCGGCTTGAGCGATTCGCAGGGCATCGCGGTGTACCTCCCCGTTAATATAAACAGCTTGAACGGGTTGGTCTATTTTCTCAAATACGTCTACAACATCAGTGAAGACGATGCCATTACAGCTCTCTACTACTACAAGCAGGCAGGCTGCCTTCCGGATGAACTCAAAGAGAAAGTAAAGGAAATCGCAGACGCGGAACCGGTCGTCCTCAGCACGAAACCCTTCGAGTCCTTTGGACAGAGCGAGCCTGTCGTTACCGACACCGGCTTCTCGATCCCTGTAGACCAGAAACTGCAGGATCTCCTGGTGGACTACGATCTGGAAGTCAATCGGTTTGACCGGGAGCAAGGCCTTTTGACAAATTACGGCCGGGATGAATATATGGACCTGGACGGAGAAGGCAGCATGGTCTGCGGTTTCGAGGGGACCTGGATCTGCCTTGACGGTGTACCGCTCGAAGTGGAGATCATTTCTTCCACGGATACCGCGACGGATTACCGCGCGCCCGTCAAATACAACGACGAAATGTACTACCTGACTTTCTCCTGCGACAACGACACCGATGTGTTCAACATTACCGGCATCAGAAAGATTCCGACCACCGTTTATGATGCCAACTATATGTACAACACGAAGTCGAATGAACAAATTGAGGTGGGTAGTAAGATCGTCCCGGTTTACACAGTGACTGACCTCGATGCGAACAGTCGTCAGCCTGTAGACGGCGAAGAAATCACTTTCACTGAAAAATCCGGTATCACGCGTGAAGCGCTGCAAGACGGGTACTATGTTATGAGCGCTCGGATTACAGACCAGCGCGGCGACACCTACTATGCTCCCGTGGTCGGGGCAAACGTCACTGACGGCAAAATCGTCGAGTGGAAGCTGGATCCGACCTTCTACGGAACTCCTTACTAGTGTTAGTGTCAAGGGGACGGTTCTACTGACAACTTTTTGTGACAAGGGGACGGTTCTTCTGACAACTTTCAGGCAGGTGCCTGAAAGTTGTCAGAAGAACCGTCCCCTTGTCACAAAGTTGTCAGAAGAACCGTCCCCCTGTCTCCTTATTTTCCAAAAAGCTCCCTTGTCTTCACCATCCTGTCCGCAATACTGACGCCAAACGGACATCTGCTCTCGCAGCTGCGGCAGCCCACGCACGCCGATGCAGTCGTCCCGAGCGCCTCATAATGCGCCTTTACGCTCTCCGGCACAACCGGCTGCTGCACCGCTAAATCATAAAACTTGTTGACCATCGCAATATCGATGTTCACCGGGCAGGGCTTGCAATGCCCGCAGTACGTACACTGCCCCTTGTAGGAATGAAGTGGCGCAGAAGCGATCACAGACGCGTAATCTTTCTCCTCGTCCGATGCCGTCTCGTAGGAGACAGCCTCATCCACCTGCTCTTTTGTGTCATACCCGCACAGAATCGAAGAAACTCCCGGCCTTGTCAGCGCATAATGAATGCACTGAGCCGGCGTAAATGCCACTCCGAAGGGAGAAGTCTCTGGGTCAAAAAGCCGCCCGCCAAAGAACCCCTTCATAACCGTGATCCCAACACCCTTTTCCTCGCACAGCCTGTACAGCGCCGCCCTCTCCGGATCAATCCCGGCCGCCTCCAGCCCGTCGTAGCTGCCAAACATGGAATCCAGGTCCTCCGTCGCCGGTCGCATATCGAAAGCCGGATTGATCGAGAACAGGATCATCTCGACAAATCCCGTCTCCACCGCCTGCTTTGCGATCCTGGGATTGTGCGTCGACAGACCGATGTGCCGAATCACACCTTCATCGTGCAGCTTATGCACATATTTGATGTAGTCCGAATTCATACAGTTGTCCCAGTCTTCTTGGGCGTCAACATAATGGATCATTCCCAAATCAATATAGTCCGTCTTCATACGTGTCAAAATATCGTCAAATGCAGGTACTACATACTTGAGATCTCTCGTGCGGACATACTGCCCGTTCTGATAAGTTGAACCGATATGCCCCTGCACAATCCAATTCTTCCGGTTCCCCTCCATCGCTTTTCCAATGATATCTCTCGACTTCGGATCCGGCATCCAGCAGTCAACAATATTGATACCTTTCTCGCTTGCGTATCGAAGCAGTTCCACTGACTCCTGCTCCTCATGCCGTTCCAGCCACTCACCGCCAAACCCAATTTCGCTCACATTTAATCCGGTCTTACCAAGGGTACGGTATTTCATTATTTCCTCCTTGTAGAAGTATTATTGATCCGATGTACAGCACTTCTTATTTTTACGCCAGCCCCAGTTCCTCCGCATGCTCCTGCATACCATGGATGCAGATCTCTGCCACATCCCGGATATCCATGCCCAGCATTCCGCATCCCTTCAGGATGATCTCGCGGTTGCAGCCCGCTGCAAAACGTTTGTCTTTCCACTTCTTCATGAAGCTCTTCAGACTCATGTCTACAATACCATTAGGCCGCATTCTGGCCGCCGCCTGTATGATTCCGCTCAGTTCATCCACTGTGAACAAGCTCTTTTCCATATCTGTGACAGGCTCCACATCCGTGCATATGGAATAACCATGGCTGAGGATTGCCCGAATGTCCTCCTCCGGATATTTCTCATAATCGTAATCGTGCAGATATCCGACCGCTTCCCAGTGCTCTTGATCAGCTCCAAAGTGCTCCGCCATCGCCCCCATACATGCGGCAACATTCGCAGCATGAAGCTTCAGATGATCTTCTGTCACCATCGTGTCATTCAGTCTCTTTGCCTCAGCAATTGTCAGTTTTTCCATAATTCACTCTTCCTCTTCCACAAAATCTGCCAAAATATCGATCGTATCATCCAATGTTTCCAGCGCCTCATCGAGACTCGCCGTATCCTGGCCATCTTCATCCATCTCTGCCGTAAGTCCCGCCAGCCTGTTCTTTGTAAACCTGATCTGAGTCAGTACTTCAAGCACTTCCTTTTTGTAGTTCATTTTTTACCTTGTTCCTCCTCTCTGTCTCCTACCTTCACCACGATCTCCAACTCCCGCTGTAGTTCCGCGATATCGCCGTGAAACACCACTGCCCGCATGCCGACATAATATGCCGCCTCCGCGTTGGCTGGGGTATCATCAATGAAAGCGGACTCTCCCGCACTGATCCCAAATCTCTCACACGCCAGCCGGAATATTTCCGGCTGTGGCTTGACCAGGCCGACCTCCGCGCTGATCAGGACATCCTCGAACAGCTCATGGCCCGGGATTTCTTCCCAGAAACTGCGCCAGTGTACGCACGTATTTGAGAGGACAAATAAACGAAATCCCCTATTCTTTAAATCCTGCAGCAGCTCCCGCATTCCATCGACCGGGACGATTTTCCTGCCTTCCCGATAGAGCAGATCATGTACGGCAAAACACAGATGCGGCGGCACTCTGTCGCATATGCGCCGCTCAGCCTCCTGCGTAGAAATAGAGCCTCTGTCCTGTCTCGCCCATTCCAGGGAGCGAAAGACTTCTTTCCTGAGAATTGCCACATCTGATTCAGACAAATGGTGCTCTTCGATATACGACTCTGTGTCGAACCGCATCAGTACGCCTACCATGTCAAATATGATATTTCTGATCATCACA
>CADCIU010000035.1 GCA_902801585.1 uncultured Lachnospiraceae bacterium | reverse complement strand
TACACCAACCTGATCGACGATATTCCGAAGTTCTGCTATTTTGGCAAAGCGGCCCTGGCAGCCCTCAACTACATGGACTGGATCCCGGATGTCATCCACTGCCACGACTGGCAGGCAGGCCTTGTCCCGATCTATCTGCGCACCATGTTTGACAACACGCCGATCGCGCGCTCCAAGGTCATGATCACGATCCACAACCTGCGCTTCCAGGGTATCTACAACATCCCTACGATCAAGTACTGGTCCGGACTGCCGGATTACGTCTTCAACAAGGATGTCCTCAAGCAGGGCTATGACGACGCCAACATGTTCAAGGGCGGACTTGCCTATGCCAATATGATCACCACGGTCAGCGGAACCTATGCCGGCGAGATCCAGACGCCTTTCTACGGCGAGAACCTGGATGCGCACCTGCGCTATCACAGCGGAAAACTGCACGGCATCGTCAACGGCATCGACTATGATATGTGGGATCCGTCCAAGGATGAGCTCCTTAACGCTCCTTACAGTGCGGCCGATGTCATCGAGAAGAAGAAAGCCGAGGCGGCAACATTCGCTGATGCTCTTGCACGAGGTGAACGCGAAGAAGCCAGGGCAGCGGAATTCGTAAAGGCAGACATCTGCAGCGTGGAAGAAGCAATCAACGGTTTGTTCAAGATTGCTCGCTGGAAGATGTTCGACTATACACTGGACGGCGGCATCGTCGAGACCTGCGAAGTGACAACCCCGGACGGGGTCCCATACAAGAGCATGAATGATGCGGCGAAGACAGAGTGCGGCATGGACTGCATCAGGGTCTTCTCCGAACGCTACGGCAGTTCCGCTCCAATCTTCATTGACAACGCAGAGAGCATTATCCGGGAGTCCTTTGGCACCCCGNNCCCGGCTCAGGTCATCCGTCTCGTTGTCAAGGACCGAACGAAAATCACCCTTATAAACGAATAAACACATGGACTTGATGACAATGGCGCGGGACTTCCCCGAGCTGACTGTGAACATACGTCTGAGCGACCTTCTGGCGGCAAACGAGGAGCTGGTGCGCCGGGTGCGTACTGAGGCCGAACGCGAGCAGGCCAGGCGGGACCGTCAGGCGGGCGACCACCTCATCCGGAAAGAGGAGGCAAGGCGCATGCTGGGCAGCCCGGATCCTTCCACCCTGTGGCGCTGGGAGAAGGCCGGCTACCTCACCCCGGTGAGGATTGGAGTGAAGGTGTTCTACAGACAGAGCGACATCGACGGCATCATCGAATCCAAACAATAACAAACTCACACACACGCAATTATGTCAAACGTAAACAACAACACGGCGGCAGTCAGCCAGACCCTCCTGGGGGCAAATGACAAAGGCCGAGTGACCTATCAGGTCAACGGCGAAGACGTAAATCTCTCCTTCCAGATTGTCCGCAACTTCCTCACCCGCGGCAACGGCAACGTGACGGACGCGGAGGTGGTCCAGTTCATCAGCCTGTGCCGGGCGAACCAGCTCAACCCGTTCATCGGTGATGCCTATATGGTGAAGTTCATGCCCAGGGACGGGCAGCGCTCAGAGCCCGCGCAGATGATAATCAGCAAGGCAGCCTTCATGAAAAGGGCAGAGTCCTGTCCGCAATATGCCGGTTATCAGGCCGGCATCCTCCTGTTGCGCGAAAAGGAGGTGATTGAGCAGGAGGGTTCATTCTTTCTCCCCGGAGACCAGCTCGTGGGCGGCTGGGCGAAGGTTTACCGCAAGGATCGAGAGTATCCCATCGTGGCCCGTGTCCGTTTGCAGGAGTACAACAAAGGCAAAAGCACCTGGGCCGCTATGCCCGGCACCATGATCCGCAAGGTGGCGATCGCTCAGGCATTCCGCGAAGCATTCCCCCTGACTGCGGAGGGGATGTACACCCCGGAGGAACTCCCCGAAGACCAGGAGCAGGAGCAGCCGCAGCTGACCGAGGCAAACAAGACCGCGCCGGAATTCCTGGACGCTCCGTCCCCCGAGCCGCAGCCAGATCCGGAGCCCGAATTCACCCCGGACCCTGAACCCGTCGATGAGCTCCAGGACGAGGAGGACGCATTCAAACTTTCATAATTATGAGGTTGACTGTTCTTGCAAGCGGCAGCGCCGGCAACGGCTACCTCTTTGAGGCTCGACACTCCGCACTCCTGGTTGAGTGCGGGGTGAAGCCCGAAGTGCTGATGCGACGGACTGCCGTCCCCGTCTCAAAGATAGCCGGAGCCCTTATCACGCACGAGCATAGGGACCACGCAGGCTATGCAGAACGATACGCAGCGCTCGGAGTGCCTATCTACGCCAGTAGGGGCACCCTGGCAGCGTTGCCGCGGTTTAATCCAGGAGCCACCGCCCGCCCTGTAGCGTCTATGCAGACATTCAGAGCAGGCGAATTCATCATCAGGGCCTTTGATACAAGGCACGACGCGTCCGAGCCTCTGGGCTTCATTATCGAGCACCCGGAGGCCGGCCGCATCCTTTTCCTGACTGATACCGCATTCTGCCCGTACGACTTCAGCGGCATTCATCTGGATCATATCATGGTGGAGGCAAACTACGACGACCGATTGCTGGACAGCAACGTGGCAAACGGCCTTGTCGAAGAAGCCCGCGCCACGCGGACACGCCGGGACCACATGTCGCTCCGCTCCGCCTGCGAGCTCATCCAGGCGGACGAGACGGAAGACTTGAAGACAGTCATACTGATTCATTTGTCCGGCCAGAACGCCGATCCGGCCAGATTTGCGCGAGAAGTGGGGAAAATCGCCCTCTTTGCGCGTGTCGAGGTCGCGGTGGCGGGATTATCCATTGAACTGGAGAAGTTTGAAATCTGACAAAATAATGAAGGACTTACCATACATCACTCACGACATCGGGGCCAGGAACGACCCGAAGCTCATGGACCTTCAGATGGACATGGGGGGCCAGGGGCTCGCGATCTTTTGGTGCCTCATTGAAATGCTCTGGGAGAACGACGGCTATATCCCGGCCAACTTCAAAAGTATAGCTTTCTCCCTGCGCTGGTGTAAGGCCGCGGAGGTGGAGAAGGTGGTGACTGTCGCACCGAAGCTGTTGAAGAAGTATCTGAATGAGGCGCCGAAGTATGAGTTCGAGCACTGGCAGGGAGACGAGTGGGATTGCGACTGCGTATGCGGAGGCGTAAACGGGTATGGACGCGGCATCGGCAAGACGCAGGCAAAAAAGAGAGCGGCCTATATGGTGCTGATTCGGCTTCTGCAGTCGGCTGGGATCTGCGAGGAGAGCTGGGAGAAGACTATGTGGGAAAACCTGGCAATAGTTAAACAATGAAGCAAGGAGAACTATGACACCAATCATCGACATGCACTGTGACACGATATATAAGATCTACGAGCTGCGACGCAAGGGGCAAGACGTCAGACTTCGCAGCAACAACCTGCATCTGGATTTGCTGCGGATGAAAGAGGCGGGGTATATGGGGCAGTGTTTTGCCCTGTTTACATATATGCCCTATATGCAGGAAAGGAGCGTGGACCCGGCTGAGTACGCGAAGGCCCTGTCGGACACGCTGGACAGGGAGCTCGAAGTCAATGCGGACCTGATTCGTCCGGCTTTGTCTGCAGGGGATATTGTGCGCAATTATCGAGAGGGATTTCTGTCAGCGGTCAAGACTATAGAAGAGGGCGCTGTCTACAAGGGAAGTCCTGAGATGGTCCGGTTCTTCTATGATCTCGGGGTGAGAAAGTCCACGCTTACGTGGAATTTCGAAAATGAGCTGGCTTTTCCGAACCGGGCGGTCAGGGATTCGGAAACCGGTGAGTATCATGTCTTTCCGGAGACGGAGAGGGGGCTCAAGAAGGCGGGGCAGGATGTCGTGCAGCTCATGGAGGAGCTGGGAATGTTGATCGATGTCAGCCATCTCGGAGATGCGGGAATCTTTGAGGTCTTGGATCTGGTGGGGCTTCATACGCCGGTGATCGCAAGCCATTCCAATGCGCGGGCGGTGACAGGTCATCCGCGCAATCTCACGGATCAGATGCTGCGAGGGATTGCGGAGCATGGCGGCGTGACTGGTATTAATTTCTGCGCAGCGTTTCTGACAGAGGACCGGAACGGTGTGAGCCGCATCAAAGATATGGTCAGGCATGTGCGGTATATTTACAATGTTGCCGGCAGCGATGCTATTGGTCTTGGGACGGATTTTGACGGGATTGATGATCAACTGGAGATAAACGGAGCGGGTGAAATGCAGAAGCTTGCCGATGCGCTGTCGGCGGCGGGGTTTACGAGCGGGGAGATTGAGAAGATCTTTTGGCGCAATGTTATGAGGGTGTATGAGGAGGTGCTGCTGCCTGCAGGACGTAGAGGCAGTAAATAGTCCAGGGGGTGAAGAAGTGCCTGACACCATAAAGAAGGGGGATTAGCATGACAGATCAAATATTCACGGAGAACAGCAAACCTGTAGTGATGGAGAGATGTAGAAATATTGTGCGGGCGGTTCTGACGAAATTCATGGCGATTCAGTCCCCGGAAGAAGGATATGCAAAAGGGCTTGCGCCTTATCAGGAGCAGGCGGCCGAATGGATAAAGACTGTCGACGAAATTCCGGAAATTGTGGACATGGCCAGGCTGCTGGACGGACCTAAGCTGTTTTTCAAAGCGCTGGAATGCGACGAAACGCACCCGTTATATGAGAGAAGGTTCAGCTATATTTTGGAGCGGATGGGTAAGTATTATTCCAAAAAAGTGGTTTCAGGGGTAGCTGGGAAGAAGTACTCTGTTTTGGCGGAGTTTGTGGAACCTGAGGATGCGGAGTATGAAATTCCGTATGAGATTAAGGGCGATGTCTTTCTGAAGTGTAATGAGGAGGCGCAGAAAGAAACGGTAGTGGTGCCGTCATGGATCAGGGAGATCGATCGATTCGCTTTTAGCAGCTGTAAGGATGTCAAGCATGTCATTCTGCCGGATACTGTGCAGGAGATTGGATACGGCGCTTTTCATTATTCCGGGATTAAGGATATTGTCATTCCGGATAGTGTGACCAAGATGGAGCATGAAGTGTTTGAAGAGTGCTGGTCACTGACAAGTGCTGTGATCGGGAAAGGAATCACTGAGCTGGGAGAAAGGACCTTCCGCATTTGCCAGTATCTGGAGCATCTGGAGCTGCCGGAAGGACTGGAAAAGGTCGGGGTAAGGGCTTTCGAGGAGTGCTATTCGCTGAAGACTGTCTGGGTGGGCGGTAAAGAATATAGAATCAGTGATTCTGACGCTCCGCTGCCGGTCCGGCTGGTCTATGACTGCCTGGAAGAAATACGGGACAAGATCAGAAGAGACTATGAGAATGGGCTGATGGATGAGTTTGAGTATGTTGACTATAATATTGCGGGGGATGGGTATTCGTATTAAGGGTGTCAAGGGTGTCAGCAGAACCGTCCCCGTGACACTATATCTTGACCAGGATATTGTTCAGCTTCAGGACACAGGTGTACTGGATGTCTTTGGCGATCCCGGCGATCATGCGCAGGCCGATATGGTAGGTGGGATCCTCGTCGGAGAGGAGCTGGATCTGCTTGACGGGATCAAAGATCAGGCAGTCGTTCCGGAAGCGGACATAGTAGCCGTCCCTTTTTTTCAGGACCCGCACTTCGATGCAGTGAGGTTTGTCGTCAGTGAATCCATGCTGGATCATATTTCTTGCCAGTTCTTCTACGCTGAGGACGAGGTGGCTTCTTCGAGTAGTATCGCAGCCGTGGGTATCGCAGAAGTTCCAAACTGTATCGGTGAGCTGCATCACTTCGTCCATCTCGGTGATCGTCACATCAATTTTATCATTCTCGAGCACGTCGAAGGTGTCGGGAAGGAGAAGGACTCTGTTCCACAGGCCTTCCCGGTGTATTTTGATACGGCGGCTCTCAATGGCCACCACAATTCCGTAATAGCACATCACAAGGAACTGGGAGACGGGGTATGCCCACCAGACGGCGTCCGCGCCGAGCGCAGGCATCATGGCCGCTGCCGAGAGGATCAGAAGGCCTGACTCGCAGATGAAACCGGACACGGATGCCAGTACACTCTTTCCTACTCCCTGGAAATAATTCAGATAGATCAGGTTCAGACCGTTGATCGGCATGCCTATGGCGTAGCAGCGCACCGCGGTGACTGCGAGGCGGAGCGCCTCCGGGTTGTCCTTGATGTACAGGGACGCGAACTGGGGGGCAAAAATCCAGACCAAAGCAGCGATTCCTGCAGTTATGATGAGGGTGGCCTGCACGGAGGTAAACAGCAGGCGCTTCATCATGGGGCGGTCCTGCTCACCCACCAGGATTCCTGCCAGGAGCGCGACGGTGTCAGCCATTCCGATCGTAACAGGGTTGAAGAAGGAGTCCGCCTGGCGGTGGACCGAGTAGGCGGCGATCTCCGCGGAAGAAGCAATGATTGCCAGCATTCGGTTCATAAAGACGCAGCGGAGTGTGTTTCCCAGGCGGCACACGCCGGACGGCATTCCTTTCCCCAGGATTTCGCCGGTTTCCTTCCATGGCAGGCCTCTGAATTGGAATCGAAGGAAAATATCCTTTTTGAGGAAATGCGTGAGCAGGACTGCCAGCGCGACATAATAGCTGATGCTCGTGGCAATGCCCATTTCCAATGTATCTCCGTGGAAAAACAGCACCGCCGCCAGGTCCATCACAATATCTGAGACGGTCAGAAAGATGGAGCTGATGACCGGCAGGTTTCTGTCGTTGTCGAGGGGCATGAATCCGTTGAGAACCCTGACCAGATTCATGGCGGGAAGGCCGAAGGAGATTCCGATCAGATAGTTTCTGGCTTTGGGGAGAAGGGCTGCGGTGTTCTTGGAAGCTCCCAGGGCGCTTGTGACGGGACCTGAGAAAATGATCAGGAAGAGCATCAGTGCGGCTGCGATTCCTGTGGACAGGATGCAGGCCATGGAGAATACTTTCCGGGCTTGCGATGTTTTGCCGGCGCCGAGAAGCTTTGTGAATCTGTTGCGGGCGCCTGCGGCGACGACTGCGCCGATGATGGAGAAGGCGATCATCAGAGGGTTGATGATTCCGAACGCGGCGATGGAATCTACGCCGAGGAACTGGCCGATCACGACGCCGTCCACCATGGAGCCTACGGAGGAGGAGAGGGATAGGAGGATGAAGGCAAGGAGCTGAATGTAAAATGTGTTTCGTATGATGCTGCGGTTCATGATGCTGCGGTTCATTTCCTTATTATGGTGCCTTTCCCTTGATGGTGCCTTTTCTGTAACTTTTTCGTAAAGGTACTTGGCACCGTGAAATTTTTATGAACGAATTTAAACGTGTTGACGAATTGCGGGTTATGGATTATGTTAAAATTATATGTGAAGAATCAGAACTTTGAAAGAGCAATCTTTAGAGCTATTGAAAGGGCAAAGGGGCAGGACAGATGACTATATCAGAGCGGATCTTCGAGTTGTTGGACAAGCGGGGAATGTCACAGAAGGAGTTCTCGGAAAAAACGGGGATTGCACAGAGCAGCATCAGTGACTGGAAGAGGAAGAAGACGAATCCGGTGAGTGAAAAGATCCTGATCATATGCAGCGTGCTCGATATTACGCCTTATGAACTTCTGGGCGGCACA
This sequence comes from uncultured Lachnospiraceae bacterium, assembly GCA_902801585.1. Next base: position 20,859 of record CADCIU010000035.1, on the reverse strand, counting down.
GATGGGGTTGGGAGTCGGAGCAATCCGGCGGACTATATTTTGGTCACTAAGGATTCTGAATACGGAAAAGCGTTTATGCAGTTTCTTGAGCTGGACAAAGAGAAGCAAGGACGCCTTCTCGGATATATGCAGGCGCTTTCGGAGATGCAGAGGGAAGATAAAAAGGAGAAGCTGTGAGTTATGATATCTACAAAAAATAGGCGGCGATCTTTGTTTTTGGCCATGGTTTTGGTGGTTTCGCTGGCTGCCTGCGCCAAGTCTTCCCCGAAGGAAGAATCATCCGAAATCGGAGTGTCCAGCCAGATTGAGGAAGCGCAGTCGGCAGAAGAAGGGGCTGCGGAGCAAGGCTTGCCTGGCGATGAGGATGGTGCGGAGCAGGGATGGTCGAGTGATGAGGCTCGTGCGGAGCAGGGCCGGTCGGCCGAGGGTGCCACGGCGGAGCAGGGTGAGCCAGCCGAGGATGCCATGCAGCTCCTGCAGCAGGCCGATGAGGCTGTACAGGAAAAGTATGATAACCTCGATCTTAACGATAAAGCATCTGTTATTGAAATGGTTCAGGCGCTTACGCAGATGGAATCAGCGATTCATCTGGCAAAATACCAACCAATCGCGGCATGGGACGCTGATGGTAAAACTCTTTCTATCGGTCAAGAAATACGCTGCGTAAGTGTTGACGGTGGTGTGGGGCCAACTCTTATCAGCTATATGAAAGGACGAGAAGGGCTCGTAATCTCACATTACGGTGGAGACAATTACAGCTTGTTTTATGTGTGTGATGGGACATTGATCGGCAAGGAATCGGGTCACAGTACAGGAAGGCTGGATTTTTCCGGCTGCCTCCCTGACTGGAAAGATGATCCGGCCGGAGAAACGAATTCAATCATCGACGGGCGGGAAATCACAGATGATTATAGCGGCCGCAATTACGATGAGGAAGTGGAGTTTGTGGAAAAATACTTGAAAGAGGCGGAAGAGGTCTTGAGAGAAGCCGGGGAATAGGCTGGGGCAGGGTTTTAGTCTCTTGAAAAGATGTTGCGGCTTAAATGCTACACTTCCAAGGAGAACTTCCAAGACCATCCAAGATGGTGTCACGGGGACGGTTCTTTTGACAACTTTCGTTTTATCAAAGTGTATTTGACTGAATTTGAGTTTTACAATTAATAAGGTCAGTGTTTTGGCAACATTTGATTTTTGCAATTAAAGAGTCGGGCTGGATCAAGTGCGACGGTGGGCTGGAATAAAATCAGAGGCAAGTTGGTCTGCAATCCCAGGTATATTCCAGTTCGCTGATAAGTTCGGTAAGGACGAGATATTAAGTAAGAGGAAGTGTTCAATGAATAAGAGAATGATCTGCCGTAGATGCAATTCTATATTGGCGCCTGGGAACTATTATTGTCCGCAGTGCGGAGAGCGAGCAATAGAAGTGGACAGAGAAGAGGAGAAAACATCCCGGAGTAGTGCGAATTACCGCGCGCAGAGAACGGAGCCGCGTGAGTATCAAATGGATGACGGCGGGAACGCCCGATGGGGCGAGTTGCCCGGACGGCCCGGAAGCGATCAGCCCAGACGGCCCGGAGGCAGGGGTACAAATCCGGCGGTCATTCTGCTGGGAGCTATAGCGGTAGTGCTCTTGATGATGATTGGAACGCTGTCGTTCCTCGTGTTATCTTCGAAGAAGAATGACTCAGAAAATGCAGTAGCGGACGCATCGCAGGATGAGAAAGGACAGGCCGAGCAGACAGATTCGGAGGTGGCGAAGGACAGCGAGACGCAAGAGGCGGAAGAAAAAGAGAGCAGCACAGATTCGGCTGGCTCTGTTTTGGCTTCTTCTGATCCCCTGAGCATTATTATTTGGGACTCTGCCCAGCGGGCAGGCATCCAGGAAATCTGCGATGACTGGACTGCTTTGGGTAATCCCAGAGTTGAGGTCAAAGCTACTGATTGGGGGGATTATTGGACACGGATTGAATCGGGGGCAGCCGGCGGAACGCTTCCGGATGTGTTCTGGATGAATTCCGACTATTGCCGGATCTATATGGACAATGATGTTTTGATGGATCTGACGGAGTACATTGAAAAAGACGGCGTTGATATGAACATGTATTATCCTGATCTAGTCTCGATCTACACACGGAGTGACGGCAGGATTTTCGCTCTTCCCAAGGACCATGACACCATCGCGCTCCTCTACAACAAGACGCTCTTTGACCGGGCGGGCGTAGAATATCCGACGGATGAGTGGACCTATCAGGATATGTATGAAGCCGCGAAGGCAATTACAGAGGCGACTGACGACGATATCTACGGTGTTGCCATCGATACGATCAACGATCAGGACGGCTGGTACAACTACGTCTATGCATACGGCGGAAATGTCATCAATGAAGAAAGGACGGATACAGACATTGATTCCCCGGAATCCAAGGAAGGCATGGAGATGGTGCGCAAGATGCTCACCGTCGGAACGCCGGAGTCGGTCCTGGAAGAGTACAGCGTGGATTACCTTTTCCTGGAGGGCAAGGCCGCTATGATCACACAGGGGTCCTGGATGGCCAGTACCTATTACTTGCCTATAAACAGCGAGGAGTATGCATGGGCAGAGATTCCTTACTACGACAGGAACGGTGACGGTGCCTGTCAAAAGGACGAGAGGTGGAGCTGTTACAACGGACTTGGCTGGGCAGCATCTGCAGACACGGACAATCCTGACGCGGCAGCAAGCCTGATCGAGTATCTTTGCTCCATGGACGCTCAGATCAAGCAGGCGCGGCTCGGCGTTACCATGGCCGGCATGCCCGGGATTTCGGATGAATTCGTAAATGCTTTTGAGGGCATGGATGTTTCTGCGTTTGTAAAAGTGGAAGAAAACGGGACGCTGTTCGCACGCCCTTGTACACGTAATACCGGGGTGTGGCAGGGAGCTGTGGAGTCGCAGGGCGGTTTCCTTGATGCATGGTATGAACCGGAGAATTCGCAGGCTATGGCTGATGCATGTGACAGAGCTGCAAGTATAATACGTGAATCGATTGCGGCAGAGTAAGATGTGGCAATAGTGTCAAAAGAACCGTCCCTTTGACACCTGCGTGAATCGATTGAGGCAGAGCAAGAAGACACAAAGGTGTCAAAAGAACCGTCCCCTTGACACCTTACGGGGAGGCGTTAATGAAAAAAACTGATTACCGCAAGATGCGGAGAATCCTTTGGATTATATATATTAGCCTGTTTTTGGTTGTCATTGCATTTAATACGTTGGTCAAGGGAGCGACGGAATTGGCGGCGATTGCTTTGGCTGCGCTGATCTGCGCTTTTCTGCCGGTGTTTATTTGTTCCTGCGTATTCACGCATCAGGCGCGCGTGGAAGACAAAGCAGCGTATAAGGAAGCCATGGAGCGCTTGGATCTGAATCTGAAATCTGTCAACCGGTTTCTCACTGAGAAATGTCTGAAGGGAGAGGAGAACGGATGGGCGGAGGATGTGCTGATCTGGATCCTTGGGATTCCGGCGGTCGGGATGGCTGCTTTTGAGATGTTCAGTGATGTGATGGGCTCCGGATTTGGAAAGTGGTTCACTTCTTTCATCAGTTTGGCAATCGGGTTTTTCATTATATATATGTTGGTGAACCGGAAAATACAGAGAAGGAGAGCGCGGGAATACGCGCTGCTGTTCGCATCCGCCGGGCGCAAGGACTATCTTTATTCGGCGCTGGCGAACGATGCGCAGAGAGGGAATGCACCGCAGGAGGTAATCCGCCTCTTGAAACGCAATTATCTGATGAATATAGAGAATGACCCTGAGAGGCAGCAGATCAATATTATCGAATTCCGAAGGCTTCCCAAGAATGCGTATGTCTGCGGCAATTGCGGCGCAGCCGTTTCTATTACTGTCGGCGAAGCAATGATCTGCAAGTACTGCGGGAAACCGCTGGTTTGAGGGGCAATGCACTGCGGGGACCGCTGTTTTGAGCGGTCAAAATATTGCGAAACCGCTGGTATGAGGGAACAAGCATGGAAAGATATTTGGGAGAAAAAGGAGCGAACTACAGCCGGATGACGTATCGGATACTCATGATCCTCTACGGTTTTTTCACACTGTCAGTTGTAAGCCTGGCATTGCAGGCCGTGGGTGAAATCAGCCAAGGTCGAAACTTAAGCGGAGAGTACGCACCTTTGGGAGTAAAGGATGTCTTGGCCTTACTGTTTGTTGCGGCTATGTGCGGCGGACTGATCTATTTTTTGTACTGGATGAGGCGGGAGATGAAATGCGGAGGTCTGGCACCACGGCTGGCCGGTTTCCTGGCTATGAGCACGAATGAGAATGTGCCGATTCCGGTGATTGCCCAGATCCTAGAGATCAAACCTGAGAAGACGGTTTCTTTTCTTAAGACAATGCAGAAGAGAAAGTATATCCGGAATATTGAGCTCTCCAAGAAAGAAGACTCTGTGAGGATTCTGCAGTATCACAAGATCTATGTGTTCAAAGTGTACTGCAAAAACTGCGGAGCGGAGTATACCATGACTTCAGAGGATGACTATATCTGCCAGTATTGCGGGCATAGTGTGATCAGAAAGAACGCGGAGTAGGTGCTGCGTTCCTTCGTGAAAGTGGAAAAAACATACGAATGATCAAAATAGAATAGGGTTTTCTTGAGCAAAGCATTGAGAAAGGGATAAAATAGTATCAGCAACTGTGGTAAACAGTATTATGGGTCTGTCGGAATAAGAAAGGCCGGGTACTGTAACGACTAAAAAACCATGTTTCAGGAGGAAGACAAATGGCTGAAATGAATACGAAGGCAATGTTCAAATTATCTTATGGACTGTTTGTCTGCACGGCAGTCAGAGGGGAGAAGATGAATGGCTGTATCATCAATACTGCTGTTCAGGTGGCGTCTGAGCCGAACCGGATCTCGATCGCGATCAACAAGTCCAATTATACACATGACATGGTAATGGAGACAGGTATGTGCAATGTATCGGTCATCAGTAATGACGCGGACTTTGCGCTGTTTAAACATTTCGGGTTCCAGTCGGGGAGAGATGTGGATAAGTTCGCGGATTATCCGGCTGAGTCCTATGCGATTGCCGAGAACAAAATTCCCTACATCACAGCCGGTACGAACGCATATTTCTCACTGAAGGTGGAGAGCAAAGTGGATCTGGGATCGCACACACTGTTCATCTGTGAGCCGACTTTTATGACGGTGCTTTCTGACACATCTTCCTGTACTTATGAGTATTACCAGAACAACATCAAGCCTAAGCCGCAGGCGGCCGGCACGACACCGAAGGGAGAGACGATCTGGAGATGCCTGATCTGTGGATATGAATGGGTTGGGGAAGAGCTTCCCGACGATTTCATCTGCCCGATCTGCAAGCACCCTAAGGCGGATTTTGAGAAGATTGTTCGCTGAAGGGACAAGGGATCGTGGATGAGGGCCCACGGACCAAGAGATCATGGATCAAGGGGCCGTGGACCATTAGGTTGAATAAGTAAGATCAGTGACTGATGAACGGGATAATGTATTGTTCATACTGTAAGGAAGTGCCGGAATGACCAAAAAAGAATCAATTTTTATACTGTTTTCGATCACGCTGTGCTGGTCCTCGTCTTACATTTTTATTAAGGACATTCCGCAGAGCTTTTCGGTGTATGCGTACTTGGCGCTGACGTCCGGAGTGGCAGGGATCATACTGGCACTGGTGATGCGCCGAAAGTTTCGGCTTCTGAACAAGGTGTCGCTCAGGCAGGGACTGATCCTGGGTGTGCTGATTACACTGAGCAACATGTTTGAGAAGCTGGGGCTGGATCAGATTCCGGCCTCTTCGGCGAGCGTGTACGCTTCGATGGGCATTATTATCGTGCCGCTGATTCTTCTCTTTAAGAAGCAGTACCCGTCGAGGAACAATATTGCGGGAATTGCGGTGATCCTGATCGGGATCTTTGTCTCCAACTGGGGAACTATGGGAGGCGCGGGACTGCTTGGGGCGCTGTATATTTTGGGGTCGGCGACGGCCATGTCGATGTATACGGTGCTGGCGACGGAGTACACGAAGGAGACGGACCCGTCGCTTCTGACGGTCTTGCAGATGATCGTGTCGGCGGTGGCCGGGTTCGGGCTGTGGATGGCGACGGACGCAGGTTCGCTGTTCACGATCGAGTGGTCGCAGGTGACGCTGTCGTACATCTTCCTGATCGCGTTCTTCTCCAAGTGCTACGCCTATCTGATGCTGATGTATGCGGACAAGTACGCGGACGCGGTGAGCGTGACGATCGTGGCTTCGACGGAGCCGGTCGTGACGCTGGTGGCGGCCGTTCTGCTGCCGGAATCGATGGGCGGTGTGGAGCAGTTCTCGGCCAAATCCGTGGGCGGCGCGCTGATCATCTCTCTGGGCGCGATCATCGCGGGCACGAATTTCCTGTCAAAAAAGGAAAAAGCCCGGGAGGAGGACATAGAAGAACGCCTCAGAGAGGACGTAGAGGAAGACGAGTTGATCGGGGAGGAGATGGGTTTCGAGACGACAGTCAGGGTATTGGAGGGCCTGGAAGCCGCAGAGGCAAAGGACGAAGCGGCAGCGGCCCTGCTCCCTTTTATGCCGCAGGCGAAGAACATTTTCTTTTTGGTCGCGGTGATGTTCGGCATCTTATCTGCCTCCATTAATGTAATGATCTTCGCGGGCGGATATTCGCAGATCCGGCCGGTCAACGCGATCCCGGCACCGGTGGGCATGGTCTTCGGCCCGGTCGGCGCGCTCGGCTGCGCCATCGGGAATCTGCTGGGAGATCTGCTTCGGATCGAGACCATGAAGGGAACGGTGGTCCTCGGATTTATCGCGAATTTCCTATCCGCCTATATCCCTTATAAGACCTGGCGCGCGATGGCCGGCGATGTAGTCAATGTACACACATGGAAAAAGATCGGCCTGTTTGCATGGTCGGCGGTGATCAGCTGTATGGCCTGTGCGCTGTTTTTGGGGTTCGGGCTGGAAGTCTTTTTCAAACAGCAGTTTTTGGACCTGGTGCCGCTCATATTCTTTAACAATTTGACGTTCACAATTGCATTGGGATTTCCGGTGCTCATTGTGCTGACGTCGAGCGATTTCGGTCTGGGTGCGTGGGTCACGCTGCGACTTCGCAGCAGCGGGCCTCTGAGAATGCGGGGCTTTGTGTCGAATCAGTGGTCGCCGGCGATCTGCCTGGCGGACACGGTCGTGATGGGGATCACGTTTTTCATGATCCGGCGCGGGATCGGTTTTACCGGGAATACCTTGATGATGGTCTTGGGCGTGCTGACTATAGCCTGCATTCTCCTCACCTGCATGATGCAGGGAAAAGAAGCGAACGTATAGGGTCAGTATCCCGGTTATCGGTGGGTCAATATCCTAGCTTTCGGCCCGATTTTCAGAGGGTCAGTATCCCAGCTTCTGGAAGTACTTGACGAGGTTATGTTTTGCCCTGCTCGTGTTGACGTGCTTGAACCAGGTGATGTCCGGATTGACCTTTTCGCTGGAGACGATCGTGATCAAATCGCCCTCACTCAGGCGTGTGTTCTTGGGCAGCCTGGTCTTGGACTCATCGACCATGGCGTACTCGAAATGAAGACCCAGGTCAGTGTGGATATAAAATGCAAAATCCAGCACGGTGGCGCCTTTATCGATGTCCATGGCAGAGCCGTCCCGGCGGAAGACCTTGATCTTCTCGTTGTAGGTGTCCTGGGGCTCGATCTCGTTGACATCGGAGATGGCAAAATTGGAGTCGGGATCCACAATGCTGCCGTAGAGGAAACGGAGGTATTCCAGCTCTGTGCGGACGAACAGCCGGTAGAGGTTGTCCGTTTCGTCGGAGAGCAGGAAGTAGCCGGTGTCTTTGTTGGTCGTAAAACAGTACTTGACCAGGTAGAAGCCCTTGGAAGCCAGCTCTTTGTCAAAATAGTGAAAGAACACATCATAAGGGTGCAGGCTGGACTTCTCTTCAGCCAGTTCATCGCTCACGATGAATGTGAGATCGTAGAGCTCGATGTTGCTTTTGGACATAAGGACAGACCAGTCCTCTTTGAGGTTGCTGGCGTCGCGGCTGATCTGGCGGTAAATACTGATATAGGAGCGCTCGCTGTGGATCAGGTCCACGATGTAGCGGCGGTAGCGGCTGAGCGCCTTGCTGTTGTAAGCGGGGCTGATGATTTGTTCGAGTGTGTGCAGGGACTCCTGACAGGCATAGCTGTTGGCCTCAAGAAGATGGCGGTACTCTCTCTCGATGTTCTCGTACATCCTGGGGTGCTCTATTTTGAAACAGAGTTCCTCCAGAACATCGGCCAAATGGTCTGCTTTGGCAAGTCTGGCCATGGGAATGATGATCGCCTTGGTGTGCTCGGCCTTGGGAATGCGCTTTTCTTCTTTCACTCCGGACATGGTGTTGAGATTGTCGATTCTGTCGGCAATCTTGACAAGGAGCGCCTTGCTGTTCATCTTGCTCTGCAGTTTGGCGTCAGAGAGCAGATCCATCTGTGCCTTGGTCAGGGCGTGGTTGGCAAAGTCAAAGTCCTTGTCGCTCAGGGCAGTTACCGCATCTACGGTGTCGGCGACGCTGGAATCGAAGAGCTCTTCAATTTCAGACACGGTGACATCGCAGTCTTCGACCACATCATGGAGCAGGGCTGCCATGATCACGTCACTTTCTGCCCCCCATTCAGCTACAGAACGCGCTGCGCGCAGCGTGTGTTTGATGTAAGGCTCGCCGGTGCCGCGGGTCACGCCTGCATGCATTTTCTCCGCAAAGTCATAGGCGCGCTTGATGCCGCGCTTATTGCCGACTTTGTGGTTCTTGCTGTAAATTCTCATGATATCGCTGAGATCTACTGCCAATTCGTATGCCATGGTGCTCCTCCTTTCTACGTCATGTGCTCTTTAGTTCAGGCCTTTGACGGATGCGGCCTTGATGGCGTGATACCACTGGTCGTCGTCTGTGGTCCCTGAGATCTTCCCATATCGGAACATGTTCCGTTCCAGGCTCTTCTTGACAAACCGTTCCAAAGTCGATCGAACCATAATGGCCTTCTGGTACTCGGAAAAGCCCTCATAAACTGCGCCGTTCGGATCTGCGTACAAGGCCTTGAAGTTCATGATCATTTCATCCACCATCTCCGGGTCCGCTTCAAAAGTCGGGTAATCGAGCAGGAGATTGTGATGGATCTCCTCTTCGGACATGGAGAGAAAATATCTTGATATTCCCATAAATTGAATCACCGGGGTGTGTTCGCGGCCTTTGGATACGGAGTTGATGGTGCCAATGCCGCCGATATACTCCGGTTTATTGTTGTCGATCCTGTGGAAGATCAGCAGCGCTTTGTCTGTACTTGTGTGGCTGATGCTGACAAAAGCATGAAACTGGGAGAGGGTAAAGTCTCCGTAATAAGCCATGCTCTCATAATTCCTTCCGATGTGGTTGATGATCTTCTCGGGATCTTCTATTTTGTCCAGTTCTGTCTTGATCCGGGTCACTTCGTCTCTGCCGCGGATCCCGAGAATGGCTGCGCAGCCGAATTCCGGCACCTCCAGGGAAGTGGGATTCTCATATATGAAGAGAATGCCGTACAGAAGGGAATCCCTGGGCGGCAGCAGGTCGCGGCCCTTCGATTTACTGGTGTCAAAATAGTACATATAATAAGCGGCACAATACTTGTGGTAGGTCTCCATCTTCTCCCGGTCAATTCCTGTGCTTCTGGGAGGAACCGCGACGGCAGAAGGGGTGATGCTCTTGGTGAGAAAATCGTCGATGGAGATATCAAAGTGCTTCTTGAGCATGACCAGGTGCTCTGTGCCGAGAATCCTCCGGCCTTTACAGTAGTCGGTCATGGAGGCGGGCGCCACGCCGAGCATGTCGGCCAGCTCCTTCTGGGTGATGCCGTTGTGGGCGATCAGCTTTTTCAGGTTGGAGGAGATGATCTCGGCGAGGTCCTGGGTGGCTGCGGGGGTGGTGGTTCCGGGGGTTGCGGGGGTGGTGGTTCCTTCAGTTCTGGTGGTGTTGGCGGCTTTTTCAGTTTCCGGTTTGCCGGAGTTTTCGGGGATTCCAGGGTGATTTTTCTCAATTCCTGTCATGGTATTCGCCTCCCTTTGTTTGATGATTGGCCAATTATATAGGAAATTAACTGATAATTCAATAATTCATTAATGAACCAGTTCGGAATTCTGAATTTTTGAGATTTCAGTTTATTGTTTGTCATTGAAATAATATGAATTGGATGGAAAATTCGGGGATTTTGATAGGAATTCAGAAATAGTGAATTGGTTGGTTCGGTATTAGCGGATTTTGGAGAAGGGGCTTATTAAAATGGAAATATTTTTATGTGGTGGGGGTCTCTAGCTTCAAGCTGGCTGGTGATTCTGGCGAGGGACCCTGCCAGAATTAAGAAACTAAGATGTGATGGGGCCCTTTTGTTTTTCAGGTAAGTGGAAGTGTAGAAGTCCTATTAGAGGACTGATTGACCTCTGAGGTCCTTTTGCTTCTCAGGCAAGTTGCTCCCAGGGATAAGACTGATGCGCAGTTTTGTCCATAAAATAGTCGGAATTCGTCCTTGAATTTAAATTGGAAGGTTGTAAAATAAACGGCCGAAAAGAAATTAAATGTAACTAATTCAAAAGAAGACCAGTTTAAAAGAAGACTAGTTTAAAGAAGACTAATTTAAAAGAAAGAAGATGAATTTGATTTAATGACTGCACATGTTTTGCCGAGGCCCCATGCGACCCGGGATTTACGTCACTCGCTTTTTGGTTCAAACTCTGAGGTTCGGACAGCGGAGCCTCTCATGTTTTCGGATGCTGCACTTTATAGTCTGCTGATTCCTATTATTGTTGAGCAGTTCTTGAACGCGCTCATGGGGATGGCGGATACTATGATGATATCTAATCTGGGGAGTGCAGCTATATCTGCTGTCTCGCTCACGGATTCGATCAATACACTGATGATTCAGGTTTTTGCGGCGCTTGCAGCTGGTGGCACGGTAATCTGTTCTCAATACTTGGGACAGAAGAATATTGAACAGTGTAATAAAGCGGCAAAACAGCTGCTGCTGGTTATTTTGGTGTTGTCGAGCAGTATTGCTGTATTTTGCCTTGTGTTTCGCAGGCCGCTCCTGAGTCTGATCTTCGGGCAGGTTTCTGTGGAGGTCATGGATGCGTCGCTGATCTACTTTGGGATCACGGTGATGTCGTATCCGTTTTTTGCGCTGTTTCAGGGAGGCGCAGGGCTGTACCGGGCGTGCGGAGACAGCAGGCTGCCAATGCGGATCAGCATTATTACTAATATGATGAACATTGTGGGTAATGCTGTGTTGGTGTTTGTGATTCCGTTGGGCGTTGCGGGGGCGGCGCTCTCGACGCTGCTGTCGCGTGTGATCGGCGCTGTCTGGATTCTGGGATATCTTCACAGAAACAAGCAGGAAATCGTTGTCCGCAATTATTTGTCAGTGCGGCCGGATGCAGATATGATCCGAAGGGTCATGTGGCTGAGTGTGCCTTCAGGGGTCGAGAACGGGATGTTCCAGTTTGGCAAACTGGCGATTCAGTCCAGTGTTTCTACGCTGGGGACGACGGCGATCGCCGCACAGGCCATGACGGCTATCTTGGAGAATGTGAACGGCATTGCGGGGTGCGGCGTCGGAATCGGCATGATGACGGTCGTCGGCCAGTGTCTGGGAGCAGGCTGCAAAGATCAGGCGGTCTACTATATTAAGAAGCTTACTACATGGGGAGAAGCTGTGATCATTGCGTCCTGCGCTGCCGTCTATATGATCTCCGGTCCGGTCGTCAAGCTGGCCGGGATGGAGCCGGACGCGGCGGAGCTCTGCCTGAAGATGGTTTTGCTCATTACTGTGGTGAAGCCTGTTTTCTGGGCGATGAGTTTTATTCCTGCTTATGGATTCAGGGCGGCAGGCGATGTCAAATATACGATGATCGTCTCGTCGCTCACGATGTGGCTCTGCAGGGTGGCAGGGTCGATCTTCATGATCCGCGTGATGCACCTCGGGATTTTGGCCGTTTGGATCGGCATGTTCCTGGATTGGGGTGTGAGAGGGATCATATATCGGATTCACTTTGTCAGGGGGACGTGGCTGAAGAAATCTGTAATTGAATAGATGAGGCATTTATAAAGGAATTTTAAAAATTCAAAAAAGCTTCTCTCCGGTTTGATGGAGAGAAGCTTTTTTTGGCGTCAGTTCATATAGACGGTTTGTACAATACTTTTCTAATTGGTAAAATATTGCTGAAAAGCTGATGCTTTTATATGCGTTATCATTCAATGGTTGTAAGGGGAATTCCTATGAAGTATTTGGAGTTGGGAACAAATGAAAGAGTATCCTGTATCGGCATCGGCTGCATGCGGATCGCGTGGCTGCTGCGGTATCCGGCGCGGATGCAGGTGGTGCTCGGGACGACAAATCCGGCCAGGGTGAAGAGCGTGGCGAAGGCTGCGGAGGTCGGGCTGACCAGAAGTGAGTGGTATGCTTTGTATAAGGCGGCGGGAATTCGCTGCCGTGATGAGTAAATCATAGCATAAGATGGGGATATTTATTGAATAACGGTAAACATGCAATTTGCCGACGATAACTTCGTATATTATAATTGGCATGATGACAGTTGGAATTCTTGAAGAGGAGGGCTGGATTCGTGACGTTTGCGAGGACATACTATGAGCACTTTACAATGGCGCAGAATTTGGAACTCTGTCTGCGGCTGGTCGTGGCGTTTGTGGTCGGAGGCTTGATCGGATTGGAGCGAAGCAACCGCTTTAAAGAGGCGGGTGTGCGCACGCACATTATGGTCTGCTGCACGACGGCTCTGATCATGCTGATCTCCAAATACGGATTTGCGGACCTGGGGCCGGCGGATACGATGGAGTATTTCGGATCAAAGGGGGCGGATACGGCGAGAATCGCTGCGCAGGCGGTCAGCGGTATCTCTTTCCTGTGCGCGGGTGTGATCATTAAAGTCGGCGGAAACATCAAGGGACTGACGACGGCAGCGGGCATTTGGATGACAGCGGGAATCGGCCTTGCGATCGGAGCGGGGATGTACGTTGTGACGGGGTGTGCGCTGGTGCTCATCTGGCTTCTGCAATATGTGATCTATCGCATTCCGCTTGGCGCTGATTCCTATGACGGCTATCATTTGCGGTTTGTCATAAAGGCGGACAAAGATTTTGAGAAGGTTCTGAGACACCAGCTTGATGAATGGAGCGCCCAGATCACGGAAAGCACAATCAATTGGAAACGTGATGACAAAGTGGAGTTTGATTGTATCATTCTCCGCGCGGATGAGATTGAGTATAGCGAGATCAAGAGATTTGTGGGTGAGAATGAGAGTATTATTGCGTTTAGTTACAGTCCGTTGAGGAAGCATGTGCAGTGAGGGTGGTGGTTGGTCTGAGATGATCATTTCTTGTTAAACTGCACCCATGGGTTTTGAACTTTCATCGGGAAATGCTGAAAAACTTCAGAGAATTTCTTGCGGTTGGAACAGAAAGGTTTATTTGAAGCGGTTTGCATCCATGTTTGAAGCGTTTGATTAGAATTTGTGTATGCAGATGCTTCTGAAAAGATCGGATGCGCCCAACGAAGTGGATAATACCACCGGAAATTCATTGTTATTGGTGAATTTGCGAAAAGCCATGGATGCAGGTTGAAGTGAAAAGGCTTCCTGGGTCTAACCATTCCCTTGAAACTTATAAAAAAGATGACAGAAGAACCGTCCCCCTGATACCTATTAAAATAGATGACAGAAGAACCGTCCCTGTGACACCCTTGTGACACCAAAGGAAATGACATGAGTGAAGAAGATATCAGAATCACAGAAAATGAAACAAATAAAGATAGAGCAGCAGACCAGAACTCCGAAGGGTACAGGAAACGCAAAGCAGCACTCACAGAACTGGAGTCAGAACTGAAGCGTGAGCGGTACAGGGAGAGATACATCCGCACGCTCCGGAGCACTATATTTACCTTGATCACGGTCGCGGCGATGGCAGTACTGATCGCGACACTGTGGATGCCGGTGCTGATGATCTATGGCTCGTCAATGACGCCGACGTTGGAGGACGGAGATGTCGTTGTGTCCAGGAAGACCGTCTCGATGAAGCAGGGCGATATCGTCGCCTTCTATTATAACAACCGACTGCTGGTCAAGCGCTACATTGCAGGTCCCGGGGACTGGGTGAATCTGGACAAGGATGGCCGCGTGTATGTCAACGGCGATCTTCTGGAGGAGCCGTATGTCGACGAGTATGACTACGGCGAGACGAATGTCGAGTTTCCGTACCAGGTGCCTGAGAGCAGAGTCTTCGTGATGGGAGACCACCGAAGTGTGTCGATCGACTCTCGAAACACGGCGGTCGGCTGCATTGCCAAAGACCAGATCGTCGGCGCGCTGGTGCTGAGAATCTGGCCGATCAAGATGTTCGGGGTGGTCAGGTGATTACGTTTTTTTTACGAAAAGATTTGGCCAAAACAGTGGAAATGTAACATTGCACATGAAACGTTAGTGAATTATAATATCTGTGTTAGTGCAACTCTAATAGCAAAAAGTGCAGATAACAAGCTGGAAAGGACAATGCTATGAAAAGGTTCAAAAGAGTTTTAGCTTTAGTGGCAGTCGCGGTATTGGTGATGTCAATGGGTATGGGGGCGATGGCAACAGCGACGGAAGCTACGGTTGATGGAGCAGGATATGATCATGCTTATTTTGTCCCTGCTGCAGAATTAGTTGATCTGGTCGGCCATGAATTCAACGCCGTACAGGTTGTGGCTGCGGAGAGTTATGATGCAGAAACTAAAGAGTATATGGGACTCTCATGGGGTGCTCAAATTGAGGATGATGGGTTTGCTCTTCTTACTGCATTGAAGGCAAACAGTACTCTTGCAGCTGATTTCAGTGCTTTTGTGACTAATCCTGCCGCAGTTACTGAAACGAAGCCCTTGTTCACAGCAGCTGCATTTGCGGATGTGATCGGTGGTTACACGACCGATTCTGCAAAGAAGGAAGCTCTGATCAAGGTAATCAAAGGTCTGAATCTTACAGGACAGTCTATTACTGTCACTGAGAATATGGATCCGGTTAAACTGACAGCAGGCATTGGTCTGTATATGATCGATGACACAACAGCAGCTTCTTCCCTCAATGATGATGTTACAAATGCATCTATTCTTATGGCAGTTCCCGGCTCTAATATACTCCGTATTAAAGTCGACAAGCCTAAGCAGGACAAAGAAGTGAAAGAGAATGCTTCGTCGACGTGGAATGAAGTGTCTGATTATAACATCGGTGACTATGTACCTTACAGGATTACAAGTAAGATTCCGAATGCCGAAAAGTTTGCGAATTATACAATGACCTTTACGGATGAAATGAGTGACGGTCTTACATTTGCGGATACGGTGACAGGCGTTGCAGATGCATACAAGTTAAAAATCTCTGTCGCTGGGACTCCTCTTACAAGCGATGATTATACTCTTACGCCTGATGAAGAAGCACATGGATTTACCCTTGAACTACCTGTTAAGACCAGCGCAAGCGCAACTCAGACTTATACGGAAGGCTCTGAAATCGTGATTGAGTTCTTCGGTATGCTAAATAAAAATGCTGCGATTGGTAATGGAACAGGCGGAAACACTAATAAATCCACACTGAAATACAGCAATGATCCTGACAGTGCTTCAACAGCAACTACAACTCCGGATACGGTAATCACCTTTACTTATGGGTTGGATGTTCTTAAGATCGATGGTGCTACTGAGAAGATTCTTCCCGGTGCACAGTTTGCTCTCAAGGCTACATCAGGAGAACATAGTGGTAAATATGCTGTGGTCGGCGAGAACGGCATTCTCACCGGATGGACAGAAACGAAGCCGAAAGCAGATGCTACAACAAACGGCGCGCTTCTAATTTCTGGTGAGGACGGCAAGTTCAACGTTGTTGGCCTTGATTGCGGCGAATATCTCCTGACTGAGATCAAAGCGCCTGCCGGATATAATTTGATTTCGCCGGACATTGTTGTTGAGATCAAAGCTACTACTGAAAATGGAAAAGATTATACGGACGTACTGCAGACTCAGGCATCAAATGCTTTAACAAAACTTGAAGTAAATGTTCCGGTCAATGGAACAGATGCACTGAAGGAAGGAAATGCTGCTACAGGTATAGTTGAAATCCAGGTAGAGAACAACTCCGGTTCAACTCTTCCCGAGACCGGTGGCATCGGTACAACTCTGTTCTACATCATCGGAGCTATCCTCGTGATCGGAGCAGGTGTTCTCCTGGTAGCTCGCCGCCGCATGAATGAGTAATAATAGGATTCGATAGTTGATTAGAGTTTGTTTCATAGCATTTCAGCAGATGCAGGAAAACTGCTTCTGTAATCGTAATTACATAAAATGAGTAATAATCCCCGTATTCTTTCCGGAACAATCCGGGGAGGGTGTGGGGATTATGTTTGAACGACACCTCTGTGGAGTATGAAGACGCCTCTGTGGTGCATGAATGACGCCTCTGGGGGATACGAACGACGCTTCTGTAGGACTTTTTGATGACCAGTGAAAGAACAGCATCTTTGAAAAAGTTCATAGCTGAAAGGGCTAACCTCCTGCTGACGATCGCCTTGATCATCGGGATCTGTCTGATGGCATATCCTTCGGTCAGTGATTGGTGGAATTCATTTCATCAGACACAGGCAATCGCCAAATATTCGAAAAGTGTTGCGAATATGGACCGGGAGAATTTTGACCGGATCCTTGAAGAGGCGGAAGCGTATAACGAGAAGCTAGTGGGTCGACAAAACCGGTTCGTACTCACCGATGAGCAAAAGATCGAGTACAGAAACGTTCTCGATGTTGATGGAACCGGCATTATGGCTTACATCGATATCCCGAAGATCAATGTTTCGCTGCCGATTTATCATGGTGTTGATCAAAGTATTCTGGAGGTTGCAATCGGACACATTGAAGGTTCGTCACTTCCGGTAGGCGGTAAAGGGACCCACTCGGTCGTATCAGGACACAGAGGGCTTCCTGCGGCCAGGCTTTTCACGGATCTGGATCAGCTGGAAGTCGGGGATAAGTTCCTCGTTCAGGTGCTGGATCGAACGCTTACCTATGAGGTGGATCAGATTCGCATCGTGCTGCCGGAAGAGTTTCAGGATCTGGAGATCGATCCGGACAAAGATCAGATGACGCTTGTCACCTGCACGCCGTATAAAGTAAATACACACAGACTACTGGTGCGCGGCCACCGCGTGGAGAACGATATTCCAAATGCTGCCAATATTACAGCAGACGCACTGCTGTTCAGGCCGTATTATGTGGCGCCTATTGTGGCGGCACCGATCCTGCTGATCCTGCTGATCATGATGCTCATCACAACGAGCAGCGGATACAGGCAGCGCAAGGCAGCTGCGAGGAGGAGAGCATTTCTTGCGCTGATGAATCGGGCAGAAGAGGATGATTTTGAAGACGAATTCTTTGAAGATGATGACTTCGAAGACTTTGAAGATGAAGACCTCGATGAAAGGAACCAATGAAGCTTTTAAAAGAACTAATCGCCTTAATACTGAGAGAACATAAAAAGCTTCGACGCCTGTACAAAGCAGCAACTGTACTGGCGTGTATTGTTGTGTTTGTAACTACGTATATTCTGATGCTCCCCGCGATCACGCTTGATAAGAAGACGGCGTCACAGCAGAGCGGTCTGCGGCTGGATCCTTCACGTTCCCCTGTGATCGAGATGTCGGAGGAGAACGGTCCCGGAGATGACGGTCAAAATATCGAGAGCGCCGCGTCGGAGCAAGAAGAAGCCGGCGGAGACAGTGGATCTGCCGGCGACGCCTCGGAAACTGACGGCGGAGATTCCGGCGAAGGATCCGGAAGTGATTCCGGAGATTTCCCCGAAGGAGATACGGATCCCGGCGACGGCGGTTCCGGCAGCGGTGATGATGCAGGAACCGGCAGCGGCGAAGACGGCGCAGATGATGCAGAGGGCATTTCAGAAGGGGAAACTTCTGATGAGAGCGATGACGCATCATCCGGCGAGACAGACGGCACATCAGATACTTCAAACACAGCTTACACAGAAGAGAACGCAGACGCCGCAGCAACTGCTGCTACGGCGTTAGTTGCCGTGCCCGAAGAAGAGCTCATCACCGAAGAGACAGAGCTGGTCGCGCAGGGCAATGGCTATAAAGTATATGTGACGGTTTCCAAAGAGGCCATGCTTCCCAAAGCTGTGGAAGTCTCGGTGCGTGAGATCACTAGGGACAAGGACGAGAGAGAGTTTGAGCTGTATTTTGACAAAGCACAGAAGGAACTGAAGGACAAGTACGATGACAGTGTCATGCTGTCTTTTGCCAGGTTCTATGACATCAGTTTCCGATACAAAGGCGCCAAAATAGAGCCCGCCTCCAAGGTAAAGGTCCGCTTCGAATTCGAAAGGGACAACGAACCGGAAGTACTCAATATGGCGCGCGTCGACATGATCCATTTCTTTGATTCCGGCGTGGACAGCAATGGCCAGAAGAATTATGAAGAGCCGGAGCGCTTCGAGTTCATGGAGTCGGAATGGAAGATGGACGGCGACGAGAAGGTCGCAACCGGTGCGGGATATGATCTCGGCAGCCAGCAGCCTTTCGACGACGGCGACGTGTATGTGCGCGACCGCGGGGTCAGCAGAGGCGGCGTGAGCAGCGATGGTGTCAACGGCGCGGACAGCTCCGCGAAGAGCAGGCGCAGTGCGAAGGCGGCGCGCAAGAGTGCATCCAATGGTGACGGTGACGTCCGCAGGATCAGCGAATTTGAGTTCGGTTCGGACGATTTCTCGGTATACGGCGTTCTGGGAACGGTGATCGAGAAGTATGTCATCGGAAGCGACGGCAGCAGCTACAGGATCAGTGTGACCTACGGCCCTGATGCGGAAGTGCCCGAGGGCTCTGAACTGAGTGCGGTGGAGATCGTTGCGCCGGAAGGAAGCGCTGAGGAAGAGGAAAGCGGCGGCGATTACGATGAGAGCGATGATGCATCTGACGAGAGCGGCGACGCATCCGGTGATGACGGGGAGGAGAATACTTCCCTCTATGACACGTATGTCTCGAAGATCGAGGAGACAATGGGATGGGAAAACGGCAGTGTTTCCCATGTCAGACTGTTTGATATCAGCATCAAGGATTCTGGCGGCGATAAGGTCGAGATCAGCGCGCCGGTCGATGTGAAGATCGAGCTTCTGGGCAGTGACGGCAGCAGTATTGACCTGTCAGGCGAAGATACCCGGATCATTCACTTCGCGGATGGAAGTGAAAGCGGAGAGGTGGTGGATATCACGACAGAGACCGCGCAGGAAGGTCAGATCGTGTCCTTTGAGGCGGAGGGCTTCAGCGTGTACGCGGTGGTAGACGCGCCGGAACCGGTCATTACGGAAGGAACTGTGGTTCAGAATCTCCAGGAACTCGCGCGGCGCTATGCTTATGCGTCCGGTTTCTACCTTTCCTACGGCAGCGGCCAGTATTTCACAAACACCCTCAACGGCAACAGTGCTTTCGTGGAAACCTCCAATATGGCGGAAGCAAGCCGCTGGTATTTTGAAACGGTGGAAGGCAGTGAGAACACCTATGTCATTTATACATATGTCAATAACGAAAAACAGTACATGCAGAACACCGGCGGCAATCTCGCGGGCCTGACCGCAGACCTGTCTTCAGCAGTCTCCTTTGAGATCAGTCTGGCGGCCGACGGAAAGTTCTATTTCAAAAAGAGCGATGAAGATAAATATCTGCAGCATTCCGGCAGCGGCAGCGGAATTCGCTTCTGGACAGATAATAACAACAATACAAACAGCCGGATCTTCATTACATATGCGACAGAAGGTGCTATGGAAGATGATCCCTACAGCCTTGATGGAAAGACCTACGGCATTGCCTATCATGATGAAGCCGCGACATCCGCTGCCCTGACGGCTGAGAGCATGACTGTCAAAGTGGATAAGGCGGATCAGAACCGCCTGTCTGCCATGGACATGCTCATGCGCCCGGATGTGCTGAATCACGACGGAGTACTGCTGGTGGCTGAGGACAGCGATATCCGGGAATGGACCTTCCATAATATTGGCGAAGACAAGTATTATATCAGCACAGAAGCGGGCGGTGAGACAAAGTACCTGACGATCTCGGGCGGCAATGTCACGCTGACAGATGATCCGGATGAGATCAGCTCTGTGATCACGGCCACGCCGGGAACGGGTTCAAACAGCGGGAAATGGCATTTTACGGTCAACGGATATTCACTGAACCTGCCCGGCGGCTCCTCCAATGGCTTTAATGCCTCAACGGGGGGCGGAGATACCACCTGGATGAATCTGGTGGAAAAGTCTGTCCTGAGTGACGACGATTTCAAGCTTTACGTCGCGAAAAAGGTCAGTGTGTCTGATACCGCGAATGTCGGCAACGGGCAGCAGGTGGTGATTTATACCCGCATCTGGAACGATACCGTCAAGAGATATGAGTTCTATGCCGTGGATCACGACGGAACCCTGGTCCGCTGCTATGACACCGGCGACAATATTGAGTGGATCGGCACGCAGGTCAATACGGCTCTCTGGGAATTCACGGAATACAAGAACAGTGACGGGACACTGAATTACTATTACGAACTGCAGAACACGCAGTACGGGAATTACATCGCCCCTCAGGTATCCGGCGGGCAGACCATGTCCGGCAATACCATCGGCATCAATCTGAACGGCCGCCGCTATGGAGAGAATTACACCACGATCATCGCCTGGGATGACGTCAATTACCAGTATGTCGGCTTGAAGACAGAGAACGGGAAGGTCGCTG
>CADCIU010000034.1 GCA_902801585.1 uncultured Lachnospiraceae bacterium | reverse complement strand
AGGACCGTTCCGGTCTCATTCTGTATGATCGCATTCTGATAATTCTTGATCTGACTGCGGATCACCTGGGATATCTTCTCTGGTTTTAATTCCATTAGTCTTTTCCTTTACAATACTGTTTCACTGACCTTTTTGCGAAGGTCGGCAAGCCTGCCCATGACGGTGCCGTCCAGGAGTCTGCCCCCGATCTCAACTCTGAGTCCGCCGAGCACACTGCTGTCGACTTTCTGCCTGAGAATGACGGTCTTACCGCTGATCGCCTCCAGCTTGGACTTCAGTGATTTTACCTGTGCCTCTGTCAGCGCGACCGCGCTGGTCACTGTCGCTTCTTCGATACCGTGATCTTTGTTGTAAGATTCCCGGTAGGTGCGGCAGCATGCACTGAATCCTCTGAGAAGACTGTTCTCAAGCAGGATCATCAAGAAATTTTGCAGATACGGATGGACCTGGCCTTTAAATGCTTCTTCCAAAAGGCCAAGACGCTCTCTTCTGGGAATGGAAGGCTCCAGAAGCAGCGTGATATAATCCGGGTTCTCCTTAAAGATCGCCTGCACTGCTTCCATCTGTTTCAAAATCTCTTCCGAGAGACCTTCCTCCGCAGCAAGGTCGTACAGGCTCTGCCCATACACACTTGTCGCTGTTGTCATGATGCCTCTCCTACATTCTTTATAAATTCATCAATGAGTTTTCTGTGATCTGCTTCATTGATCTCTTTTTCGACCACTTTGCCGGCGATATCCATTGCCAGACCGCCGATCTCATCCTTGACCTCATTGATCGCTTTCTTTTTCTCTTGTGCGATATCTGCCTCTGCTCTTCTGCGGATATTCAAAGCATGTTCCTGTGCCTCGCGCACAGTCTCATCCGCCTTGAGCTGCGCCTCTTTCTGCGCGTTCTGCACGATCTGAGCAGCTTCCGTTCTGGCATTCAAGAGGCCTTCTTCATACTGTGCCTTCAGGCCGTCCGCCTCTTCTTTGGCCTCTCTTGCTTCCCTGATCTCCTGATCTGCCAGCTCTCTTCTCTTTTGAAGGACCTCGTTGATCGGTTTGAAAAGAAAACGCTTGATCAGGTACATCTGGATGAAAAGGTTGCAGATCTGTGCAATGAATGTCCAGGGGATGATCGTCACAAGTTCCTGTGTATTACCCATTTACTGCCTCCTTATGGCTGTTGCCGTTCCGAACGAAACAGCATTCTGTCAGTAGCAGCTTGGACTCAGCCCAGATAACCCATGAACATACCGGGTGCCACGAAGATCAGAAGAAGACCTGTGACGAAACCGTAAATACCTGTCGTCTCCGCGATCGCGCAGCCAAGCAGCATTGTGCTCGTAACATCGCCCTTGCACTCAGGCTGGCGTCCGATGGCTTCGAGAGCTTTGGCAACGGCGTTACCTTCACCGATACCGGGGCCGATACCTGCGATCAGCGCACATCCTGCACCGATTGCACAGCCTGCAAGTGCGATACCTTTTGCGAGAATTGTATAATCCATGATTTCCCTCCTGTAGTTGGTTGGTGTATTTCTCCCGCGGAACATTTCCGCGCCGAGTTTTAAGTTAGTGGCGGAACCATCTGCCCGTGAGGAAGTCCGGTTCCTTATAAGGTCCTTATCCTTCCGCTGCGTTCGCGATATACATGATCGTCAGCATTGTAAAGATAAATGCCTGCATCGCGCCGGAGAACCAGTCAAAATAGAACGAAAGTATAGCCGGTATACCGACACTCAGGATCGGTATCTTGCTCAGGACATCTCCCACTGCACCGGGGATCAGTCCCAGCAGCGCGGAAGAAGCGACCGCAAGCGCTGCATAGATCAGTCCGTTGATGACAACGCCCGAGAGAATATTGCCGAAATGACGGCAGGCCATACTGACGGGTGTTGCAAGCTCCGACAGGATATTGAACGGCGTCATGACTGCGATCGGTTCTGTGAATCCCTTCATATATCCCAGGATACCGCCTGCCTTGATCTTTTCCATTGTGATCATGATAAAGACGACGACAGCCCATGCCGCTTCAGTCGAAAGATCTGCCGTAGGGCTCCTGAAAATGCCGGTCAGACTGATCAGATTCGATACAATACTGGTTGCGAACAGCGCAGCGACGAAAGGAATCAGCCTGTCGAACTTTGTCCCGCCGGTATTGCTTCTGACAAGGTTGTTGGCGGCATCTACGATCATTTCCGCTATTGCCTGCCTTTTAGAGATTTTCTCAACTTTGAGATCTCTTGTCAGATAGATACACAATCCTGTGATGATCGCCATTACGACCCAGCTGACTACCAAAGTCTCTGTGATCAGGAAATCACCGAGAATCGGGATCCCCGTCGGAATCCGATAGAATATCCTCGCTCCGGAGATATCAAATTCCATGTTTACACATCCACCTCCTTCCCTTGTTTCTTAACCCCGCTTAAAATCCCCCTGCCTTTGATCAAAAGACTGGGCCAGAGAAGGGGCAGCATCCCGGCCACGGGGTTAATAAACTTGAGAACCATTGACAATACGCACCATATCAGCTGCATGAATGTTCTGTATCTGTAACTGACCTGCATAGAACGATACGCCTGGTCATAGTTCTCGGTTCCGGCAACTTTTTGTACGGTGAGGGCCATCAGGAAAAAATTCCCGACCGCTACTGCGCATCCTCCGACTGCTCCAATAATAACCGGCACTCCCATGGGGACCTGCTCGGGAAACACTTTATTGAGCGCAAAGAATGCGATCACCATCACGGCACTGAGGATCAAGGTTCCCGTCATCACAAACATCGTCTCATCTTTTACCGCTTTTTGCAGTTTCAATTTACAATCCTCTTTATATTATGATCTATCCTGTAATGATCTGCCTGATAAAGATCTGTCTGATAAAAATCTGTCTAATAATGCTCTGTCTTACAGTGTTCTGTTTAATGGTGGCTGTTAAAAGCAGGCGGGGCATCTTCCTCCTTCTTGTCCTTATTGATCACGGACTGCCAGAATTTATAACCCGTCATAAAAGATCCCCCAAGGCCAAAAAGAAAGCCCGGAAAATATATCCAAAGTCCGATTCCCAGTCTCGAAACTAAAAGATAACAAACACCGAGCGCTAAAAGCAAAGGCATAAGGAGAGACAGTCCAAGCTGACCGAGCATGATCAATCTCTGTGAAATCTGCATCCAATCCTTCATCGCCTTCCTCCTGTCATATTGATATGATACACTTTTTCATTGCCAGTGACAATTAGATTTTATTATGCCATATTTCATTCTCCGAACCTTTGGCACGGAGAGAAAATTTAATCTGCGGACAAAAATCATTGCTCACTGTTTTCACAACTTTCTTTACTTCCATACCGAACATTCAGAGCTCATCGATCGCCTTCATCTCTGAACACAGCAAATAAAGCGTTTATCATAATTAAATCGTCTGTCTCAGCGTTTCTGCAGGAAAAGGATCCCGCCGGCCGGGATCGTGATCTCCCTGCCATTCAACCGGGCATTCCGGTCACCGGTGTAGAGAGCTGCGCGCAGATCCGTGTACCGGGCCACTGAATCCGGCAGTCGGCGAGTCACTTCTGTATCGCCGGTATTGATCAGGACAAGGACACTGTCCGCACCTTGGTCGACAGAATACTCCCTGAGAAAACCGACAAAACTCTCCTCCTCCAGCTCCGGAACACGCACTGTCCTTCCTCTGGAGACCGCCGGCAGGCTCTCGCGGATTCTCACAGCTTCGCGGACGTAACTGAAGATTGAGTCCGGATCGCTGATCTGCTTTTCCAATGAGCCGTACTCCATCCGGATCTCATCCAAACCGGCCGGCCCGGCACACATCCCGGGCGCATGCGGATCATCGCTCCAGTACATTGGAGCGCGCCGGTTCTCGTCTCTGCCGGCACCCTTCATACCGAGTTCTTCCCCGTAGTATATAAATGCGTTTCCTGTCATCAAAAGATTCAGCGCCTCCGCGATCTTCGCTTTGGTCCCGTCATCCCCCACAAAGTATTCGGCGCCTCTGTCCATATCGTGATTTGTGTAGAACGGTGCATTGACATACAGCGGATTCATGGAAGCGTACAATTCCTCCTCCTGCACCATAGCCTCGGCAAAATATCTCAGATCTGCCGTTCCGTTCATGATGCGCGAAATGATCCCGTCGCGCCCTGCAAACGCGAAATCAAACAGAGAGTCAATCCCGCTCCTGTAGAACCGGGCGTAAGTGTTTTGGTCTGCCCATGCTTCGCCGACGATGTAGGCGGACGGCTTTCTCTCTTTTGCCGTCTCAGTGAGCCAGCGCGTAAACTCGATCCCCGCTTCGGGGTTATCCGTATAATATGACGTCACCGCGTCCAGACGGAATCCGTCTACTCCACGGTCAAGCCAGAAATCGATCACGTCCTTCAGTTCCTGCCGCACCTCCCCGGTCGTCAGGTTCAGATCCGGCATCTCCGACCAAAACCTCGCCTCGTAATACCACTCGGAATCCGGCAGGGGAACATAACCGTCGTACTGCTCTCTCGCGAACTGATAGTACCACACATACGGACACTCCTCCTTCACCGCCTCCCGGCCCGGAGGGAGCGATCTCAGATATTTGGCTGCCACCTGAAACCAGGGATGCGCTGTCGAGGTATGGTTCACCGGAAGATCCAGGATCACAGTCATCCCCCTTTCATGGCATGCTGCGAGAAGCGCATCCATATCCTCCGGCGTACCATACGCCGAATCGATCCCGGTGAAATCCGTCACATCGTATTTGTGATACGTATTCGAAGGAAAGACCGGCATAAGCCAAAGTCCTGTCATCCCCAGATCATCGCCCTCTGCGGGGCTGCCGTCATTTATATAGTCCAGCTTGGATAGAAGTCCCGGCAGATCACCGATCCCGTCTCCGTCACTGTCGCAGAACGAGTATACGAAGACCTCGTAGGTCGTTCGGCAGAACCCGTCCCTGGTCAGGGCACTGCTCCCCTCATGTTCACTTCCGGCTGCAGTCTGACCTGCAGTCTGATTTTCATTCGCGGTTTCGTGTTCGCTCTCAGGCAGATAACCTGTCACACGCAGGTAAGATACCAACAGGGCCAGAACGACGGCCGCGATCCATTTGAATGTATTACTCTTTTTCATTTTCCGTTTTTTCCTGCAAAGCACCCCATGCAAAGTACCCCAGAGGTCGATTTTTAGAGGTCGTTTTTTTAGTTTTTACACCATAGCCTTTTTCATCCACTTTCCGCGGTAGAGCCGGATCAAAAAGATCAGCCCGCGGAAGCACAGTTCCACCGCCATCGCCGTCCAGTAACCATGAAGGCCCATGCGCGGCACCAGAAATAGTGCAAGCGTAATACGCACACACCACATGCTCACAAGGTTCATGACGCTGGGCCGCAGTGTATCGCCCGCCCCGCGGAACACGCCTGCGCAGCAGATGGAAGCGCCATACAGGGGTTCGGCGATCAGTTCGATCCTCAAGACTTCCGTGCCCAGAGCCGCCACTTCAGCGCTGCTGGTCAGCATTGAGAAAACAAACGGCGCGCAGAGGTACATGATACCGCCCGTCAGCCCCATCATGATCATTCCGAGATAAACTGACACGCGCGAGAAGCTTTTGGTCAGGTCCTGCCGTCCCGCTCCGATCGTCTGCCCGATGATCGCCGCAGCCGCTGCTCCAATGCCATAGCCCGGCATGTAGCACAAGGACTCCGCAGTTATTGCCAGCGAATTGGCAGCCACTGCTATTGTCCCCAGAGCTGCCACTATTTTGGTTCCGGCAATGTAAGCGCTGCACATAAAGATCTGGTCAAAAGACAGCGGAATCCCGATTTTCGCGGCATTCACAATATTTTGGCGCTTCCACTTCCAGCTGCCTTTGTTTCTTAGTGAGATCCGTTTGTTTCTGACTGCGAGCAGGTATAGGGTCGTGAGGCAGATGACAGCCTCCGAGAGCGTCGTCGCCAGGGCTGCGCCGACTACATGCAGACCTGCTCCGGGAACCCAAATGCCGTGCACGGTTCTTGCGGGGAAGATGAGCAGCATATTCAGCACAACGTTGATGAGGCACACCAGGGCAGACAGGGCGCTCGGGGTCTTCATATCCCCCGTACTCTGCATCATGCCGCCGGACATCTGCCGTATGAGTATAAAGGGTATCCCCACACAATAGATTCGGAAATATGCGATGGAATCGGCCAGGATCTCCTCGCCGCCGCCGAGCCATCGCGGCACACGCCCGCTGACCGCCATGCATGCCGCACAAATTACAATGCCGAGCAGAATACCTGCTTTCAAGCCCTGCCGCAGCACATCTTCCGCTTCGCGATCCCGGCCGGCTCCGATCAGTTGCGCCACTTGTACATAAAAGCCGGCCGAAATGCCGATGCAGCTTCCGCCGATCAGCCAGGTGGAGGACGAAACCAGACCGATGGAGGCAGTCGCTTCCGCGCCGAGGCTTCCTACCATCCCGGCGTCAATGTACTGCATCGCGATGGATGTCAGCTGTGCCAGAATTGCCGGGATACTCATGCCGAGAACAAGGCGGATCTTCTCCGCCCTGCTCACATCGTTCCGGTTTAAAACTATGTCAATGCTGCTTCTCATTTTTATACAACAACCTTTGGGGTAGTTTATTCATGCGTCTCTAAATTCATTATGACTTTATATATCATACTATAAAAAGAACCTCCGGGGTAGCTTGCGGACAGTTGTCCGCAAACTACCCCGGAGGTATATCAAACCCACCAGAGGTCTATCAAACCGAGGTCAATCAAATCTCAATCAAACCAGCCCCTATTTCCCGCAATAGATCTCGATCGCCTTATTCGCAAACTCACCGGTGCCGTCGCCGCCGCAGCTGTCAATATTCTTCGTGAAATCTCCGCCGCCGGCATACATCTTGCCGAGCCCGCTCAGAATTTCCTTCGTACAGGTGTAATAATGCTGCGTAATATAATCCTGCAGCTTCTTCACCAGCGCCTGCGCATCGTCCGACGCCGGGTCTGCGTCCCGGATCGCTCCGAACGAAGCAAAAATATCCATCATTCCCAAAGCGATCTTCTGATCCTCGTCTCTCGTCCGGCCTTCCGACTTTTTCTCAAACTCCTTGTAAGCCGGCGTCGTTCCCCAGGATGCTTTCGCCTGTGCGGCATATTCGTCTATTTTACCGGTATCAAATGCATCAAATTTCAACTGTCTCACCCCTATCATTTTTATTCCTTTGGCAAGGTCGATGAGGTTTTCGAGGTGCTCTTTCTTCAGCGTCAAGAGCTCGATCTGCTGCGCCAGCGCCTTATTCCTGTCAAAATCCGGACTTCCGATTATTCTTTTAATGTCCTTGAGCGGGAATTCAAGCTCGCGAAACAGCAGGATCTGCTGCAAGGTCTCCAGTGCTGCATCGTCATACAGCCGATACCCCGCCTCCGTGTACTGCGCCGGGTGGAGAAGCCCGATCTTGTCATAATACTGCAGGGTGCGTATACTCACGCCTGTCAGTTTGCTGACTTCATGCACCGTCATCATCACTGATCACCTCCTTGCCTTCGGTGATCTCACTATAAACTATGACGTTACGTAGGAGTCAAGCAGATATTTAATTTCAATTTTAATTCTATGACCGTTTGCAGCTAAGACCTGCTCCGCACCCCTCAGCAGCTGTCGTTTTCCCTGAAGCCCGATCAGCTTCCTATTCCCCGGCAAGCTCGATCAGCCGATAAATCTTNATCCTGAAAATTGCTCTGTCCGAAGGCTTCAGCTCATTCACCAGCGCCGCCGGCGTAAAAGTATGCTCCCTCACAAACCGGATCTTCAGCCCATTTGTCACCTCCCCGATATCGTCGATGCCATAGACCTCTGTGACGCCGACATCGTTGATCGGGTTTCTGTATTTTGACGCCTTCGCGCCAAATTCCGTATAGATGTCGGTCAAAATACAGATGTTTGCATATTTTGCCTCAAGCGCGGCGAGGAAGTCATGCAGCTGCGCTTTCGTCAGATACATGCTGAGCCCCTCAAGGATTACGATTGCCGTCACGCTGTCCGGGAGCTCCGCGATCTGCCCGGGCTGCGCCGCGTCCAGTGCCGCCATGCGATAGTGTTCTGTCTCGGCAAAGTATTTTCTCCTGGCCGCGATCACCTCCGGCAGGTCGCAGTCGATCCACAGTCTGTACGGTCTCTTCACTCTCCGGCATCTGCTGTCGAGCCCGCAGCCGACGTGAAGTACAAGGGCATCCCTGTGCTTTCTCAGCATGCGGCTTGTCCAGTTGTCAAACACGCGGGCGCGCATCGCCATATTATAAGCAAGCCATTTGGACTTCGACTTGCCGCGGATCGGAAAGCCTTCCGCGTCCCAGATCCTCTCGGCGTCCGGGTCATTTAGAATGATATGCTGCTTGCTGATGAGCGATTTCCCATACAGAGGGATGAAAAGGGTTTTGTTCACTTCGTTCATAAAGACCTCCCTTCAGAAGCAATAAAATCATATTCACGTCCCGGATCGCCTTCGCGGCTTGGCCTCGCTCGACTACGCAGCATCTCTCGTCAACAGATCCACAAGTACTTCATGACCCTTTTATCCTCTCATCATCAATTCTAAATATGACTCTTATCCAATGGATCAAGAAACTTATGCATCTTCGTTGGTTCGCATACTTCTTCTATAATATAAGTCCTGGCATAAATTTGCTACTCTTGAAGTGCAGCAAACATTGTAAATACACAAATCTCTGCCCCAGGCAGGACTATAGAAATCCTGTGCGGAGGCACTTTTTTTCGTCTTGAAAGTTCGCTGATACCGAGTGCGCAAGCTTCTTCTGCTTATGGTACAATTAAGAAGCTGACAGGCTGCATATATTCGCAAATACAAGGAATTAAAGGAGATGGCAATGGATAGAGAAATGAGTCAAAATACAGAGGAACAGATCTCGGGGTTTTGCGGCGGCTGCCGCAGCAACTGCTCCCTCTCTTCACCGAACTGTCCGACAGGCATGGAGAGAGCAGGCTGGAGCTCTGAGGAGATTGAGAAGGCGATGGCTGAGCGGGCAGTACCCATTAAGCGCAATGTGCGCACTTAACAGAGTCAGAAACACTACAGGAGGAAGAAAACGTGAAAAAGATAATCGCAATGATCATGATATCGGTGATGGCGGCCATATCGGCGTCAGGATGCGGCGGAAGCGGTACTGAGAACTCCGCTGAGGCAGTGTCAGAACGCACTTATGCGGATGAGATCCCTTCCTCCGACTATGCAGATAATGTATTCAAGCCACTGGTCAATATGGAGATCGGCTCTGCCGGTTCATCACTGAAAGCTGCACAGACTGCGGAGGAGATTCTCTCTTTTGCAGCAGATCGTCAGATCTCGGATACTGAAGAAACTGCACGTAAGGCTGCTTTCAGTGAAGCCTGGAACAGTCTCAGCAATGAAGAAAAAGAGGTGGCCAAGCATAATTTCTATGAAGAAGAAATTGCAGATTTGATTGACAGCGCATTTGACGACTATGAGTCGGTCAGGGGCCGATTTGAGGACGCCGGAGTCGGTGCAGAGATGGAAGAACTCTCGAAGAACGCCGATGCCAGGAAATCCTGGAATACACTTCGTGAGCTGATGTCAGATGTGGAGTAATGATACATTTTTAATCGTAAAACTAAGGTTCAGTCAAATACACTTACCTTTTTTGAAGTGGCAGTAAGTGCAAATTCCGAATTTCCCATTTGTACTAACACTTTTGCGCCAATGTGTAAGTGCAGATGCCGATTTGAAGTATTTGCAGTGAAATTCTCTCCGCTTTTTTCATTGCAAATCAAGATTTTGGCCATCTGCACTTAAATTTCAGGAAAAAAGGTAATCGCAAAACCGAGAATGCTCAAATACACTTATCGCCCCTTAAAAAAACGTAAGTGTAATACTTCAAACCAATCATCCGCACTTAAATTCCCTGAAGAGAAGTAAGCGCAAAACGCAAAATCAGCATACCCATCTACTTATTCCCTGCGCAGAAGAACAACAGTCTCTATATTCGCCGTCCAGGGAAACTGATCCACGCAGACGCCCCGCACCGGCTGATAACCCGCTTCCAGAAACGCGGGGAGATCCCGCGCCAGGCTTGTGGGTTTACAGGAGATGTACAGGATCTCATTCACCCCGTAAGAGAGGATCTTGGGCAGCGCCTTGGGATGGACACCGTCCCGGGGAGGATCCAGAATAATGAGATCCGGTTTCTCTTCGATCTCGTCGAGGACCTTCAGCACATCGCCGGCAATGAATTCGCAGTTGCTGATCTGATTGCGATGCGCGTTTTCCCTGGCCGCTTCCACCGCTTCCTCCACGATCTCAACACCGATCACCTTATCGGAAACGGGCGCCATCAGCTGGGAGATCGTACCGGTACCGCAATAGAGGTCGTAGACGACCCCTTTTTTCATGTCGGATTCGCGCAGGAACTTTCTCGCTGTATCATACAGGACTTCGGCACCCCTGCTGTTGGTCTGGAAGAAAGAGAAAGGTGTGACTTTGAATTTGAGTCCAAGGAGTGTCTCGGTAAAATAGTCTCTGCCGTAAAGCAGCTCCGTTCCGTCATCTTTGATGACATCCGCCACTGCATCGTTAACTGTGTGCAGGATCCCGGCAATCGTCCCGTCAAGTTCAAGAGACAAGAGCATCTGCGCGAACTCACCCAGGTCATACTGCTGCTGCGATGTGGTGACCAGATCGATCAGGATCTCTCCTGTATTCACCGCTTTGCGCACGAGGAGATGACGAAGATACCCGGTATGCCGCAGTCTGTGAAAGAAGGGAGCCTTCTGCTGTTCCCAATACTCCCGCACCGACTTCACGATTTTCCTGTAATCCTCATCCACGATGGCGCAGCAGTCCGCATTGACGATATCGTAGAAGCTTCCCCGCTTGTGCATGCCGAGTGCAAGGGGGCCGTCCTTATAGGAGTCGCCGAACGAAAACTCCATTTTGTTGCGGTATCCGTATAGATCAGGGCTCGGCAGGATCCCCTCGAACCAGCTCATATCCGCGTCATCAGGCAGTGCCTGAGCCAAAAGCTCTCTGACCTGCTGCTCTTTGATCCCGCACTGCTCCTCATAGAGAAGAGACAAAAAAGTGCAGCCGCCGCAGATCCCGAATGCGGGGCAGGGCGGTTCCTTCTCCAAGGGTGACCTCTCGAGGACGCTTATGAGCGCGGCCTCCGCCTTTCCTTTTCTTTTTTTGTTCACACGGGCCCGAACCTTCTGTCCGGTGATCGCGTTTTTGACAACGCAGATTCCGTCCTCTGTTCCAACGATCCCTTTGTTCGGAAATTTGACTTCACGGACAATTCCTTCGATCAGATCACCTTTTTTCAAGTGCAGTTCCTCCCTGTTACTATGCAAATACCGCAATGAGGCAGCCCGGCTCACACCGGACTGCCTCCCCGTTTACTATTGTTCGATTTACCGTGGAATCTTTCGATCAGGCATCGGCCGGAACGGCTTCATCCTCCTCATCCTCGAAGTCATCCTCAAAATCGTCGTCGAAATCATCATCGTCGAAATCGTCGTCATCATCATAGTCATCAAAGTAATCCGGTGTAAGGAAACGATAAACACCGTATGCAATGAGTGCGACTGCTGCAATCGCCCCGATCACGGCGAGGATCACGAGTACGGGATTTTTCTTCTTGTTGCCTTCTCTTACTGCGTCGATCAATTCCTGAAATCTGTCTCTTGCCATAAATGCAGTTCCTCCCAATATTTGATACCGACATTGGCTATTTGTAATTTGCTTCTACTATAAATATAACACTAACATGATTTGATTTCCACAGTTTCACATGTCAGTTTGACGAGTTTTCCGAATAAGAGTTTTGGCGCCCTGTGAATACGGTTCAGATTCGGACCAGCTTGGCAAAAGCCGCATACATGATCTTCTGTCCGAAATCATCGAACACCACGGTCACCTTATAATCTCTGGGTCCCGGCTCCAGCTCTTTCACAGTACCTGCTCCGTATTTGACATGATGCACCCGATCCCCTATCTGATAGTCCGGTTTCGAGGGAGCGGACGGCATGCCCTTTTTCAGCGACGACAATGACTTGCCGCCGCCGGATGCTTTGGCAATATATGGCTTTTTGGCGTCGTCTGTGGAAGGTTTCCTGTATACGGCTTTCAGTCTCGGGCGGGATGTTCCGCTCTTGCCCGCGCCGCTGTCTGCGGATAGACCGCCGAACCCGCCGCGGTCATAAGACCTCTGACCGAAAGTCTCTCTGCCATACGTATTTCTGCCAAACGTCTCTCTCCCAAACGGCTCATCTCCGAACGAATCTCTGCCGAACGATTCTCTCCCGAACGATTCTCTCCCGAACGCAGCCCTGTCAGATCCCTCCCGGTCAAACAGTTCCTGCGGGATCTCCGTGACAAACCTGCTCATCGGATTATACTGCACTTCCCCTCGGTTCATGCGGGATGTGCATGAGGTCAGCGTCAGGTCATCCTTGGCCCTTGTGATCCCCACATAGGCGAGCCTTCTCTCCTCTGCCTCCGCCTCGTCGTCTTCACTGTTCAGCGCCATAGCGCTGGGGAAGACATTCTCCTCCATCCCCGTGATATAGACATGGGAGAACTCAAGGCCCTTGGCACTGTGGAGTGTCATCAGCAGCACTTTGTCCTGGGAATTCTGCGTTTCATCGATATCCGCGACCAGCGCCACCTCCTCCAGGAAACCAGAAAGGGTGGGCTCTTCTGCCGTCTGCGCATAGTCGGTGATCTTAGAGACCAGTTCGTCAACATTTGAGATCCTGTCATCGCCGTCCTCATCATCGCTGTCTCTGAGATAGGATTCATAATCCGTCACCTCAATGATATGACGGAGCAGAGACGGCAGATCATGCTCCTGCGCGAATTCCCGCATCTCCAGGATCATACTGACAAAGCTCTCTATTTTGGATGAAGCGCGCCCCAGGGATGTAATATTCCTGCAGCGGCACATAGCCTCAAAAAAAGTGATGTCACGGCTGAGCGCATAATCGGAGATCCTTCCGATCGTCGTCTGGCCGATCCCCCGCCGCGGCACATTCAATATGCGGCGGACGGCGATCTCATCCTGCCCGTTCTCTACGGTCTTCAGATAGGCGATCATATCTCTGATCTCCCTGCGGTCGTAGAAATTGGTGCCGCCGACCACGTTGTAGGGAATGGAGGCGAGCACGAACCGCTCTTCCAGTACGCGTGCCTGCGCGTTTGTCCTGTAGAGCACGGCAAAATCTTTATACCCCAGATGGCGGTCTTCCCGCATCTTGCGCTCGATATCGTCAGCCACGAACTCCGCTTCATCTCTTCCTGTGCCGAAACGCCGCAGATGGATCTTGGTCCCCTCGCCGCGGACTGTCCAAAGGGATTTCGCTTTGCGCTTTGTGTTATTGCCGATCACGGCGTTCGCTGTATCCAGAACGTTCTGTGTGGAGCGGTAATTCTGCTCGAGCTTGACCACCAGAGCATCCGGGTATACTTTTTCAAAATCCAGTATGTTGCGGATGTTGGCTCCGCGGAACCGGTAGATAGACTGGTCATCGTCTCCGACCACGCACAGATTCCTGTACTGATCCGCCAGGAGCCTGACCAGCTCAAACTGCGCATTGTTGGTGTCCTGGTATTCGTCCACCATGATATACCGGAAACGGTTCTGGTAATATGCCAGCACTTCGTCGTGTGAATGAAACAGCTGCACTGTCAGCATCAGAAGGTCATCAAAATCCACCGCATTGTTCTTGCGCAGCCTTTTCTGGTACTCTTCATAGGCGTCCGCGATCCGCTGCTTCATAAAACTTATGCCCGCATTTTCTTCGCGGTACTGCAGAGGCGTGATGAGCTCGTTCTTGGCCGAGGAGATCTCCGATAAGATCGTTCTCTCCCGGAGCTCTTTGGTATCGATCTTCAGATATTTGCAGATCTCTTTCATCAGGGATCTCTGATCATCCGTATCATAAATGGTAAACGAAGGTTCATATCCCATCAGGTCGATATGGCGGCGGAGGATCCTGACGCACATTGAGTGGAACGTGGAGATCCAGACGCTCTCCGCACCGAATCCGATGAGTTTGTCCACGCGCTCCCTCATCTCTCCCGCTGCTTTGTTGGTAAAGGTGATGGCGAGGATATTCCACGGATTGACCCCGCACTCATCCAAGAGATAAGCGACCCTGTGGGTGATCACTCTTGTCTTGCCGCTTCCGGCACCCGCAAGGATCAGTACAGGTCCCTCCGTATGTCTCACCGCTTCTGCCTGTTCTTTATTTAAAGTGTCGTAAATGGACATACAAAACGTGACTCCTTTTTCTTGCTTTCACTATTTTCCTGCCCCCGGCGTCTCATCGAGAAGCTTCTCAATGAGGAGCTTTCTCAAATAGATGTCTGCGCTGAGCTGGCAGATCACATTGAACCGCCGCAGCATCTCCCTGTCTTCCTCGGGTGCCTCCGTAAAGGCCTGATCCGACTCCTTGAGGATCTTTTCCACTTCTGCCGGAAATCTCTCTACACCGCCGCTGACATATCGGAATATTTCCGTGTAGACATCTGACATGGAATAGCGGTGTTTCTTCCCGGAATGCTGCTCAGCCGACTTGGTCGTAGGTCTGGCATACTTCTCCGAGACCGGTCCCACGATCCGGCGAATATCATCAATGGAGAGAAAGCTCTTCATGTAGTAGATGACCATGAGGAGCAGAATATGATCCCTGCCGTACTTTTTCTTGACCGGAGGGATCATCACCTTGTTCTTGACATAGTTATTGACCATCGTCTTGGTCAGGAGCTTATCCGCATCTGATTTTCGCGCTGTTCTCCTGAGGCGTTCGGTCAAAAAAGTGAGCACCTGATCCATATACAGATCGATCTTGGGGATCTCTTCGACATCCGTGACGGTGAATCCGCTCAGGATCTTATTGACAATGTATTCGACATCACTGCGGGTGCTCATCATGACTGTCCTTTCCCGCTGAGCGCCATTCTCTTCATCTCTCTGGCATTCTCAAGCGCCGCCTGCGTGATCCTGTCCGATCCGAGAAGCCTTGCCACCTCGCAGTCGCTCTCGTTCTCCGACAGTCTTGTGATATGTGTCATTGTCCGGCCTCCGACGCTCTCCTTGGCGATGGAATAATGGCTGTCCTGCATGGCAGCGATCTGCGGCAGATGCGTGATACACAGGATCTGATGATCCTGCGCCAGTCTTTTCATCTTCTCTGCCACTTTCCACGCTGTCTTCCCGCTGATCCCGGTATCGATCTCATCGAAAATAAACGTGTGAATGTCGTCCTTGCCGGCAAACACCGTCTTCATACCGAGCATGATCCTGGACAATTCACCGCCGCTGGCAATCTGATCGAGCGGCCTCATGCTCTCTCCGGGATTCATAGAGATGTAGAATACGATCTTGTCGCAGCCGCTCTCCGTGAGGTTTTCTTCCCCGGTCTGCATCCTGCTCTCAAATTCGACCTGCGGGAAGTTGAGGTCCTGCAGTGCCTCTTTGAGCACCGCGGCGAATCGGTCTGCGGCAGCCTTGCGCGCTTTGCTCAGTTCCCCGCACAGCTTCAGGAGTCTCGCGTGCTCCGCGCCGATCTCTTTTTTGAGCCTGTTTCTCCTGTTTTCGTAATCCTCAAGGAAAGAGAGTCTCTCCTGCCGCTCATAAAGCGCGGCTTCGATGTCAGACAGGCTTCTGCCGTATTTGTCCTTGAGGCGGTTGATCAGGTTGAGTCTGTCCTGGATCTCCTCAAATTCCGAAGGGTCAAAAGTCAGATCCCGCACATAATCATTCAGTGACCTGTTAAAATCCGAGATCATGCTCTCGATCTGAGCCAGTTCATCCGTCAGCTGGTCCAGACGCGGATCGATACCGGACACGGAGGAGAGCTCTCTGGACGCTCTGTCTACCGCTTCCTCCGCACTCTGCTCACTGCCCCCTGTCCAAAAGCCGGCCTGACCGGCCGCTTCGCTGATCTTTCTGAAGTTCTCCATCAGGCGATAGCGGTTCTCAAGCTCTTCATCTTCCCCCTCCTTGAGGCCCGCCTCTTCGATCTCTCTGCACTCATAAGAGAGCAGATCTGCTTCTCTTCTTCTGGCGGAATCGTCCAGATCATCCCTCTCCCATTCCTGCCTTAACGATCTCCATTTCTTAAAGCTCTCCCTGACGCTCTCCTTCAAGGCCTGCACTGCCTCGCCGGCATAATCATCCACCGTCTGCAGCTGCGCTTCTCTTCGAAGGAGTTTCTGATTCTCCCTTTGGCCGTATACATCGATTAAGAGCTCTGCGATCTCGCGCAGCTGTCTGAGCGTCACTGACTCCCCGCCTACACTGCACATGCTCCTGCCGGGCAGTATTTTGCGTTTGATCAGGATCGTTCCGTCCTCCGGCGCGGGCAGGTCCATCTCCTCAAGTCTTTGCAGCTGCCTTTCGTTGTCGACCGAAAAGACCATCTCGATCAGGGCATACTCCGCCCCGGTCCTTATGATCGATTTGTCCGCTTTGGCTCCGAGCGCAAGGTTCACTGATCCGATGATGATCGATTTGCCCGCTCCCGTCTCACCGGTCAAAATATTGAGGCCGTCCGTAAAAGTGACTTCCTCCTCTTCTATCAGTGCCAGATTCTTTACATGTAAACTCAGCAGCATCTGCCTTCCTCCTTCCGCAGGACCTTATGCCTCTCCGAGCATATGACGGATCTTCTCCATCAGGAAAGCCGTGTCTTCCACTGTCCTCACCGCTGCCATGATCGTATCGTCACCTGCTATGCATCCGACGACTTCCGGCAGGTCGAGCTGGTCGAGCGCCGCCGCTGCCGCCATTGCCATGCCGGATCCCGTCTTGATCACAAGAAGATTCTGTGCCCGGTCCACCGATTGCACGCTGTCTCTCAGCACACGTATGAACCTGTTCTGTTCCGCATTGGCCGGTCTTGCAGCTTCATATTTCTGCCGGCCGCCCGATGCGGCGACTTTGACAAGCCCCATCTCCCTGATGTCCCGGGAGACCGTTGCCTGCGTCACTTTAAAACCGTCGGCGCGCAGCATTTCGGCCAGTTCTCCCTGTGTTTCGATCTCGTTGTTCTCAATGATCTCCAAGATCTTTTCGTGTCTGCTCTTTTTCATTCTCTTCCCCGTTCCTACGTCAAACTGTCCATAACCTTATCGTGCACGGCAGGCAGATCTAGGATGACAGTTTCTTGTGCAGCGTGCTCAAGAAGCTCTTGTGACTGAGCTTGACCACGTTGGTCACCTCTTCGGATCTGCGGATCTCGATCCTGTCGCCGTACTGAAGCGGAAAACTGCTTCCTCCGTCGAATACGGCTTCTGCCTTGATCTCCTCATTTCTTGTTGTCCGAACCATTTCGATCTCGATCGTGTCCTCAGCCGACAAGACCACGCTCCTTGTGTTGAGCGTATGGGGACAGATTGGCGTCAGAAGCATGAGCTGCGCCTTGGGTTCCACGAGCGGTCCGCCGGCAGACATGTTGTATGCGGTCGATCCGGTCGCGGTCGCGATGATGATCCCGTCGGCATCCAGGTTGTTGAGAAGGTGCCCATCCACATACACGTTGAAATTCAGCACGCGAAAGGCACTGTTCCTCACGATGACCGCCTCATTGAGCGCATGAAGGACGCGGCCGTCCGCCTCCTCCTGGCCGCCCCGTCCGATCATTCTTCCTTCTAGCATGAGCCTGGGCTCGATAATATAGGCCCCGTTCAGAAGCAGGGAAAGCATCTCGCGCCAGTTGCTCCTCTCTACTTCGGCCAGGTAACCGAGTGTGCCGAGATTGATCCCCAGGATCGGGACACCGCTGCCCAGCGTCAGATGCGCCG
This sequence comes from uncultured Lachnospiraceae bacterium, assembly GCA_902801585.1. The sequence continues at coordinate 18,692 of CADCIU010000034.1, read as the reverse complement.
CACGGATGACGGACCCGTCTCCCCCGATCACAATGACACAGTCCTTTTCCGGATCAAGTTTCGTCGATATTCTCTTCCTGTTCTCATATGCGTCCGAAGGGATCACAAAACACTTCTTCCCGCTTAAAAGAAGATAGTCCATCACTTTCTTTGTAAAAGACTGGTCAGGGTCTTTTTTTATATTTGTGATGATGTAAAAGCGCTCCATATAAACTCCTATACTGACTTCCGATCGAGTTCTTCGTGAGATTCCTGTACCAGTGCTTTGATCCGCTCGGCGCTGATCAAAGCTTTCTCTTCCTGCGTTTCACGCAAGGCACCTGCATCACCGGGCTCTGCGCCCTCTCTCTTTTTGATATACATGAGATATTCAATATTGCCTTCCGGTCCTCTGATCGGAGAGAAATCCAGCCCCAGTATATCAAATCCGAGTCCGGCTGCCATGGCAGTGACATTCTCCACGACCTCTTCATGGACCGATCGGTCACGGACGACGCCTTTCTTGCCGACTTTGTCTCTTCCGGCTTCAAACTGCGGCTTGATCAGGCAGACCATCTCCGCCCCCGGCGTCAGGATCTGCAGCGCAGCCGGCAGTATTTTGTCCAGCCCGATAAAGGAGACATCCACTGACGCAAATGACGGCGCCGGTCCGTCTCCCAGATCTTCCGGCTTCACATAGCGGAAATTCGTCTTCTCCATGCAGACGACCCTCGGATCATTTCGCAGCTTCCAGTCCAGCTGCCCGTATCCGACATCAATGGCATATACCTTAGATGCGCCGTTTTGGAGCATGCAGTCAGTAAAACCGCCGGTCGAGGCGCCGATGTCCATGCACACGCGGCCGGAAAGGTCAATGGGGAATACCTGCAGCGCCTTCTCCAATTTGAGCCCTCCGCGGCTTACATAAGGGATCGCGGCTCCCTTGACTTCGATCTGCGTCTCTTCCGGGTCAAAAGACGCCCCCGCTTTATCTTCTTTGTTCTGATTGACATACACGATCCCCGCCATGATCAGCGCCTTTGCCTTCTCTCTCGAAGAGGCGAGGCCCCTCTCTACCAGCAGTACGTCCAATCTCTTTTTCTCTTTTTTCATATCTTTTTTATTTTATGATCGGTCTGTTTTCATGATCGGATGATTTCATGATCTGTTTTCATGACCTGTTTTTATGCCCTGTTATTTGGTCCTTGTGATCAGTCTCACGATCAGTTCCCTCAGAAAATCGCTGCGGGCGGAGAGGGAATCGAATAATTCCAGTGCCTCTTTCGACAGTTTTCGGACATCCTCTGCCGCCTTGTCGATCCCATGCATCGAAACGTAGGTGACTTTTCCTTCCTTCTCGTCGCTTCCCGTCATTTTACCCAGCTCTCCGGTGTCGCCGATCACATCGAGGATATCATCCTGGATCTGGAATGCCACGCCGATATTCTCCGCTATTTTGCCCAGTTTTTCTATATCCTCACCGGGTGCTCCGGCGAGCACGGCGCCGATCATAAATCCGCTCTCGATCATGCAGGCGGTCTTGTGCTTGTGAATATAGAAAAGGACGCCGGCATCCGCCGCCTCAGGATCTTTCTCCGCCTCCAGGTCCGCGCACTGTCCGCCGACCATTCCGTATATTCCGGCATTGCGGGCCAGGATCTTCAGTGCACTGATCACCCCGGCGATCTCCTTGGGATCCTTACAGAGGTCAAAAGCGGATACTGCTGTCTCATAAGCATAATTGAGCAGGGCATCGCCGGCCAGGACCGCCATCCCTTCCCCGTATTTGACCCAGGTCGTCTTCATGCCTCGCCTGAGCTCATCGTTGTCCATCGCCGGCATATCGTCGTGGACCAGCGAGTAGTTGTGGATCATCTCCAGCGCTGCCATAAAAGGCTCTGCCAGCTCCCTCCTGCCGCCGTACATGCTTGATGTCTCAGATAAGAAGAGGGGCCGCAGCCTCTTTCCTCCCGCCATGACGCTGTAATGCATGGCATCGACGACCACCGCCGCGCACCGGTCGCTTCCCTCAAGGCCATCCACCGAGGGAAGATGCTCATTCAGTACACGCTCACAATACGCTGTCTTCTCCGAAAGTTCCTTTTCAAAACTCATCTGTCTCTCCCTCCGCGCTCAGGATCTGCACTTTTTTCTCCACCGTATCGATCGTCTCATTGCAATACCTGATCAGTTTCATCCCGTCTTCATAGCACCCAAAGGATTCCTCAAGCGTGACGCCTTCCTCATCCATTTTGGAGAGGATCTCCTGCAGTTTTGCAAACGCCTCTTCGATACTGTTGATCCGGGTTCCGGATATCTCGATTCCGGATAATTGGGTCCCCCCAATGTCATTTCTGTCTTTGTTCTCCACGATCTCCGCTCCCTTAATCCCCTGAGGGGTCTATATGGTTAACTGTCGTCCTGATCTTTCCGTCCTTTAGCTGAATGTTCAAAAGATCGCCGATCTGTACTTTGTCTACAGACAGCACTGCACTGCCGCTCTCGTCGCTCACATAGCCGTAACCGCCGGCAAGCTTGGCCAACGGCGATCTCTGTTCAAGCCGCGCAGCAAATAGCTTCATTTGATTTCGCGCATCCGACAGTCTGCGCTCCATCCTGATCTGCAGCTTTTCCTCAAGATCCGCGTTCAGCCTGCACTCCCTGATCTTTCTTTCCATAGCGGCCTCAAGCTTCTCCTGACAGGCAGCCGTGAACATTCTTCTGTCCCGGATCCGGGATGTCGGAGACAGGTGGATCAGCTCCCGCTTAAGGCTCTCGGTGTTTCTCCGCAGCTGATCGATCCGGTTTTCCATCCGGCCTTCCAAACGCTCTGCAAAGGATGACAGATCCTTTTGGAACTGCTGATAGGAGAACACGGCCAGTTCCGCCGCCGCTGACGGCGTAGGGGCGCGCAGATCCGCGACATAATCAGAAATAACCGTATCCGTCTCATGGCCGACCGCCGATATGATCGGTGTCTGACATGCGAATACGGCTTCCGCCACCTGTTCCTCGTTAAAAGCCCACAGGTCCTCCAAAGAACCGCCGCCTCTTCCGATGATGATCACATCTACGCCGCTCCTGTCCAAAGCGCGGATTCCCCTGCATATGCTGGCAGCCGCTTCCGCTCCCTGTACAATGGCAGGGTATAGGATGATCTGAAGATATGGGTCTCTTCTCAGGGAAATATTGATGATATCCTGCACCGCGGCGCCTGTCGGCGCAGTGACCACGCCGAGCGTCCTGATATACCGCGGGATCGGTTTCTTATAGAGCTCATCGAACATGCCGGATTCCTCCAGTCTGCGCTTGAGCTCCTCATATTTGGCATTCAGAAGACCTACACCGTCACGTATGATCCGGTCCGCATAGAGTTGATAGCGGCCGTCTCTCTCGTATACGTCGACAGTGCCGGCAGCAATGACCTGGTCCCCTTCCTGCATACGAAAAGAAAGCCCCCTGCGCCTTCCTGCGAACATGACACAGGACAGCGTGCCAGAGGCATCTTTGAGTGTAAAATAGATATGACCCGAAGAATGGTATTTACAGTTGCTTACTTCTCCGCGCACAAGAACAGAGTGGAGGAAGTAATCCTCCGCAAACATGTTCTTTATATAGCGGTTGACCTGTGATACGGAGTATACGTTTCTCATATTCTCCTTGTGATATAAGTATCGCCTTTGCGTTCCGATATACTGCTGTCGGAAGGCGTTCTCCTGTTTGCTGCGCCCTCCTTGGCAGAAACGCTCTTTCTGCTCTTCTCCTTGCCCGATACACCGGCCAGGACGCCGTTGATAAAGGCGCCGGATCCGTCTTCTCCGAATTTCTTGCCCAGTTCCACCGCCTCGTTGATCGCGACACCCGTCGGAACAGACTCGTCGTAAAGGATCTCATATGTACCCAGACGAAGGATGGCAAGCTCCACCTTGGGCAGGCGGTCCACCGTCCATCCGTCGAGCTTTTCATTGAGCAGATCATCAATCTCCGGTATCTTATCCACCACCGCCCGGCATTTGTCGGCAATGTGCTTCTGATCCTTTTCGCTGACCGTCATATCTCCGCTCTCGAAAAAGTAGCGGACCTGATCGTCCATTTCCGAGAAATCATTAAATTCCGTCCTGAAAAGGAGCTTGAAGATCTGCTCCCTTAAACTCTTTCTGTTCATTTCCCAGCTCGTCTCCCCGATCAGTCGTTTGTGCTGATGCCTGCCACGCGGACATTCACGTCTTTGACTTCCAGACCTGTCATATTCTCGATCGCTGTCTTGACCCTGTTCTGCACTTTGCTGCAGGTCTCCGGAATGCTGTATCCGTAGATGAGATCCACCGCGATATCCGCCTTGACGCCGCTGCTGCTCACTTCTACCTTGACGGTCTTTCCGAGCTTTCTCATGCCGCCCTTGCTGACAGTCTGCATATCAAGACCGCCGGCCATGGACGCAATACCTTCTACTTCCATTGCGGCAAATGCAGCGATCAGCGCAACGACATCGTCCGCGATCCTGACAGTGCCGATATCAGCCGCTTCACTATATTTCTCGACCGTATTCTTTTCCTGTGCCATAACAGCCTCCTGTATCATCATTCTCTACGCCCCTCCTGCCCTTTCGTACAAGGGAATCAGAGGGTTATACATCAACATATTCTATCAGATTCTGTCATCTTTGCATAGTCAGTCCCTCGAAAATTCAGCCAGCTCAAGGCCTTCATTCCGGTCAAGGACCATCTGCACCGACCAGGGGTTGATAAACAGAAGAAGCGGATTGCCTTTGAGGTCTTCGATCCTCTTCATATCCGTAGTACCTGTGATCTTCATAATATCGGTATCGCACTTTGTGATCCAGCGGATATGCTCGTAGGGCAGCGGCTCCAGAAGGATATCCACATTGTACTCGCTCTTTAAGCGGAACTGCAGCACGTCAAACTGAAGCATGCCGACGACTCCGCAGATGATCTCCTCCATTCCGGTGTGCAGCTCCCTGAAGATCTGGATCGCGCCTTCCTGTGCAATCTGCTTAATGCCCTTGACGAACTGGTCCCTCTTCATCGTGTCTACCTGGCGGACTCTCGCGAAGTGCTCCGGCGCGAACGTCGGGATCCCCTCATATCGGAATCCCGCTTTCGGCGTACAGAATGTGTCGCCGATGGAATACAGGCCCGGATCGAAGATGCCGATGATATCGCCGGCATATGCCTCCGACAGGATCTTGCGGTCACTCGCCATCAGCTGCTGCGGCTGGGAGAGCCTCTGCACTCTTCCGCTCTGCACGTGCTTGACATCCATCCCGATGTCATATCTGCCGGAACAGATCCGGATAAATGCGACTCTGTCCCTGTGTGCCTTATTCATATTGGCCTGGATCTTGAAAACGAAAGCGGAAAACGCGTCTTCCACGGGATCCACGGGTCCCTGGTCAGTCATTCTGGCTGAAGGAGCGGGTGCCATCTCAAGGAAATGCCTCAGGAAGATCTCCACTCCGAAATTGTTGAGAGCGGATCCGAAGAATACGGGCGTGAGCATGCCCGCACGCACGGTCTCGATATCAAATTCCGCGCTCGCGCCGTCCAAGAGTTCCACTTCTTCCCTGAGCTGCTCCGAGGCGGACTCGCCCAGTTCCGAGAGGATCCTCTCTTCATCGTCGAAGTATATCCTGGTCTGGGTACCTTCCTTCGTGCCCTTCTGCGTATCGGCGTATGTGACGACCTCGTTGTTCTCGCGGTCATAGACGCCTTTAAACTCCTTGCCCGATCCAATCGGCCAGTTCATCGGACAGGTATCGATTCCCAGGTTCTTCTCGATGTCGTCGAGAAGCTCGAAAGTATCCAGGGCATCTCTGTCCATCTTATTGATAAATGTAAAGATAGGGATATGACGCATCGTGCAGACTTTGAACAGCTTCTTGGTCTGCGGCTCAACGCCTTTGGCTCCGTCAATGACCATGACAGCGGAATCAGCCGCCATCAGTGTGCGGTAAGTATCTTCAGAGAAGTCCTGGTGACCCGGCGTGTCCAAAATATTGATGCAGCATCCTTCATACTCGAACTGCAGCACGGAACTCGTGACCGAAATACCCCTTTGTTTTTCAATTTCCATCCAGTCCGAGACCGCATGCCTTGCAGTTGCTTTTCCCTTGACGCTGCCCGCCAGATTGATGGCGCCACCGTAGAGAAGGAATTTCTCCGTCAGTGTCGTCTTTCCCGCATCGGGATGGGAAATAATGGCAAATGTCCTTCTGCGTGCGATCTCCTGCGCTGTTGTTGACATAATCTGATCTCCTGAAATCTAAGTGAACCGAAACCGACACAAACAAACCCGGCAAAGCCGGCGCATTCTCCGCAAATGCCCTGGCCCGCCGGGTTGTGTCAGATGATCTTATTTGTTTTTCTTCTGCTTATTGACGTCCTTCATGGAGAAGCTCAGTCTTCCCATTCTGTCCTTGCCGAGGCAGACGACCGTAACCTTGTCGCCGAGCGTCAGCACATCTTCCACGTGCTCGATGCGGCGGTTTGCGATCTTGGAAATGTGGACCATGCCCTCCTTGCCGGGCGCGAACTCGACGAATGCGCCGAATTCCTTGATGCTGACGACAACGCCGTCCAGCACCTGGCCTTCCTCGAATTCCGTGACGATCGTATTGATATACTTTTTGGCCATTTCCATACCCTTGGCATCATTGCCGCAGATGGAGACGCTGCCGTCATCCTCAATATCGATCTGCACGCCGGTGCGCTTGATGATCTCGTTGATGGTCTTGCCGCGCTGGCCGACGACTTCACCGATCTTCTCAGGATCGATCTGCATGTAGTCGATCTTGGGAGCATACTCATTCACAGTAGGACGAGGCTCAGCGATCGCTTCTTTCATGACGCCGTTCATGATGAACTCACGCGCTTCTTTACATCTTGCGATCGCGCCCTCCACGATGGGTCTTGTGAGGCCGTGGATCTTGATGTCCATCTGGATCGCCGTGATACCCTTGTGAGTACCTGTCACCTTGAAGTCCATGTCTCCGAAGAAATCTTCGAGACCCTGAATATCTGTAAGAAGGACAAAATCCTCATCCTGCTCGCCCGTCACCAGACCGCAGCTGATGCCGGCGACCTGTGACTTGATCGGAACACCGGCAGCCATCAGTGCCATGCAGGATGCGCATGTGGAAGCCATCGATGTGGATCCGTTGGACTCAAATGTCTCGGACACCGCACGGATCGAATAAGGGAACTCCTCGATGGAAGGAAGCACGGGGATCAGAGCTCTCTCTGCCAGAGCGCCGTGGCCGATCTCTCTTCTTCCGGGTCCTCTGGATACTCTCGTCTCACCGACAGAGTAGGACGGGAAATTATAGTGATGCACATATCTCTTCTCTGTGATGTTGGGGTCAAGACCCTCCACCCTCTGTGCCTCGGAGAGAGGAGCAAGGGTAACGACATCACAGATCTGTGTCTGTCCGCGCGTAAACATTGCAGAGCCGTGCACTCTGGGAATCAGGTCGACTTCCGCAAACAGAGGACGGATCTGGTCCAGCGCGCGGCCGTCGGGACGCTTGTGGTCCTTGAGGATCATCTTGCGCACGGTCTTTTTCTCATACTGATAAACTGCTTCGTCGAGAATGGCGAGCCACTCTTCATTCTCTGCAAACGCTTCTCTGAGCTTCTCTGTGACTGCTGCCACGTTCGACTCACGAGTCTGCTTGTCATCCGTAAATACGGCGTTTTCCATCTCCTCGGGAGTGACGATCTCGCGCATTTTGGCGAACATATCCTCGGGGATCGCGCAGCTCACATACTCTTTCTTGGTCTTGCCGCACTCTGCAGTGATGCCGTTGATCCATTCAATGATCTTCTTGTTCTGCTCATCAGCGAGGTAGATATAGCGGATCATATCCTCTTCGGGGATCTCATTGGCACCGGCTTCGATCATGATCACCTTTTCCGCAGTGGAAGCGACGGTGAGCTTGAGATCTCCGGTATCCCACTGGATCTGGCTGGGATTGATGATCACTTCGCCGTCCACAAGGCCGATCTGAGTCGCTGCGCAGGGACCGTCAAACGGGATATCCGAGATCGTGGTCGCCAGTGAAGCGCCGATCATCGCGACCATCTCAGGTCTGCACTCGGGATCCACGCTCATGACCATGCACTCGAGTGTCACATCATTTCTCATATCCTTGGGAAACAGGGGACGCATCGGTCTGTCGATGACACGGCTGGTAAGGACCGCGTTCTCGCTGGGCTTTCCCTCTCTCTTGTTGAAGCCGCCGGGCATCTTGCCTACGGCGTAGTATTTCTCGCTGTACTCAACGCTCAGCGGGAAGAAATCAATACCATCCCTGGGCGATGCAGACGCTGTTGCCGTACATAACAGTGTCGTATCTCCGTAATGAATAAATGCGCATCCGTTCGCCTGCTTGCCAACTCTTCCGATATCGACGCTGAGTGTTCTTCCTGCAAGTTCCATGGAATAAGTTTTGTACATACTCTCTCCTTCTTGTCTTCTTTACTTCTTTTTCTTCTTCTTCGTCTCTTCTTCCCGTCGTTTCCATGACGAGAAAGAGACGGCGCAAACCGTATATATTCCGGTCATAGCCGTCTCCTGATTCCCTGTGGATTACTTTCTGATACCAAGTCTCTTGATCAGTGTACGATATCCCTCGAGGTCTGTTCTCTTGAGGTAGTCAAGAAGCGCTCTGCGCTTACCGACCATCTTCTGAAGACCTCTGGCACTGTGATGATCCTTCTTGTTTGCCTTCATGTGCTCAGTCAGTTCCTTGATCCTTGCTGTCAGGATCGCGATCTGAACTTCCGGTGAACCCGTGTCACCCTCAAATCTGGCATACTCGTTGATAACAGCTGTCTTTTTCTCTTTGGTAATCATAGTCTTCTCCTTTTCTTGTGATCCGCCGTACACCGGGACTGCGCCGGAGCAGCTTCAGCCTAAGTGTCGGTAGTTGTCAAACAAATGGCATTTTATCACAAAACGCACTTGATGTAAACAATTATTTCATGAAATGATCGCCCAATCCGTGATACCGCGCTCCCGCCTTCACGTCTTCTTCCATCTTCTTTTTGAGCGTCTTGATGCTGTCGAAATGCTGCTCCGGACGCCTGAATGTCAGGAGCCTGGTATCCGCATCCCAGCCGTACAGGTCTCCGCTGAAATTATACAGATAGGTCTCTGCCGTCACAGCCGCTTCGTCCGTCACGGTGGGTTTGATCCCGATGTTGGTCATCCCCTTATATGTCTTTCCGTTCACCAGGACCTCTGAATAGTAGACGCCGAATGGGGGAAGGAGCTTGTTGACGGGCGGGATCTGGTTGAGTGTGGGAATGCCGATCTTCCTGCCAAGCGCTCTTCCGTGAACGATCGTCCCGAAAATGCTGTAGGGCACGCCCAGATATTCCGCGGCGTCTTCCATTTTTCCCGATTCCACAAGACCTCTGATCAGTGTGGAACTGATGACCTTGCCCTTTTTCTCTATTTTGTGGATCCTTTTGGCTTCAAATCCGTACTCGTCCGCAAGCTTGGACATGAGTTCGAAATTTCCTTTTCCCCTCGCGCCAAAAGACAGATCCGATCCTGCCGCTACAAAAGCCGCATTCATTCGCCCCAGCAGGATATCGGTCACGAATTTCTCGGGAGATGTCGCTGCTGTTTCCCTGTTAAACGGAAATTCCACCAGGATATCGATCCCGATCTCTTTGAACCGAGCCCTCTTTTCTTCCTTGGTCGAGAGCTCTCTGGCACTGATCCTGCCGAAAAAAGCTTCCGGAGAAGGGTCAAAAGTAAAGACTGCCGCTTTCAGTCCTTTTTTCTTCTGCCTGATGATCTCGCTGAGCAGTTTCTTGTGCCCCAGATGCACGCCGTCAAATTTGCCGATCGCCACTGCCGTGCGCTTTTGAATTGTAAACTCTGTCGTTCCGCTTATGATCTGCATTCCATGTCCCTTTCCGGATGTATGTGGTCTGATAAAATGATCATATCTGATGAAAGATCAAATCTGAATTAAATGATCATTATTTGTGCGTTTGATTCTGTGGAAGGAACCTGTTTATCGGAACCTGTTAACAGAAATCCGTCAACAGGAACCTGACACCAAGGACCTATGAAAGGAACATTTTGACGCACCTCAGCTCATCTTTACCTCTGTCGTACTCGTAGAGCGCATAGAACTTCTCGCTGCAGTCATACATCCTGACATATCCGCTCCCCGCTGATGCCGGGAGATCTGTCATCTTTCTTCTGATCGTATTGCCGTTCTTTAAAAAGCGCATCCCTTCTTCGCGCACATGCGCGCGGGGCGCCTCGTCAAAGAAGCTGTCGACCGGCAGTATATACTCGTTTATGCGTTCCGGCGCCGAAGATTTCATGATTGCTTCCGCGTCATCAAGTCTGATCGCGCTGCTCAGCGTGAAGTTCCCTACCCGGGTCCTGAGAAGATGCTCCATCGCCGCTCCTGTACCGAGATGCTCTCCCATATCCTGACAAAGTGTCCTGATATATGTTCCCTTTGAGCATCGAACACGCATCGTCACGAGCGGCAGATCGATGCCAAGGATCTCCAGTTCATGGATCTGTATTGTCCTTGCCGCTCTCTCGACCGTCTTTCCCTCTCTCGCAAGCTGATACAGTCTTTTGCCGCCAACTTTGACAGCGGAGTACATAGGGGGAATCTGACGGATCTCACCCGTAAAGAGCGCCGCTGTTCTCATAATATCGTCCGGCGTCACTTTTTGAGATACTTCCTCATCTGTTATGCGTTCAAGCACCTCGCCGCTCATGTCCTGCGTGTCCGTAACAACACCAAGGCGCATGACCGCTTCGTATTCCTTGTCTCTGTCTGCGATCAGCTCGCACAATTTCGTTCCATTACCCAAACATACAGGAAGCACCCCTTCCGCATCCGGATCGAGCGTTCCTGTATGTCCGATTTTTTTCATGTGCAGGATACCGCGAAGTCTGGCGACCACATCGCTGGATGTATATCCCGGCTCTTTATAAATTGTCATCATTCCATGAAACATGGAGCGTCAGTCCTTTCAACGCAGTTCGTGCCCGTCAGCACTTCGAAGCTGCTCTTCAATATCTTTTTTCAGGATCCCGAGTGCTTCTGTGATGGATGTGCGGATCGTGCAGCCGGCTGCACGGACATGTCCGCCGCCGCCCAGAAGGGAGGCTGTGCGGGCCACATCCACGATCCCGATCGATCTCATGCTGGCACGCCACACCCCGGTTTCGTCTTCATGGACAAATACGGCACAGTCGACGCCTTTTGTGAGGACCATCTGGGCACTGATCCCGTCCAGGTCCCTCCGGCCTGCCCCGTATGCCGCCATATCTTCTCTATTAAGAACACACAGCATAAACCTGCCGTCCTCAAGAAACTGTGATTTCAGGAGCGCCGTGCCGAGCATTCTTGCGTTTACCGGCGTCCTTTCGAAAAAGACTTCTCTGATGATCGCGGAGAAATCAAATCCGTAACGCATGAGATGTCCCGCCGCGCACATCGTCTTCTCACCGGTCGACGGGTACTGAAATACACCCGTATCCGTGACGATCCCTGTGTAAAGCGCCTGTGCGATCCCCGCGTCGATCTGATCGGGGTCCATAAGCTCATATACGAGTTCGCAGGCACTCGATGCTTTTCCGTTTATATAATTATAGGTTCCGCATCCGCTGTTCGTGACGTGATGGTCAATGTTGATCTTTACTGATGCGCTGTCAAAAAAGTGCGAGACCGGTCCCATCCGATCCGGCGTACTGTCCAGTGCGATGAAGGCGTCAAAAACCTCCCCGCTTTCCGGCAGATCATGTCTGACGGATTCTGCGCCGGGAATACAGCGCACAAGCGCTTCGTCGAACTCTTCCAGGTAGACCCGGATCTCCGCATCCGGCATGGCTTTCCTTAAGTACATCGCCATGGCACAGCAGGAACCGACACAGTCCCCGTCCGGATTCTCATGTCCGCTGATGCCGATCAGTCTGCAGTCTTTGACTAATTCCAATATATTTGATTCCAACATATTCATGTTTCCGAACGATCTTCGATCTCCTCGCCTCTTGCCAGCTCCGCTTCCCGGTCTTTGGCTGTCACCTCGTCGATGCGGTGTGACATTGCCACGCCGTAAGCGATGGAATCATCCAGTACAAATGTCAGCTCCGGAGTATTGCGGAGATTGACCTTTCTGGCCAGCTCGCCCCTGATGAATCGCGACGCGCTTTTAAGGCCTTCCATCGTCCTTGTTCCAGCCTCCGGATCGCCGTAGACACTGACATATACTTTACAGGTCTTGAGGTCCGGTGCGACCTCCGTTCCCGTCACGCTGGTCAGCGGACTGATCCGCGGATCCTTGACTTCGCGCACGATGGCGGCCAGCGCCCTGAGCACTTCGTCATTGATCCTGCGGTTCTTTACGCTGTTCTTTCTCATGTTCTGGGTACCTCTACCAAATCGTAGGCTTCAACGATGTCGCCTACCTGCATCTTGTCAAATCCGTTGAAGACCAGGCCGCATTCAAATCCTGCCTTCACTTCTTTGACATCGTCCTTAAATCTCTTGAGAGATGCCAGATCTCCTTCGAAGATCTGCTCTCCGGCTCTGCTGATCCTGCACTTGCAGCCTCTGCGGATCACACCGTCAAGCACATAAGAGCCTGCGATGTTGCCGACTGCGGAAGCCTTGAACAGCTGGCGGACTTCCACGTGACCGATCACGCGCTCCTCATAGATGGGCGCGAGCATGCCCTTGAGGGCTGCCTCGACCGCGTCGATCGCCTGATAAATGACTTTATACAGACGGACATCCACGCCTTCATGCTCCGCCATTGCCTTGGCTGTCGTGTCGGGACGCACGTTGAATCCGATGATGACCGCGTTGGAAGCAGAAGCAAGCGTTACATCCGACTCGTTGATGGCACCGACGCCGCCGTGGATGACCTTGACGACCACTTCGTCGTTCGAGAGCTTTAAGAGGCTCTGCTTGAGCGCTTCCACGGAGCCCTGCACGTCCGCCTTGATGATCAGGTTGAACTCCTTGAGATTGCCTTCCTTCATCTGGTTGAACAGGTCATCCAGGTTCATTCTCATCTTGGTATCTTCGATCAGCTCTTCCTTGTGCTGGTTCTTGTAAGTAGCCGCATACGCCTTAGCATCATCGTTGCTCTCGTGAGCGATGATCACTTCGCCGGCACTGGGCACGTCGGAGAGTCCGAGGATCTCGACAGGCTGGGAAGGTTTCGCTTCTTTGATCCTTCTGCCCTTGTCGTCGATCATGGCACGGACTTTGCCGGAGCTTGCGCCTGCGGAGATGAAATCGCCGATGTGGAGCGTTCCTTTCTGGATCAGTACGTTCGCGACAGGACCTCTTCCCTTATCGAGTTTCGCTTCCAGAACCAGTCCTCTGGCCTTTCTGTTCGGATTGGCCTTGAGCTCAAGGATGTCCGCCGTCAGAAGGATCGTCTCGAGAAGATCCTCAATGCCTTCACCAGTCTTCGCGGATACGGGCACGAACTCGGTGGATCCGCCCCAGTCCGTGGGGACCAGTTCATATTCGGTCATTTCCTGTTTGACGCGCTCGACGTTTGCGCCCGGTTTATCGATCTTGTTGACCGCGACGATGATCTCTACACCTGCTGCTTTCGCGTGGTTGATCGCCTCGATCGTCTGAGGCATAACGCCGTCGTCCGCCGCTACTACGAGTACCGCGATATCCGTGGAATTGGCGCCGCGCATACGCATAGCGGTAAATGCTTCGTGGCCGGGCGTATCCAGGAATGTGATGCTCCTGCCGTCCAGCTTGATCGTATAGGCACCGATGGCCTGTGTGATGCCGCCGGCTTCGCCTCGGGTGACATTGGTCTTTCTGATCGTATCGAGCAGCGATGTTTTGCCGTGGTCAACGTGACCCATGACGCAGATGACCGGAGGTCTCGTCTCAAGGCTCTCTTCCGCGTCGTCTTCCTCGCGCAGGAGCTCTTCGATCACATCCACCTTCTGCTCTTTCTCGCAGAGAATGTCATAATCGAGTGCGATCTTCTCCGCCTCTTCATACTCCACTTCGCTGTTGGGAGTCATGACCTGTCCGGCGAGGAACAGCTTCTTAATGATCTCCGAAGGAGACATGTGCATAGCTTCCGCCAGCTCGCGGATCGTGAGCTTCTCGGGGATCGTGATCGTCTTGATCTGTTCCTCGACAGCTGCTTCCACTTTCTTCTCGGGACGCACAAATCTGCCGGATTTGCTGCCGCTCCTTCTGCGGGAGTCCTCCTCATTATAGATCAGATCCTTCTTGGAGCGTTTGTCGCGCTCCTGGTTCATCTTTCTCTTATTGTCGTCTCTGTGCTTCTCCGCTTCCCTGTTGAAGCCTTCCGCCTCCGCAGGTCTGCCCGGTGTCCTGCGGCGTCCGGCATCCGATGTGCCGGGTCTTGTGTTCTGGCCGAATCCGGGTCTTGTATTCTGACGGCCGGGAGCCTGCGTTCCGCCGCTGCGCATGCCCTGTCCGGGTCTTGCGCCGCGTCCGCCCTGATCAGCAGAACCTGTGCGGTTCTGTCGGAATCCGCCCTGCTCGCCGTTTCTTGCATCTCTGCGGAAGCCGCCCTGCTCACCGCTTCTTGCGTCTCTGCGGAAACCGCCCTGCTCACCGCTTCTTGTATCTCTGCGGAAGCCGCCCTGCTCTGTGCCCCGTGCGTCTCTGCGGAAGCCGCCCTGATTCTGGGCGCCTCTGTCTCTGTTAAACGCACCGCGGCTGTCTCTGTCCCTGGGAGCAGACTGCTGTCTTGTTCTCTCAGGCTGCTCCTGACGGCGCTGTACGGGTGCTTCTTCCTTTACAGCGCTTGCAGCACTTGCAGCACTCTGAACAGGCGCAGGCTCCGCCTGCACAGCCGGAGCGGGCTCGGCAGCTGCGGGAGTATCCTCTTTTACTTCTTTTACCTCGGCAGCCTTTTCCGCAGTCTCCGTGATTTCCTGTACCTTCGGTTCGGGAACTTCATTCGGGACCTGTGCCTGGGCTGCAGGTTCCACGACTTTTGCGGTCTCCGCGACCGGCTCCGCCGCTCCGATGATCTCGGGAGCGGGCACATTCGTCACGACCTCTTCAGCCGCTGTCTGCACAACAGCTTGAGGCTCTTCTGTCTTTTTGGGCTGTCTCACCGCCGGCGCAGGCTTGTGGAAGTCCACCTCCATCTGCGTGGGCTTGACCGTAGGCCTTATGATCTTGTGGGGAACCGGCTTCGCCTCTGTTCTGGCGCGGCCGGGCGCACCGTCCCTGCGCTGTCCTCCCTGTCCGGACTGACCGGAAGTTCTGGGCTTCCTGTTTCCTCCGGCAGAATATGAACCTGTTCCTCCGCTGGAGTATGATCCGCTGGAATAGGCACCCCGCTGTCCGGAACTCTGACGGTTCTTACTGCTGTTTCCCGTCACGATAATGATTTTTTTCTTTTTTACAGGAGTCTTGCCGTCAGCCGGTCTCGGTCTTTTTGCAGCGTCTCCTGTCTTTTTGTTCTCATTTGCACCTAGATTCTCTGTCGCCATTTACTCCTCTTTCTTCCCGCTGCTGAGCAGCTTATTTATGCTATTCGCCAGCCCCTGGTCCGTCACAGCAACGCAGGAACGCTCCCCCTTGCCAATGGCGTGGCCTAATGCTTCTTTGGTTCCGTAGAAGCAATACGGTGTATTGTAGTATTTGCACTTATTAGTGATCGTACCGACTGTGTTTTTCTGTGCGTCCTCAGCCAGAATGACAAGCTTTGCCTTTCTCGCCTTGACCGCATTCTCGCACAGAAAACCGCCGCTCTCGACTTTTCCCGCTTTCTGGGCGATCCCAAGCAGGGACAACACTCTATCCATCCTGCGGCACCTCCCATCTCTTTTCTAATTCATCAAAGATTCCTTCAGGTATGGAAATACTCAAAGATCTCTGCAGCGAATTCTTCTTTCGCGCTTTCTTAAAGCACGTGAGATCATCGCATAAGTAGGCACCTCTGCCGTTCATCTTTCCGGTCTTGTCTATCCCGATCTCTCCGTCCGGCGTCCGGACAACCCTGATCAGATTCTTTTTTTCTTTCATCTCACCGCAGCCTGTACATCTGCGCATCGGAATCTTTTTTGGCATCTTATCTCCTGTACGGATCCGAATCAGTTCTCGCTTTCCTCATCTGCAGGCTCATCAGCATTGCCTTCAGACTCTTCGTATTCCGCCTCGTCGTACTCCTCATACTCGTCTTCATCGTACTCGTCGTAGTACTCGTCCTCGTAATCTTCGTAACGGAATCCGGGAGCATCCTTGGCCTGCGTCTCGCTCTTGATATCGATCTTGTAGCCGGTCAGTTTGGCGGCCAGACGCGCATTTTGTCCTTCTCTTCCGATCGCAAGTGAGAGCTGATAGTCAGGAACAACGACTTTCGCCGTCTTTTCCTCGGGATCTGCGAACACCGCCACGATCTTGGCAGGAGAGAGCGCGTTCTGGATCAGATTTCCGGGGTTCTCGTCCCAGTTGATGATATCGATCTTTTCACCGCGGAGCTCATCCACGATATTGTTGACGCGGATACCGTTGACACCGACGCAGGCACCTACCGCATCGACGTTCGGATTATTGGAATACACAGCGATCTTGGTCCTGCTGCCCGCCTCGCGCGCAATGCTTCTGATCTCGACGACACCGTCCTTGATCTCCGTCACTTCCTGCTCGAAGAGTTTCTTGACAAGTTCCGGATGTGTGCGGCTGACCAGGATCCTCGGTCCGCGGCTCGTAGTCCGCACGTCTACGATATAGACTTTGATGCGGTCTGTGGGCTTTAACACCTCACCGGGGACCTGCTCCTTCTCATTGAGAAGGCCGTCCGCGCGTCCGAGATTCACGCTGATATTTCCGCCGTTATTGCGCTGTACGATGCCGGTCACGATGTTCTTCTGTTTACCGATGTAGTAGTCATAGATCACACTGCGTTCTTCCTCGCGGATCTTCTGCAGGATCACGTTCTTCGCGATCTGTGTGGCGATCCTGCCAAAAGACTGACTGTTGATCTTTATATCCACCGTATCGCCGACCGCTGCGGAAGGATTGACCTTGACCGCTTCGGAAAGAGGGATCTCAAGGAGTTTGTCCTCCACGTCATCCTCTGTCTCCACCACTTTTTTCTCTGCGATGCAGGAATATTCAAAAGTGTCGCGGTCAACAGACACCCTGATGTTGTCTGCTTTGCCGAAATTGCTCTTGCAGGCAGTCATGAGCGCATTTTCAATTGCTTCGAATAAGGTCTCGCTGCTGATGTTCTTTTCTTTTTCCAGCGCCTCGATCGCCTCTTTCAGTTCTGTGTTCATCTCGTCTCCTTTTCCGGAACCAGTCTTTCAACTATCCAAACCTATGCAGCCATCCCCTGTGCTGCAGCCGCACTCAGATATCCAGATACAATCTGATCACGGCAATATCTTTTCTGGGAACAGTGACGATCACGGGTTCATCCGCGTGTTCTTCCTGTTCCGGTCTTCCCTTTTTCTTCTTTTTCGAATGAGACTGTGCGGGTTCTGTCTCGATCGTTACAGTCTCTTCGTCCCATGCTCTGAGGTATCCCTCGAATTCTTTTCCTCCGAACTGAGGATGTGTTTTATACAGTTTCCCCTCTACTTTTTCACCGAGACTGTTCTGAAGATGTCTGTCTTTCGTCAGCGTTCTTCCCAGACCGGGACTGGAAACGACCAGCGTATATGCATCGCTGATCAGATCCGCCTCATCCAATCGGTCGGACAGTTCTCTGCTCACAGCTTCGCAGTCAAGGATCCCGACTCCGCCGTCTTTATCGATATAGATATTCAGATAATACTCAGAACCTTCCTTGACATATTCCACATCATAAATGCGGACTCCGTTCTTTTCGGCTACAGGTTCTGTCAGTCTCTCGGCTTCTTCCTCGATCCTTGCCCTGCCGGATGTCTTTTTTGCCATATTCCTCCTTGCGGTTTCATAGCATCAAAAAAGTGGACTTGCCAGCCCACTTTTCACCATACCATATATTCAACATATGGAATTTAACACACTTTTGGCGAAAATGCAAGACATATTTAAACGCATAAAAAAGCTGTCAGATTATATCTGACAGCCAAGTGACCCGTACGGGAATCGAACCCATGATTCTGCCGTGAGAGGGCAGCGTCTTAACCGCTTGACCAACGGGCCATTTATGATTTGCTTGACGCATGTATTAATCTATCACATCAGCCGAAATGTTGCAAGCGTTTTTTTTATTATTTTTAAACCAATTTTCAAAATCCCTGTTTTTCCCGCAGCGCAGGCGTGCAGCCGCCACAGGCTGCCGTCCACTCCTGCGGGATTGAGTCTGATCTGAGTTTTATCTGAGTCCTCTTTCTTCCGCAACCTTCACAAGAAGAGAGATGTTCGCCTTCTCGTACTCATTAAAGCGCTCATTCTGGTTGGCGTCGAACTCTTCCGCCGGGATCGTGCCCTTGTACCAGCTCTTGCTCTCAAAATAGGATCGGAACTCTTCTCCGGTGAAGATCCTCCCCTTGCGTGCATAGATCTCATTGAGCGCGAAGAGGACTTCTCTGTCCGTGAGAGACTGCACTTCCTCTTCGGAGTAATATCGGGCAGAGCTTTCCGGAAGGATATAATCCCCGGAGAGCACTTCCTGTTCTTCCTCCAGCTCCTTTCTCTTTGCCTCGGCCTCTTCCTTTTTCTCTTCCGCCTCGGCCTCGCGCTCTTT
>CADCIU010000033.1 GCA_902801585.1 uncultured Lachnospiraceae bacterium | reverse complement strand
CATTATAAAACAAAATGGTGAGTCTTTTTTCATGTTATGATGCTTGAATGCTGGTTTTTTGTGAAAGACTCACCATTATCAAACACTCTACATAATGTCGCATGTCATGAGTTGAAAAATCCGGAATCAGAATGGGCTCACGTTTTTCCTTTTCCGCTTTCCGCCGCTCCTCCCTATTATAATGATTCACCACCCTGTGAATAGCTCTGTTGATCGGCCCCTCATGATATGCGCCCCCGTATCGATTCTTAAAGACAAATCCCGACCAGCCTTCAACTTCCGCAGCGCAGAACCCGGTCACTGATTGATAGGCATATACAGCCTGCAACGCATTATATACCTCGTCATGCATGGGGATGATCCTGCATCCTTTTTTTGTTTTAGGTGTCAGAACATGTAACGCGTTTTCGTATCGCCTGCCCAACGTTTATATACAATATGGTGATTGATGCTGATCTCACGCTTATCAAAGTCAACATCTTCCCACCGGAGTCCGCACAGTTCACAGATCCGCATTCCTGTACCGATGAGCACTGTCAAAATAGTAAGCCAGTGATAGAATATCGGGTGGCTTTCCACAAAATCCAATAATGCAATTGCCTGTTCTCTGGGCAGCACAACTCTTTCCTTTTTTTCGTATGTCCAGCTCCCGCATAATTCCTTCATTATATCGTCTGTGGGATTTTTCCGGACGATATCATCCCGGACCGCCATATTAAAAACCGGATGCAGTAACGTATGTACACTATTTACTGTAGATATACTCAAATTTCTCTCTTCAAGAAGGTACGAATAAAATTCTTTGATATCGCTATACTTGATATCCTTTAGCAGCCGTCTCCCAATCGTATCTCTTACGTAGCGGATATACGTAGCTATATAACCTGCCCGTGTGCTGGGTTTGATTTCATATTTAATTGACATATACCGCTCAAACCCATCGTTAATTGTCATATGATCCGCTTCATATGTCCGGATGTTATCCGCAAGATCTTGCTTCACCTCATCTTCTATTTTTCTTAAAGCCATTATGTCTTTACGATAAATAACCCGTTTTCTATTCAACGAATCGCGATATTGAAAGTAATATAATCCTTTGTCTTCTCTGTAACTCTCTCCTTTTCTTAAAGATTGTCCTTTGGGGCTTTTTCTGTAATTCTTATCTGTTTTCGGTTTGCGCCCTCTTTTGCATCCCATATTCTTCCTGCCTTTCTGCAACTTTTAATGAACCCTCTATACTCTGCTGCACATAATATGGTGTGGTGTGCAGCGCCATGATCTTCCCACTATATATATATAAGATTTTCTCGGAATTTATGTATTTTTAGGGTGTTTAAGTGACCGAATGCGGCAGGCTGGGATATATGAGACCATTTTGAGTCAAAATTATTAAGCAATCCATTATTCCTCAATTCGACATAGCATAGCAAAAGCCCGTGTACAAAGTAGTACACGAGCCTTATGTGTGTTATTATTCTGCTATTAATGCGTTATCTCAGTGGCATCACAACACGCCTTCTGTATATAGTCCGTTCTCGTTCAGAAGTTTAATAGATCTAATCATATAAGAATACGCCAACGGATTTGTGTTGCGGATACTGCTAATTTTCTTTATTCCCTTTAATTTCAATTGCGTATTTCTATAATCGTCTGGATTAGAAATACGTTCATACTCCGTCTGTCCTGTCAGTAGATTTGCTGCAAGGTACATTACTTCACTTGCGTATACACCCGCATTCTCTCCGTTTATTCTGCCAACAAAAATGTGCCCCTGGATTGCGCCTATTCCTGAAGCGAAATTTGTATACTCCTCGGGACGAATGCTGCCTCTTCCCATAATACAGATGCAGCTGTTTATAGTATCCTTCAGACAATCTGAAGGTTCAACTTCAATTCCGCGATATCCCAGTTCAATACGGGAAACCTTATCATACGCTTCTGCTACCGTCTTATAGTTGTCCATTTCCTGCAACAACGTCCAGCAGTCAAACAATTGCTTTATTATTTCAAGTTCTTTATCTTCACCAAAGGGTATTCCTGTTGTATGTGGAGCAAAGGCTGTAAGCTTATCTCCCAAGATGCAGTTCTTGTCCGGAAGGTTTACCTTAAGATCTTCACCACTGCTCAAAAGAAGACGACTCCTGATCGGACACTCCGTCACTTTCAGGTATGGATTGTCTTCAAACACAACATCCAGCAGTATGTTGATTACCTTGCCGGTTCTCGGTGAGAGAAAATGAAATCGGAAATGACGTTTCTCTATATCATTAGCCCCTCTTCGCTTGTGCTCTTCTACGCTGATAAAAGGAAAAATTCTCCCTGCCTTCTCAATATAACTGTCTATATCCGTATCATGGTTAACAATGATGTCGATATCGGTACTTAGTCGTCTCGGCTCGTCAAGCAACACCATAAGCGCCGTACCTCCCTTGAAAATAAAGGGCATATCAACACTCCTGATTGCTTCGAGCAGTCCAAAAGCAAAAATTGTTCTTTCCAATATGGATGGATCCGCTCCGGTTTCATTCCTCAGTCTCAAAATATGTTCAGCTGTATAGTTTTCACGAAGCAGCATCTTCTGCCTTACTCCCTTCTAAATATTTCAGTAGTATGTCCTGTCGGTTACGCCTGCGAGCGTATCGCAGCATCCTCGCTTTATCTAGTCGATATCGGCTCTGTGACTGCTCCATAATGTCAGGAAACTCTGCTTTGCTGAAGGTAGAAGCAATCAGCTTATCAGCAGACATGTCAACAAGCATTTTTTCCAACATAATTGAATGAGGATTATCCGCTCGGAGCGGAGCTTCCGATATCATATCCGTTACAATGACACAGCCCTTTGACCAATACAGATTGAAATCCTTTTTATTCGGCTTATACATGACATTTATAAGCCCAGATTCCTGAAGGAAACGGAAAACATAGATGCTGCTTTCCTTTTCAACCTGTACAAAAATCGTATTCTGCGCAATGAGGTGGTTTAAAAACTCATTCATTAATACCGTTTCAAAAACAGTAAATTTCACATAGGGGTATTTTTCAGAAATGAGTCTGATCAATCCCTCTGCTATATCAGAATAATCCGGAACATATTCATCTTTTGGGAAATCCGGAGATAAAGAATAAGAATCATAGCCCAATCTGGCTAATGCTCCATCGCGAACCAATTTGCTGATTGCCCAGTGATATGTACTCTCAGACAAACCTGTCTTAAGTGTCCTCAGTTTATCCATAAGCTCTTTATGGCAATATGATCTTTTATCATCTATGCGATCAAGCACTTCTTCATACCACTTCATGATAACTTCTCCTTTGAATTAGTTACGCACATTGGCAAATATATTATTAATTTGCCAATATCTAGTATAGCCCATTTCCGTGCATGCATCAACGCACATTGGCAAATTTATTGATAATTTGCCGATGTGCGTGGTCAATCGAAGAACATGCAGCCCAATACTTAATTATGAAAGAGAAGTTGCCCGCAGTATGTGGTCGTCTTACCGACACCGCCTTTCTGATTTGCTATACATATTACTTTGCCCATTTGCTGCTCCTTCCTGAAATCTGTTGTTGGCTGCGGGTGACAATAACAAAGGCAAAAAGAAAGAGAGATATCTTCCAAATATGTTTTGGAAAATATCTCTCTGCGGATTGTGTTCTTCTACAATCGTTATGCGATTTCTATCCGTATCAGCCCATATGTACCAATATGAGGGCAAATTTTTATGTACTAAATATGTACCGGCCGAGCTTAGTCGTTCAGCAGCCACATTATATAGTGGTTAGTCACCATTTAAATACACTATATCTTGTAATCAATCCTTCACAGTCTTCATTGTCGGGAACAGCAGCACATCCCTGATCGCCGCGCTGTTGGTCAGCAGCATGGTCAGTCTGTCGATGCCGTATCCGATGCCGCCCGTAGGAGGCATACCGATCTCCATAGCGTGCAGAAAATCTTCGTCTGTGTGCTGTGCCTCGTCGTCGCCGGCCTCTGCCAATGCATCCTGCGCCGCGAATCTCTCTCTCTGATCGATGGGATCGTTGAGCTCGGAATAGGCGTTGCACATCTCCCAGCCGTTGATGTAGAGCTCAAATCTCTCTACCTTGGTGGGATCCGTGGGTTTTTTCTTGGTCAGAGGACTGATCTCGATCGGATGGTCCATGATGAAGGTAGGCTGGATCATCTTGTCCTCGCAGAACTCGTCGAAGAAGAGGTTCACGATATCGCCCTTAACGTGGCGGTCCTCGTACTCAATGCCCTTCTCATCCGCCAGCTTCTTGGCTTCCTCAGTAGTAGCAACTTGGTCGAAGTCAATACCTGTCTCTTCCTTGATCGCGTCGACCATGGTGAGCTTCCTGAAAGGCTTTCCGAGGTCGATCTCCTTGTCGCCGTAGACGATCGTGGTCGTACCGCAGACCTTCTCGGCGAGATAGCGGAACATGCTCTCTGTCAGTTCCATCATGCCGTAGTAGTCTGTGTATGCCTGATACAGCTCCATAAGGGTAAACTCAGGGTTGTGCTTTGTATCTACGCCTTCATTTCTGAACACGCGGCCGATCTCGTAGACTCTCTCGAGTCCGCCGATGATAAGTCTCTTGAGGTAGAGCTCCAGGGAAATGCGAAGCTTGACGTCCTCGTCCAGCGCGTTGAAGTGGGTCTCGAAGGGACGTGCTGCTGCGCCGCCGGCGTTGGAGACCAGCATGGGGGTCTCGACTTCCATAAATCCGCGGCCGTCCAGGAACTTGCGGATCTCGCTGATGATCTTGGATCTCTTGATAAAGGTATCTCTGGACTCCTCGTTCATGATCAGATCCACATATCTCTGACGATATCTCATGTCTACATCCTGCAGACCGTGGAACTTCTCCGGCAGAGGAGAAAGGGACTTGGCGAGCAGCGTCAGCTCCTTGGCATGGACGGAAATCTCGCCGGTCTTGGTCTTGAAGACGAATCCCTTGACGCCGATGATGTCGCCGATATCCATGCGCTTGAATTCCTTGTAGGCCTCCTCGCCCAGATCATCTCTTGCCACGTAGACCTGAATGCGGCCTTCCTTGTCCTGCACGTTGCAGAATGAGGCCTTGCCCATTACGCGCTTGAACATCATGCGGCCCGCGATGGAGACAGTCTCATTTTCGAGTTCGTCAAAATCGCGTTTGATCTGCGCGCTGTGGTAAGTCTGATCGTATTTGACGATCTGGAAGGGATCCTTTCCCGCCGCCTGCAGCTCTGCGAGTTTCTCTCTTCTGACCTTCTCGAGCTGAGAAATGTCCTGTACCTTCTGCTGTCCTTTCTGCTGGTTATTCTGTGCCACTTTCTTCCTCCATTTATGTTTCTTATATACTTTTCCCGGATCCGGCTGTTTCTTCGAACCCCATCATAGAATACGGCGCCATGTTCCGTGGCGCCGTCAACATATCATTATCTGTTGGGCGCTGTGATCTCCAGGACCTTGTAAGCGCTCTCTCCTGCAGGTGTATGTACGGTCACCGTGTCTCCCACATGTGCACCCATCAAAGCCTTGCCGACCGGGGACTCATTGGAAATCTTCCCCTTGATGCTGTTTGCTTCCGTAGAACCGACGATCTTATAGGACAGTTCTTCCTCAAACTCCACATCATAGATCCTGACCCTGCTGCCGATCATGATCCTGTCTGCAGTGACATCTTCCTCGTCCACAACCTCGACGTTCTTGAGGATCTTCTCAAGTTCTTCGATCCTGGCTTCGATATCCCTCTGCTCATCCTTGGCTGCATCGTACTCGGCATTCTCGGAAAGGTCGCCCTGTTCTCTCGCTTCCTTGATCTTCTGCGCGACGTCTTTTCTTCTTACTACTTTTAATTCGTGAAGCTCATCCTCATATCTCTTGAGGCCTTCCCTGGTCAGAATATTCTTTTTCTCTTCCATGTTCTTGCTGCTCCCAACATCTTTTTCTTATTTTGATTTGAACAATCTATGATCAGGCTCACCGTATGTTTCGCAGTAATCCTGTTGTCAGATCCTATTGTCCATTGACACTGAATTATACAAGAGTCCTTACAACATTGTCAATCCGTTTCGGCGAATACAGCCTGTATCTGTGCTGAGATTTCCCCCGCATCAGGCATATGGATACTCTTTGGCGAGAAGTGCCTGAAGCTGGGCTTTCGTCGTCACTGAATTGACGCTCTTTCTCACTTTGGATGCCCCCGGAAATCCGCTGAGATAATTGTGCACATGTCCGCGCATCTCCCGCATCCCGACCTTCTCTCCTTTGCAGTCGCACAGCATGTCCGCGTGACGCAGGATCATTCTCACAATATCTCTTCTGGGCGGTCTCTCAAGGATCACGCCGTTCTCAAGGTAAGCGTTGACTTCTCTGAAGACCCAGGGGTTTCCCTGTGCTGCCCGCGCGATCATCACTGCATCACACCCGGTCTCATCCATCATTCGTTTGGCTGAAGGGCCATCCACGACGTCCCCGTTGCCGATCACAGGAATCTTCAGCGCTCTTTTGACATCGGCAATGACTGACCAGTCTGCCAGGCCGCTGTACATCTGCTCTCTGGTCCTGCCGTGAACGGCGACTGCACAAGCGCCGCCCTCCTGCGCCGCGATCGCGCATTCGACCGCATTGACGTGATCCGCGTCGAATCCCTTCCGAATCTTCACTGTCACCGGTCTGGTCGTGTTGTCTCTGCAGGCGCGCACGATCTTCTCGATCAGTGCCGGATCCCGCATCAGCGCGGATCCCTCCTGATTGTTCACAATTTTTGGGACCGGACATCCCATATTGATGTCCAGTATGTCAAAAGACTGATCCTCCAGGATCCTGCACGCATCTGCCATCACCTCCGGCTCATGGCCGAAGATCTGCAGTGATACCGGTCTGTCCTCAGGCGTCGTCTCCCAGAGTTCTCCCGTCCTGCGGCTTCTGAATGTGATCGCTTTTGCGCTGATCATCTCCATACACACAAGCCCCGCGCCCTGCTCACGGCACAAGAGCCTGAAGGGCAGGTCAGAGACGCCTGCCATCGGTGCAAAGACCGTTCTGTTGGGAATAGTCACGTTCCCGATCTGAAACGGGGAAGCATATCGGTTCGTCGTCACTGCCGTATCACTCCTCTTCTTCTTCGTCCTGCTCCAAAAGCATGGCGGCGTCCTGATGCAGGAAGGTCACCTTAAAATAAATAGAGAGTGCCCGAAACATCTCCGCCTTTTTCCTGCGGATCTCTTTCTGCAGCAGCTCTGCTCCGATCTCATCATAGAGCAGGTCTCCCTCATCTTTCTGCGTGTCCATTTCCACATCGCCTAAAGGCGTGAAACCGATCGTGAAAACG
Organism: uncultured Lachnospiraceae bacterium; assembly: GCA_902801585.1. Next base: position 23,894 of record CADCIU010000033.1, on the reverse strand, counting down.
CCGCCCACTTCTTCCGTGAACAGCACACAGATGATGTGGAGCTCCTCCTTGATGTTCTCCGGGATCTTATCAAATTTGTTGTTGAAATAATACTTCTTCTCGTAAGCGTTCGCGCCGCACAGGATAATTCGGTAATTCTCTGCGCCCGCGTCTTCACTTATCCCGCTCAGTAAATCATTGTTCATAATATCATTCCTAATATATATATTTGCTTTACACGTAGCCCATCACGCCTCTCACCGAGACCTCTCCGGTGCTCACCGTTCTGTCACCTGAGCCGGCTTCAGGGCGCACGATCAATTCACCGTCTGCTGTGATCCCCATTGCGGTCCCCTCAAAGGGGGCTTTCGGATCCAGCACCCGAACCTTCCTTCCCCGGTTCACAAGAGATCTCTCATACACTTCTCTGAGAGGTTCCAGTGACTGTTCCTTTTCGAAGGCCTCATAATCGTCCTCGAAAAACCGCCACACAGCGGCTGTCAGTTCCGCCCTGTCCACAGGGTGTCCCGCCGCGAGCGCGATCGATCCGGCCATCTGTTGTATCTCATGTGCAAAATCCGTCTGGTTCACGTTCAGGCCGACTCCGATCACGATGTCCCGGATCTCTTTCTCTTCCATACGCATCTCTGTCAAAATACCGCAGATCTTGCGGTAAGGACCGCCATCAGCGCTCACCACGATATCGTTGGGCCACTTGATTCCGAAATGCAGCCCGCCGTCCTCATGATTTTGATCCGGATCTGTATAGAGTTTTTCACATGCCTGCAGAACAGCAAGCGCCATGACCAATGTGAGCATAGGCGCTGTCTCCGGCCTGAGATCGGGCTTTAAGAGGAGGCTCATATAAACGTTGACGTCGGGCGGTGAGATCCACGTCCGTCCCCGCCTTCCCTTTCCCGCAGTCTGCTTCGATGTCACCGCAAGTGTCCCCTGAGGATACCCCATGTCTGAGAGCTTGAAGATGTCCGCATTTGTCGATCCTGTCTCCTGTGTAAAGATCAGGGGATGGCCTGCCCACCTTGTCTCAAGTCTGTTCTCCAGTTCCTCCCGGTTAAACAGATCGCTTCCCTCTACAGAAAGGAGGCGGTACCCCCTGTTGGTCACCGCCTCGATCGGATATCCTTGTTCTTTCAACTTTCCGATGATCTTCCAAACTGCTGTTCTTGAGACGCCGATCGCCTCACTCAGCTGCTGTCCCGACATATAGCCGTCTGTTTCTCTGAGCTTACGCAGCACTTCCTGTTTTCTGTCCATACCATCCTCTTCGGTCACAGCGTTGCTGCCATCACGGCTTTGATCGTATGCATGCGGTTTTCCGCTTCGTCAAAAACGACGGACTGCGGGCCCTCGAATACTTCATTCGTCACTTCCAGCTCCGCCATGCCGAACTGCTCATAGATCTGTCTGCCGATCCCGGTCCCCTGATCGTGGAAAGCGGGCAGACAGTGCATGAACACCGCATTCTCCGCTGCCAGGTCCATCAGTTCTTTGGTCACCTGATAGGGCTTCATTTCCGCAATTCTCTCCGCCCAGGCTTCCATGGGCTCACCCATAGACACCCACACGTCAGTATACAGGACGTCAGCGCCCTTGGCGCCTTCCCGTGCATCTTCGGTCAAAACAATGCTGCCTCCGCTTTGCGCGGCGATCTCTCTGCAGGTCCGGACCAGCTCTTCATCGGGGAAGAATTTTTTATTGGCGCATAGCGTGATATGCATTCCCATCTTCGCTCCCGCGACCATCCAGCTGTTGGCCATGTTGTAGCGGCAGTCCCCGAAGAAACTGAGCTTTATGCCTTTCACGCGTCCGAAATGCTCTCTGATCGTGAGCAGGTCCGCCAGCATCTGGGTCGGATGAAACTCATTGGTGAGACCGTTCCATACGGGAACCTTGCTGTATTTTGCCAGCTCCTCCACGATCTCCTGACCGTATCCGCGGTACTCGATGCCGTCATACATGCCTGCAAGCACGCGCGCCGTATCTGCGATGCTCTCTTTTTTGCCGATCTGGGAGCCCGTCGGATCCAGATAGGTCGTTCCCATTCCCAAATCATGTCCGGCCACCTCAAAGGAGCAGCGGGTTCTGGTACTGGTCTTCTCGAAGATCAGCGCGATATTTTTCCCCTCGCACATGCGATGCGGGATCCCTTTTTTCTTCTTGTCCTTTAATTCCGCAGCCAGATCGAGAAAATATGTGATCTCCTCCGCACTGAAGTCCAGCAGTTTCAGAAAATCTCTGCCCTTAAGATTCACGGCCATTCGTCAATTCATCCTTTCTGTTGATATTTCTCCCCGAAAACACGCATTACGCGTTCTTTTCATCCTTCATCAGCTCCTTGACAGAAGCGGCAAGTCCGGCAAGTCCCTGGATTTCCGAGGGAATGATGATCTTGGTCGCCTTGCCGTCCGCAGCCTGGGCGAAAGCCTCAAGGCTCTTGATCCTCAGAACCGCCTCATCGGCGCCCGCCTCACGGATCATGCGGATACCATCCGCGTTCGCCTGCTGCACCTGACGGATCGCTTCGCTTCGGCCTGCTGCCTCCTGGATCATCTTCTCCTTCTGCGCTTCCGCGGCGAGGATCGTCGCCTTCTTGTCTGCTTCCGCCTGAAGGATCATGGATTCCTTCTGACCTTCCGCCACGAGGATGGCTGACTTCTTCTCACCTTCCGCCTTCAGGATGGATTCACGTCTCTCACGCTCTGCCTTCATCTGCTTCTCCATTGCCTCTCGGATCGCCGTGGGAGGAGTGATGTTCTTGAGCTCGACACGGGTGACCTTGATGCCCCAGGGATCCGTCGCGACGTCCAGAGATGAACGCATCTTCGCATTGATGATCTCACGGGAAGTGAGGGTCTCGTCCAGATCCAGCTCACCGATGATGTTTCTCAGCGTCGTAGCGGTCAGGTTCTCGATCGCCATGATCGGGTTCTCTACGCCGTATGTGAAGAGCTTCGCATCCGTGATCTGGAAGAACACGATGGAGTCGATCTGCATCGTGACATTATCCTTGGTGATCACGGGCTGGGGCGGGAAGTCCACCACCTGCTCCTTGAGGTTGACTCTTCTTGCGATCCTCTCGATAAAGGGGACCTTGAAGTGGAGTCCTACGCCCCATGTCGCGCTGTAGGCGCCCAGACGCTCAATGACATATGCGTGTGCCTGGGGCACGATCTGGATGCAGGATACTGCGATAATAATGATGATCAAGACCAAAATTCCGATTGCAACAATTCCGCCCATTTTATACCTCTTTTCCTTTCATGAATGAAATACTGTTATCAGCTGATTCTCAGTCGATTCTCTTTCCCACGATCAGCTTCACGCCTTCGATCGCTCGGACCATGACGATCTCATCCTTTTCGATCACATGCTCCGGATTGACAGATCTGGCTGTCCACTCCTGGCCGTTTACTTGTACGGTTCCGGTGCTTCTTAAATTGTCGATCCTCTCCGTCACGACGGCCTCTTTGCCGATCAGACTGTCTGCATTTGTGCGCACCGTTGTCTTATTCAAATACTTGTCCGCAAGCGGTCTTGTGAGAAACAAGAGCACTACGGATGCCCCGACAAAGACCACCGCCTGAAGCCAGACAGGTGCTCCCAGCACGGAACAGATCAGGGCGAGCAGCGCGCCTCCCGCGAACCAGATCGTCGTGAGTGCAGCGGTTGCCAGCTCCACAATGACAAAGACTGCCACCGCGATCAGCCAAAACATGCTCATACTAAATGACAAGCCCATCACCTCCTTTGGCAAATCATTCAGATTTAAAACACAGACTTCTAAACACAGTCTTCATAATATACACTTCAAAATATAAACGCAACTAAGCGCACTGTCAAATCTCTTTACATCACATCTTCTATACTCTCTTATATACTCTTCTCTGCCTGGAAGCCTCAAACATGAGAATTCCTGCTGCCATGGCTGCGTTGAGCGACTCGATCCGGCCCGACATGGGGATGAACACTCTGTCATCCGCTGCACCGGCTGCCTCTTCGGTGAGCCCGCTGCCCTCATTGCCGATCAAAAAAGCACAGGGAGCCGTGCCGTTCACCTCATCGTAAGGCCGGCTCGCCTCCAGGTGCGCCGCATGGACCTGAACACCATGTTCCCTCAGCCATCCGATCTCCCCCGTCAGGTTCTCTGTATACAGAAAAGGAACCCGGAAAATCGCGCTCATCGTGGCCCTCACTGTCTTAGGGTTGAACAGATCGACTGTGTCCCTGCTCATCAGGATGCCCGTCACCCCCGCTGCCTCTGCGGTTCTCATCATCGTTCCGAGATTTCCCGGATCCTGAATATTCTCAAGAATGAGCACAAAGGGAGCCGCCGAACCGTCTCCGAGAAGTTCCTCTTTTTGGAAAGCCGGCATCTTTGCCACACACAGGACGCCTTGCGGCGTCTCCGTATCCGACACTTTCTGCATGATCTCCGGCGTCAGGATCGTGCAGTGTTCGGGAGCCTTTCCGCCCAGTCTGTCCTGCAAAAACGCCTCCGTCACATAGATCTCACTGATAAACTCCCCGGGTGTATCCCTGTAGAGCCTCTCTCCCTCCAATATAAATGCCCCTTCCTCACGCCGTTGTTTTGCCTTTCTGCGAAGGGCCGTCAATCTTTTGACACGGCTGTTGGATGCGGACGTGATCTTTTCTGTCATTCTCATATCTCTCCCGGGCTGTTCCATGTAAAAAGGCCGGACGGTGATCATCCGCCCGGCCCGGTAATTGGCTTGATCTTATTGACCTGATCTTATTACTATATCTTACAGGTGCTGACTGATCTGGTACTCGTACTCGGAAATGGACTTGCTCATGGCAAGTGCTTCCTCGATATCCATATCGATAAACTGGCCGTTTCTGTAGCAGACAACGCGGTTTGTCTTGCCCTGCACCAGAATATCCGCTGCATATGCACCCATGATCGACGCATAATAGCGGTCCGTACATGTAGGAGATCCGCCCCTCTGCATGTAACCCAGAATGGTCGCACGGGTCTCTATTCCTGTAGCTGCCTCAATCCTTCTGGCCATGGAAGTCGAATGTCCGATTCCCTCCGCGTTGATGATCAGATGGTGCTTTTTTCCGAGACGCCTGTTGAAAATGATGTGATCGACGAGTTTCTGCTCGTCGTAATCATACTTCTCGGGGATCAGAATGTCCTCCGCGCCGTTTGCAATGCCGCACCACAGCGCTATGTAACCGGCATGCCGGCCCATAACTTCAATGATACTGCACCTCTCATGGGAAGAGGAGGTATCCTTGACTTTGTCGATCGCTTCCATCGCCGTGTTGACGGCTGTGTCAAATCCGATCGTGTAATCCGTACATGTGATGTCCAGATCGATGGTTCCGGGAATTCCGATCGTATTGATTCCATGACGTGATAAAGCCTGTGCGCCGCGGTAAGAACCGTCGCCGCCGATGACAACGATACCGTCGATTCCGTGCTTGTTGCAGATGTCCGCGGCCTTCTGCTGCACTTCCTCTTCCTTAAACTCAGGGCATCTCGCCGTACCGAGCACGGTACCGCCCTGATGAATAATGCCGGCGACATCAACGGACTTCATCTCATGAAATTCTTCATTCAGAAGGCCCTTGTAGCCTCTCTGAATGCCAATGACTTTGCACTTATTGTGCATTGCTTCTCTGGCAACCGCACGGATTGCCGCATTCATACCGGGCGCGTCTCCGCCGCTGGTCAATACGCCAATTTGTCTGATTTCCTTAGCCATAGCTGGTGCCTCCGCATCTTAAGGGTTTTCGGTAAAACTTATCACTTTATATTTTATCCCAATATCCTCTTCAATGCAAACATTCTCGTTCATGCGAGGATAACATTCTTCTCCCCGAATCGCTCCGACAGCTGTTTGATCAGGTTTTCGCTCGTCCGGACTCCCTGTCCCGCGGGAAGTTCCTTTCGGAGCTTGGGATGGGCAATAAAGATCACGACTTTGTCCCTTCCCCCGTTCTCATCGATGATCTTATAGAGGTCCCCGCAGCTCTGTTTCCATGCCTCGAGATCCTCGAAGCGGATCCACAATTTGCGCGGCATCTGGTCGAAGGGGATCACTTTTTCACAGATCAGCTTACCGTCCTTCTCTTCCTCCAGAGAGACTCTCCCGCCCAGGAAGACTTTGCTGTCCTCCTCGAGTTTGGCGCTCTCTTTCTCGTATGTATTCGGGAAAACAATGACTTCCATATTTCCGGTCATGTCCTCTACATCCAGAAAAGCCATGACTTTGTTGTTCTTGGTATATTTCACTTTTTTGCCGGAGATCATGCCTCCGATCACAGCCTTTGCCCCGTCCTGCACAGCCGCTGTCCCTGTCTCCTCGTCCAGAATAAAATCGGAGATGCGGTTGGTGATATGGCTCTTCCAAAGGCCCATGTATTCCTCCAGCGGATGGCCGCTGACGTAGATTCCCAGGACCTCTTTCTCAAAGGCCAGCTTCATCTCCTTGGAATACTCGCCGACGTCGGGCATAGCGATGATATAATCCTGTTTGTCCTCTTCGTCTGCGAAATCGAACAGGCTCATCTGTCCCGCCATGTCATTTTTCCGGGAGTTCATAAGATCGTCCATCATGCGCATGTAGACGCTCATCAGCTGCTTGCGCGTCGCGCCCAGACAGTCCAGCGCTCCCGCCTTGATGAAATTCTCGATGACTCTCTTGTTGATCTCTCTGTCCTTTAAGATCATCCGCGACAGGAAGTCGTGAAGATCCCTGAACTTACCGCGCTCCTTTCTCTCCCGGATGACCGCGTCGATCACCGGCTTTCCGACGCCTTTGATCGCCGTCAGGCCGTAGCGGATTGCGCCGCTTGATACGGAAAAGCCGGCCTCTCCCTCGTTGATATCAGGCGGCAGGAGTCTGATCCCCATACTGCGGCAGGTCAGGATATAGCCGGCCACCTTGTTGGGAAAGTCGATGACCGACGTCATGAGAGCCGCCATGAACTCCGTGGGATAGTAATACTTGAGCCATGCTGTCTGGTAGGCGACCACCGCATAGCAGGCGGCATGGGACTTATTAAAGGCGTACTTGGCGAAGTCCATCATGGTGTCGTAGATATGGGAAGCCACATCTGCACTGATCCCTTTCTCCACGCAGCCGGGAACGCCCTCTTCTTTGTTTCCGTATATAAAATTGCGGCGCTCCTGTTCCATGACCTTCTGCTTCTTTTTGGACATGGCGCGCCTGACCAGGTCGCTCCTTCCCAGCGTGTAACCGCCAAGATCCCGCACGATCTGCATGACCTGCTCCTGGTAAACGATGCATCCGTATGTGGGCTCCAGTATGGGCTCCAGTTCCTTCGCGTCATAAGTGATCCTGTCCGGATTCTTCTTCCCGTAAATATATTTGGGGATAAAGTCCATCGGCCCCGGCCGGTAAAGAGAGATCCCGGCTATGATATCCTCGAAGTTCTCCGGGTGAAGTTCTTTCATGAATCCCTGCATGCCGCCGGATTCCAGCTGGAATACGCCGTCTGTGCGCCCGGTGGAGATTGAGGCATAGACATGAGGATCCGCATAATCCAGATTGGACAGATCGATCGGATATCCTATAGGATTCTGTGTCACGCGCGTCTTGTCTCCCGGGAAAGGCGGTTCATATGCGGGATACACACCTCCCGCCTCTTCAATGGAGCGGTTCGCCATATTCACGGCATTCTGGATCACGGTCAGCGTGCGCAGACCCAGAAAGTCCATTTTCAAGAGACCCAGTTCCTCGATCGTGGTCATGGTAAACTGTGTCGTCACCGAACCGTCCGCCGCTCTGGCCAGAGGAACCAGGTCTTCTGCCGGCTCGGAACAGATCACAACACCCGCCGCGTGGACCGAGCTGTGTCTCGGAAGCCCTTCCAGTCTCCGGCTCATATCAATGAGCTTTGTGATGCGCTCATCCTCTTCGTATGCCTTCTTGAGCTCTCTGTTTTGCACCAGTGCTTTGTCCAGCGTCATGTTCAGTTCCTGGGGCACCATCTTGGAGATGCTGTCCACAAAGCCGTAGGGCAGGTCCATGACACGTCCGACGTCTCTGATCACGCCCTTGGCCGCCAGTGTTCCGAATGTGATGATCTGCATGACGCGGTCTCTGCCGTATTTATTCGTCACATAGTCGATGACTTCCCCGCGGCGCTCGAAGCCGAAATCCACGTCGATATCGGGCATGGAGACGCGCTCCGGGTTCAGGAACCGCTCGAAGAGCAGATTATACTTAATGGGGTCAATATCCGTGATATGCAGACAGTATGCCGCAATGCTGCCTGCCGCGCTCCCTCGACCTGGGCCGACCATGATATCGTGTTCCCTGGAAAAGTTGATATAGTCCCATACGATCAGGAAATAGTCCACGTAGCCCATCTGCCGGATCGTGCTGAGCTCATAATCCAGCCGCTTGCGAAGCGTCCCGTCATCGTCCGGGTATCGCTCCTTCATGCCGTCGTCGCACAGTTTGTTCAGATATGTCCAAGAGTCATACCCTTCAGGCACATCGAAGCGGGGGAGCTTCGTGACCCCGAACTCAATTTCCACATTGCAGCGCTCTGCGATGCGGTGCGTGTTGTCCAGAGCCTCCTGCGCATACGGGAACAGTGTCCTCATTTCCATCTCACTTTTGACAAAAAACTGCCCGCCCGGATACCGCATCCGGTTCTCGTCCGAGAGTTTCTTGCCCGTCTGGATGCACAGCAGAATATCGTGCGCCTCCACATCATCCGCATATGTGTAGTGAATATCGTTGGTGGCGATCAGGGGTATTCCCAGGCGCTTGCTCATAGACATGAGCGCCATATTGACCTTCTGCTGGTCTGCATAGCCGTGATCCTGCAGTTCCAGGAAAAAGTTTCCCTGTCCGAATATGTCAAGGTATCGGAGCGCCGCCCGGTCAGCCGCCGCTATATCGTCCCTGACGATATTTCTGGCCACTTCTCCGGCCAGGCAGGCACTGGACGCAATGATCCCCTCGTGGAATTCCCGCAGCAGCTCCTCATCCACTCTGGGCTTATAGTAATATCCCTCCGTGAAGGAACGGCTCACGATCTTCATCAGGTTGGCGTAGCCCTTGTTGTTCTCCGCAAGGAGGATCAGGTGATAATAGCGGTCGTCTCCCGCTCCCTGCTCCCGGTCAAACCGCGATCCGGGCGCCACATACACCTCACAGCCGATAATGGGTTTGATGCCGGCCTCTTTGGCCGCTTTATAAAAATCGATCACGCCGTACATAACGCCGTGATCGGTGATTGCAGCGCTGTCCATGCCAAGGTCCTTGACGCGCTTTACATATTCTTTGATCTTATTGGAGCCGTCCAGCAGCGAGTATTCGGTGTGGACGTGCAGATGTGTGAATGCCATACTGCCTCGCTTTCATTCGATCCGTTTATGACCCGCTGTTTTTTGACAGCAATGCTCAATTGTCTTTATCTTTCAGATAAGAGAACACGGTCGCCATGTCATCCGGTGATGTCACCTTGATATTGCGGTATGTCGCCATCACGAGTTTGACTCTGTTAGTAGTGAAATGCTCCGCGACCATAGCGTCGTCTGTGATGACAACACCCTTTTCCAGCAGTTCATCGTACTGCTCCACCATCTTCTCGTGCGCCGTCCTGATCAGTTCGAAGTCAAAGACCTGAGGCGTCTGCACAAGCCATACATTCTTCCTGTTGGGTGTCTGTACAACAAAGCCTTCGGAATCCGATATTTTGACAGTGTCCTTGGAGGGTACCGCCGCCACGCAGGCTTTGTGAATGCGGACTTCTTCGTGGAGTCTCTTCAGCGACAGTTCATCGATGAAAGGACGGGCCGAGTCGTGAATAAAAACATAATCGCATGGCCAGTCCACCGCCTGCAGGCTGTTGTGCACGGAAAAGCATCGCTCGCGTCCGCCGGCCGTGATCTTCCGCACCTTACCCGCCAGTCCGAAGCGCTCTATGGTCTCTCTGCAGTATTCCTGATCTCCGTCAGGCACTGTGATCATGATATCCGTGATGAGATCACAGCTGTCCATGGTCTGCAGCGAATACGTAAAGAGAGGCCTTCCGCTGACCTCCATGTACTGTTTGCGGGTCTCGCCGCCCATGCGCAGTCCTTTTCCGGCCGCAAGAAGGATCGCCGTGCAGCGGTCCCCACGCAGATCTGCTGCCTGATCTTTTCTGAACTTATCTGTCATCTCTCCCCCAATCTCAGCCCGGGCTTCGCATTGAGATCCAGGCCGCTTCGCACACCTTTTATATACTCGTAGTACGCCGCGCTTCCGATCATGGCCGCATTGTCCGTACACAGAATCGGAGGCGGACAGTAAAACCTGACATTTCTCTGAGCACAGGCTTTCTCCATCTCTTCCCTGAGTTTCGTATTGGAGGCAACGCCGCCGGCCAGCGCAAATTTTGTAAGGCCGAATTCCTCAACCGCCCACATAGCGTGGGACACCAAAACATCCACGACCGCCTGCTGGAAGGAAGCTGCCACATCCGGCACGGAAATTGCGATATTCTTCATTTTGCAGGTGTTGAGGTAATTGAGCACGGAAGATTTCATGCCACTGAAGCTGAAGTCATACCGCGATCCCGAGACTTTTCCTCTGGGAAAATCGATCGCGCAGGGGTTTCCCTCTCTGGATACCTTGTCGATCTTAGGGCCGCCCGGATACCCGAGCCCGATCTCTCTGGCCACTTTGTCAAAAGCCTCTCCCGCCGCATCGTCCTGCGTTCTTCCGAGGATCTCATACTCTCCGTAGTCCTTGACCAGTACAAGGTGCGTATGCCCCCCGGATACGACCAGACACGCGAATGGCGGTTCCAGTTCCTTATCTGCAATATAATTGGCGCTGATATGTCCCTCGATATGGTGCACGCCGATCAGCGGGATCCCGGTCGCAAAGCTCAGCGCTTTGGCCTCGGAGACACCGATCAGGAGCGGTCCCACCAGCCCGGGTCCGTAAGTCACGGCAATGCAGTCCATCTCCTGCAGCGACTTTCCCGCCTCGGACAGACCTTTTCTGACCACCTGGTTGATCCTCTCCGTGTGTTTGCGGGACGCGATCTCCGGTACAACGCCCCCGTACAGCGTGTGTATGTCGATCTGCGACGAGATCACGTTGGAAAGTACCTCCCGGCCGTTCACGACGACGGAAGCGGCTGTCTCATCACAGCTGGATTCTATTGCCAAAATAGTGATATCTCTGTTCATTATCTCTGCTTACTATATCCCTTCAGTCTTCAAATTTCAGTTCCATACTCTTTCCGTCTTTTCCCGGTGCTGCGTCAGGGAAGATCTTCCATACGGAGGGCATGAACTCTTCCGGATGCGTCAGCGACGGACTGTAGTGCGTCAGCCACATCTTCGCCGGCTTCGCCTTCCTTGCGATCTCTGCCGCCTCCGTGAACATCATATGCTTATGCTCTCTCGCTTTGGCCTTTTTGTCCTCTTCTCCGTACATTCCCTCGCAGATGAACAGGTCGGCTCCTTCCGCTGCTTTCACCGCTCCCTCACAGGGGCGGGTATCCGTGCAGTAACCGACTTTGAGGCCTTTCCGCGCGGGTCCGAGCACCATATCCGGTGTCAGGACGCCGCCCGGCGTCTCAATGATCTCTCCCCTCTGGAGCCTGCCCCAATAGGGCTTGGGGATCTCAAGAGCCACTGCTCTCTCCACGTCGAATTTGCCTGCCCTGTCGAGTGTGAGGGAATAGCAGTAGCATGTCACATTGTGACTGACGCGGTAGGCATGAATGTGAAAATCCTTCTCTCCGGGGAGCTCAAATGTCTCTTCCTGCTCCCGGATCTCCCTGAACTGAATATCGAAGGGGAGCTCCGGTGCGATCACGCGAAGGGAATTGACCACCCTCTCCACCCCCTTGGGACCGGCGATGAGGAGCGGCTCCGTTCTCTCCGCATTTCCCATCGTGAGCAAAAGGCCGGGAAGGCCGCTGATATGATCTGCATGGTAATGCGTCAGCAGAATCAGGTCGATCGGTTTGGGACTCCAGCCCTTGCGCCTGAGCGCCATCTGTGTCCCTTCGCCGCAGTCGATCAGAATACTCCTCCCGTTATAGCGGACCATCAGTGATGTCAGATAGCGATAAGGAAGGGGCATCATCCCGCCCGATCCCAAAAGACAGATGTCGATCATAGTTACCTCGTATTATAGTGTCATATCCTCATTGATCCGCCTGCTCTTCCCTGCGCCACATGATCAGCGCATCCTCCACAGGTTTCTCATAAAACTTCTCCCTTACGCCTTCCGTGTGAAAGCCGTATCTCTTGTAAAGGGCGATCGCAGGTGCATTCCCTGCCCGGACTTCCAGTGTGAACGCCGTCATACCCCTTTGCAGCGACTCTTTCATAAGATGTCCGAACATGATCCGGGCTATGCCCAGTCCGCGATAATCGGGAAGGACCGCCACATTGGTGATCTCTCCTTCGCCCATGATATCGCGCACGCCGCACTCGCCGATGACACGGCGCTCTCCGCCTTCGCCTCGGGTCTCCGCCACATAATAATATGCATACGGCAGCAGAAGCGTCGCTGAAAACACCTCTGCCGACCAGGGCTCCGAAAAGCACGCGCGCTCCACTTCCAGCACCTGGGCGATGTCCCCGGACTCCATTCTGCGGACAGTGATCTCAGAGCCCGCCCTCATTCGACGAACACCTTATAATTTCTCTTATCTCCGCGCTCTCTCTCCGCCTGCGGGATCCGGAGGTACTCGGGCCGGAAGTCATCCGCCGAAACGAGCGCCTCTGCTCCCTTTTCAGCGTAGATCTGCGCGGCCCTGACTGCCGTTGACGCCGCTCTCTGGCGGTTTAAGTGCGCCGGCGCAAGCAGATACGGCACGCGCATAAGCTCCCGCATGGCTCCTTCATTGACAGGCATGCCGTCCCCGAGGAAGATCACTTCCCTGCCGAGCCGATTCAGTTCCTCCGCGATCTGTGCAAACGCGATCACGCACTGCGGCCGCAGGACCACCAAACCGTCTCTGTTTTCATAGATCCCCGTATAGACCTGCTGCCTTCTGGCGTCCATGAGCGGACAGATCACGCGGTCCGTCCCGAACAGATTGCAGGCCAGAGAGTCCACTGTGGGTACCGGAAGCACCGGTTTATCCAGTGCAAGCCCAAGTCCCTTTACCGTAGCTGCGCCGATCCTGAGTCCTGTAAAAGAGCCGGGGCCCGAAGTCACGGCAATAAAATCGATCGTTGACAGATCCAGGTCCAGCATATTTCTCATCTCGTCCAGCATGGGAACAAGACTCTGGGAGTGTTTCTTTTTGTACTGTACACTGTATTCCGCTGTGAGACATCCGTCTGCAAAGAGAGCGCAGCCTGCCACAGGGCCGGAAGCTTCTACAGCAAGTATTTTTAGAGCAGGTGCTTCTGCAATTGTGTTCATGTATATATCCTCATGCCAAATAGCCTTCTGTCAAATAGCCTTCAGTAATCTTTCTGTAATCCAGTCCCTTTTCGAGGTCCTTCTCAATGATGATAAAGATCGTGTTCTCGGGCAGGATCTCCTCGATCCTGTTCGCCCACTCGATCAGGCATACCCCGTCTCCGTAAATATAGTCGTCAAAACCGACCTCTTCCATCTCCTCCGGTTCCTCGATCCTGTACACATCAAAATGATACAGAGGAAGTCTTCCCTCTTCATAGATCTGCAGGATCGTAAAGGTCGATGAGCTGACCGGCTCGTCGATACCGAGCCCTCTGGCAAACCCCTTGGTAAAGACGGTCTTTCCCACGCCAAGATCCCCGATCAGCGCGTAGACCTGACCGGGCTGTGCGTCCGCTGCCATCTGATATGCAAATTCCGCTGTGTCCTCCATGGAGGAGGACTCATATACTCTTTTAATTTTGATCATATTCCAATTATTCCACAATTATCGATTGAAAGAAAGAGCGCCGCATGCGCAGCGCTCTCATATTACCACATTCCATATATTTGGGATAGTGTTTCCGCAAGATTCATGGCCGTTAATCGGAAGCTCTCACACTCTGATGGGATGAATTGCCGTACTTGATAATGGGGCTGAGCTTCTTGTAGACCAGCATGGTGAGTGCAGAAATCCCCACTCCCTTGATGATATTGATCGGTGCCACCATCAGGATCACGAAGCTGGTCAGATCTTTCACACCTGCGTTGATCGCAGCGCCCATACCGAGGATCTGGTCAAGCGGCATACCGAAGAGTTTGGAAAACGTGGGAAGAAGATAAACGGCATTGAACCAGGTCCCGAAGACCGTCATGATGATCGTGCCGGCGATGCATCCGATCAGCGCGCTCTTCTTGGACTTGTGGAACTGATAGATCACGGAAGCCGGAAGGACCAGCATGCAGCCGATCAGGAAGTTGGCCAGATCGCCCACAAATGCGGTGGAAGTCGATTTGAGGACCAGTTTGACGATCTCCTTGATGAACTCTACCAGAACACCTGCGACGGGTCCGAATGCAAATCCGGCGATCAGGGCAGGGAGCTCACTGAAATCCAGCTTATAAAATGCAGGCGCGATCGGAAGCGCGAAATCAAAACAGTACAGGATTCCGGAAATAGCCGAGAACATACCGATCATGACGACCTTTCTCGTCGCGAGCACTCGGTCCGTGTCACCGTTTCTCTTCTTGGCGATCTTCTCAAACACATAGGCAACAGCCACCATGACCACGACTGTGATCAGGCACACGCCAACAAAACCTGCATTTTCCCTTACTGCATCAAAAAAACCGTTCATTTTTACCTCTTTACCTCCTTTATGAACTGTACGCCCGATGCGGCGGACCTTCGCTGTTTCCGGTTCTTCGGTCTCATACGGAGGAAATGACCGTCCCCCCTGCTTTACGATCATAAAAACGCCCCGCACGGCAAACCGTACGGGGCGAAACTGACCACAGAACAGGATACGGACAATAATCCGACATCTCTGCACAAAACCTGAAGTTTGTTCTTCCATCCAGACTATACTGTTGGTCCCGGAGTTGCACCGGGTCAGCCGCATAAAGCGGGTCGCGGACTATACCGCCAGTAGGGAATTGCACCCTGCCCCGAAAAACATCATGGTTATTGAATTCAAAAACATTATATTTCTATCTCCCCAAACTGTAAAGGGAAATCAACTGACACGGAACATAAAACTCTTCTTGTCTTCATCCGTATCGATCTTCTCGATATGCGCGCCGATCTTCCGCAACTTTTCAGGGAAGTCCTCATATCCTCTCTCAATGTACTGGATATCGAAGATCTCGCTGTAGTCATCCGCTGCAAGGGCTGCGATGACCAGTGCTGCTCCGGCCCTCAGGTCCGGTGAGCTGAGGGTAGCACCGGTATACTGCTCCACACCGTCAATGATGGCAGTGTTTCCTTCCACCGTAATGCTGGCCCCCATTCTGGTGAGCTCGTCGACATATTTGAAGCGGTTCTCAAATATGCTTTCCGTCACAATACTGATTCCTCTGCTCAGGCCCAGAATGACCGTGATCTGCGGCTGCATGTCGGTAGGGAATCCCGGATACGGAAGCGTCTTGACATTTGTGCGTCCCAGCCGTTTCGTCGCCACGACGCGGACCATGTCATCGGACTCCTCGATCTGGCAGCCGATCTCAATGAGTTTGGCCGATATGGACTCCAGATGCTTGGGAATGACATTCTTGATCGTGACATCCCCTTTCGTTGCCGCTGCCGCGAACATAAAGGTGCCCGCCTCGATCTGGTCGGGAATGATGGAATAGACGGATCCGTGCAGGTGATCCACACCCTTGATCCTGATCACATCGGTACCCGCGCCCTTGATCCTGGCTCCCATACTGTTGAGGAAGTTGGCAAGGTCGACGACGTGCGGCTCCTTGGCCGCGTTCTCGATGGTCGTATTGCCTTCCGCCATGACGGCCGCCATGATAATGTTGATCGTGGCGCCTACCGAGACGACGTCCATGTAAATATGGGATCCCTTAAGTCTCTCCGCTTTTGCATCCACACGGCCCGATGCGAGCCGCACCGATGCGCCCAGAGCACGAAAGCCTTTGATATGCTGGTCAATGGGGCGAAGTCCTATGTTGCAGCCGCCGGGAAGTGCCACCGATGCCTTTTTGTACTTGCCGAGAAGTGAACCGATCAGATAATAGGAACCCCTGATCTTTCTGACATATACATTGTCTACCGGTGTGTCCTTGTTGATGCCTGAACCATTGATCCGGAATGTATGGCGGTCCACCCGCTCCACGTGTCCGCCGATCACCTCGATGGTCTTCAAAATGGCACGGATATCGCTGACATCCGGCACATTTTCCACCGTCACGGTCTCGTTCGTCATGATCGATGCCGCCAAAATAGCGAGCGCCGCATTCTTGGCTCCGGCGATCTCCACTTCTCCGGACAGGGAGTTTCCGCCCTTTACAATATAATGTTCCATACCGTCCCTCTATTGTAATCGCTTTTTTTGCAGTACGAGGATGATACTCCCGCCTGCCTTAAACTGTCAATCGGCAGTTTGATGGCAAACTACTGCTTCGGAAAGTCGATATTTGTCATTATTGAATGATTTTTGACCGTTTTTTTGCTGTACGGTGCCTCTTTCCGGCTCCCGCAGTTCCTTTTCCGGCCTTAGCGGAAGCCTGTCTGCGCCGCACGGAAAACCCGAATTTTCCCACCTTTTTCCCGAGTGTGAAATACTCGCCGTGAGAATACGCGATGAGATCGGCTTTCTCGAGCTGCAGCTTCCCGTTCCGGTCAAGGTATCGTTCGTCCACACTCACATTGACCACTTCCGCGATGAACATGTCGTGGCTGCCGAGCCTGAGGATTTGACTGACCCTGCACTCCAGCACCACCGGGCTCTCACTCACGCCCGGCGCATTAATCTTCTCCGATTCAAGCGCTGTCAGATGCATCGCGCTGAATTTATCCGTATCCCTTCCGGATCTGACGCCGCAGAAATCCGTCGCACAGGCAAGTTCCGAAGTCGTCAGGCTGACAGTAAAGACCCCTGTCCGCTCTATGACGTCATGGGAATGACGTTCCTTCCGGATCGAGACGGAGAGCATGACCGGATCACTGCAGATCGTCCCTGCCCAGGCCGCCGTCATGAGATTGTTCTTTCCTTCCTCGTCCCTGGAGCCGATAAGCACCGCAGGGACCGGGTAAAGCATATTGGAAGCTCTCCAGTTCTGTCTTCCCGCCTTTTCATTATCCATCATTGAAGACTTCATCAGTGAAGAATCCCCGTAAGGATCGCAATGAGACCGGCGCCTTCAAGGATCTGGATGACCGTAACTGCGATGAGAAGGCCGAATGAAAACTTCTGCATCCTGCTCACCGACGGATCCGGCTGTGCGAGCTCCCTGATCTGATCCAGTTTTCCTTCCAGATCCTGCGTCTGTTTGGCGAGCTCGGCGATCATGGATGCCTGTACATTTCTGTAGACACGCACATGGTCTCTGTGGTTGAAATCATTGGACTCCCTGAAGAGGTCCTCAGCTGCCGTCGACGACTCGCGGATCGATCCCGTGATCTCATCTCTCGCGGATGAAACAGTCTGCTTCATTTCCTGCTCAAAAGCTTTGTGGTCCCATTCCTCGAGGGCTTCGATCTTGAGCGTGATCTGGCGGTTGTTCTCCTCGATCATGTTCCGGATCTCTTCCGTCGTGTTCCGGTTCAGGAACTGAAGTTTCTGGATCAGCTCATTATTCTTGTCATACAGCTGCCTGAGCTCTCCCAGGATCCGGGTATAGTCCTCCACTTCCGCCTTGAGCCGGTCCGTCTGGGCCGCTTCTGCGGCTCCGTTGGCACGGATCATCTCGTCGGGGTTGGAAAAATCGACCTTCGGCACTGTATTGTTATAATTCCATAATACGGATGAATCTTTCATTTAGGTTTCGATTCCTTTGGTTGATCTATAGTTTTTTCTAAAGTCCGTCTCCACAATAATATCATTATCCAAGTTCATTTACAATCGTTTCGGAGCCTCCGGGCGTCCCACCGGCTATAGTTCGACTTTAGCCCGAATTGGCTCAAAATTCTGAAAATTGCTCCTGAAATTGATTCATAATTGCTTCTGAAATTGATTCAAAATTGATTCTGAGACAGGTTCTGAACTGATTCTTAAGCGATCAGTGATCAGGCCTTTCACCGAGGTAAAGCGGGTACACTCTCCGCAGATTTGCATCCTTGACCTCCATGCAGAACTCCTCGCAGAGGGTCTGCTTGGTCACCGACATTCCCAGTTCGGTCCTCTCCATAAGTTCCATTTCCGCCTGGAAGCACATCATCCTGCCTCTTTGGAGTGCCGCCTCGCGGGTTTCACCAAGGCCGGCTCTTTCCGCCTTCCGACTGCGAAGCCGCTGTATCACTGCCAGATACGGCCGCCCCGCCAGCTGACCTGTGCTCCTGTTCTTATACCGAAAATACTCAAGATTCCCGATTTCGAGCTGCTCCCTGAACCGGCTCGGAACTGTATTCTCCTGCCTCATGCATACTGCTCCGGGTACATAGAGATTTCGATATCCCTCCCGGCGGGCACGGATCCCGAGGTCTGCGTCCTCGAGCATTCCGTAGTAGCGCTCATCCAGAATCCCGGTCGTCTCAAGAGCCTCCGCTCTGTACATGGCGGCATCGATCTGACATGCTGCAGTTGTATGGATCATACCGATCCTTCGCGCCTGTTTTCCTTTGTATTTCATCACATAGGGCTCACCGGCGAAGTTCTGTCTCCACCCCGCTTCCTTTACCGGAACGCCGTCTTCTTCCGTCAGGATCGCGGCCTGGACACTGAACACCGCTTCATCCTCCCGGATCGCCCGGTATAATTCTTCCACGCAGTGCTTTCCGACCCGCATACAGGGATCAAGCGTCATCACGAACGGCGTCAAAGCAATGTGAAATCCCGTATTGAGCGCATGGGCTCTTCCCGGATTCATCCCCATTCGGAACACTGTGATCTCCGGATCGTCTCTTCGGATCCGCTCCGCTGTCTGATCTTGTGTACTGAGGTCCAGCACGATGACCTTGGGTACCATCGTTCCGGCCCGTACCGACCGCAGGCACCTTGAAAGCTTCTCATCTGCACTGCGCGCCGGAATCAGAAGTGTAATCTTGTTGGTATTCATATCTGCCATTCACTTCCCATCTGCCGGCTGGGGCGTTTCTCAGACCACAGTGATAAACGAAGGGTCCCAGACGATCACATATCCCAGCTCCCGGATCCTTCTGCTGAAGAGGATGCTCCTTCTTCTGAGTTCCTGCGGCTCCTTGTCCCAGTCAAAATACCGTGGGCTGCCGGGCTTTCCGAAGATCTCGTCATACAGGCTCCTCAGTTCGGGCCTGACCCGCATACAGCGGGCATCTATGGCAAACGCATTCTGCACTGTCAGTGCCCGGTTCATAGGCCCGCCTTCCGCTTCGTCCCAGCCCTCGTACATCACTTTGCCGTTATTGTCAAACATTCCGCCGACGACCTTATGCGTGCGGCTCAGGACTCTTCCCCCCACGGCGCCCACGTCCGTGCGGCAGGTAAAAATGTCAGGTGTGTAGCTGATCCTGTAAATTCCTTTTCTGCTCGAATAACTGACCTTGGCCCTTATGCTGCGCACCCGGAAATAATCTTCGAGAGCCGCTCTTCCCGCCGCTATATCCGCATCGGGCTCTCTGCCCGCTTTCTTCGAATCCGACGAAGCGCTGCTGACATGATACAAAATGTGCGGAACATGGCAGACTGCCGACTTGGGCGCTCTCAGGACCAGATCGTAAGTCAGCGCACCGTCAAATGAATCCCTAAGACGCAGCGCAAGAAACAGCTCGCGGCGGATCACGAGCAGTCTTCTCATATAGTTGTTGGACAGCAGGTAATCCTTGTTGAAATCCGGCTTATAGTTGGGCTGGTCAAACCGCTTTCCGGCCGCGTCGCAGTGGTCCTCATCCGTATAAAGGATCTCCGCGTCCGTCCTCATAATGTACATAAAGACTTCGTACAGCGCGTCCTTCGTAAGGAGGTCCCCCGTATCGACGGCGCAGACATAATCGCCGGCCGCCATATATGCAGCATCGTTGATCAGTGATGCATCGCCCCTGTTTCCGGGCACACTGTAATACCGGATCCTCTCATCTCTGTAGTGATCGAGGACATCCCGGACTGCCGAGCTCATGCTTGTGTCCGCTATGATCAGCTCAAATCCTCCGTACGTCTGAGAGAGCACGGATATCAGCGTGTTTTCAAAATAGCGGATGACCGGCTCATAGGTCGTCACGATCACACTGATGAGCGGAACATGACGCACCTTGAGGACCGATGCTGATGCCTCCAGCGCTTCTTCCGGTTTTTCTCCGCCCTTGAGCCTGTCCCATACGGCTCTCTGGTTGAGAAGGACCGACGCCTCGGGTTCCGTATATTGATACTTGTGCCTTACGGCCTTTTCGCTCCGTTCCCCTTTTCCCGGCACAGGCAGCTTCCTGATCACCGGAGCGATCCCGGGCTTTTTTATTTTTTGACGAGTACCGCCAACCCGTTTTCCCAAATCGTTCCAAATTGACACAATCAGCACCTCATATGCTTCACTTAACGTCCGTGTCCTCCAGATTGATCCTAAAGCGCGGTTCCTTCACATCCTGCGTCAGGTATCTGTGATAATAGGGGTCTCTTGCGGACAGATCGGGATGGAGTTCGCGCAGCCGTTTCATTTCACCGGGCCGCTGGAGTTCACGCTCCTCCTTCGTCTTGCTGTTCTCCGGAGAATAGGACTCAAAGTAGAACAGATACATATTGTTGCGCACGACGTTATAGTATCCCTTTTCGAATACTCTCCAGCAGAAATCGATATCGCCGCCGTAAGCCGGGAAATTCTTCTCGTCAAAACCGCCGACTTCGCGGAAGAGCTCTTCTCTCACCATGATGCAGGCCCCGCTCATTGCCAGCAGGTTGCGCACGCCCTTGTTGAAGTCAAAATAGTAAGACTCTTCATTTCTGCAGTACTGCAATTTATAGACGACTCCACCTTCCACTGATACGATGCCGGCGTGCTGGATGATATTCGAACTGGGGTACAGAAGCTTCATCCCAACCGCGCCCACGTAAGGGAGTTTGGCTTTCTCGGACAAGTGCGACAGCCAGCCTCTCTTTTGGACCACAATGTCATCATGTACGAACAGGAGCATTTCACCGTTGGCGTACTGTGCGCCGAGATTATAAAATGCAGGCATATTGAATCCCATTCGCTTGAAGATATACAGGCATCTGCCGTCCTCGTTGATCTCCTCCACCAATTCGCGCACTTTCCTGCGGTTGACTTCGTTGGAGCCGTTATCGACGATGATGATCTCATGAGGGACCGATGTGTGCTTCTCTATGGAGCGGACGCAGCGCGCGAGCATTTCCGGGTTATCCTTGCTGGGAACAATGATGCTGATCAGTCTTGTATAAGCGGAATCCACGCTGTATCGCCCGGTCAGTGAATCCTTGATCAGATTCCCGTTCCACAGCTCGACCCTGTGGCTCCCGTGATAGAGGATCTCCGGAACATGGCCGATCGGGAACTCATTCCAGCTGCCGTCCGGCCTCTTGTTGTATCCCCCGTCCGCCTGTGCAAGCTTGAGGCACAGCGTCCCGTAGATCCAGGCTCTCACAGGCCAGTCGTCCTCATTGGTACGGGCCCTCTCTTCGTCAAGAGTGTCCTCCCTCAGGGCAGATTCGCTCTCATAATTGGAGGATCTTCTCTTTCCGGGATTGATCATTGCAAAAGCAGACGTCCGGAATGCGATGATATTGCCGAAATAGAAAGTCGAGAGAAATGTATCCGGCGCCCACTCCGACTTGAACCATGGATCAAGATGCACGCCGTCCTCTGCGATCCTGTCCTCATCCGCATACAGAAGATTGATCTCGGGATGCGACGCAAAATAGTCTCTGATCAGAATGTCCGCGAACTCATCAGGCTGACCGTCGTCATCACATGCGATGATGATATCCGTCGCTTCATGATCCTCCGCAAGCAGGTGATTCTTCAGGTGTGAATACCTGACGATCTCTGACGTGAGCATTTCGCCCGCCGTATGATCCTGTGTCTCGATCTTCTTTGCCAGGGCCTCTTTATGTGCCAAATACCAGTCATTGTAATTTCTGACTACCATGTATGTGCACTCCTCTCCAATGTCATATAATTAACTTTAGCATCTTTCATACACGAAAACAATGCGTTTTCCGATTGTACGCAGTTCACAAAGGCACTTTGTTTAAATTGTAAGTTGAGGATACATTGACAACAGTCAGCAAAGTTCGTAATATTATTATTAGGTAGAAATGCCTAAATCTTTATTGTTCTATGGCGATTGTTTTGGCAGATTTCTGTAAAATCATCAGTATTTTGCCATAACTCCACAACTTACATCAATTATGCCTGACCGGTCCTGCCGATCAGACACCACTGGCTGCGACGGAGCGCTGCAGTCAGTCCTGCATCAGCCGCGCTCCGGAATGGAGAGAGAATCTATGTATCTGGATGATTACAAACGCTGGTCAGAATTTGACCTTCAGGACCCCGACCTGAACGCCGAACTTAAGAGCATCGAAGGTGACGACGACGCGATCAAAGAGCGCTTCGCAGTTGCGCTTGCATTTGGTACTGCAGGACTGCGCGGAACCCTCGGAGCAGGTACAAACCGCATGAACATCTGGGTAGTCCGTCAGGCTACACAGGGCGTGGCCAGCTGGGTACTCACACAGGGCGGCACACAGACCGTGGCGATCAGTTATGACAGCCGTCTCAAGGGCTGGAATTTCGCACGTGATGCTGCAGGCGTTCTGGCTGCAAACGGCATCAATGTCCGCATTTATGACGAGCTCATGCCCGTTCCCGCGCTGAGTTTCGCGACCCGTTACTACAACTGCAACGCCGGTATCATGATCACAGCATCCCACAACCCGGCGAAATATAACGGATTCAAGGCTTATGGCCCTGACGGATGCCAGATGACAGACGATGCGGCAGCAATCGTTTATGACGCAATCCAGAAGACAGACGTTCTGACAGGCGCTAAGTACATGTCCTTCGCAGAAGGCGTTGAGAAGGGCCTCATCAAGTTCGTCGGCGATGACTGCAAGGAAGCTCTCTACGAGGCGATCGAATCCCGTCAGGTACGTCCGGGTCTTTGCAAGACCGCAGGTCTCAAGCTGGTCTACTCTCCTCTGAACGGCACAGGCCTCCTACTCTCCTCTGAACGGCACAGGCCTCGTTCCCGTTACCCGCGTCCTGAAGGATATGGGCATCACCGATATCACCATCGTCAAGGAGCAGGAGTATCCCAACGGCTACTTCACCACCTGCCCTTATCCCAACCCCGAGATCTTTGAGGCTCTCCGCAAGGGTCTGGAGCTGGCCAAGGAAGTCGGCGCTGATCTGATGCTCGCTACCGACCCCGATGCAGACCGCGTCGGTATTGCCATGAAGTGCCCTGACGGCTCCTATGAGCTGGTTTCCGGTAATGAAATGGGCGTTCTGCTGCTCGATTATATCTGCGCAGGCCGCATTGAAAAAGGCACAATGCCTAAGAACCCCGTTGCTGTCATGTCCATTGTCTCCACTCCTCTGGCAGCAAAGGTCGCTGAGCACTACGGCGTAGAGCTTCGTCAGACTCTGACCGGATTCAAGTGGATCGGCGATCAGATCGCACAGCTCGAAGCAGCAGGCGAAGTCGACCGCTTCATCTTCGGTTTTGAAGAGAGCTACGGCTATCTGGCAGGCCCTTATGTCCGTGACAAGGATGCGATCATCGGTTCCATGCTGATCTGCGAGATGGCTGCTTACTACCGCAGCATCGGTTCCAGCATCAAGCAGCGTCTGGAAGAGCTCTATGCTCAGTACGGCCGTTACCTCAACAAGATCGACACCGTCGAGTTCCCCGGCCTCTCCGGCATGGAC
>CADCIU010000032.1 GCA_902801585.1 uncultured Lachnospiraceae bacterium | reverse complement strand
CAGATCACGCCGAGTGTCGACGCTCTTTTGATTGTGTTTGTGTTTTCCATGTTACCCTCCTTTTTTCAGGTCTAAGATATTTATTTCCTGTTTCGTCAAAGGACTGTGCACGTCTTTCATCTGTCTTCATTCTAGAAAAAAGGAGGTTTTCGCTCTTTCCGCGTTTTGCACGGGCGGTGTTTTTGTTGCAGGGTTTAAATTGTGGCAATAAAAAAAATGCAAGAAAAGATTACTTCTCTTGCATCTGCTTCTTCCGCACTTGTGTGGTGTCAAGGGGACGGTTCTTTTGACAACTTTTTGGGAGTGACGCAGGGGCGGCTGTTGGGCGTCAGGGATCTGCCCGAGCGGGTGCGGCATGCCCCTCTGAACCACTTTGAATGAGCAGTCGGATGAACCTGATCCTTCCTGAGCGAAGGAGGGAATGAGGGCTGCAGCTCCTGCAGCCCGAAAGCCCACTTGTCTGAGACGTCCGGTCATCAGAGCGGACGGCGAGTTTTGGAAATGCGGTTCCCTCCGAAGCGAAGGAAGGATCTGTGTGAATCCCTGCGAATTCAACGTGGTTCATAGGGGCATGCCGCACCCGCTCGGGCAGGACCCGGACGCCGGCAGCCGTTCCTGCGACGCCTCAAAAAGCTGTCAGAAGAACCGTCCCATTGACACCTCACTCTCCGTATACGATCTTGTGCGCCAGCCCCATAAATACGGGAACGAATATAAAGGATAATACCCAGCCGAGAATGATAAATACCGGAAGCATTCCCACCAATGCCATGAGCCAGGCACTGAGCGGCTGATGACCGATAAGCACCGTCCCGATAAAACTCATTCCCAGGCACATCGCCACCGCAAATGGGATAGCCGTTCCGGTCGTCATCAGTACTCTGAACTTAAGCGTTCCGGGCTCCGCATATTTGTTTGCCAAAGTCATGCCCCACTTTGAGAAAGGGCACGCGAGGGCAATCACCATTTCCAGAACATACGCGATCAGCATGTCCACCAAAACGGCCGGCCACATAACTGTTCCAAAACTCAGGATCTGTGCGACGATGGACAAAACGATCGCGAGCAGCAGATTATACATAAGATTCATAACAAGAACTTCTTTAAACTGTTTATCCATTTTTCCCTCCCTTGTGTCTGTTGAACGAATTAAGTCAGCTTCATCAGCTACAAGAAGAGTCTATCAGTTGAGGTGTTCTTATTCTTTGCACAGATTTCAGTTTGTAATGTGTTCTGTGCAGGTTTGCCGGGCCTGTTCAGAATCAGATGCAACAAATAGCAGCCATCTGTACAAGAGGGAGGCACCCCACATGTGTTATACTGAAATCAGTTATACACAGTTCCGGCCTTGATAAGGAGAATACGATGAGCAAAGCAAAACCTCACGAAATAAAGAATATCAAACGGCTGCGCAGACACCTGGGAGAATGCACCGTCTTGCTGAAAAAAGACGGCTCTTTCCCTTTGGAAAAACCCGGGACGATCGCGGCTTACGGAAGCGGCGTCCGCCACACCGTCAAAGGAGGCACCGGCTCCGGAGAGGTCAATTCCCGTTACTTTGTCACCGTGGAAAAAGGTCTCAAAAAGGCCGGTTTCACAATTGTGAACGGTGACTGGCTCGATGCATATGACAAAATCCGGGAAGATAACAAAGCTGCTTTTTACAAAGCCATCAAGGCCAAGGCCAAAAAAGAGAAGAAAAACGTCATCGCGGCCAGCATGGGCGCTGTCATTCTGGAGCCTGAGTACGAACTCCCGCTGGCTTTCGACGCGGATGCCGCCGTCTATGTGGTCGGCCGCAGCTCCGGCGAAGGAAATGACCGCATGGACGTCAAGGGTGACTATCGCCTGACAGACACCGAAGTGCGGGATATCCTGGCGCTCAACAGCAGGTACGAGCGCTTCATGCTCGTCATTAACGCCGGCGGTCCTGTGGATCTTTCCGAGGTCATGGAAGTCGGCAATATTTTGGTTCTCTCCCAGCTCGGCGTTGAGACCGGCCGCGCGCTGGCCGGCCTCCTGCTCGGAAAGCTCTGCCCTTCCGGCAAACTCACCACGACCTGGGCGCCCTATAAGGATTACGGGATCGCGAGTTTTGGCGAAAGGGATGATACGCTTTATTCGGAAGGGGTCTTTGTCGGCTATCGCTATTTTGACAAATCCGGCACAAAGCCCGCTTTCCCCTTCGGCTACGGGCTCTCCTACACAGAATTCACTCATTCGTTCACCGAAATCACAGCCACCGGTCCCGCCGTGCGCCTTACTGCGCGCGTGAAGAATATCGGAAGCTTCCGGGGCAGAGAAGTCCTGCAGGCCTACCTCTCCTCTCCCGCCGGCAAAATAGAGAAGGCCCCCAAGTCCCTCGCCGGTTTCGCCAAAACAGGTCCTCTTGTGCCGGGCGAAAGCGAAGTTGTCACCCTTTCCTGGGACCTGCGCGATATGAGCAGTTTTGATGCGTCGCGTGCGGCTTATGTGCTCGAAGCCGGACGCTATCTTGTCCATTTGGGAACAAGCAGCGCAGACACCGCTGTGGTCGCGGCTCTGGATTTGGAAAAAGAATTTGTTGTGCGCCGCGTAAAGCATTGCCTTGCCGAAAAGGTGGAAGAAAAGGTTGGATCAGGTGACATGCTTTCCGGATCTGTTGATTCTGCCGCAGGTGGTACACTTTCTGAGTTCGCAGAACCCTCCACGAGCGATGCACTGCCCCTGATCAGGATAAACCTCAGCGCCTTCGATACAGAAGACATCGACTATGAGCGGTCCTCTTTTGTGGATCCTGTTCTGGACAATATGAGCGACGAAGAGCTCGCCTATCTGAACATGGGCGGTTTCAATCCCAAGGGCGGCATTCTGAGCGTCATCGGAGATGCCTCCGGCCGGGTCGCCGGCGCTGCCGGTGAGAGTACTTCCGCATTGGAAGCGAAAGGAATCGGTTGCTTGGTCGTCGCGGACGGCCCTGCGGGCCTGCGCCTTGCACGGCACTTCTATAAAGACAGGAAAGGGATCCACGCCATTGGTTCTACCATGCCCGAGACCATGCTGGAGCTCCTTCCGGGACCTGTCACCTTACTGATCAACTTAACTTCCCGGCCGCCCATAGGAGCCAAAATATACGAGCAGTACACCACTGCTCTCCCCATCGGGACAGCCATCGCCCAGAGCTGGAACCCGAAGTTTGCTTATCTCTGCGGCGACATCGTCGGCAATGAAATGGAGATCTTTCACGTGGACCTCTGGCTGGCGCCGGCCCTGAATATTCACAGGAGCGTTCTCTGCGGCCGCAATTTCGAGTACTTCTCGGAGGACCCTCTTGTCTCCGGCAAGTTCGCGGCAGCTCTGACCCGCGGTGTGCAGTCCCACAAAGGAAAAGGTGTCACCATCAAACACTATGCCGCCAACAATCAGGAGACCAATCGCTACGGCAACAGCTCCAATGTTTCGGAGCGCGCCCTCAGAGAACTCTACCTGCGCGGCTTTGAGATATGCATAAAAGAGAGCCGGCCGCTTGCCGTCATGTCCTCCTATAATCTCATAAACGGTGTTCACACCTCTGAGAGTGAGGAACTCTGCAAAGACATCCTGCGTAGCGAATTTGGCTTCAAAGGTCTTCTGATGACGGACTGGATCGTCGGAGGCGACATCCTTGGCAGCGGCGGCAAATACGGCGCTCCGTCCGCGCCGCGCGTCGCGGCTTCCGGCCACACGCTGTTCATGCCGGGAAGCAGGAAAGACTATGAAGAACTTGTCCAAGGTATTAAAGACGGAATTGTATCCCGGGAGCAGCTGAAATGGAACGCTCACTGGCTTTTGGAAACGCTTCAGTAGGAGACAGGGGACGGTTCTCTTTCTCCTCCGGGGGTGTCAAGGGGACGGTTCTTCTGACAACTTTTTTCAAAAGTTGTCAGAAGAACCGTCCCTGTGACACCTTCCTGAACTCCCGCGGCGTCATGCCGAACTCCCTGCGGAACTGCAGGTTGAAATAAGAGACATTATTAAACCCGTGATCCATTGCGATCTCCATCACAGGAAGCGGCGTCTCTTCCAGCGCATGTGCCGCCTTTTGGATCCGGCAGTGGTTTATATACCGGACACAGCTCATGCCCACATACTGCCTGAAAAAGCTCATGAAATAGCTCTCACTGAATCCGCTCAGGTCAGCGAGCTCCGCCACCCGGATCTTCTCCCCGCAGTGTTCCGAAATATACTGCAGCACTGTCTTGAGCTGCTGCCGGTTCGCGTACATGCTGCGGCTCTCCTCCGGCTCCCGCACATACCCGGATGCAAACAGCAGCGTCACGATCTGAAGCAGCTCCGCTTTCAGTCTCAGCTCATAGAAAGGGGGCCGGTTCAAAAAAGTGCCCAAAGCCCCGAGAAGCATCTCCCGGATCTCTTCATACCCCTTATCCCCGCGCCGGATCACTTCAGGCAGCTGCAGCTGCCCTTCCGCCAGCGGACGCAGATATTTGGACGCAGACAGATCCTGCTCCTTGGCGCCCAGAAGGTCCAAATGGAAGACCAAGCTGTCCGACACCATTGTCCTTCCCGGGATCTCACTGGCAGAATGCGTACAGAAAGGCGGAATCAGCAAAATATCCCCTTCCTCGGCGAGAAAGTCGCTTTGGCCGATCCGATAGTTGGAGCTTCCTTCCCGGATCAGCGTGATCTCCATCTCCTCATGCCAGTGCAGCGCAAGCTCCCTGTAAGTTCCCGGCACCAGGCAGTGATAGCTGTTCACCGGAAGCAAAATATCGCCATGCCTTGCTTTCTCCCGCTCCGCAGGCCTTTCTTCTTTCCTCTGCATACCGCCTTTCCTCCCCAAATCCGCCGATATAAAGCCGCGCCGCAAAAATCATAAGATTCTGTTAGAAACTCCTCAAATTGTGCAAGAATTCTTCGTTTCACTCATCGTATCATATTATTACCGGCAAGGGAATACGCCCCGCGCCCGATACAGAACAAAAGCATAAAACAATAATAAGTACATTTAATATCGTATTACAAACAAATCGGAGGAATGAAGATGGCAGCGAAATGGTTAAAAGACACAGTATTTTATGAGATCTATCCCCAGTCTTTCTATGACACAAACAGGGACGGGATCGGAGACATAAACGGGATCACCGCGAAACTGGATTACATTAAGAGCCTGGGGTGCAATGCGCTCTGGATCAATCCCTGCTTTGACTCGCCTTTTAAAGACGCCGGATACGACGTCCGCGATTACAAAAAAGTGGCGCCTCGCTACGGGACCAATGAAGATCTGTATCACCTCTTTGAGGAGGCACACAAGAAAGGGGTCCGCGTACTGCTCGATCTGGTACCCGGACACACTTCCGAAGAGCACCCCTGGTTCCGCGAGAGCCAAAAGACAGAGAAAAACGAGTATTCCGACCGCTTCATCTGGACAGATTTTTGCTTTCACGGTGCTTCCGGGCTGCCTTACGTCGGTGGGGAGAGCGAGAGGAGCGGGTGCTATATTTTGAACTTCTTCAAGTGCCAGCCCGCGCTGAACTACGGTTTCCTGAAAGTGACAGAGCCGTGGCAGAAGAGCTTCCGCGACCCGGCCGCGATCGCGACCCGCGAAGCCCTCAAAGACATCATGCGCTTCTGGCTCTCCCACGGCTGCGACGGTTTCCGCGTAGACATGGCCTCTTCTCTGGTCAAAAACGACGATGACAAGAAGAGCGGCACCAGCGCGATCTGGAGAGACGTGCGCCGCATGCTTGACCTTGAATTCCCGGATGCGGCCATGGTCGCTGAATGGAGCAATCCTCCGCTGGCGCTGCGCGCAGGTTACGACATGGACTTCGTGCTCAACGAACAGGGCGGCGGATACTCGACGCTGATGCGTGACTACTACAATCACGGCGGCAGTATCAACGGCGACCGCAATGCTGAAGACCACAGCTACTTCAAGAAAGATGCCGGCGGCGATATCAACCGCTTCCTCGACCAGTATCTCGACTGGTATGAGGATACGAAGGACCTCGGGTACATCTCTGTTTTGACCTGCAACCACGACACGATCCGCCCCAGCTACAACCTGGACACCGCGGAGCTCAAGCTCGCTTATTCCTTCCTGTTCACCCTGCCCGGCGTGCCCTTCCTGTATTACGGCGACGAGATCGGCATGAAGTACCTCGACCTTCCTTCCAAAGAGGGCGGCTATTTCCGGACCGGCGCCAGGACGCCCATGCAGTGGGACGAAAGCGCAAACCTCGGATTCTCCGCCGGCCGTGCCGATGACCTCTATCTTCCGGTAGACCCTTCCGGGGACGCGCCGACCGTCGCGGCACAGGAATCGGATCCGTCTTCTCTTCTGAACACAGTGCGCGCGATCCTCGCGCTGCGCCATGGTGAGGAAGATCTGCAGGCAGATGCACCTTTCCGTGTCGTGTGCAGCGAAGCCGGAAGGCCCTTCGTCTACAGACGCGGCGAACTTCTCTGCGCGGTGAACCCTTCCGGCAGTGAGCTGAATGTATCTCTGCCCGGAGAGATGACCGGCGGCAAGGTGCTGTTTGAAATCGGGAACAGCCGCGCTGCGGACGGTGTTTTGACAGTCGGTGCGCAGTCTTTCGTGATCATGAAATAAGTGAGAGGGAGACAGGGGACGGTTCTCTGTCTCCTTTTCTTCTCCGACTGTTAATTGTTCCGGTCTGAAAAAAGGAGACAGAGAACCGTCCCCTGTCTCCCTCCCTTGACACCCTTCAAGAAAAAGAGGACTATAATAAAAGAAATCCATCTAAAAGGAGGAAAAAATGCTTCCCTTTTTCTTTACCGATTCTTTATTTATGCTGATTGCCCTTTGGGCTCTGTATGCCCTGGGCTATTTCGGGATCATCCGCAAAATGGGCGTTGAGCAGGGCTTTGCCTTCGTTCCGGTCGCCGCAGAGTGGAGGATATCGAAGATCCTCTTTTCCAGTATGCGCTCTTTCTATCAGGCCGCATTGTCAGCGGTCGTCTTTTTGGCCGCCTCGCTCTATGTAGGCAGTCATTCCTACTTCAGTATTTTGTTCTGGCTGGCGGGCTTTTTACTGTACAGTATCTTTCTCATGCGGCTGAACTGGAGGATCTGCAAGTCCTTTAACATGGGCGTGCCTTTCCGGATCCTGACAGTGCTGTTCCCGATTCCCTGCCTGCTGATCATGGGTTTTGGCAAGGCACAGTTCACTGCCCCCACATTCAGGATCGATCAGGCCCCCAAAATCGTTCGTTACCTATTAAACGCCGCGGTCTTCCTGATCACGGCAGCGGAATTTATCGTACTGATCGCAGTGGTCGGTTTCCTCTCGATCCGGGAGCACACTCCCAGGCCCCTTGTCGAGTACTTGATCAGAGATAACAATGAAAAGATAGGCAGCGTAACAGATCAGGGAGAAGTCGTGCGGCGCGAGGATGTGCTGGATGCCGGAGCGATCGATGCGGCGGCTTCGCAGCGCTCCAGAGACTACTTCTATCCCGACCACTCTGCTGATCAAAACGTTGTAGTCATGGAATATGTGATCGCAACAGATCTGGAGGCATCACGGGGACTGGCTTCGATCAATATCGAGCAGATCCGAAACGCCACGAAACAGGGGTCTGACATGACCTTCGTCCTTCAGACCGGCGCGGCGGAGCGCATGTTCACAAGCGGAATGGAAGACGGATCTTATGCCCGCTATCAAGTCAATGACGGCAAAATAGAGAAGGTCCTGGACCTCGATCCGTCCACCTGTATGACGGAAAAAGAGTCTCTGTCTGACTTCATCCGCTGGACCAAAGACAACTATCCCGCTGACCGCTATATGCTTGTCTTATGGGACCACGGCGGCGGACTCACCTATGGCTACGGCTATGAGCAGCTCAACAAGAGGGCAGACGGTGACAACTCAATGCCCACCAGCGAGATCGCAGAAGCTGTCAAAGACGGCGGTGTTCAGTTCGACCTGATCGGCTTTGACACCTGCCTGATGCAGGATTTTGACCTCGCCTACAGGTTGGAGCCCTACGCAGACTATTTTCTCGCGTCCGAAGAGTCGGAAAGCGGATTCGGCTGGAACTACACGCTCGGCTTCTCTGAGCTCGCCAAAAATCCGGGCATGAGCACAGAGGAATTCGGCACGTATATGATCTCCAGTTTTGACCCCTATAACGCCATCATGAAAGACGGCAATGCGGATACGGAGTCCACGCTTTCTCTGCTGGACATGACGTATGTGATACCTGCTCACAAAAAACTGGACACGCTTTTCGCAAGCGAGAAGATAGCGATCGGAGAGGACCCCGACAACTATGCCAACATATCGATTGCCGCATCCGGCGCCTATACATTCCAAGGAAGCCTTCAGGTCGATCTGATCGATTACCTGGACAGGCTTGCGGGAATGGACTACGACAACGAAATTTTGACAGATGAGCAGTACAAGGACCTGATCGACTCGATCAAGGCATGTGTCGTGGTTCGAAATGCCAATTCAGGAGCAGGCGTGAACGGCGTTGCATTCTGCTTCCCGACAAAAGCACTCAGCAGCTACACACCGACCTATCATCAGCTGGATGCCATGGGGCTTGAGGCTGAAAAGTCCATGTGCGACGACTACTTCAGTATTATGGCCAGCCAGCAGGCGAAGGCTCGCAATAACGATTCGTTTATGAGTGAATTTGCGGCCGACTATACAAAGGAGCCCTGGTACGTGAAGGGATTTGAGGATTACGACACGGCGGAAGCTTTCATCGACATTCCTCTCAAGGACACCGGGTCCGGTTATCAGATCCAGCTTCCGGACAAGGTGTGGAAGACGGTCGTGGACTGCCAGGTCGCTGTATATATGCAGACTAAGGAAGGGCGCATTTACTTGGGCAGCGATCATGTCGGTGCACTGGATGAAAACGGCAATCCCATGGTCGCTTTAGAGAACTCCTGGCCTCATATCGGAGGCGCGCTGATCTGCTACAATGCTGCGCAGGCCAGAGAATCGGAGGACGGGACCGTCTTCTCAGGCAGCACCCGGGCAATTCTCAACGGTAAAACAGCGATCAATATCTTCATCGAGTGTGATCCGGTGAAGGAGATTTCCGACCAGCCTATGGAAGCTCATATTGTCGGATATGAGATGGTCAATGATCCGCTTGCCTTTATGCGCAAAGGCCTGCAGGAGTTGGAAGCCGGTGACACACTGCAGTTTGTGTTTGATTTCTATGACAACGAAGGAAACCTTGTAAAGACCGATGCCTATGGCAAAAAGGTGAGAGTCCTCAGGAACAATGAGATCGCGGTTAAGGATGAGCCTTTCGGCGAGTGCGATCTTCAGTTCGGAGGAATGCTGACAGATATATATCAGAGAACATTTATCACGGAGATGCTGGAGACGCATGTAGCGAAATAGGAGACAGGGGACGGTTCTCTGTCTCCTTTTCTCCTCGCTGTAAAGCCTGATGAAAGGAGACAGAGAACCGTCCCCTGTCTCCTAAAACACCGCCTGTATCAGCACCATATAAATAACCGTCCCGGCCAGTATACTGATCAGCGAATTTCTCTTTAAGACCTGCGCGCAGACCACACACACGGCCGCGATCAGTTCAGGCAGCCCGAAGGGCTTTTCCAAAGGAGAGATATCCCTCAGGCAGTAGATCACCAGCATCCCGATGATCGCCGGAGGAAGGACTCTCCCCAGATAAGCAATATACGGCGGCGTCTCTTTCCGAAACACCAGAAACGGCAGGAACCGGAGAAGAATCGTCACAGCCGCCATCACAGCGATCAATACTGCTGATCTCATCACTTTTTTCCCTCCTCTCTGCTCCGCAGGACCGTCAATACCAATGTGATCAGAAGCATCGCAGGGATCAGGAACCGGTCCGGTCCGAAGAGCACAAGGCACAGGAGCGTACTGAAAAGTCCTGTCAGTGCCGGAATGTGATCCTTTGTGGTGAGCCACTGCTCCGTAAAAGCTGCTATGAACAGCGCGGTCATGGAGAATTCGATCCCGGCCGTGGAGAAGGGAAGAACCGCGCCGAGGAGGCTTCCCAGGATACTTCCCGCCACCCAGTAGCTGTGATTGAACAGTGACACGAAGAACCTGTACGCGTTCGGATCCGCTCCTTCCGGCGCCTTTCCGTCGCAGAGCAGGGAGTATGTCTCATCTGTCAGTGCGAAGACCATATAGGGCTTATATTTGCCTGCGTCTTTGTAGAGGTCCACCATGGAGATGCTGTAGAAAAGGTGCCTCGCATTTACCATGACTGTAGTGAGCGCTGTTGTGAGTATTGACGCCGCCCCTGTCAACAGGCTGACGCCGACGTATTGCATGGATCCGGCATAGATGAAAATACTCATAGCCGCCGTCCACAATACCCCGTAACCCGCATTATGCATAAGAATGCCGAATCCGGTCCCCAGAACTACGTAGCCTGCCATGACCGGTATCGATTTATAAAAAGCCTGTTTGATCACCATTACCTCCATAACGGTACATATTGCGCCAAAATACACATCACTGCAGAATACTGTCGTATACAGACCGCATATACTGATATCCAAGGAAAAAGAATTCTTCCATGTCAAGCCCTTTCCTTGTGCCGTAATCCACCGGTATGACTTCCGTCAGGGACAGCAGATACGCGTAATAGTCGTAGTCTATATCCGTCCGAACCTTTTTATCTTTCATCAGTTCCTCTTTCAGCACCGGCGCGATCAATGTCGACGCCGCGTTCATCTGCACATAATTCCGGATATGCTGAGGAGCCTCCAGCATATTTTCAAAGAGCTTGAAGTCCTCGTCCGACAGGTATCTCTCCAAATCATTCGAGAACGCCTGATATCCTTTGTCATATCCGAGTTTTTTCATGCGGAGCACCCCGTATTCAAGCAGCGGTTCTCCGTTTCTCTTTCTTGCCTCGATCAGCTTTTTATACACAGCGCAGGTACACAGGCTGAACAGATCTGCTTTATCGTCAAAATACTGATAGAAGCTGCCTTTCGGGATCTCTGCCTCTGCAAGGATTCTGTTAATGCTTGTCTTCCCGTAGGGATAGCGGATAAATTCCGCGCGGGATGCCTGCAGGATCCGGTTCTTTTTTTCTTCCGGAAGACGTTCAAATGTAGTGTGGACCATCATTTCCTCCGCTCTTATTGCCTCTTATTTCTTCTTACTGACTCATATTGTTTCATAGTTTACTTGTAATACAGACATCCGTCAAATATACTATGACTAAAGTCACATTTGCATCTGACCCTGTTTTTGACCCCAGGGCTCAAGTGAAAGGAAGTGAAGCATGGTCATCACGGATATACAGTTTCTGGTCACAAGTTTCCGATTCGAGGAGCCAATGAAGGTCGCCTTCGCGACGATCACGGATATGGACGCCTGCATTGTGAAGATCCTCACTGACGAAGGGATCACCGGCTATGGCGAAGCCGCTCCCCTGCCATTTGTGACAGGAGATAATCTCGGCACTGTCCTTGCAGTCGGAAAGGAACTGCGGGATGCGCTGCTGGGTATGGATCCCCGCGCGATCGGCGCAGTCCATCGCGTCATGGACCGTCTCTATACCGGAAACGGCGCCGTAAAGGCCGGCATTGATATCGCCTGCTACGATATTGCAGCCAAATCAGCGGGCATTCCGCTGTACGAATATCTGGGCGGCGGTGACCCGCACATTCACTCGGATGTCACGATCGGCATTGACACGCCGGAGAGAATGGCGGAAAAGGCTCGGGACTGGGTCGCCAAAGGTTTCGACATTCTGAAAGTCAAACTGGGCGAGGATGTCCGCACAGATCTGGAGCGCATGTGCGCGATCCATGAAGCGGTCAGAGGAAAGGCGCGTCTGCGCGTCGATGCCAATCAGGGCTGGACCGTTAAGGATACTCTTTGGATCAGTAAAGAACTGGATACTCTCGGTGTGGAACTGATCGAACAGCCTGTCGCTGCGAGTGATTTTGAAGGACTGCGGGAGATCCGGAAACACTCTTCCCTCCTCATTGCCGCAGATGAGAGCTGCCACGGGATCTGCGACGCTATGCGTCTTGCTTCCATGCGGGCGGCGGACGTCATCAACATCAAGCTGATGAAATGCGGCGGTATTTATCCCGCCATCAAGATCGCGGCGATCTGCGAGGCAGCGGGCCTGAGCTGCATGATCGGCTGCATGGGGGAGAGTACCCTCGGCAACCTCGCCGGAATGCATCTGGCGGCGGCGCTTGACATTATTCGGGAAGTGGACCTGGATGCGGTCTATATTTTGGCACAGGAAAAAGTGTGCGGCGGCTTCGATCATCACGGAGGAAAGGCAGTTCTCTGGGATGTTCCGGGAATCGGCTGCACAGTGAAAGGAGAAAGCGAATGACAACAGAAAACATGATCCGGAAACTGATGGACGACTACAACGTCGCCGGAATGAGCGTTGCCCTCATCCGTGGCGGAAATATCGTGAGTGCGGAAGGTTACGGGCTGCGCGACGCGGCCGCACAACTCCCCATGACGGCAGACACCGTACTGCCGATCGGTTCGATCACCAAGACCTTCACCGCCCTGGCGCTCGGTATGCTGGTCGATGAAGGCAAGCTGGACTGGGATGTACCGGTCAAAACATACATCCCGTCTCTTAAGCTCAACAGCGCGCTCCTTACGGAAAACGTGACCGCGCGCGACCTGATGTGCCACCGCACAGGGGTGCCCAAATACGATCTTCAGGCAATCTACTGCGTCATGGAGGACGGGCCTGAGATGGTGCGCTCGCTTGAATACCTCGAGACCAATGCTGCTTTCCGTACCAAACTTCAGTACTCCAACCAGATGGTCTCACTGGCAGGCTATCTTGTCGAGGTCATCACAGGCATCCCTTATCAGGAATTTGTTCGCGAACGGATTTTCAAGCCGCTCGACATGCAGTCCACCGATTTTGAGATCGAATCTCTTACTAAGTATGAGAACACTTCCAAAGGATATGTCTTCGCGAATGATACCTTTATCGAGCCGCCCTACATGCATCTTGGCGCCTTTGCGCCTTCCGGAGCGATCGTATCTACGGCATCCGATATGGCAAAATATGCCCTCTTCCACCTCAGCGGCGGCGTTGTCGATGGCCGGCGCCTGATCAGCGAAGAGAACCTTCGTCAGATGCACAGTCCACAGGTCATCGGTACACCCTATTTCTGGAATTTTGAAGAGTTCCAAAGCACCGAATACGGTCTCGGCTGGTTCACGGATATCTATCGCGGCGTGAAGATGATCGGTCACGGTGGAAACACCAATGGGTTCTCCGCACAGATGACTCTTCTCCCCGCGCAGAACGCCGCGATCGTCGCGCTCTCCAATGCGACATCTTCTTTCTCGGTCAACGCACTCGGGCACGTCTTCGCGGATGAGACGCTCGGCGTAACAGACATTCCGGACTGGTCGGGCCGATTCAAGGAGATCTTTAATAACCTGATGCAGGGAATGATGGCAGGAATGCAGGCCAGAGCAGCCGCCAAAGTGCCGGATACGACACCGACGCTGGCACAGGCCGATTATGCCGGCACTTATCGCCATCCCGGCTTCGGAGAAATGAATTTCGCCATGACTGAGCAGGGGCTCGCCGGGACTTGGAACGGACTTCCGGCTATGCTGATCCACTACAACTACGATGCTTTCGACCTCATGCTCCCCGTCCTCGGACAAGCAGTACCGGCTGAATTTGTTGTTGAAGACGGTATCATCCGCGGCCTCAAAGTGACCATGGAAATGGCACCCGGAATCAATCCGGCGATGTTTGAGAGAATGAGCTGATCGCAAACCCTTTGAAGGTCTCTTTGTAAACTGACCTTGTGCATAAGCATATCGTTCAATAAAAAGATCCGCCCGATTCCGCGATCAGCTGAACCGGACGGATCTTTTATACCGCACTTATTATTTCTGCTGCTCCAAAGCCAGTGTCTTCGTGGTGGCATCGCAGACCTCTGCCGGGCCATAGTACTGAATAGCACCGGGATAAAGGAAGCAAGTCTCCACTGCCCATTTAGCTCTGTTTGCCTCAAAGAACTTGAAGGGAGCGCCGTCAAGCTCAACGAGCGCTTTCCTGATAACGGGCTTATCTTCGCCGTTTCTGCGCTCAATGTTCATCATCTTGGTGATCGGCATGCCGCCTGCTACCCACTCTTCTGCCGGTGCGGAGAGGTTGGAGACCTTGGACAGGTATCCTGTGAAGCCATACTGGATCAGCATGAATGCATTGTAGCCGAGGGAATAGCAATAGTCGCTGTCGAAGTTGGACGGGAATGCGCATCTTCCTTCATAACCGAAGAAGTGTGTAAGGGTCGAGAATTTGCCCTTGTAAGTTCCTGCCGCCTTGCGCTCTGCCAGTTTGTTCTTGACCAGCTCTGCGAACAGCTTCTCGGACTCGATCAGGGATACCTGTACGTTGCCGTGAGGGTCTCTCTCGAGGAAGAGCTGCTGCTGAATGCCTACAGGAAGGATTGCGAATACTGCCATGGACTCCTTGGTGAGGCCGTTCTCGATGAAAGCATACTTGTCTGCCCATGTGGGAAGCGCATTAAACTCTGCTGTCTTCTCGCCGGCAAGAAGCTCATTGATCTCGGCGATCAGCTTGGAGAACTCAGGGACAAACTCTACGATGCCTTCCGGAATAAGGGCAACACCGAAGTTGTCGCCATTATTTCCGCGTGTCTCAACAGAGTCCGCGATCTGGTCAGCGATCTCGGAGAGAGACTGCTTCTTGGCTGCAACTTCCTCACCAACCAGACAGATGTTGGGCTGTGTCTGCAGCGCGCACTCCAGTGTGACATGGGAAGCGGAGCGGCCCATCAGCTTGATGAAATGCCAGTACTTCTTGGCGGAATTGGCGTCGCGCTCGATATTACCGATCACTTCGCTGTATGTCTTGGTTGCTGTATCGAAACCGAAGGAAGTCTCGATATCCTCATTCTTGAGGTCGCCGTCGATGGTCTTCGGGCATCCGATGACCTGCACGCCGGTCTTCTGTGCTGCCATGTACTCAGCGAGCACTGCCGCATTGGTGTTGGAATCGTCGCCGCCGATGATCACGATTGCCGTGATGCCATGCTTTTTAGCAACCTGTGCCACGATGTCAAACTGCTCACGAGTCTCGAGTTTCGTTCTGCCGGAGCCGATGATATCAAAGCCGCCGGTGTTCCTGTACTGATCGATGAACTCGTCCGTCATCTCGATATAGTCGTCCTCGATGAGGCCGCTCGGGCCGCCCTTGAAGCCGAGAAGGACATTGTTCTTATCTGTTGCTTTCAGCGCATCGTAAAGACCGCAGATGACATTGTGTCCGCCGGGTGCCTGTCCGCCGGAAAGGATCACGCCGACGACCTGCTTCTTAGCAGCTGATGTGTTCGCGCCTTTCTGGAATGTGATCTCATTCTTTCCATACGTATTCGGGAACAGGGCTTTGATCTTCTCCTGATCCGCAACACTCTCTGTAGGTGCTCCGTCTTTGACACAGATTTCGGAAATTCCGTTTCTCAGCATACCCGGAAGCTTGGGGGCATAGCTGTATCTTGCTTTCTGAAGGTTAGAAATAGTCATGGCACTCATCTCCTTTTAAAAAAGTGCAGTCTCATCATTACCCTTTTATAATAAGATATCTTGCGCAGAATTTAAATGGTTTTTAAGAAGAAATGATTTTCTCGCAATATTCTTCCCGCTGTCATGGTCCTTCCGAATTAACTGCGGTAGGACTGATACCATGTCTCACAAAAGGATTCCCACGGATCTTCAGAAAGCAGGCACAGCAGTATAAAGGATTCATAAGGATTTACGGGATACAAATGGATCATCCCGCACTGCGAAAGAATATGGTTCGCTTCTTCCGTAAACCTCATACAGCGTTCTTTGGGGTCAGTTTCAGAGAAGTCCGCGTATTCCTCGTCACTGTGCTCATTTGCAAAGATCACGAACAGCAGTGTAATGAGATCATACCGCTCAACCTTGCTTTTGCGCTTCTGCAGACTTCCGATCCTGGCCCGGGTCAGTCTGTAGCGCCCGAATACATCTTTGAGGGAAGAATCTCCCATGCTCTGAAGATTCATGTCCTCATTATACGAGATACCGCTGTAGATCGTTTCCTCAATGATCTGGTTGCTGATCCCGGAAGTCACCAGCCCTTTCGTATTTTCGGACATCTCTGCGATCACATGGGCCGTGTTCGTAAATCTCCGCTCCGACGCGATCATTGATCGGACCCTCCCGAGCAGGATGTCAAAATAGTCATAAGCCTTATCGTTCTTGCGCTCATATCTGACCTGGTTTTTCAAGAACTGAAGATACTCGTACAGCTCCTCGTCCGAAGTCATTTTCCCGACCCGAAAGCCCTTGGCCTGAGATCCTGCTTCCGCGGGTGTCTCAATGGACTGATAATACTCCAAAAAGGAGACGGCTTTGTCGTATGACAGCTGATTGTAAAAGCAATACTGGTATATGGCTTCCTCATGATCAGCCATGTTGAACGTAGATTCGCTGATCGCCTTTTTCAGAAAAGTATCTACATCCTGTACGCTCATATTCAGGCCGAAACCGAGCCGGAAAATGACCGAGCGGTTAACAGATGCCTGTGTCAGCCATTTTTTGACCGTGGCCATCGGCTTTCTTGTCGTAGGCTGCAGGGAGATCGGCACATTATTTGCCTTAAAAGAATCGATGATCAGGTTCGCATATTCATTGATCGTGATATCACTGTAAGGTCTGTCAAAACGGTTGTGCTCATAGTTATGCTCATATAGATATCTTTTTAAGTGATCGCAAAATGTGGCATGCGATTCCTGACTGAGCAGGTATTCATAGATCATCTCGGCGCTTTGTCCTTGAAAATCCTCTGCACTGATCACCGCGCCGATGTTCTTCCTGGCTCTTCTTGTAAATTCTTTCGCTTCATCGAAGCCTTGGCTTCTGCCTGCATGTGTATTGGAATTCATTGTAGAATGACCTCTTTCTTTTCTTCGTGATCAGAATACACAGTCATTATAGCATTTCTTAATAACAGGGTTAATGGTATTATAAAATGAGCTGCGGTCACATGCGCTGTTTTTATGATATCTGTAAAGCCGCAGTTCCAAAACAATGACTTTAAAAATGCCCCTGTAATGCAACTCCGAGGTGCAGATATGAAATGTCCAAAATGCGGA
Organism: uncultured Lachnospiraceae bacterium; assembly: GCA_902801585.1. Next base: position 15,173 of record CADCIU010000032.1, on the reverse strand, counting down.
AAAGAAAACCCGGGCGGCAGGAAGACTTGCAAATTCTGCGGCACGACACTGCATCCGTATCATGATCCGGTCCTGAAACGGCTGTATATTTTGACTGCGGTGCTTTTCGTCGTGTTTGCAGCTTTGGCTGTCTCGGAACTGTTTCCCGGGAACAGCCGGACTGCCGGCGATCCTTCTCCGGCAGCAGATACAGGCATGCCGCCGGTTGATGAAACACCTTCTGATGAAACGCTTTCTGAAACAGCCTCCACAGGGAAGTCATCCCCCGATCGATTAAGCATTGCTGATATTCCTCATCTCCCGGATGAGTTCATAACTCATAACGGACATACTTATGCATTTTACGATGCGAATAATTACGGGTTTGAAACGTATCAGCAAGTGGCTGAATTCTGCCGGGAATCGCGAGGTCATCTCGCGGTGATCAATGATCTTGCCGAGAACAACTTTCTGTTCCGCAAACTGCGGGAGAAGCAGATCGGTACGGCTTACTTTGGTTATTCGGACGAAATGGAAGAAGGGAACTGGGAGTGGTCAGACAGCGGCAGCACGTTTGAGAACTGGACAAAAGTCGGCAGCTGGTCACTTCCCGATAATGGCAAAAGCTGGGGCGGCGACGAAGATTACGCCGAATTCAATTACGAAAAAGACAAGCCCACGATCCCAAGCGACGGTACATGGAACGATGCTCCCTTCCAGGAAAATACGACCACTTTTATCTGTGAGTGGGATTGTCTTATTGACGAGTAAGCAGGAAATCCCTGCTTACCCGGTCAGCTTTCTGAATATTAAGAAAATGATTCCGATGATCAGCAAAACATCAACGGATACCAACAGCATTCTTATATAATGGAAAGGTGCGGCCGGTACTTCTGCAGGACCGTCCGTCTTTTTTACTTCACCTTTTTCCGAGATGCTTTTGCTCCCCGACAGCACTTCGCGCAATTCGCCGATCGTCTGAAATCTGTCTTCAGGGTTTATCTCCAGTCCCTTCAATACAGCAAGTTCCTGTTCAAGTGAAATGTCAGCTCCCAGTTCAGAGGGATGTTTCAATTCCGCTCTTTTCGTCATTCGATCATACAGGTTCTCGGGAGCGCTTCCGGTCAGCATATAATAAAAAGTGCCGCACAGCGCAAAGATATCGGTATACGGTCCCTGAGACCGCTTCTCGGAATACTGCTCGATCGGGGTATATCCCGGCCGTATGATCACAGACAAGGATCTGCTGACGGAATCCACGATCCTTGCCGCACCAAAATCCAGAAGTTTGACCCCTCCGTTCTTTCGGATCATTATATTTGAGGGGCTGATGTCTCTATGGACCATTTTCTTCCCATGGATGGTCTCGAGCGCTTTCATGACGGGATCCATGTACTCCATACACTTCGAGAACGGCACTCTCCCATTTCGCTCTACATACTCCGCAACAGTGATCCCATCCACGTATTCCATGACGATATAAGCGGTGTTGTTCGCCCGAAAATAGTCGCTTACATGTACGATGCTCTCTTCTCCCATAAACTGCGCGAGATTTCTTGCCTCTTGCAGAAAGCTGTCAAGACCCGTCTTATAATTCGGCAGATCCGCTTTTAGTGTAACGGTCACATTTAATGAGATCGAGGTGTGCCGTTCTGCCAGACTCTTGGGAAAAAACTCCTTGATCGCGACCCTCGCATTCAGCAGAGTGTCAAGTCCCTCATAAGTGATTCCAAATCCGCCTTGTCCCAGAAAGTGTTTGATACGGTATCTTTCATTGAGGATGGTCCCGTCCGGCAGTACATGCGTATCTGCTGATTCTTCCTGTTCTTCTTCCTGATTCTCTTCCTGATCATAAGAAGATTCTTCTGTCAGCATATTCCCGCAGTTTGTGCACAATATTCCGTTTTCCGGGTCGACCGGTTCGCCGCACAGGGGGCATTTCCTAAGCATTTTCATTTCATTGTCCTTTTCAAGGCAAAGCATTTCATACATACAACATCATATCATACGGGCACTCCAATATTACAACAGGAAATACAGAATATGCTACTTTATTCTTGCCTAAGTAGGTGCTGCCGCTCAAATGTGTCATTCGTCATCAAAAGCCGGAGAAAGGAAAGCAATGTGTGAAAAAGAACAAAAAACCCTCAGCATATGTCCTTACTGCAAAAGCAGCTGCTTTTATGACTGCGGGGAAAATGGCGATCAAATGATATTGTGTCTTAACTGCGGTCAATTGTTTCCGGTCAACGAATCAACAGGGTCGGACAGCCGGAATGAACCGTCCATAAAAGCAGACAGCACAGAGCAATAGGTCAGATGAGCCGGGAAACTTCATTGTTTTCCCGGCTCATTTTCATGCTACAATATTGTTGTTATGTATATGTGAAGGAAGCTGAAGGGAGCGCAGCTGTTTGCCATGAAAAAGCCAATCAATACCGACAATTCATTGAAAGCGTGGAGACGTATAACGATCAGCCTTGCGGCAATTACTGTAGTTTTGACGGTGATCTTCAGCTATTTTCTTTACGACAGCCTCAGGAACGCCGGAACCGATGAGAGTAAAGCTTCGGCTGCAGATACAGGCACAAGTACAGAAGAAGCTAAAGTTCCGGATGCAGACGACGCTGTAAATATCCCTGAAGAGGCTCTTTATTATGGCGGAAACTACTACTGGGTCTATGAATACGGGACCGCGGTGACATGGGAAGAGGCTGAAGAATTCTGTGAGAAACAGGGCGGGCATCTGGCTGTCATTACATCCGATGAGCTCAATGACATGCTGTTTGCATATGTTCAGTCAAGGGGTTATAAGACCGCCTTTTTCGGATATAGTGATATCAAAATAGACGGGAATTGGCAATGGGTGACTAAGGCCCAGCCTTCTTACACGAACTGGGGGAAAAACGAACCCAATGCCGCCGCTAAAGGGGAAGACTATGCCATGTTCAGCACGCAGGAAAACAACGGAACATGGAATGATTCTCAGTTTGGTTTCGAAGCATCGGATTTTATCTGCCAGTGGGGCGATGAAGGCATTCATGATGAGGTGATTGAAGTCAAAATTCCCGAGGACGCGTTTTATTACAACGGAAATGCGTATTATCTGTTCGACAATGGGATCACTTCATGGCACGCCGCTCAGCAGTACTGCAAATCACTGGGCGGAGACCTGGCTGTGATCTACAGTAAAGAAGAAAATGAGCAGCTTTTTAATTATATGGTCAGCAAAGGCTATGATCAGGCTTTTATCGGCCTGAGTGACCGCGAATCGATCGGCATCTGGAAGTGGGTCAGCGGCAAACGATCAGACTTCACCGATTGGGGAATCGATGAGGACGGATACCAGACCCCGTATGAAAGTCCGGAAATCGCGTATTACGGCCGCTTCAATGCAGCTTTAACGGATGGACACTGGGACAATTCAGAATTTGGCGACGGCACGTATGCCTATATAGTCATGTGGGAAAACGCGCAGTAATTCCCGCTTCACATTCATGAATCCCCGGTCACCCGTTCTGCTGCGCAGCTTCTTCCGCCGTCCTCCACTTCCTGTTCCAGAGTTCCTGCATCTCCTCGTGTTTAGCGGCGCGGAGCATCCAAAACGCAATTGCGGCAAGTACAATTGATAATATAAGATCGACGCCGTCTGTCCAGCCGATTCTTGACCCGGTAATGATCCCGCTTTCCGTCACCTCGCTCTCGCCTGCAATGGCAATGATGTCGTGCACCGTATGGTAGAACATGCACGGCAGAAGACTCCCGCTGCGCAGGTAAACGGCAGAGAAAATAATGCCGACGCTGACGGATCCGATCACCTGCAGAAGCGTCCGCAGCGGATCAGCTCCCGCCAAAACATTTGTGGCGTGGGCCAGTCCGAAAACGATTCCCGAAACCAGTGCGGCGGTTCTGAACTTATTTTGGTCCTTCCACTGCCGCATCAACGTGCTGACGAGCACACCCCTGAAAATGAATTCTTCTCCTATACCGGCAACAAGTGAAATGAATAGTATTCCCCCGGTCAACGGCTTAATACTGAGCTCATATCCGGACAGAATACTGATTGCAAAAGAAATCAGCAGATAGGCCAGTTCAGTCAGACCCAGAAGAAAGCCCAAAGGCAGGCTGCCCTTCAGCATTCCCTCAAACTCCGGCCTGAACCACCACTTATATACGCCCATCATGATCGCTGTGCTCACAACAAGCCCGATGGGGCCGGTCATGGGATCGTATCCGCTGATCATCCCGGAGATCGGGAGATTAACAGCGTACTCAAGAAGTTGGTATAGTACGAGCCACAAGATACTCAAGAGTATGGCTGCAGGTACAGGTGCTTTTTCAACAAATTTGTGCTGTCTTGTTTTTTGACTGTTCATGATGTATCACTCCTTATGACCGTTTTACTTGGTTATCGGGCATAAGTATATCACATTTCGCGCTTCTTACTGTCCAAAAAAGTGCTGCTGTTTATCTTTCGATAAAAAAGCCGGTTCCACCCGTTCATGGAGCCGGCTTTAATACCCAATTCTATGCGATTCGGCAGTTCCGCAGCACAAGTGTGCCGCCCTATATGTCAAAGCGACCAAGTCCGAGGCCTTTCCCTCTGACTTGGTCGCTCTATTCTTAAACTCTTTGCCATTACAAAGAATCGTTATGCCGCCGTCCTTTGTCTACAGACAGACGTCTCAGTATTTCTCCTTCATATAGTCATCCATGTTGTCCGCGATCTGCTTGGCTGCGGCAACCGCAGCAACGACAGTCTTGGCTCCTGTCACAACATCTCCTGACGCGAAAACGCCTTCCATGGTGGTCTCACCATGTTCATCGATCTGCAGGTTTCCGCGCTGGTTCATGTGAAGTTCATGGTCTCTCATGACAAGCCTGTCGCGGGGAACCTGAGAAACGGAGATAATGATACTGTCTGCCTCCACGAGCCGGTCTGTGGAGTGATCATCCACAAGTTTTCCCGTCTCAGGATCCTCAACTCTGTCGCAGAATACCGCACCTTCGTCCACAATGCGGACAATATTCTTTCTGAACTCAAAATGCACGCCGTCAAGCACAGCATAATTAAACTCATTCTCCGATGCTGCCACTTTGTCACTGCGGACATAAACAGTAACATCACGGGATCCGTGACGGATCGCCGTGCGCGCCACATCCATAGCCGCATTGCCTGCACCGACGATCGCGACCTTGTCGCCCAGCTCATATACATCGGGATTGTTCAGATAGTTGATCGCATAGAAGACATGACCGAAAGTCTCTCCGGGCACACCCAGTTTGCGCGGCTTCCATGCACCGGTCCCTACGAAAACACTGCGGTAGCCGTCGTCGAACAGGTCCTGTATACTGGTAGATCCGCCCAGCTCGAAATTGGGGCGGAACATGATGCCCATATCGCGCATTCTGCGATAATAGCGGTCCAAAATACTCTTAGGCAGCCGAAATTCCGGAATGCCGTAACGAAGGATCCCGCCGATCTTTTCCCTGGTCTCAAATACAGTAACCTTGTATCCGCGTCTGGCCAGGATGATCGCGATCGTGATCCCCGCGGGGCCTGCGCCGATCACGCCGACCTTCATGCCGTTGTACGGCGCACAGCTCAGATCCAGTCTCTCGAAGCAGGAATCGGAAATATAGTTCTCAATTGAAGAAAAATGAACCGGTTCACCCTTGATCCCGCGCACGCAGTGTCCTTCGCACTGGTTCTCATGATTGCAGACTAAAGAGCAGATCACGGACAACGGATTGTTCTCAAAGAGGATTTCCGCAGCGTCCATCATTTTGTTCTCTTTGAACAAGCGGATGACTTCCGGAATGTTAGTCTGAATGGGGCATCCCTGCATACGGCAGCGGGGATTCTTACACTGCAGGCAGCGGTTCGCTTCAGTAATTACATGTACAGGCATATCTGACCTCCCCTACTTATCGGTTAAACATCACTTCTTTTTTAAGTATCGCACGGACCCGAGCAATATGTAATGCCTTATAACCTTTCATTTATGGACTTTTCAGACTAAATCAAACTTCTATATGAGTCAATATTTTGACCGCTTCTGAAGCAGGTCTTCTTCGATTTATTCAACGGCCTTCAGCGCCTCTTCAATCTTCTCCCTGTAGTTATCAAAATATGCTCCTCTAACGGGAACGGTAAGTATTCTGCCTTCGCTGTCAACGAAATAGGTGGTCGGCAAGCCAACCGTAGGCAGCATTTGTGCGAGCTCATCCGTCTGCTTGATGTTGGTGTAAGTAACACCATTATCTTCGAGGATCTTGATCGCCTGCTGAACATTGTCATCATCCAGGTCAGTGCAGATCCCGATGATCTGGCAGTCCTTCTCAGCGAGTTCTTTACTGAATTCCTCCAGCTCCGGCATCTCCTGCTTGCAGTAAGTGCACCAGGTCGCCCACAGATTGATCATCGTCACTTTGTGTCCCGCGAAGAGATCCGCGGAAGATACCGCATTCCCGTTGAGGTCTGTGGTCTCAAATGAGATCTTCGTCCCGACCGGAGCGACTTCGAAGGGCCTATGGGCACCCTTGAGGGTTACGCCGCTGAGCACGTCCTCCTCCACGTTTGCCATCGCATCCTGATACTCGGCATACATTTCTTCCGGCATTCCCTCCCGGAACATGGCGTCATAGGCTGAGTAGTCGGGGATTATATAATAATAGCTGTAATCGCCTGCTGTCCCGAGCTGTCCGGTCTTCTTGACCATGGATCTGTCCTCGACGAGTTCATCCAGAACTGTCTCAAGATCCATGTCATTTTTAATGGCGATGATCATAGCCGTTGTCAAATTGAACTTGTAGTAATCATTGACTCTCTGTCTGGCTTCATCTGTCTCCATTTCACTTTCAGTGAGCCCGTAATAGTACGTCATTATAGCTTCTCTTTCCTCGTCTGTCCTGGGAAGATAGATCAGAGTCGAGCAGAAAATATTGGAATTGAAGTCGGTCTCGCCTCTGTCCGCAGCATGGTACTGTCCTTTATACTCTTTGTATCTTTCCGGAACCTTGAACGTAAAGCCTGTCATGTCAAAAGACCACTCGGCGTCAGTCTTTCTGTATTCACGGGCAGTTTCCTTTGCGCTTTCTTCACCGGTTTCTTCAGCGTTTTCTTCAGCTGCCGCAGCTGCCCCGTCCGCTGCTTCCGCGGCTTTTAATTCTTCACCCTCTTTGAGCAGCAACAAGACAGCGATCCTGTCGTCCGCTGTCAGCTGCGCGGTCTCACTGCTCTTCTGATATCCCGCCGGCGGTTTGAGGACATGCGCTTCGTAGTTGCCGGGATCTACGTTAAATACAGCGGCTCCGGTATTGTCGGTCTTGGCCATCATGCACTGCGAATCCGAGCAGAACTGCACCTTGACACCTGCCAGCGGCTCTTCGGTATTGGCATCCTTGACAAAAACCACGTATCCGTCTGTCTGAGAGGGATATGCCCTGGTTACCTGCTGATCCGCCTGCTCTTCTGCCTGTGAATCAACTGCCTGCACTTCTCCCTGCTCCGCATCAGCCTGCGATTCCTCCTGCTGCTGCACCTCATTCTGTGTTTCAACCGCCTGCGCATCCTCCTTGGACTGCGCATCCACGCTCTTGCCCCCTGAGCCGGAACCGCCGCAGCCCATAAGAAGCGACGCGCTCAGACAGATCATAACTATGATCGCCACACACTTTTTCATAACTAGCAACCTCCTTAGCCATGCAGCTTAATCGTATAAGTACAAGATAATTATATCAGTGCGTTTTTTTAATGTAAATCTTATTTTTCAATACCACTCCGGTTCTTTTCTCTTGGTAAAATTGTTTTCCGGCATTCGAACATGAGACAAAAATGCCGCAGTTTGATGTACCGGTCCTCTCAAAAACTGGGATGCTCGCGCAGAAGCGCCAAAGTCTGCTCCAACAGTTCAGGGCTGATGCCGTTTACCAAAACAGCTTTTTTTATTTCCGGCACGCGCGTGGTCAGTTCTCTGTTGATCAGTTCCTCACTGGTCTTGTCGGCAGCGGCGCATCCCGCGCAGCGACCTGTCAGGTGAAAGAACACGACACCGCCTTCCACCCCCGCCACTTTCAGGTCCCCGCCGTGTGCTGCGAGGAACGGGCGCACATATTCGTCCAATACAGCTTCCACTTCAGAAGTGATATTCCTTACATCAGTACCCATAGTTTACTCCTTATGGAGACAGGGGACGGTTCTCTGTCTCCTGTCTCACTCTCTATACCCTTTACATATTAATGTATCATCAGACAATCGTCTATGAAAGAACTCAAATTAACAGAGGCAGGACGCGGTTCCGATCCGACTGGGCCAGGAATTCAAAGCCTATGCGAACGCTGTTCAGCGGAACATCATTCGTATTGAGGAGGCGGCCGATGAGATGCGTCTGCTGAACATGGGAGGCACGGCGATCGGGACAGGGATCAACGCCGACAAGGCGTATCTGCAGAGGATCGTCCCTGTGCTGAATGAGGTCTCCGGCATGGACTTTATCCAGGCTTCGGACCTGATCGATGCGACACAGCATCTGGATCCGTTCGTGGCCGTTTCCGGTGCAGTAAAGACCTGCGCGGTAGCCCTTTCTAAGATCGCCAATGATCTGAGGCTCATGTCCTCCGGCCCCAGAGCCGGTTTCGGGGAGATCAACCTGCCCGCTAAGCAGAACGGCTCTTCCATTATGCCCGGCAAGGTCAATCCCGTGATTCCCGAAGTGGTCAACCAGGTGGCTTTTAATGTGATCGGAAATGACATGACCATTACGCTGGCCGCGGAAGCCGGACAGCTGGAGCTGAACGCTTTTGAACCCATTATTTTCTACAACCTCTTCCAGTCTTTCGATACACTGGGCTTCGCGACAGAGACGTTCGTAGACAACTGCATCATAGGCATCACTGCCAATGAGGATCGGTGCCGCGAACTCGTAGAGAACAGTGTAGGAATCGTGACGACGCTCGCACCGGTGATCGGTTATCAGAGAGCGGCGGACCTCGCCAAAAAAGCTCTGCGGGAGAAACGCTCCGTGCGCGAGATCATTCAGGAAGAGAACATTCTGAGCCCGGAAGATGTTTCCCGCATCCTGGATCCGGTCAGTATGACAGAACCGGGATTCTCCGGCTGAGCACAGGCTGTTCCAAAGATACGGTCCGCAGCCTCAGCCGAGTCAGGTCAAGTCTTTCAGCATGTGCCTGAACGAAATTCATTGTTTTTATACGGACCGGCAAGTGGATTTTGACATGCTGGAAGCGTTCACTCCTGAGCAAATCCGGCGCATCGCGCCATTAGAGTATGAGAGGTGTCTGCGGGAACATCAGGCGATGGGATGGAGAAGCGGCGATTTCTACGACCTTGCGCCGGTGCCGCGTGATGTCGGCGAAAAGTCGTATCGTGCTGCACTGCGTGAGCAGACGCGCTGTCACAAGCTGGCCATGGACGGAGAACTGACGCAAGAGCGGATCATCTCACACTATCATGAGCACCTGTCCGAATATGAAAAGCAAAAGAATTATCAGCCCTTCAACAATTTGCTGAAATTGATGAGAAAGTTTGACGGCGTGCGCATCTACCGATATGACACTTAATGGGTTTAGTATTTTTTATGAGTCACCGGGGCTTTCCCCGGGACTCATAAGGGAATTGCCGCAGTCCCCTTTTAACTCCTTCAGTTCAAGATACAGCGCCGCCATAGTGTTTTCATAATAAGGAAGCGTCCACAGAAGATTGACAATTCCAAAGGTGACGAGTCCGGCTAAAATCCATCCCGTAAAGGTCAGGTCCAGCAGGAATGTACGCCATTTGTTCCCGTCCATCATCCTGCGTGAAAGTGTGATCACCTCGATCTCAGACAGATCGGGATACTCTTTCACTATATAGGGGACCATCCTGTAGGAATAATTCTTTACCAGTCCCGGAAAACAGCCCAGACAGAACCAAAGAGCCTCAAAAACATCTTTGAGAAGAAGGGTAACGAAAACATGCGCGTAATCGGAAAAGCCTTCCCTGATCAGCGTAAGCTCTGCCGATCCCTTCTCTACATTGTTCCTGAAAAACAGACAGCCCCCCGCCTCTAAAGCGTTGGCGAAAATGATCTTTACCAGTGACGCAAACACGATGATGGACATATATCCCACAACAACGATGCCTGCTATGATCAGGAGTTCATTCGGCGCCATTTTATGAAGCGGTTCAAAACCGACGTTCTGCAGTATACTCTCTCTTCTGGTCTGGCTCAGCACTGATGTCACGGTGGTCAAAAGGAACATCAGCGCCGCTGCAGCAACACATCTCCAGTAATTCTTTTTTAAGGCAGACTTACCCTTCTTCTTAATGTCTCTTATAGACCACATGCTGTACCTTCTTCTTTATCGTCTTTTTGGGGTCCCTTATATTCCAGACAGAGCATGGTCAGGTCATCGAACTGCTCCGCTTCCCTCACAAATTTGCTTATTTCCCCGCGCACGGCTCCCAGGATCTGCTCGGGGGAAGCATCCGGATCTTCGTTCAGCGAATCGGTCATCCGCTCCACCTTGAACATGTTCCCGTCCGGATCATGGGCTTCGGGAACACCATCCGTGTAGACGAACAGCTTGTCACCCGGCTCCAACAGGATCTCGTACTCTTTGTACTTCATGCCCTCCACGCCGCCGAGCACAAAGCCATGCCTGTCTTTAAAGATCGCAAATTCTCCGTCTCCCTTTTTGAGCGCCGGATACTCGTGTCCGGCATTCGCGGCGGAAAGTTTCCCTGTAGAGATCTCAAGAATTCCAACCCAGACCGTTACGAACATCTCCAGTTTATTATTCGCGCAGATCGCGTTGTTTGAATCGCGCAGGATCTCCGAAGGGGATTTTCCCATCATGGCATTATCTGCAAGGATGATCTTGGAGGCCATCATGAACAGTGCAGCCGGTACGCCCTTTCCGGAGACGTCCGCGATCACGAGGAACAGATGGTCGTCATCGATCAGAAAGAAATCGTAAAAATCGCCGCCGATCTCTTTGGCCGGCTCCATGGACGCGTAAAGTTCGAATTCCTGTCTGCCCGGAAAAGCGGGGAAGCTGTCAGGCAGCACACCCTTCTGGATCTTCGACGCCATATCCAGTTCTGTCCGCACACGCACTTTTTCATTTGTTGCCCTGGTGAGATCTTCCATATAGACAGACAGGTCTTTCTCCATCTGTGCCATCACAAGATTCAGATGCTCCACCTCATCCCCTGTCCGGATTGGAAGGGAGGAAAAGTGCTCCATGCGCGTATTGCCTGATCTCCTGTCCTCAACGTAGCTTTGAGCCGCCTTTGCAATGGCGTTGATCGGTTTTACCGTCGTCCTTTCCATAAGCCGGGTTATGATAAATCCCATAAAAGCAGTGACGGCAATAGTCGCACAAATATATCGGATCAGAAAAGCCAGCATGTCATGCATCATTTCATTCAGCGTAAAATCTGCCAGAATGTAGCTTCTGGTCCCGCTGTACTCATCTCCTATCGGGGTTCCCACTGTGCAGATCCAGGGGTCTTGTCCCCCGATATAGCTGTAATGAGGTATTCCCGTTCCATCCCAGCCGAGAAATATGTTCAGTTCCTTTTCGTCGACGCTCTCCCAGTCGCCGGGCTCTCTGATATATCCTTCCCTTGTATCCGGATCCACTATGTAAATCAGTGCAGAGGTATCCCTGTCGTAGACTGCAAAATAGACGTCATCCACTTCATTGAGCACTGTAAGGTCATTCAGGACCTTATACAGCGTCTGATAATCCCCGAATTCCGTGACCTTGTCAAAATAGTCATGATACGCATCTGATCCGGTACCGCCGCGCTCCTCTTCCGATAACCCGCGGTAAATGCTCATGACTTCGTCCGCCAGGCTCTCCGGATTCCAAAAATTAGATGACACGAGCCTTGCGGTCCCGGTAAGATCAAACGTATCACTGACGAACTTATCGAACAGATTGCCCGCGTATATGTACAGCCCGACGATCAGTCCGATCAATCCGATCGTCAGGGCTCCCGCAACGGACATGATCGTCACCTTTTCAGCCAGCGACCGTTTTTTCTCCCTTTCCCATCTTCTCCCCGTCTTATCTGACATATGTCCATGGCCTCCTCAAAGCCCGTTCTTCCAAGGATACAGTGTTTTAGTAAACCGGTTTCAATGCCGGCGCATCGCTGAAGTCCTTCATATACGAAAAAATCTCGCAATCCGATGACCCGTACAATTCCTCTATATTTTCCAGCTCATAGTATTCGCCGTCCAGCTTGATACAGTTTCCCTTGAAAGAAAGATATGTATCCTGGGAGAAGTTATAGGCGGGATCCGTGTATCCGAAAGTCATGTGCCACATACGTCCGCCAATATCATCCCTGTGCTTACCGACTTTGATCCCAGAGAGCGCGGCATAGATTGATTCAATCTCCTGCTTGTCCCACGTCTGCATTTTCGGAACGTCTTTCGCATAGTCTATGTATGCGTCTATGTAAAAAATGTTGTCCGGAGCGCCGCTGTTCATAAGATGTGTGCCATAGCCGGCAGCTTCCAGAAGATCCATTCCTGCAGGATCTGTATTTCTCTCGTAAGCATCTGCCTTTTCATTATACTCATCCCAATATTTCCCCCAGCCTTCCTCAAGCAGGATGCCCGGGATCGACAGCAGCTCCGTAAGTCCTTCTAAGCTGTACCTGCCGTCTCTTCGCTCAAGAAGCCCGTTTTGGATTGAAAAAGAAAACAGCATGTTCCCCTCAGCATCTTTAGCACTATAGGCATAATAAGTCTCCGTGCTGAACACTTCATCATACTTTCCGGTAACCGTCATTTGCTGCACCGCTTTCTTAAAAGCTTCGACCGTCTCGTCGTCGGTAATGTTCTGCACCGGTTCTGCGTATTCGCAATAGTTGACACCCACCGAAAGACTCGCGATATCCTCTGCGGAAAAAGCCTCTGACTCCCCTTTTTCACGGGCCAGATAGAGAAGCAGTTCCTCCGGTAAAGAATGGTCGAGGGGCTCTTTTGCCTCCTTTGCCGGCTGACCGGTATTTCCGCTGCCGTCCTTTTTCTCCTCTTTCTGCGCATCAGCAGCGATTTCCTCGTCAAAGTCCGCTTCTGCCGACGTTACAGTATATTCGCCGTCCACGAAGCTGATCTGCCATATATTGGACCAGATATAATCCTCTTTTTTCTCCGCCGCCTTCAGGCTGGGCCGTATTTTGATCCGGTAAGTGGCCGTATCCGTATAGATCCCCTGGAGAAAATACAGATCCGCCGAGACAGCTTCCTTAGAATGAATCCCCTTCGTGGAGCGGATCGCGAAAGGTCCCCTTCCGTAAGAATCCTCTCCTTCCACATAAATCGCGAACTCGTAGCTGTAAGCGTTCGGATAAGGATCCCAGCTTAATGTGAAGACCGGTTTGTGGTTGATATCCGACGGTTTCAGATATTTTGGTTCATGCAGCACCATCTTTATTTCCGCACTGCCTGTATTATTGTCATTTTCTGAAGATATTTCTTCTGCCGCCCCATTTCTGGTGGAGGGAGTGCCGCATGCACACAGCAGTCCGGCAAATATACACAGACAAAGAATCAGCGCTGTTATCTTTTTCACTTTTCTTCTCCCTAATATGCTTATCTCAGGCTGCCTTCTGAATACTGCTGCAAGCTGATGGGTGTGTCTATTTTTTACAAATAGTCCATGACCCTCTCGATCCTGTCCGCCACCCGGCACATCCGACGGAGCTCATCAGTCGGTCCGGTCAGGTCCGGCACCATGACCACTTTTACTCCCGCGCTATACGCGCTCCTGACCCCGTTAGGCGAATCCTCGATCGCCAGGCACTCGCCGGGATCCACCCCCAGCTTACGACAGGCGAAGAGATAGACATCAGGAAAGGGCTTGCCCCGCTTCACCTCTTTTACCGACACAAAGCCGTCAAAATACTGCCCGATCCCCAGTCTCTCCAGCGCCGGCATTTTTTCTTCCGGAGTCGAGGATGTCACGATCACTTTCCTGACCGGGAGCTCTCTGATCTTTTCAAGAAAATCTTTTACACCGGGTTTGAGGTCGTAGGAGTGCTCTGACAGAAACTCCTTCATCAGTATTTTGCGCCGTGCCCGGATCCGGTCATAAGCGCCCGTTTCGTCTGCGGCTTCATCAACGATCTTACGGGCGATCGAGGAGTCGCAGCTTCTGAGCTGAAGAACGATGTCCTCCTTTAGCGGCAGACCGAGTTCTTGTGCCGCCTGCAGCCAAAACCGCCTGTATTCTTTCTCCGAGTCCAAAATGACCCCGTCAAGGTCAAACAGGATTGCCTTTGTCTGCATTGTTCTCCCTCTTTAAACCACTCAGAATCTTTTGTCTGATTTCTCATCCTTTGGACCCCATAAACACAATCATCGCCTTCTCCGCGTCCGCCTGCATTGCTTTCTGCGCCGCAAATGCGAGATCGTGGAAGAAAGTCACATCTTCCTTTGCGAGAAGTTCCCGGACCGCCCGGCTTCCCGCATTGGACATGTAGGTATAGTAATTGATCTTGCGGATACCTGCCCTGATCGCTCTGCGGAAATCATCCTCTGAAACGCCGCTCCCGCCGTGCATGACAAGGGGCAGGCCTGTCTTCTCCGAAATAATACGTACCCTTTCAAGGTCAAGCATAGGTTTTGCTTTGTAGATGCCGTGTGCAGTGCCAAAGCTGGGTGCAAGCGCATCGATCCCTGTCTCCCGGCAAAACGCCTCCGCCTGCGCCGGATCGGTATATACAGGTCCTGATGCCGCCTCTCCTCCCTCGCGGGAGGGCATCGCTCCAAGCTCCGCCTCGACACCGGCATTGAAGCTCCGGGCCATTGCCACTGCCTTCTTTGTATTCATGAGATTCTCTTCATAGGGAAGAAGGCTGCCGTCGTACATAATGCCGGTAAACCCGATCTCCAGTGACCTCTCGATATAATCGAGAGTCTCGCCGTGATCGAGCTGCACACAGACCTGAACGCCGGCTTTCTCTGCCGCCTGTACCATTACGGGGCCAATCTTTTCGAGCGGAGAAATGTTCTCGTGCAGCTCCGCGTGGGAGATGATCACGGGTGTACCGAGTTTCTGAGCCGCGTCGATCACCGCGATCAGACATTCCAGATTGGGTGTATTGAAAGCACCGACCGCACATTTTCTTTCTTCCGCGATCGCAAGGATCTCTTTCAGGTTAACAAGCA
>CADCIU010000031.1 GCA_902801585.1 uncultured Lachnospiraceae bacterium | reverse complement strand
GTGGAGTTTTTGCGCGAGTATATGAGAGAGCCTTACGGAGAGATCAAGCTGTACGGTATCGGCGATTCCATCAATGATCTGCCTCTTCTTGAAGCGTCGGACGTCTCTTATACTTTCCCCTATGCGCCCAAAGAGGTACAGGAGAAGGCAACGAAGGTCGTTGAGACGATCGTGGATGCACTGGAAGACAGTATGAAAGATGAGGATTGCTGATGAGTCAGGTTCTAAGAGACGCCAGGAGATACGAGGAAGAAAAAGACAAACTTATTGATGCAGGAGACAGACCCGCCTTTCATCTCAGTGCGAGAGTCGGATGGATGAACGATCCGAACGGTTTCTCTTATTATGACGGACAGTATCATCTGTTTTATCAGTATCACCCTTATGATTCTCATTGGGGGCCGATGCACTGGGGACATGCGGTCAGCGAGGATCTGATCCACTGGACCTATCTCCCCGCCGCAATGGCTCCGGACAGGCCGTATGACAGAGACGGATGTTATTCCGGCAGTGCACTTACACTGCCTGACGGAAGGCAGATGCTGATGTATACCGGCCGCCA
The DNA here is from genome assembly GCA_902801585.1 of uncultured Lachnospiraceae bacterium. The sequence goes on along the minus strand of CADCIU010000031.1, from coordinate 32,643 downwards.
GCTGATCATCGATGAGAACGGTGCAGAACAGGAAGCCCAGACTCAGAATCTGGCATTTGGGGACGGTGACAATTATGTCAAGTACGCGCGAAACCCGGTGATCACAGGAAGGGATCTTCCCGAAGGGGGCAATCCTTATGCATTCAGGGATCCGAAGCTCTGGGTGGAAGAGGACGGAAGCTTTCGGGTGTTGATCGCCAACCAGGACAGGGAACACGGCGGTCAGATGCTTCTCTATCGCAGTGAGGACGGAGTTCACTGGTCTTTCGTGAAGGCTCTGATGAAAGATGATCATCAGCTCGGAGAAATGTGGGAGTGTCCCGATTTCTTTGAGCTTGACGGAAAATATGTGCTGCTGGCCAGTGCACAGGACATGCTTCCCAGTGAATTGGAATACCACAACGGCAACGGCACGTTCTATTTTGTGGGAACCTATAACAAAGAAAACTGCGAATTTATGCAGGAGAGCAACCATGCGGCTGATTACGGCATTGATTTTTACGCTCCCCAGACGGTGCTCGCACCTGACGGAAGGCGTATCATGATCGGCTGGATGCAGAACTGGGATACCTGCAATCTGCACACGAAGTCCACGCCCTGGTTCGGCCAGATGAGTATCCCCAGAGAACTCTCATGCAGGAACGGGAGATTGTACCAGAATCCCATAAGGGAAATCGAAGAGTTTCGCGGTGATCCCGTCAGATACAAAGACGTACTTGTGGAAGACACAGAGGTGGCTTTGGCGGATGTGGACGGCAGGCTTGTGGATCTGGAAGTGGAGATCGAACCTGTAGAGGGGAAAGAACTGTACAGAAAGTTTGCGCTCCGTTTTGCGGAGAATGAAAAATACCATACGGGCGTCAGTTTCCGCCCTTATGAATCTACGATCAAGATCGACAGGAAATTCTCCGGTTCACGCAGAGCCATCATTCATCAGCGGCGTGCGAGTGTATCACATAAGAACGGACGGATCAAGCTTCGACTGATCCTGGACAGGTTCAGTGCGGAGATCTTCGTCAATGACGGAGAAAAAGTACTCACAGCGACGATCTATACAGATCTTGCGGCGGAGGGGATCACCTTTCTCGCCAACGGAGCCGCAAGGATTAAGGTAACAAAGTATTCTTTAGATAAAGTCGTCACTTGATTTGAAACCGGTTTGGAATATACTAGTATTATAAAGTTTTGGCTTGTGTCTATAAAGGGGGAGCGAATATGCCTACATTAAAACAAATGAAGAAAAAGCTCAAAGAAGCAGCGGAGATGGACAAGATCACGATCAGCAAGGGAGAGAAGAACCAGATATTGATCGACCTGAATGGTGACGGAAAGCCTGAGGCGGCACTGATCGATACGACCGACAGCGACGGCGCGGATCTGCTTGCATTGGATTTGACAGGAGACCATAAGTTCAATCTGTATTTGGATGATACAGACAATAATCATTTCCCCAATGTCGTGTACGTGGATAAAAACGGAGACGGAAACCTCCAGCTCGCCAGTGAGGGAGACTGCCTCAAGAATGACATCCATGCCAAACTGGTCAAAATCTTTAATACGCTGGTCGACGAGGAGTCGGATACCGAGCATATCAATAAAGCGCTCCACGAACTCGCTGATCTGATCAAGGAAATACGTTCCGGCAATTGACCGGATCCCTAAAACTGCAGATCGTACAGAGCCGTCACATCAGTGGCGGCTTTTTTTGCGGAAAGAACGGCTTATTGCGGTTTATGTTTTGCATTAAAGCGTTAGACTTTCGCTCTATGATGTGATAAATTTGTACCTGAGCGATATTTAACACGCTGAAGTGCGGATGTGAAGATCGGCTGCACAGGAGCCGGAAGAAGATCTATAGCCGCACAAACAGTGAAGGAAGGGGAAATTTCTATGTTTGCAACAATCATAAGTACCGTAGACAGCTTTTTGTGGGGATGGCCTCTGATCATCCTTCTGTTTGGAACCCACATCTTTATGTCGATCCGCACGGGGTTTATCCAGAAAGACATTTTTAAGGCGATCAAGATGTCCGTCACGGCAGACGAGGATTCCGAGGGAGACGTTTCCCAGTTTGGCGCTCTGACGACGGCGCTTTCTTCGACGATCGGAACCGGCAATATCATCGGCGTAGGAACAGCCATTGCGATGGGGGGCCCCGGATCTGTATTTTGGATGTGGATGACCGGTATCTTTGGTATTGCGACCAAATATGCGGAGACGCTGATCGGTGTCAAATACAGAGTAAAAAGTGAGAACGGAACCATGATCGGCGGCGCTATGTACGCTTTGGACCGCGGCTTGAACGCAAAATGGGCAGGCATCCTGTTCTCGAGCCTTGCGGCACTGTGCGCGTTCGGTATCGGATGCACCGTACAGGCGAATGCTGTTGTTGCAAATATCACAACGAACTTCAGCGTGAGCCCGATCATCGTAGCGGTGATCCTGAGTGTGGTCGTGGCGCTGGTCATCATCGGAGGGATCCAGTCCATTACCCGCGTATCTGAGAAGCTTGTGCCTTTTATGGCGGCTTTCTATGTTCTCGGATGCCTGGTGATCCTGGTCATGAATGCAGACGTGCTGGGACAGGCAGTCGGCGTGATCGTTTCATCTGCATTTACTAAAAAGGCAGTCGGCGGCGGATTCGTGGGAAGCACGATCGCGACAGCCTGCCGTTACGGATTTGCGCGCGGACTTTTCTCCAACGAGTCCGGTATGGGTTCTGCTCCTCTTGTTGCCTCCGCGGCACAGACGCGCAACCCCAAGAGACAGGCGATGGTCTCCATGACCGGCACTTTCTGGGATACGGTCGTGATCTGCCTGATGACCGGTCTGGTCCTTGTCTCCAGTATTATCAAGCACCCCGGCATTGACGGCCTTTCCGGAAACGGAAGTGAGCTGACAAGCCTTGCCTTTGGGATGATCCCGCTGATCGGTGTACCGATCCTGGTCGTGGGACTGATCACATTTGCTTTCTCTACGATCCTCGGATGGTATTATTATGGCGAGAGATGTGCGGTGTATCTGTTCGGTGAGAAGGTCATTATGGTCTATAAGGTTCTCTGGGTCATCGGCATTTTTGTGGGATCTCTTGTGGAACTGAACCTGATCTGGGACCTGGCCGACCTGCTGAACGGACTTATGGCGATCCCGAACATTTTCGCGGTGCTGTTCCTGAGTGGTGTGATTGCCGAAGAGACGAAGAAATACAGCGGCAGCCATATCAACGACAGGGATGAAACAGAGATTCCCGTGCTTAAAAATGCCAATAAAGGTGTGTTATAATAAGAGTGCAGAAGTGATTCTTATTGGCCGCGCCGCGGAGGAGTCCGCGGCGCTTGTCTTTTATTTGGACGAACACAGGTCCGACAATGATTTGTGAAAGGAAACAAGAACGATGAGCGGAGAAGATTTTCTGAGAGCATTACAGAACAGACGCAGTGTGCGAAGCTATTCAGGCGAACCGGTCCCCATGGAGAAACTGAATATGATCCTGGAAGCAGGGATGCTGGCGCCTTCGAGCAGGGCGATCCGCCCCTATGAGCTGATCGTCGTCAGGGACAAGCAGAAGCTGATCAGCCTGTCCGGCTGCAGGATGGGCGGAGCGGCCAGAATGCTGGCAGGTGCCGATCTGGCTGTTGTCGTGGTGGCCGATGAGGAAAAGTCGGACGCATGGATCGAAGACAGCTGCGTCGTGATGGAGAATATGCATCTGATGGCGAGCGCACTCGGTGTCGGAAGCTGCTGGATCCAAGGCCGCGAACGAACGGCGATGGACGGTGAGACGACGGAAGAGTATACACGCAATATTTTGCAGTTTCCCGCGGAGTGCAGGCTGGAGGCGATCCTGTCACTGGGCATGCCGGAGGAGGAGTGGCCGATGACACCGCTCGAGATGCTCCCGTTCGCCAAGATCCACATCAATAAATACTGAACGGCGTGAATGCTGTAAATACTGTAGATGCTGTGAATGCTGCGCAGGTCGAATGACCGGCCGCAGGATCAAGGAGGTGTGGTATGCCCCCTGTCGGTCATGGAATGGGCTTCGGCCCCGGAAGCAGGAACTTTATGTCTGAGGAGGAGAAGAAAAAGCTCCCGCGCGTGACGCCGGAGCTCTTAAAGCGCGTCTTCTCCTACCTGAGACCATACTGGAAGCAGTTGGTGCTGACACTTTTGTGTATCGTGTTCTCCTCTGTGATGACACTGATGCCGTCGGTCCTCACCGGAAAGATCATTGATGAAGGTCTGATCGGGAGAGACTTTCAGAAGCTGATCTTTTATATCGTCCTTTCGCTGGCCGTGACAGCCGGCGCAAACCTGATCGGCGTCGCAGAGAGTTATCTCAATACATGGATCGCGCAGCACATCACCTTTGATATGCGCAACCAGATGTATCGTCATCTCCAGAATATGTCGCAGCGGTTCTTTACGTCCAACAATCAGGGGGATATCATCACGCGCATGACCAGCGACATCGACGGGGTCAAAACAGTGATCACCGGTACGTTCGCCAGTATTCTCTCCAACGTGATCACGCTGGTCGTCGCCCTGATCGCCATGTATCAGAAGAACTGGATCCTGGCGACCGTGGGGATCATCATTGTTCCGCTGTTCACGCTGCCGACCAGAAAGGCCGGTCAAAGGCGCTGGAGCCTCACACAGGAGGCACAGGCCTGCAATGATGAGATCAACGGGATCCTCAGCGAGACGATGTCCGTCAGCGGACAGACGCTGGTCAAACTCTTCTGCAAGGAAGAATATGAGTACGGGCGCTATGAGGAAGCCAACCGCAAGATGATCGAGCTCAATGTCAAAGAGAGCATGGCCGGGCGATGGTTCCGCGTGGTCCTGTCGACCATCACCAGCGTCGGTCCGATGCTGCTGTATCTGGTGGGCGGGATCCTGATGATCCGTTATCAGTCCGACCTCACGGTGGGTGATATCACTGTGCTCGTTGCCCTTTTGGGAAGGATGTACGGCCCTGTAAACTCCCTTTTGAACATCCAGGTGGACTGGATGCGCTCCATGGCGATGTTCTCAAGGATCTTTGAGTATTTTGACATGCCGGTGGAGATTCAGAATGCGCCGGATGCGATCACACCGGATCACGCGGAGGGAAGAGTGGAATTCAGGCATGTAAACTTCCACTATGAACCTTCCAGACAGATCCTGAAGGATGTGACGTTCAAGCTGGAGAGCGGGCACAGCATTGCGATCGTGGGGCCTTCGGGTTCCGGCAAAAGCACCCTGGTCAACCTGATTCCGCGCCTTTATGACACGGTGAGCGGGGAAGTGCTGTTTGACGGTATCAATGTAAAAGCGCTCGATCTGACATTTCTGCGCGGATCGATCGGCGTCGTGACGCAGGATACGTATCTGTTCAACGGGACGATCCGGGAAAATCTCCTGTATGTGAAACCGGAGGCGACGGAGGCAGAGCTGATCGATGCCTGCGAGCGCGCCAATATATATGACTTTATCTCCCGGCAGCCGGAAGGGCTCGACACGATGGTCGGAAACCGCGGACTCAAGCTCTCGGGAGGGGAAAAACAGCGGCTGTCCATAGCACGTGTTCTGCTGCGGGATCCTGCTCTGTTGATTTTCGATGAGGCAACTTCCGCGCTGGATTCCATCTCGGAGCGCAAGATCCAGGACGCCATTGATCCTCTGATCTCTTCAAGGACCAGTATCCTGATCGCCCACAGGCTGTCCACGATCCTGGCGGCTGACGAGATTCTTGTGATCAAAGACGGCGTGATCGCAGAGCGCGGCAGGCACAAGGATTTAGTGAAGGCGGGCGGTGTGTACACGGAGCTCTATGAGACGCAGTTTAAGGGCGCCATGGACATTCCCGAAGAGACGCAGCCGGAAGGACCGATCGGTCTTGACGGAGGCGGATCCTACGGCGGACCGCGCAGGGTCCGCAGAAGAGCGGCGCAGGAGCGTGTCCGCACAGAAGAGGAACTGGCAGAGATGCATGAGGATCTGCGCTTTTACACAGACCCGTATGAGGAATTTCAGGAAAAAATGTTGAGGGAAAACGAAGTGTTTCACTGATCCTGCAGACGGGTATTGTCAGAAGTAAAAAGGAGATTCCATGAGCAAAGAGAGCACTGCGAACAGAAAATGGGTCTTCGAAGAAGCGCCGGTCGCGCAGGCTGTGTTTACGATGGCCATTCCGACGATCATCACACAGCTGATCAATATTGTCTATAACTTTGCGGATGCATGGTATGTGGGGAGAACGGGGAGCGCTTCCATGATGGCGGCTCTTACGGTCTGCCTTCCGGTTTTTATCATCATTCAGGCTTTGGCCAATCTGTTCGGAATCGGCGGTTCCAGCGCCATTTCCAGAGCGCTGGGACGCAAAGAGAGAGACCGGGCACGGAGGATCTTCGCGTTCAGTCTGTACGGCGGCCTCACGGCAGCCATTCTCTACGCGGTGGTAATCTTTTTTGCAAGGCCTTATCTGATCCCCATGATCGGCGGCAGCGACGATTCCTATGCTTACATTTACAGTTACATGTTCTGGACGATGGTGGTCGGCGCGATCCCGACGCTGGGCAATGCTTTGTGCGGACATCTGGTCCGGTCGATCGGCGCTGCGAAGGAAGCAGGATTCGGAATGTCCATGGGCGGTATCCTCAACATCATTCTGGATCCGCTCTTCATGTTCGTGCTCCTGCCGCGCGGTATGGAGGTCACGGGCGCGGCGATCGCAACCTGTCTGTCCAATACGATCGCCCTGACTTACTTCCTGGTGTTCCTGTACAGACACAGGGACAATCCGGTGTTCACGTTCTCACCGGCAGATATTACACTGACGCAGGGTATTCCGGGCGAAGTCTTCTCGATCGGAACCGCCGCCGCACTGCAGACGTTTTTGGCAATGGTGTCCAACATATTTGCCAATAAACTGGTGGTGGAATACGGAAGCGCAGCGGTCGCCGGAATGGGTATAGCCAAAAAAGTGAACATGATCGCCTTCAATACCAATTTGGGCCTGACGCAGGGTGTGCTGCCGCTCATTGCCTATAATTACGGTGCCCGGAAGCATGACCGCATGAGAGAAGTGATCCGGTTTACGGTGATGGTCTCACTGGGCTTCAGTGTATGCTGTACGATCCTTTTCAGGGTATTTGCAAGGCAGCTGGTCACGTTCTTTATCGACGAGCCGGATTCTGTGGAATTCGGAACAAGATTCCTGCATGTCATCGCCTTTGCGGCGCCGCTTTGTGCGCTGTCCTTTATGGCCAACACGGTTTTTCAGGCAGCCGGACGCAGAAAATCCTCGCTGGTGCTCTCGATCATGAGAAAAGGCGTTTTAGACATCCCGGCCATGCTGATCTTTAAGATGCTCATAGGCCTTAACGGTGTCACGTTAGCGACACCGTTTGCAGAGGTGGTATCGGTGATCACAGCAGGGTTCTTGTATAACCGGTTCAGGAAAGAGGTCACAGAAGAGGAGAACAAGTCGGTCTTCAGTTAAGTCGTTCTGTCTTATTATGTGTTTAAATTATGCGTTTTCTTTTGCCGCCTTGCGGGAAAGAATATACATGATCGCGATCATTACAACGAGTCCGATCAGGAGAGGAAGGAATACGTTCTTGGTGAGTCCGGCGATGATGTATGTAGCAGCAGAGATCGCGGCGCAGGTCATCGCGTACGGGATCTGCGTCGATACGTGGTTCAAGTGGTTGCACTGGGCACCCGCCGAGGACATGATGGTCGTATCGGAGATGGGCGAGCAGTGGTCACCGCAGACAGCACCTGCCATGCACGCGGACATGGAGATGATCATCAGCTGATAGTCGGTGCTTTGGAAGCAGGCGACGACGATGGGAATCAGGATACCGAAGGTGCCCCAGCTGGTTCCGGTCGCGAAAGAGAGGCCTACGGCGATCAGGAAGATGATGAAGGGCAGAAGGCCGGCAAAACCTGCGGCTTTGTTCTGGATAATGTAGGCGACGAATTCTTTGGCGCCCAGACTGTCCGTCATAGCCTTGAGGGACCAGGCGAATGTCAGGATCAGGATCGCGGGGACCATCTGCTTAAATCCCTCCGGAATGCACTCCATGATGGAGGAAAAGTCCAGAGACTTGCGGAACATGTAGAAGAACATCGTGAGGACCATCGCGCAGAAGGATCCGAGCACCAGACCTACAGAGGCATCTGAGTTTGCGAAAGACTCAATAAAACTGGTCCCGCTGAAGAAACCGCCGGTGTAGATCATGCCGATGACGCAGCCGATGACCAATGTGATGATCGGGAAGAGCATGTCGATCACTTTGCCCTCAGTGGGGTTAGCCGTCTGATTGACATTGGCGTAAGGGCGGTCGGGCGTTGTATACAGATCGCCATTTTCAATGGCATTGCGCTCATGCTTATACATGGGGCCGTACTCTATTTTCATCATGACCATAAGAACCATCATGGCGATCGTGAACAGCGCATAATAGTTGTAAGGAATGGACTTGATGAAAAGGCTGATGCCGTTTTCGCCTTCCACGAAACCGGATACCGCTGCAGCCCAGGAGGAGATCGGCGCGATGATACATACAGGCGCTGCCGTCGCGTCGATCAGATAAGCCAGCTTGGCGCGTGAGATCTTGTGCTTGTCCGTTACGGGGCGCATGACGCTTCCGACGGTGAGGCAGTTGAAATAGTCGTCGATGAAGATGAGGCAGCCAAGACCGATCGTGGCGAGCTGGGCACCCTCTCTGGAAGTGATCTTTTCGGAGGCCCAGTTGCCGAATGCGGCGCTGCCGCCCGTGCGGTTCATGAGCTGGACCATGATGCCCAGAATGACCAGGAAAACAAGAATGCCCATGTTGTAGGAATCGGCGAGCACAGCGATGACGCCATCGTTAAAGATATGGTTGAGGGTCCCCTCAAAGCTGTAACCGGAGTAAAGAAGAGCGCCGGTGATAATGCCGATGAACAGAGAGCTGTACACTTCTTTGGTGATCAATGCCAGGGCGATCGCGATGACCGGAGGTACCAGTGACCAGAAGCTCTGCTGAACGCTGTCTGCTGTTGTCAGAAATGCCATCGCGACGATCATGAGAATCACAACGATCATCGCGACCACAGAAATTGAGATTTTTGAATCTTTGTTTTGCATGGTTTTTCCCCTCTCAATAGTTACTGTAAAAGGTATACTTTAACATAGTAATACATCAAAGAAGTACAGTCAAATGGAAGCGGGAAAATTGTGGCCAAAAAAGGCTGCCGCACCTAAGGATCATTTACGGTGCGGCAGCCTCTAAACGGATGAAGAGTCTGATCCTGGGATCAGAACGATGGCGGGTCACTTGAATTTCTGGTTTTAAAAGCTTCGATCAAGTCCTATAACCCTACTAAAAGAGTAACATATTATGGATCTTAAAAAGATCGGAATATTTCGGGGTGAACTGTTCGGATATATAGTTGTTGACTATATATCGAAATGCGGTATTTTGACAAATATATACGGGACATGCCAAAATAGAGTCTGTATCAATATAGAGTTTGTATCAATAATGGAAAGAAAGCACGGATGGGAATCCGGAGATCAGGAAGTGATGAACGAGAAAAACGAAAAAAACGAGATAATTGGAAAAAAAGAACTGGCGCTGAAAGTGATCGGGAAACTTAAGGAGGAATATCCGGAGGCAAAATGTACGCTGGATTACGACAAAGCATGGCAGCTGCTGGTGAGCGTGCGCCTGGCGGCGCAGTGCACGGATGCGCGGGTCGATCAGATCACGCCGAAATTGTATGAGAAGTTCCCGTCAGTAGAGGCGCTTGCGAAAGCGCAGCCGGAGGAGATCGAAGAGATCGTGCGCCCCTGCGGACTCGGGAAGAGCAAGGCGAGAGATATCTCTGCCTGTATGCGCATTCTCCACGACAAATACGGCGGCAGTGTGCCGGACACATTTGAGGAACTCCTCGCTCTGCCCGGGGTGGGCAGAAAGAGTGCCAACCTGATCATGGGCGATGTATTCGGAAAACCTGCGATCGTGACCGACACACACTGCATTCGTCTGTGCAATCTCATCGGTCTTGTGGATGGGATCAAAGATCCGGCCAAGGTGGAGAGAGCGCTTTGGAAGATCGTTCCGCCGCAGGAAGGCAACGACTTGTGCCACAGATTTGTCCTGCACGGACGAGCAGTATGCGTTGCCAGAAGACCGCGCTGCGGCGAATGCTGTCTCAAAGAGATCTGCAGGCATGCCAAATCGCAGGGACTCTCCCGCGGGGAGTCTGAACAGCAGCAGGATATCCGGCCTGATCGTTGAATACTGTTCATCATAAGGATTATTTACACTCATCAAAAAGAGTGTATAATTACGGATGACAGTGACTGAAACTATGGAGGATTTCAATGACGCTTCTCAGCTATCAGATTTTTAAGACCGTTGCCGAGGCGGGCAGCTTTCACAAGGCGGCGGAACTCATCGGCCTGACGCCTTCCGCGATCAGCCATGCGGTCTCCTCAATGGAGAAGGAACTGGGCTTTTCCGTCTTTACAAGAAAAAAAGCGGGTGTTTCACTGACCGGCTACGGAGAACACCTGATGCCGTACGTGAACGCCGTGCTCAACAGTGAAGAGAGTCTTCAGCAGGCCGTTGCGGAGTTTAACGGGCTCAAACAGGGAACGGTCAAAGTCGGTGTTTTTTCCAGCGTATGCACCAGCTGGATGCCGGAGATCATCAAATCGTTCGGAGAATTGTATCCGGCGATCGAGATCGAGGTCTTTCAGGGAACCTATGATGATGTGAGTTACTGGATCAGGAACGGGATTGTAGATTTTGGCTTTTTATCAACATCCAGTGCGGGCGACCTGCACATCGAGCCGTTCTACAGGGATCCGCTTCTGTGTATTGTCCCAAAGGATTTCGAGAAGGAGCTCCCCTGCGAAGAGATGACCATTGGCGAGATGGAGAAACTTCGCTTCGTCGTACAGCGCGAGTCGACGGATGCCGACATACAGAACTATATGAAACAGAATCATCTGGATATCCAGACAAGGTATCATGTGGTGGACGACCTGTCCACTGTCGTCATGGTCGCCGCGGGATTCGGGATCTGCATTATGCCGGAGCTGGTCATGAATGACATCCCTTACGATGTGCGCCAATACAGAATGAAACCCGATGCGGCCAGGATCATCGGTCTTGCGGCCCGCGGCCCGCATTTGATGGCGCCTGCGGTGCGCACCCTTTACAGCCATATTTTGGCCGGATACACAAATATGGAAAAAGCCTGAACCCGGGCAGCGAATTGTCTATAAATGGAAATGCATTGTTTTAATGTATTATTTGATTGGTGTATTATTATAGAAGGAGAGTCGGATTGCCGATAAGCGCGGAGGGATCCTCAATGGAATGGATACAGCTTCTGGAGAACGATAAAGAACAGCTGATGGGCGACCTCGCCAAGGCAGTATCGCCGGAAAATGCACAGAAAGTACTTGAAAAGGAGATGGACCGGCTGCTCATGCAGTACAATGAGGAGTGCGGGGAAGAGAGGCTTCGGGATGCTGCCAGGTATATGGCGGAAACTGCCAGGATGATGATCCCCATGATCAGCACTGCGAATGAGACGAAGATCTGGTCCGGCAGCAGTTCGCCCACATCGGGCAGCGAGGGACACGGGATTCCGGCTTTGGCAATTGCATGCCTTGCCGGAGGGATCCTTATGCTGGCGGGCGGACTTTTCAGTATGATCTCCTTTGCGGACGGAGGGATACCGGCCGCCGCCTTTTTCAGCGCGATCCCGGCAGCGATCCTCGGAGGGGGGCTTCTGTTTCTTGGAGGCAGACTGTCATTGTCAAAGAAAACGGGAGTCACATCCGCAGACAGCAAAGTAGAGATCCGGATCGATCCGGCCGGGGTGTGGAGCTGTCTTCGCGGCGTGATGCTCTCGATCGATAAGAGCCTTGGCGAGGCGCAGGAGGTCTTAAGCTACGAGAGGAGCAGGATCAAACCGTCCTCCGGGAGCCTTCTGAGTCCGGAAGAAGCGGAACTCTTTTCGGGGATCCTGGAGAGCGCCTACAGCCGCAGAGAGGAAGAACCGGATGACCCGTCCGCGCAGGAGACGATCTCCATGGTATGCTATTATCTTCACCGCAGGCAGGTGGAGACAGTGGAATACGGGGGCGGCAAAAGAGAGTGGTTCGAGCTTCTGCCCGGCCAAAAGGATATGACGATGCGCCCTGCCCTCGTCAAGGACGGGACACTGATCCGAAAGGGACTTGCAGTGACTTCACAGTGATCCTGCAGAGATTTTATACCGGTCTTTCAGTGATCTTGCAATCAATATTGATATTTGTGCAGCGATCCGCCGCATGACCGGCAAAGGAGAAGGATATGGACCGCTATTACGGATTTGATCTGGGAGATGCAGAGAGCGCTGTCTCCTATCTGAATAAAAAGGATGCCGCAGCGCCCCGGGTTCTTACTGTGCGCGAAGAAAAAAGCTTTGTGACAGCTTATGCGAGGCTTCGGACCGGAGAACTCCTGATCGGTGAAGCAGCATGTTATAACCCGGAGGCCGTAGAGCGGAAGATCCGCTTTAAGAGCAGGTTTCTCACGGATCCGGACAGTCGAAGGGACGTAAAGTCATTTGCGGCAGGTGTGCTGGGTGAGCTCTATATGAGCGGCAGCCTGGTCAAAGAAGAGGACTGCTGTTTCTATGTCGGCTGCCCGGCCGGCTGGGACAAGACAGCACGGGAGCGTTACAGAGAGCTGTTCGAGGATGCAGGCTATCCTCCGGTCCGCATTATTTCCGAGTCGCGTGCGGCTCTGGTCAGTGCCTGCCAGTCCAAGCATTTCCAAGTCGGCTACGATATTTTGTCCAAGCCTGTGCTGGTCGTGGATATCGGATCCTCCACAACCGATTTCGCCTACATTATGGGTGGCAGGGAAGTGGAACTCAAGACAGCGGGAGAAGTCGCGCTGGGAGGCGGCATTATGGACGAGCTCCTTTTGGAGAGCGCGCTGCAGAATTCGCCCCGCGGCAGCAAGATCTGCGAGATCTTCGAGAAGAGCCCTGCATGGCGCAGCTACTGTGAGTTTGCGGCAAGAAGGCTCAAGGAGAAGTATTTTGCCGATGAGGACTACTGGAGAGAGAACGGATGCAGACAGTCGGTGATCATCAGCTATGAGAAGCCGATCAGGCTTGCGCTCGTTATGGACGAAAAGACAGCGGACCGTATCCTGAACGGAAAAGCGCCCCAGCTTGGCGGGCGGAGTTTTAAATCAGTTTTCATGGAGAGCCTGAAAGGCGTCAAGGAGAAGATACAGGAAGAACTGCCGGAACTGGTCTTTCTGACGGGCGGCGTCTCGAAGCTCCCCGCAGTCAGGGACTGGTGCCGGGAGGCGTTTCCCGAGTCTGTTGTGATCACGGGCGCAGAACCGGAGTTTTCCGTTTGCAGAGGACTTGCCTGGAGCGGCCGGATCGACGAGGAACTCAGGGAATTCAGGGCTGAGATCCGCGAACTGGTCGGATCGAGCACGATCGAGCGCATTGTGGAGCAGCATATTGAGGAGCTGTATCGCAGCACTGTGGACATATTGGTGCAGCCGATCCTGGAAAATGCGGCCATGCCTGTTTTTGACAGATGGAGAAACGGGGAGATCGAGCGGCTGGCAGATATCAACGCGGAGATGGAGAAGGAGATCGAGGAGTATCTTCACACGGACGAAGTGCAGGAACTGCTTGTCAAACCGATCGCACAGTGGCTCAAACCGGTCTCCTATGACATCGAGGAGTACACGATGCCGATCTGTATCAGGCACGGCGTGCCCTATAAGGCACTCAGTCTCAGTTCCTATCTCTCGATCTCGGATCTGGATATCCGCGTGGATGCCAAAGATGTATTTGCAGTGGAAGAGCTCACATGGATGATCGACACGATCATTTCCATTCTGATCGGGCTTTTGTGCGGCGGAAGCGGGGTCGCGCTTATTTCGGGCGGCATCTCGGGAGTAGTGGCCGGCGCGATGCTCTCTCTGATGGTCCTGATCCTCGGAAAGGAAAAGATGGAAGAGGCGGTGATGAATATCGTGAAACCGCGTCCTATGCGCAAGATCGTGCCGCGCGGCCATTTTATATCCCGCATGGAAAAGATCAGCGACGAGGTCAGAAGCAGCTTCTTCAGAAGTCTCGAAAAGGACAAGAATGACGAGATCACAAAGAGGCTGGTGACTGAGATCTCGGAGCAGATCGAACAGTGTCTGATGCGCATGGCAGAGGTGGTGGAAATTCCGCTCGGCTGATGTTGCGCCCTCAGAAGCCTGTTGATAAAATGGTCATGTTCGGCAGTTGAGTCCTGTGAAGCGCCGGCCGGATATTTTGTCTATTACATGTTGTTATAAAGCAGTAGAGGAGAGGATAACTAGTATGTATATTACCTGTCTTGACATGGAAGGGGTGCTTGTACCGGAGATCTGGATCGCGTTTTCGGAAGTGAGCGGGATTCCCGAGCTCAGGAGAACGACCAGAGATGAGCCCGATTACGACAAACTGATGAAGTGGAGGATCGGCATTCTGAAGGAACACGGACTGGGCCTTAAAGAGATCCAGGATGTGATCGCGAAGATCGAACCTCTTCCCGGAGCCAGAGAATTCCTCGACGAGCTTCGCTCATTTACCCAGGTGATCATTATCAGCGACACGTTTACGGAGTTCGCGATGCCCCTTATGGAGAAACTGGGATGGCCGACGCTGTTCTGCAATTCACTGGAGGTGGCGGAAAACGGTGAGATCACCGGTTATAAGATGCGCACGCAGAAATCGAAGCTCAGCACCGTAAAGGCGCTTCAGTCCATCGGGTTCGAGACCATCGCAAGCGGCGACAGTTACAATGATCTGGACATGATCCTTGCCAGCCAGGCGGGGTTTCTCTTCAGAACGACGCAGAAGATCAGGCAGGATTATCCTCAGCTTCCCGCGTTTGAGGAATTCGACGATCTGCTCGCGGCGATCAGAAAGGAAATGGGTCTGTTGTGACGATAAGTTCGGATTTGTATCAGCCTCGCGGCTTTATGCTGCGGGGCTGTATTTTTATGCATTTTTACTGCGGGTTTATGAAAGAACCGGCACCTTTGCCAGTAGAAGTTACAGTCTTGTGCCATATGAAATCGGTTACATAAAACTCAACAAAGCAATCAGAGGATGATTGATTATAACTATGTGAAAATGAACAAAAAAAGAAAAAAGTTTTCGGTCATATATTGCATAATAGACAAGTTGGTGGTATTATAAGTTCAAGTTAAATAAAGCTTTGCCTGGAGAGGAGAGAATATGGCAGTAATTGGGACTGGGGATCCTGTCGCTATTGTCGTGTTTTCTTTTTTTTATGCAAGCGAGGAACTAAATGGGAAGAGAATTTGTTGAAACAATTGAGGCGGCGCCTATTGTTGCTGCGATCAAGGATGATACCGGACTGGAAATGTGTTTGAAATCAGAGGTAGATGCAGTTTTCATTCTCTACGGAGACATCTGCACTATAGCTGATATTGTAGCGAAGGTGAAGGAAGCGGGTAAGACTGCCATGGTCCATATGGATCTGATTACGGGACTGAGCCCTAAGGATATTTCAACAGACTTTATCCGCAAATACACCAAAGCCGACGGCATCATCACCACGAAGGGCAACCTGATCTCACATGCAAAGGAGATCGGTCTCGCCACTGTACTTCGCTATTTTGTGCTGGACAGCATGGCTCTTATCAATATTGAGCGGCAGTCGCATCAAAATCGCGAGACACAGCCGGATATGATTGAGATCCTTCCCGGGATCATCGTTCCCAAGATGATCAGGAAGATCTGCTCCATGAGCAGGGTCCCTGTGATCTGCGGCGGACTGATCCAGGAGAAAGAGGATGTCATGAACGCGCTGTCAAGCGGTGCGGCAGCAATTTCCACAACAAGTCCTGACGTTTGGTTCATGTAATGGGGACATGCCGGCATGCGGGGGCGTGACGGCAAAGTTAGAAGGAGGTATTGTATGGCAAAATATGTAATGGCACTGGATGCGGGCACGACCAGCAACAGATGTATCCTTTTCAACGAGAAGGGTGAGATCTGCAGCATGGCTCAGAAGGAATTCACACAGTATTATCCTCAGCCGGGCTGGGTAGAGCACGATGCAAACGAGATCTGGCAGACACAGCTTTCCGTCGCTCGTATGGCTATGCAGAACGTTGGCGCTACATATGAAGACATTGCTGCAATCGGAATCACCAACCAGCGTGAAACTGTTATCCTGTGGGACCGCAAGACCGGACAGCCCGTCTATCACGCGATCGTCTGGCAGTGCCGCAGAACTGCTGACATGAAGGCAGAGCTGATGCAGAAGTATCCTGACATCGCTGATACCGCATATCATAAGACAGGTCTTGTATTTGACCCTTATTTCTCCGGCACGAAGCTTCGCTGGATCCTGAACAATGTTCCGGGCGTCCGCGAGAAAGCAGAGGCAGGTGAGCTCGCTTTCGGTACTGTCGACAGCTGGCTGATCTACAAGCTGACCAAGGGCAAAGTACACGCGACCGACTATTCCAACGCTTCCAGGACCCTTCTTTTCAATATCAATACATGCGAGTGGGACGATGAACTCTGCGAACAGCTGGAAGTTCCGAAGAGCGTTCTTCCCGAGGCTAAGCCCTCCAGTTACATTTACGGCGAGTCCGATCCCGAATTCTTCGGCGGCCCGATCAAGATCGCGGGCGTCGCAGGCGACCAGCAGGCAGCTCTGTTCGGACAGACCTGCTACACCCCCGGCGAGGCGAAGAACACCTACGGCACCGGCTGCTTCATGCTGATGAACATCGGTGAAAAGCCTCTGTATCCCAACAACGGCCTTCTGACCACCATTGCATGGGGTCTCGACGGCAAGGTCGAGTACGCTCTGGAAGGTTCCGTCTTCGTAGCAGGCGCTGCGATCCAGTGGCTGCGCGACGAGCTCAAGATCGTTGACCAGTCTCCGGATTCCGAGTACTTCGCGACCAGAGTCAAGGATACAAACGGCTGCTATGTCGTTCCCGCATTCACCGGCCTGGGCGCTCCTTACTGGGATCCCTACGCTCGCGGAGCAATCGTCGGACTTACCCGCGGCGTCAACAAGTATCACCTGATCCGCGCTACCCTTGAGTCCCTGGCATTCCAGACTAGCGATGTCCTGACAGCTATGGAAGAGGGCTCCGGCGTCAGGCTGAGCGCTCTGAAGGTCGACGGCGGCGCCTGCAAGAACAACTTCCTGATGCAGTTCCAGTCCGATATCATCAATGCGAAGGTCGAGAGGCCCGAGTGTGTTGAGACCACCGCTATGGGCGCTTCCTATCTGGCAGGTCTTGCAGTGGGCTTCTGGGAGAGCAAGCAGGATGTCATCAAGAACTGGGCGCTTGACAAGGAATTCATTCCTAAGATGGAAAAGGAGGTCAGAGCAGCTGAGCTCAAGCAGTGGAAGAAGGCTGTCAGCAAGACTCTCGAGTGGGCGAAAGACTGAGGGCAGCATCCGCAGAACGAAGCGGACATTGAGTAAAGCCGTGCTGTGCACGACTTGACATGTTTCAATCATGGATATCGCCGGCATGCGGGCCAGGGGAAATGCCCGCATGTCCGGTTCAGTAATATGCTGAATGATATCAGGCCAAATAATTTGTGTTTTTAAGAAAGGGGTAAAATTATGCAGCCTTATATTGCAGAATTTATGGGAACAGCAATGTTGGTTCTTCTCGGTGACGGCGTATGCTGCACTGTAAACTTGGATGGATCCGGAATGAAGGGAAGCGGCGTCGTCCACATCCTGATCGGCTGGGCTATGGCAGTCATGGTTCCCGCATTTTCGTTCGGCTCAATGAGCGGTGCTCACTTCAATCCGGCAGTTACCATTGGCGCGGCTCTCAGAGGTGGTATTAATCCTAAATTTGTTCCCGGATATATCGTAGCTCAGATGTTGGGCGGCTTTGTCGGCGCAGCGATCCTGATCCTGCTCTACAGTGATCAGATCAAGGCAACGCAGGATGACAACACCATCCGCGGCTGCTTCTGCACAGCTCCTGCGATCCCGAACGTAGCGATGAACTTCCTGTCTGAGTTCGTTGCAACATTCGTTCTGGTCTTCACTCTTGCTTCGATCCCCGGAAACTGCGGCGACAGCGGTGTTTCATGGTTCCTCGTTTACGGCGTCATCCTTGCATGCGGCGCTTCCTTCGGCGGTCTTACCGGTTATGCTATGAATGCAGCAAGAGATGCAGCTCCTCGTTTTGCTTATCAGCTGCTTGCACCTAACCACGGCAAGAAGGATCCCAACTGGGGCTATGGATGGATTCCGGTTGTTGCTCCGATCTGCGCAGCAATTGTAGCTTCGTTCGTCTATATGGCGATCGCGAAGATGCCTCCTGTAGCGCTTGTATAATATCAGCGTGCATGAGGATTGCATCTTAGCTAACTGAATAGCGGATTTTATTGGTAGTTAGATGAGTTTACAGAAAGGAGCGGTGGGTCTTGATTTTCCGCTCCTTTTGGCATCATGGTTAATAGTTACTAGAAAGGAGATGAGTTCGTGTTATACGATGTAATTATCATCGGAGCCGGCGTCACAGGTTCTGCGGTGGCCAGAGAATTGTCCCGCTACAAACTCAATGTCTGTGTGCTGGATAAAGAAGAAGATGTTTGCTGCGGCACATCTAAGGCGAACAGTGCGATCGTACACGCCGGTTTCGATGCAGCAGAAGGTTCCCTGATGGCACGGTTCAACGTGCGCGGAAATGAAATGATGGGAGATCTTGCCGAAGATCTCGACATCCCGTTTAAGAGAAACGGTGCCATGGTAGTCTGTATCCACGAGTCCGAGAAGGATGGACTTAAGGACCTCTACGACAGAGGTGTTGCCAATGGCGTTAAGGATTTGAAGATCCTGAACAGAGAAGAGTGTCTCGAGATCGAGCCTAATCTTTCCGACAAAGTCGTTGCAGCTCTGTATGCACCCACAAGCGGCATTATCTGTCCTTTCATGCTCAATATCGCAATGGCAGAGAACGCCAACGTGAACGGCGTAGACTTCTTCTTCAACACTAAGGTTGAGAAGCTCACACCTGATACCTGCAAGAAGTGCGGCCAGCCGATCTGGAAGATCCGCACCAACAACGGCGAGTATAAGACCCGCTATGTGATCAATGCAGCAGGTGTATACGCTGACTATTTCCACAATATGGTCTCCGAGAACAAGATCCATATCACGCCCAGGCGCGGTGACTACTGCCTGCTCGACAAGACAGTCGGAAACCACGTGTCCCACACCATCTTCCCGCAGCCCACTAAGCTCGGCAAGGGCGTATTGGTATCCCCTACCATTCACGGCAACCTGATCGTCGGTCCTACCGCTGTGGACATTGAGAACAAAGAAGGAAACAACACGACGGCAGCAGGCATCGCTGACCTGATCGCTAAGGCGGGCGACCATGTGCGCAACCTGCCGATCCGCCAGGTCATCACATCCTTCGCAGGCCTTCGTGCACACGAGGATCACCATGAATTTATTCTGGGCGAGGTTGAGGATGCTCCTCACTTCATCGACTGTGCAGGCATTGAGTCCCCCGGACTTACATCCAGCCCGGCGATCGGCGAGTACATCGGCCAGATGATGAAGGAGAAACTGGGTGCCGAGGAGAAGGAAGACTGGATCGGAACCCGCAAGGGTATCCTCAATCCCGCAGATCTTTCCATCGAAGAGAGAAACGAGCTTATTAAGAAGAACCCTGCATACGGCCGTATCATCTGCCGCTGCGAATCCGTCACGGAAGGCGAGATCATCGATGCGATCCACAGACCGCTCGGCGCACGCTCCCTCGACGGCGTGAAGCGCAGGACAAGAGCAGGCATGGGACGCTGCCAGGCCGGTTTCTGCTCACCTCGTACCATGGAGATCATCAACCGTGAGCTGGGTCTTCCTCTCACTGAGATCACCAAGCTCGGCGGAGACTCCAAGCTTGTGATCGAGAGAACAAAGGGGGTAGAAGCATGACATCTTATGATATCGTAATCGTCGGCGGAGGCCCCGCAGGCCTTGCTGCCGCTGTAGCTGCCAAGAAGGCAGGAACAGACAGTATTCTGATCATTGAGCGTGACAAAGAGCTCGGCGGTATTCTGAACCAGTGTATCCACAACGGATTCGGCCTTCACACATTTAAAGAAGAGCTGACAGGTCCCGAGTATGCATACCGCTTTATCGAGCAGGTCTATGATCTGGGCATCGAGTACAAGCTCGACACCATGGTCATGGATATCTCCGAAGACAAGACAGTCACAGCTATGAACCGCACAGACGGTATGTTCCAGATCAAGGCAGGCGCCGTGATCCTGGCCATGGGATGCAGAGAGAGGCCCAGAGGCGCCCTGAACATTCCCGGATATCGTCCCGCAGGCATTTACAGCGCAGGTACTGCACAGAGACTGGTCAACATGGAAGGCTATATGCCCGGTCGTGAAGTCGTCATCCTGGGTTCCGGCGATATCGGACTGATCATGGCAAGACGTATGACCTTTGAAGGCGCGATCGTCAAGGTCGTCGCAGAGCTGATGCCTTTCTCCGGCGGTCTGAAGAGAAATATCGTCCAGTGCCTGGATGACTACGGCATTCCGCTCAAGCTCTCCCACACTGTCGTGGATATCGAGGGCAAGGAGCGCGTGAGTGCGGTCACCATCGCAGAGGTCGGCCCCGACATGAAGCCGATCCCCGGAACAGAAGAGAGATATACCTGCGACACACTGCTTCTGTCCACAGGCCTGATCCCTGAGAACGAGCTGTCCAGGAACGCAGGCGTCTCGATCAACCCTGTGACCAGCGGACCTGTTGTCAATGAGATCCTCGAGACCAGCATCCCCGGCGTGTTCGCATGCGGCAATGTCCTGCATGTGCATGACCTGGTTGACTATGTATCTGAGGAAGCGACCCGCGCAGGCGAGAACGCAGCCAAGTATGTGCAGAACGGCTGCAAGGACCAGGAAGGCGGCAGAACCATCCAGCTCAAGGCTGTTGAGGGCGCACGCTATACTGTTCCCTGCACGATCAATCCTGAGAGAATGGACGATCTCTTGACCGTTCGTTTCCGTGTCGGCGCCGTGTTCAAAGATTCCTATGTGAGTGTCTATTTTGACGACGAGCGCGTGATGCACAAGAAGAAGAGGATCATGGCTCCCGGTGAGATGGAGCAGGTCATCCTTCAGAAGAAGAAGATCGCAGAGAAGCCGGATCTGAAGACCATCACCATCAAGATCGAAGCAGAATAAGGGTAGGAGGCAGAATATGGAAAAGAGAAATCTTACATGTATCGGCTGCCCCATGGGCTGCCAGATCACAGTTGAGTTCGAGGGCGAGGAAGTCTTCAGCGTAGCAGGCAATACCTGCCCGATCGGTGACAAATATGCCCGCCAGGAAGTCACACATCCGGAGCGCACAGTCACTTCCACAGTCGTGGTCGTAGGCGGTGCCAAGGAGAGGACCAGCGTCAAGACGAATGCAAACATTCCGAAGGACAAGATCTTCCAGTGCATGGACGAGATCAACAAAGTCCGCGCACAGGCTCCTTTGAAGATCGGTGATGTCGTCATCAAAGATGTATGCGGCACCGGTGTGGATGTCATTGTGACGAAGAACTGCGAGATCGCATAATACAGCAGATTTATAAAGGGGCTGCCGCACTAAGTGGAAGGATTCATTATCCTGAACGGGTGCGGCATGCCCCTATTAAATTGCGTTGAATTCGCGGGGATTCACACAGATCCTTCCCTCGCTTCGGAGGGAACCGCATTTCCAAACTCGACGTCCGCTCTGATGACCGGACGTCTCAAACATGTGGGCTTTCGGGCTGCAGGACCTGCAGCCCTCATTCCCTCCTCAGCTCGGGAAGGATCAGGTTCATCCGGCCGCTCATTCAAAGCAGCTTACTAGGGGCATGCCGCACCCGCTCAGGCTGATTCCTTACACCGGACGGGCATCCCCATTTAATATTCGGGAATAACAAAAACCAGGCTCTTTCATTTCCACATATGAAGCCTGGTTTTTGTTTATTCACCGGACCATCTATCCCTTTCCAATAAAAGGCTGCCATCCCAAGAAATCATTTTTATGCGGTGGTTTTTTATAGCCTCCGTGCCGAAAAAACTCTTCCTTTTCACCGCATGTGACAAATGTTATAATCGGAGCATCGGGGACAACGCAAGAAATTCCCGTGACGGAATGGGAGGAGCGGATATGGAAAAGCTGAAATTTAATTTTGATGTGTTTTATGGAGGAGCGGGAAGGATCTATCAGATTCTGATCAATTGCTCCATGCCGGCTATGGTCTTCGGAGTATTAGAGATCGCGATCATCAACACAGGAGGGATGACACAGTTTGCATCTTATCCGACATGGCTCAAGACACTGTTTTTACTTGTTAACGTGTGTTATGTCGTGCCGTCACTGTTTGTTTTTCCCACGGCCTGGATGCTGAGGTCCTTTAAGAAGAGCTCTTTAAAGAACTGCTACGTTCTGGCAGGGAAGAAATCCGTGGAGTATCACAAGATCACGGACACGACGCCCGGAGAAATGAAAGAGAATGTTTATAAAGCTACACAGATCAAGAAAGTGGAAGAGACGAAAGGCAAATATATAGTGAAAGGCAATATTCAGGAGACAACAACCGGCAATGTGAGTTCAGAGCTTGTGATCCCCAAAGCCTTTGACCGAATGGATTTGATCGAAAGAGCTGCGAGATACAGATAGGCATCGAATCATTTATAGGGAATTTAATAAGGAGTTTCATTAGGAATTTCATAAGAGATTTTGTATATGGAGGGCGACGGTCAATGGATAAGAAAGTGTTTACGCTCGACGATTGGGATGCACCTGTATATATCGGCGCTGAAGAACTCCGGCATGCGCTGGTGCATATGAATCTGGAAAATAAAGTGATCTACGGGTTCAGGCTCCTTGACTATTCTGATGTACAGCTGCCTGAGTGGGAAAATCCGGATGAAGACGTCATGATCCCTGCATTTGCAGCGCTGTCGAGTCCGCTGATCATACTCTTTACGGATGGTACAAGGCTGGAAATGTTTATGCAGGATCAATCGGTCTTCCGCTTGTCTGTCAACAGGATCCCTCTCGAAGCGATCCGGGAAGAAGTGACGTACAATACGTTGGACCGCCTTTTCTCGAGAGTACTGGGAACATCGATCGTCTTCATTGAAGTGCAGGTGACAGAGGATTATCCCGAGATCGCGGAAGGATTTGAGGAGAGATTCCGCAAACAGTCGGAATTTATCGACTCTGTCCTGTTCTGCCTGGAAACGGGAGACGCACTGGAGCTCTATTCCTGGGGAAAGAACGGAGAAGTGGATCTCCTGGATGAAAACGGAGAGATCGCTATGATCAATATGAAAGACTTTATAAAATGAAAGACTTTTTAAACTGAAGTTCCAAATTCCGACCCGATGCAGAGTCTGGTGGCGATCCAATAGGCACCCATCGTCTGTCCCGGCTGTTCTGTGACGTCGTCATTCAAATATGCTTTCAGATGAGGAGAGAGCATTTCGGCGTCCCAGGAATTGGCAAGTTCCACCGTCTTATATTCGATCTCGGCATACCAGAATTCTGTGGGAAGACCCTCATCCACATGATTGACTTCCAACTTGCATCCGTCCGGCAGCTGATAGGTGCGCCGCACTTTCGGAATCAACGGAAAGCCGATGAGATCCTCCAGATCGCGGAATTTATCTTCTGTGATGTTCATCTCAATTTCTTTGCGGACAAGGCCGGCACCGGATTTGAAACAGAGGATATATTCGGTTTCTCCGCCGGTCATCGCCTCTTCCCGAATGCGGACAGTCGGGCGGACACTGATATATCCCTGCCGCATTTTCTGTTCATAGATCATCGGATAGTCCAGCTGCTCGGGAAGCCATCCGTCCACCATCCATTTTCTTTCTATTTCCATAAGGACCTCCATTTTGAAGCATTGGGCAAAACAGCGCAGACAATCAGTCGAATTCCTGTGCTGTCGACGCTATAGAACGCAGGCGATCGGATGTCTGCGCTGTCGATATTATACAACACAGCCTGTTTAAAACAAAGCGGATTCAAAAAGCGGATTCAATTAGTATGAATAAGTATAATCGGGAAAGACTGGCGCTCCTCGACAGCCTGCGGGGACTCACATTAATAAGCATGATCCTGTATCACGCCTCATGGGATGCAGTATATATGGCCGGCGCAGATTGGCCCTGGTACAGAAGCAGGGCGGGATTTATATGGCAGCAGAGTATCTGCTGGACTTTTATTCTGCTCTCCGGATTCTGTGTGCCTTTTTCTTCCAGACTCCTGAAAAGAGGCCTGGAAGTATTCGGAGCAGGAGCGCTGGTGATGCTCGTCACCAACCTGGTCCTGCCCGAGGATCGCGTCATCTTTGGCGTACTGACACTGATCGGATCCTGCATGCTGATGTTTACTTTTTTAAAGGACGCGGTTAGGCGCATAATAAACAGCACAAGGGCAGCGTCGGCAGCACTGCTCGTCTCGGCAGTGCTTTTCATTCTTTTCAGGGACGTCAATTCAGGTGTGATCGGGAACGGCATGCTCTGCAGGATTTTTCCGCGGATCCCTTTTTGGGGAGTTTCAATGCCGCCGTATTTATATAAAGATCTTCTGACGGCCTATTTGGGATTTCCGCCGGCCGGGTTCTATTCGACGGACTATTTTTCGCTGCTGCCGTGGTGCTTTTTGTATTTTTGCGGCTATGCGCTGCATATCCTGTGCAGAGAGTGCGGCGCATTTCAGTCACGGATCTTTAAAGCTGATTGCAGACCCTTATCGTTTTTGGGCAGAAACTCGCTGATGATCTATCTTTTGCATCAGCCGGTGCTTTACCTGTTCGTACTCCTTTATGGTGCGCTGCAGCAAATCTGACGGGGGTGATTCTTGAGAAAAGCCCGGGGATAGTGTATAGTAGGCATATCTGCAGGTAAAGAATTTGTAAAGTCTACGACTGAGAGAATATATGGATATAAGGGAAAACAGCTTTTGGTATAAGCTAAAAGAGAAGCTGGTTCCCATTCTGATGGTAATTGTAATTGCTATACTGATCTGGATCGCGTTCGGAAACAAAATTCCCGGTCTGATTCCCCTTTTGAAAGAGGGGGACGGAGAAAAGATTGCGGATTATCTTGCACAGGAGACAGGGATCAAGGGAGTAATTGCAGTCATTTTGCTGCAGATGATCCAAGTGGTGAGCATAGTGTTGCCCGGAATGGCGATCCAGGTAGCTGCAGGTCTGATCTACGGATGGCTGCAGGGCTTTTTTATGTGTTATTTTGGGTTTGTACTATCTAATCTATTAATCTTTGTATTCGCCAGAAAAATGGGAAGCGGCCGTTTGAGAGAAGTTTCGATGGGCAGGACAAGCCAATGGCTGATGGAAAAGCTGAACGGCACGAAACCGCAGTTCATGGTCGTGATCGCCAATATGGTCCCGGCGATCCCGAACGGAGTGATTCCCTTTATTGCAGCCAAGACCGACATCACGGCGAAGGAATATGTGACTGCGGTGGCTATGGGGAGCTGGCTGCAGATACTGACATCCTGCATGGCTGGGCAGTTCATCATTCAGGGAAAGTGGATGTTCACCGGAATTGCGATCGCGTTCCAGTGTCTCGTGATCGTGATCATATTGCTTAAGAGAGACTGGTTCATCAGCCGCATTGACTAAATGGATATACAAGCTTGCAAAGGGGTAAAACGTGGCCGAAGAGAGGAAGGACATCGGAAAAGCGCTTGCCGAGAGTCTCAAACAACTGATACTGACTACTTCTTTTGAAAAGATCACTATTAAACAGATCACAGATGGCGCCGGAGTGATCAGAGTCACCTTCTATAATCATTATCAGGACAAATATGACCTTTTGAGCCATATCATTCACACAGAGATTCTGGAACCGGTCGGGATCCTCCTGAAAAATGATATGTACAAGGAGGCGCTGACGCTGATCTTCACGAATCTGAAAAAGGACAGTGTGTTTTACCAGAAAGCAGTCAGGATCGAAGGTCAGAATTCATTTGAGGAGATCACGGAAGAGTGTATCTACAAACTGCTGCTGGATCTTTTCAGAGAAAGGAGCAGCGGAAGACCGCATGCCGGGCATCCGTGGCTGACTGTGGACTCGCTGGCGCGGTATTACGCGAGGTCCATGAATTACGTGGTGATCTACTGGATCAGATCCGGGATGACGGTGCCGCCGGAGGAAGTGGCGACCGTGTATGAGTACATTGTGACGAGATCACTGTGGGATGTATTAGAAGAATTGTGACAAGGCAGACCGAGTTGTCTGTCTCGAAAGAAGTATACAAACAACCGCATTTGTATAGGAGAACTGGACAGAGTCGGGGGATTGAATGTTTTATAAATCAATCCCTTTTTTTATACTCTTTCATGAAAGAAAAGAACGCTGCAGATAAGACTGCGGAGGAGTTTTCATATATGGGAGGAGTGAATAACCGAGTATGAAAAGTTTTGGTAATGTTGTGGTCAAAATCAGACATCTGATCCTGATCATTGCACTGGTGCTCATCATTCCGGCCGTATGGGGATATTTTCACACGAGAGTCAACTATGATATTCTCACCTACCTGCCGGACAGTATCGAGACGATTCAGGGACAGAACATCCTGATGGATGAATTCGGGACCGGGGCGATCACAATGCTGATCGTGGAGGATAAGAGTGACAGAGAAATCGTGGCGCTCGAGGAGAAGATCCGTCAGGTCGAACATGTCAAAAAAGTGCTGTGGTACGACAGTTTCGCGGACATCACGGTTCCGAAAGAAATGCTCCCCGAGAAGATCCGAGATGCCTTTCTGAAAGGAAATGCCACGCTGCTGGCGATCACTTACGACACGTCCACATCTTCTGATGAAACAATGGAAGCGGTAGCCGGAATTCGGGAAGTGCTGGACAGCGGGTGTTATCTCCAGGGTATGTCTGCTGTCATCACGGATACTAAGGACCTGGCAGAATCGGAGGAGCCGGTCTATGTGGCACTGGCTGTTATATTGGCATCGATCATTCTGGCGCTGAGCATGGATACGTACCTGGCTCCGGTGTTTTTCCTCCTATCAATTGGAATCGCGATCATATACAATCTGGGTTCCAATTACTTTTTCGGTGAAGTATCATATATTACAAAAGCGCTGGCAGCAGTTCTGCAGCTTGGCGTCACAATGGATTACTCCATATTTTTGTGGCACAGCTTCAAGGAGAATGAAAAGAAGTTCGACACTTCCTTAGAAGCGATGGCTGCAGCGATCAACGAAACATTAAAATCTGTGGTGGGATCCTCAGTGACTACGATCGCCGGATTTGCCGCGCTTTGCTTCATGACATTCCGATTCGGCCTTGATGTCGGCATCGTCATGATGAAGGGCGTTGCGCTCGGCGTCATTTGCTGTGTCACGATCCTTCCTTCCATGATCCTGATGTTTGAAAAGCTGATCGAGAAGACAAGGCACAGACCTTTCCTTCCCACTTTTGAGAGGATCCCTGCATTTGTACAAAAGCACTATAAGGCGGTATTTGTCGCTTTTCTGCTGATCTGGATCCCTGCTGTGTATGGATATACGCACATTGATGTGTACTACGATATCATTCAGACGCTGCCCAAGGGTCTTCCGTCCATGATCGCGAACCAAAGGATGGAAGATACTTTCAGCATGAACAATACGCTGATGATCCTCGCGGATGAGAATCTGGAAGCCAAAGATGGCGACCGGATGTCCAAAGAGATCAAAAATGTGGAAGGTGTCAAAAGCGTCATTTCTGTGGACAGCTTTGTGGGCGAGGAGATCCCCAGAGAACTGCTGCCGGAAGAGGCGACAAATGTGCTGTACGGCGGAGGATATCAACTCATGCTGGTGGCCAGTGAATATGTCACAGCCACAGATGAGATGAATCAGCAGATCGACACGATCAATGATATCATTCACCGATATGATGAAAAGGCTATGCTGATCGGAGATGCGCCCTGTACGAAGGACCTGATCACGATCTCGAACCATGACTTTACAGTTGTCAACTGGGCGTCCATAGGCATTATAGCAGCAATCATCATGTTCGTGTTTATGTCGCTGAGTCTGCCGATCCTTCTGGTCACAGTCATCGAGTGCGCTATCTTCATCAATATGTCGCTGGCATTTTACACCGGGACTTCACTTCCGTTCATCGCATCGATCGTCATCGGAACGATCCAGCTGGGTTCCACGGTGGACTATGCGATCCTGATGACCAGCCGCTATCAGGTGGAGAGAGCTGCAGGGCGCAGCAAAAAGGAAGCTGTACTGATCGCACACAAGACTTCGATCCAAAGTATATTTGTCAGCGCGATGTCCTTCTTTGCTTCGACCTTCGGTGTGGGAATGTATTCCGGGATTTCCGTCATTTCCTCGCTGTGTATGCTGATGGCAAGAGGCGCTTTGATCAGCATGGTGACTGTTGTGTTTGCGCTGCCTTCCGTACTGCTTCTGTTCGACCCGGTCATTGTCAGGACCAGCCGGGGATTTATAAGCAAAAAACCTATGAATAAAGAGTCTATGAATAAAGATATAGAAGAGATTCGGACCGGCCGTGAAACAGGGCTGTCCCATTCCATGTAATAGAAGGAGATCAACAATGAAGAGAAAACAGGTTCTTGCCCTTTTGATCGCCGCAGCGATCACAGCGAGCATGGCTGCGCCTGCTTATGCGGCAGTGACAATGCCCGCAAACGGGATCATATATCAAAACAGTGAGGAAGCAGGAGAGATCACGGAATCGGATCTGGCGGCTGCACTGAGTGCAATGGCAAAGGACAGCTCAGGTACGGAGGTACAGGGAGCCGAAAAAGAAGAGACGGTCTATGTTTTTACAGATGCAAACGGAAACCTGAAGAGTATGACGGTCTCGAACTGGCTCAAGAACAGGGACGGCTCGTCGGAACTCTACGACAGGTCGATCCTGAAGAATATAGAGAATGTAAAAGGAGACGAATCCTTTACACAGAACGGAGAGGAACTGGTCTGGAATGCCGGCGGAAATGATATTTATTATCAGGGTACGACGGATAAGCAGCCTCCGGTCACTCAGAAGATCACATATTTCCTGGAAGGGACGGAAGTCACTCCCGAGGAGCTGGCCGGAAAGACCGGCAAGGTCAAGATCCGCATCGAATATGAGAACACAGAATCGTATAAAGATGTCTATGTGCCTTTTACGACGATGACAGGTATTATCTTCTCCAACGACAATGTCAAAAATGTGGAAGTGGACAACGGCTCTGTTATCTCAGAGGGAAAAAATACCGTTGTTGTGGGAATGGCCTTCCCGGGACTCTCCGACAGTCTGCAGGTCGTAAAGGACGATGCGGACCATCTTCTCGAAGAAACGGAAGCAGGAGAGGACTCGCGGCAAAAGCTGCAGGACCTGAATATCCCGGATTCAGTGGAGATCACGCTGGACGCAGTGGATTTCAAGATGAGTACCTGTATGACTATGGTCTTCTCCGGGCTTCTTGACGATGAGGAGGACGACTCTGAAAGCCTTTTGAAAGATATGGATGAAAAGATCGCTGACCTGGAGAAGGATGGAAACGATCTGGCGGACGGAGCAGGCGAGCTCTCGGATGGTATTGAAGAGGCGGCGAGCGGTTCAAGCGAGCTCTCAGACGGTGCGGGAGAACTGGCGGACGGCATCAGTGAGTATACAGACGGCGTCTCGAAGGTCAATGACGGTGCTTCTCAGATCAACGACGGTGCAGGTAAACTCGTGAAGAGCCTCCCCTCTCTGACCAAAGGTCTGAAAGAATATACCGGAGGCGTGGCTAAGATCAACAGCGGCGCGGGTGATCTGAAGGACGGTATTTCGCAGTATACCGGCGGCGTTTCGCAGCTCAATGAAGGAGCAGGAAAGCTCCGGGAGGGAACGAAACAGCTGACCGACAGTCTTCCGGATCTCGAGAGCGGAATCAAGAATTATACAGACGGCGTGCAATCTGTAGACGACGGACTGGGGCAGCTGGTAGAGAACCTCCCTGACTTTACGAGCGGCACTTCTCTGCTCAGCGGCGGACTGGAACAGTTTGGAACCGCTGTGAACGATCTTTCCTCAGGCCTTGTGATGCTGCATGACGGAACGCAGCAGCTGGCGGACAGTTCCGAAGGAATCAACAGTGGTGTCAAACAGCTTGCTGACGGCGCAAAGAGTCTGAGCGAAGGTCTGACGCAGTATACCGGCGGCGTTGCAGAGGCCAAAAAGGGAACCGCTGCGATGCTCGATCAGGAAAAAGGAATACCTGCTCTTGAGACCGGAGCTTCATCATTGGCCGGCGCTGTAAGGAGCTACACAGCGTCAGTCAAAACTGCCGCAGAGACGGTTAAGAGCGGCGCGGATG
Source organism: uncultured Lachnospiraceae bacterium (assembly GCA_902801585.1). The sequence goes on along the minus strand of CADCIU010000031.1, from coordinate 2,199 downwards.
CGATCACCGGAGGACTGAGCGACGCAAAGAATTCGCTTGGGGATCTGGACAGCGCAGAAGAGAAGATCGGAAATCTTCAAGAAAGCGCCGATCGGGTTTCCGGCGGGATTCCGAGCTCCAAGCAGGACATCGATGACAGTATAGATGACCTTGAGGGAATCGCTGACATGGGAGATATGACGACCGATTCTTCACTCATCGAAAGCGCCAGTAAAGCGGGACTGGAAGCCGCAGGGAGTATCGAGAGCGAACATTTCACGGTCGATCTCGATGTTTATAATGCCGTTTATAACAGTCTTCCGGATACGATGTCGCCCGAAGAGAAGGATTCGGCAGCATCTGACGCTCAGCAGGCGGTTCAGGGAGATGTATCCGATCAACTTGAGAATGAGATCAACGATAAGCTGGATGGGCTGGCTGAAAAGGCAAACAGTGCGATCGAAACTGCCGCAGATGTTTCAGCAGCAGATGCTGCCCAAAGCCATATAGATCAGGCAAATGAAAAGCTGGAAACGGCCAAAAAAACGGCATCCGATTCCGCGGTGAGCCTGGGGGATGTTTCAAAGGATCTCTCGGATCTGGCTGAAGATGCAGATTCCGTCAGCGGTGGAATCGATGATGCCAAGAATACCATACATACGCTCAAAGAAGAGGTGAGCGCAGTAGTCGACGGAGCCGAGGCGGTTTCCGAAGGAGCATCAGCATTGGGGAGCGCTTCGGAATCCCTTGCACAGGTCAGCGGAAACCTGGCAGACAATGCGGACAGCCTGGCCGGTGGACTCAGTGAACTGGGAAAAGGTGTCAGTGCTCTGGATACAGGCCTTGAAATGTTGACAGAACAATCAGATACACTTACAACCGGTGCGGCACAGCTCAGCGCCGGCCTGTCTCATGAACCTGCAGGCGAAGGCGAACAACCCGGGCTGCTGCAGGCCCTGGAGACTTATACCGGGGGAGTCGGACAGATCAATGACGCTGCAGGGAAGCTTATGGAGGGCGCCAAAACACTCAATGGAAGTACAGCAGCGCTTATTGACGGCTCAAAGAGTGTGGATGCAGGTGCTAAGGAGCTTGCGGATGCAGCATCGAAGATCAAAGACGGAACGGGCACGCTTGCTGCAAATAATCAGGCGATCAATGACGGCATCAGTGCTTTGGCAGCCGGAGCGTCTGATCTGGGGAGCGGGATCGATTCGCTCGCAGACGGGGCAAGCACCCTTGACAGCAGCGGAAGTGAACTGGTTAAAGGAATCTCTGAGCTTAAGAAAGGGACAGCTGCGCTCGCCGCAAATAATAAGACACTCAATGACGGTGCGGCACAGCTTGCTGCAGGGGCATCGAAACTGAGCAGCGGGATCGGCGAACTGGCGCAGGGCACAAAGACACTGGATGAAAACGGCAGCAAGCTTGATGACGGCGCGTCACAGCTGAGCGAGGGCGCGGCAAAGCTCGCAGACGGCATGTCCCAGATCTCTTCCGGCGCTGTGGAATTAAAAGACGGATGCGTGAAGCTCAATGAAGAAGGTGTAAAGAAGCTCTCCGAGCTCTATAAGACCGATGTGAAGTCGATCGAAAAGAGAATAGATATGATCCGTGATGCTGCGAAGTCATACAAGACATTCAGCGGCACTGCAAACCCGGATGAGACGAGAGTCAAGTTTATTTACAAGACGGACAGCATCGAGAAGAAAGACTGAGTGAACCGGTAAATCATTGTCTTAACTGTATTTACAAAAAGCAAATGATCGCACAAAAAAGGGGCTGCCGATTGAGGCAGCCCCTTTTGCATAGGTGCTATGATCGCTGTAAAGATTCTTTTGCCACCGGGGTCAGCTGAAGATAGGCTTGATCGCTGCGGACAGCTCATCCTTCTCTGCCTGCGCCGCATCGAGATCTTTGCCAAGGGTGGTGTAGTAAGCCTTGATCTTGGGCTCTGTGCCGGAAGGTCTGACCATGACCTTGGCGCCGTCCTCGAGTACGAAGGACAGAACGTTTGCCTTCGGAAGGCCGGTCGTCTCGGGCTTCGCATAGTCCGTAACGGAAGCAACTGCCTTGCTGCCGAATGCTGCCGGAGGGTTCTCTCTCAGACCCTTCATGATTCCTGCCATCTTGTCCATGCCGGAGAGGCCGGGGAACTCGACGGTGTCGATCTTGTTGAGGTAACGGCCGTACTGAGCATAGAGCTCTTCCAGACGCTGC
>CADCIU010000030.1 GCA_902801585.1 uncultured Lachnospiraceae bacterium | reverse complement strand
CCGGCAACACCGGCTTCAGCCAACGGAATGGCTGGTTTGGTCGGCTTTTGCTGCCAAACAGTTAACTTAAGCGACTTCACGTCGCACACCCCAACGGGATTCGAACCCGTATCTCCACACTGAGAATGTGGCAACCTGCTTCCGTTAGTACGATGGGGCGTTAATGGGTCACCAGGGATTCGAACCCTGATCTCACAGATTAAGAGTCTGGTATAATAACCGTTATACGAGTAACCCATAAAAATCTATTGATAAACAGCTCTGTAAATAAAGAAAACCGCTTTCCCTTTGGTCAGGAAAGCGGTCTGAGTCTGCAGTACGGGACATCCGGATGCACTTATGCATCCATATAAGATCCCCCTGCTGCAAAGGTGCTCTGCTTTTCTGATAAGGGTATAGTTAACAGACGTTTCCGGGTTCCCCGGAATCGCTTCGCTTCGTGTTCTTTATTCTTGCAGATCAAAATGCTTGTGTTCATAATAGTCATCATTGTGTTCATCATCTCTCATTTCTCCTTCTGATCCATGACCCTTTTGATTTTCGGATTCGAACCGTATTTAAAGCGTGACAGGCTTATTTTTACCATTTAACTGATTGCTGTGAGGGTCACATATTCTTCTGACGATATTCTAACGATGATTGAAAATGTCGGATTCGAACCGCGCCTCTGCGTCCCAAGCGCAGCGTGCTTACTCATTACACCACATTCTCAGCAGCCTCAACGGGAATCGAACCCGCGCCTCCGGAGCGACAGTCCGGCGTACTCGCCGTTATACTATGAAGCTGTATTGTGCAGGCCGGCGGATCCCGGCCCGCATTTTTATCTTTGTTTTTTCTGTCTGTGTTTTCCTATATGCAATTTTTAATAAATCATGTATTCATTAACCGCACTCCATGTCGATCATATCGACTGCGATGATCTCATCCACCGTTACGTCGAACATTGCAGCCAAGATCACCATGTTGTCGATCGTAGGCATAGCTGTTCCGTGGATCCACTTGTAGATTGCCTGAGGAGTTGTGAAACCAAACACCTCCTGCATATCCCTCACAGTCATACCTGCTCCGATACGCATACGGTTGATGTTCTGTCCGGTAGCGACAGTGTTGACCATAGGGAAATTCATCATACCGCACCTCCTGTATGCCGGCAGCACCGGCACACAGGGGGCCGGTCATACTGCCTCTTTTATTACTTTTCCATTCGGTTCATCCTTACTTATCTCCCCTGAGGGGTTCAGGATCGCGCGGTGAATGTCAAAATAGAGCTTTCTCATCTGATTTTCCTCTTTTTTCTACTGTAATCTCAGTCTTCTTATTCTCAGGAAATACAAAAGCCGCTTGTCTTTTCGGACAAGCGGCTTTCTCAGCATTAATCACTGCTATCGATCTGGTTATTCCGTGGCTGGCGATAAAGCGCCCGGTTCCAGACATCCACTCGATCCGGTCATATGAAGGCATACACAAATAAGCCATTCCGCGCGCTTGGCGGTCGGCATAACTGTCCCCTGAAGATCAAACAAGCGATATGTATTTTCAATTCTGTTTGAATGTATCTGCAGCATTGCCTCTCCTTTCCGGACCTGTAGTCCTTTTTTTACTACGCTCACTATAGCACTTATTGCTTAGGCTGTCATTAAACTCGTAGTATAAAACTTTCTGTGTTATTGCAGGCGGGAATCACAAATGTATCTTGTCTTAATTTGTTTTTAGTTTGTTTTTTCCCTCTACTATTACATACGCAAAAAAACAGAAAAGGTAACACATTTTTTTTATAAATTTAACGGATATCATTTCCGGCGTCATTTCTGATATCACTTCACTGTTATTTTTCTGTTATTTCACCGGGCCGAAAGCTTTCACCGGCCATACCTTAAACACAAGTTCCCCGACGATCTGGTCTGCGGCAATGCATCCGACCGCCGCGTTCCGCGAGTCGATGGAGGCCGCTCTGTGATCTCCCATAACAAAGATCCTGCTCTCGGGCACCTGATAGGGGAGCTCTATGTTGGTCTCGCCGAAAGCGTGCTCGTCCACATACGGTTCATCGAGCTGCTCGCCGTTGACGTATACGTATCCGTCCTTGTCGATATCCACTAAGTCGCCGGGGCCCGCGATGCAGCGTTTTACCAAAAGCCTGTTGTTATAATAGAAGGCTATGATATCTCCCTGCTCAAAGCGGCCGGCCTTCTTCGATACGACGATGTCGCCGTCTGAAAGTGTAGGCGTCATCGATGAGCCGTAGATCTGCAGGACCGGCATCCACAGTGTTGCGATCAGAATGGCGACGGCTGCGACGGTAATGAGCGTAAAGACGGTACTCCGTATTGTGTTCCTGTATCTTCTCTTGTACCGCTCTCTCTTCAGCTCTTCTTCCAATTCTGAGAGTTCCGGTCTTGGGCGCTTACGTTTGTTGGCGTCATCCGGCGTGTGTTCCTGTCCCTTTATATTCTGTTCTGCTTCCGGAATCTTCTTCTCGTCGCTCAATCTTCCCTCCATGCAGATCATCTGCCCGTGCGGTCTGCGATCTCTTCAGGTCTGCGGATCATCTGCCTGCGCGGTCTGCGATCTCCTCCAGTCTGCGGATCACGATGTCGAGAGAGGCTGTCTTGTCCAGGTCTTCCCTGCATCTTGCCAGCTCTTTCTTCAGCCGGCGGTTCTCGAGACGAAGCCTGTCCGCTTCCTTGGTCTCATCGACCAGCATCTCCAGAAGTTCCGTCCTGGTGAGCTTGTGCAGGTCCTTATTCAGATCGCCTTCGCTCTTCGAGGAACCCCGTATAGACCCAAACATGCTCTCGATTCTCCTGAAGCCGCTTCCCGGTCCTTCACCTGTATTTCTCTTTCCGTCTTTTGCACTTTCGCTGTTATTCTTTGTCTTTTTCTCGTCCATATCCGAAATACAGATCTCCTTCTTTTAATCAGACCAATTATAAGGTGTTTTCAGACTCGCTTCAAGTAAATGGTACAAACTCTACTCCACCGATTTGAGCGATTCGACCATGTCGATCTTTCGGATGTAAAAATAAGAGAAAAAGTTCACAGAAAGCGAAAAGACCGCGGTCAATACAACAGCATACAAATAACTGCGGCCATGTAGTCCGTGCCCGAAGATCATATACTCCATCTCGATCGTTCCGATCAGCCAGCGGTGCAGCCACTTACCGGCATACATGCCGAGCAGCGCTCCCAACAGCGTCAGGACCATGTTCTCTCGATACACATAAGATGCGGTCTCACCGTCATAGAACCCCAGCACTTTGAGCGTGGCAAGTTCGCGGACGCGTTCCGTCACATTAATATTCGTGAGATTGAACAGCACAAGGAATGCCAGCATAGCTGCTGCGAAAATAATGATCCAGACCACGATGTCCAGACTCTTCATACTCTCCTCGAAGTGGTCGCGGGTCTCATCGATGCGGCTGTAGGTCACAACGCCTTTGATCTCGGAAACGCGCTTTGCAACAGCCTGAGGGCTGAGATCGAGAGATGTTTCTTCCGCAGATTCGGATGACGCATCCGCCGTTTTGACCATCAGAAGATTGTTCGCAGGCTTGATGCCGAAGAGCTTCTTGTAGTAGGAAGAAGTCATGTAAATATGGTGGTTGACATAGTTCTCGCAGATGCCGCCGACGACCGCCTCGTACTCCACTTCGTCGTCCACGAGAGCGACCGTGTCGCCCTCCGAAATGCCCAGGCGGTCGCTCAGTTTCTCATCGATGATGATCGTGCTGTCCGTGGGGGCAAGGCGGGGCAGGGGCGGTATTTTGCCATAGCGGCGCAGGCCGTCTGCGCGCGGATAGAGGTTGACGTAATCATCGATATAATTGCCGTCAGGATCGGTATCCGTTCCGGCAGGCCGCCATTCCGAGGAGGCCTTCAGGATCACATTGTCCACAGTACCCTTATCGGTTCGCACACTGATCGTTCCCTCATAACATCCGGCAAAGGACGCGATCCCCGGTTCCGCCTCCAGCGCTGCCATGAGGTCCGCGCGATCCGATGGCGTCAGGTCGCTGCTGATGGAAATGGTCGCATTGTAGGGCATCAGGTCGTCGAACTGCCAAGTCAGTACGTCGAAGATCGAGTCTCGCAGGCCATAGCCGGTCACCAGAAGCGCTGTGCAGCCCGCGATACCGGCGATCGTCATCCAGAAGCGCTTTTTATAGCGGAAGAAGTTGCGCACGCTGACCTTCTGGATAAAAGAGAGCCTCTTCCAGACTGCTCCGATGTATTCCAGGAAGATCCGTTTGCCGGGCTTGGGGGCGCGGGGCCGCAGCAGCTCCGCCGGTTTGGCCAGAAGAGTCGCATAGCAGGCCGCAAAAGCAGCGCCGGCCGTCGCGAGGATGGCGGATCCCAGTGAATAGAGCGCAACCAGCGGCGAAATGCTCATCTCCAGCTTTGGCAAAATATAGAGGATCCCCCATTCATAATAGATGAGCGCAGGGAGCGCCGTGCAGCCGATGATGAGGCCCGCCCCGCCTCCTGTCAGGCTTGCGGCCAGGGCATAGCCGATGTACTTGATGGAAATGGCAAAGGTCGAAAAGCCCAGCGATTTCAGTGTACCGATCTCAGAGCGGTGGTCTTCGACCATTCTGGTCATGGAAGTGAGTGAACTGAGCGCTGCCACAAGGAAAAAGATCAGCGGAAAGACATCCGCCAGGTTTCCCATTCTCTCCGCGTCCGAGGAAAACTCCACATAGCTGCGGATCGTCTCGCGGCTGAGGATGAACCACTCGCCGGAGGGAACTTCCAAGCCGGAGAAGGCTTCCCCGCCGCCTGCTGCACTGCCTGACTCAGCGATTCCCTTGATCAGGGCGGCGATCATATCGGTAAACGTCGTATCACTGCTGATCTGTTCGCGGCGGATCCTTCCGCGCTCTTTGGCCAAAGGCTCCAGCGCATCAATGAAATCGTCCACTTTCTCCTGATATTCATCATCTCTGTAGCAGTTGTACTGATCCAGACCTTCGAGTTTCAGATAGATCGACGAATAATAATCCTGGGTGAAGCAGTCTTTTGGCAGGGCTACAAAACCGCTGACGCTGCCGCTGCCCACGCTGGAGTTTGCTCTTGTTCTTGATATATAGAGAGGACTGCGGACGATGCCCACGATCGTGTAAGTGTGCTTTGTAGATTTATTGGTTTCCGGATGAGATGCCGAGGTGTTCTGCCTGAGCGGGTCCTCGCCCAGGGCGCTGTCAAAGGATTCCTTGGTGTCGATGGTGATCGTGTCGCCGATCTGCTTGTGGGTGGTCTCCAAAATTTTGATTTCTGTGACGCACTCGTCCGGCGACTGCGGCATCCGGCCGTCTGTCAGGTCGAGAAGGTTGATTTGCTCGGGGATCGAGAACACATTGACGCTGTCTTCCTCCAAAAGTGCATCAAAAGAGCAGCTTCCCTCAGCCGCGCTCACGCCCTGATGCTGTGAAACAGCCTTCAGGTCTTCTTCCGTGAGCCCGAGCATTGAGACAAGCCGCACATCCATGAAATGCTGCCGGTCGTAGTAGCGGTCCACTGTATACTGCATGTCCGGCGCTGTCATGCGAAGGCCTGCGAGAAACCCGACGGCCAGCAGACTCATCACGAACAGCGACAGAAAGCGCTTTTTCGTGTGCACGATCTCGCGGATCGTGTCCACAAGAAGCCTGCTTGCTTTTCTGCGTTTAGCCACTGTGGAGGGACTCCTTTGTGTTCCTGTGTGTTCCCGAGCCCGAGGCTCGGGGGAGCAGTTTCGCTCTCGAGCCCGCAGCTCGGGGAGCGTCAGCTGTGCTTGTTAACCACCTCAATAAATGCTTTCGCATAAGCGGGAAGATCCGGAGGTCTTCTGCCGGAGACGATATTGCCGTCAACAACGGTCTCCTCGTCGACCCAGATGCCGCCCGCATTGCGCATGTCGTCCATGATACCGGGGGTGCTGGTCACTTTTTTGCCTCTGAGAATGTCCGCGCTGATCAGGACCCAGCCCGCATGGCAGATCTCACCGATGGCTTTTCCGTCCGCATTCATCTTGCGGACGATACCCAGGACCTCCGGAAAGCGGCGGAGCTTGTCAGGAGCCCACCCGCCGGGGACAAGCAGTCCGTCGTAGTCGTCGGGATCCAGGTCCTTAAAGCTGAGGGCCACCTCGCAGGGAACACCGTATTTGCCGTGATACAGGCCGGGCTTCTCCGCGGCAAAATCCACCTGCCAGCCTTCCTCTCTGCATCTGTAGACAGGGTACCAGACTTCCAGATCTTCGAAGTCCGCACTGATCAGCTGCAATATTTTCTTGCTCATGATTCGTCTCCCTTCTTTTGTTTTATTCCCGAGCCTCGGGAATCTTACTCTTTTCCCTTCATCAACTGTTCCTGGTACTGTTTTGACACGGTCATAGTGTCTCTCATGAATGCCAGATAATACGGCTTCAGCTGCTCATCCCGGATATACGCGGCATTTCTCGCCAGTACTCTGCGCTCCTGCGCCTCGTCTGTCACTGCAAGACCGTGCTCTTTTTTGAATGCGGCGATCTCACTCACCGCCTGCATCCTCTGTTCGAAGAGCACAGCCATCTCCCGGTCTATGTCCTGAATTTTCTTTCTTGCTGCTTCAAGCTTCGTGTCCATGACTATACTCTCCGTCCCGGGCTTTCCCCGAGCCCGAGGCTCGAGGGCGCCTATTTCGCCCCTCTGAACATAAATTTCCTTGCGATTCCGATCCCGATCTTGTAGGGCAGCGGGCGCAGCGCTTTATCCGCCTCAACCAGCTTCTCCCGGATGGGAATGCCCTGAGGGCAGTGCTTCTCGCACTTCCCGCACTTAACACACTGCGAAGCGAACGCCGGCTCCTTGGTAAGTCCGACGGTCTGCGCGAACTGGAATCTCCCCTGTGATTTGGACTCCGTGAACATCGTATTGTAGCACCGGAAGATTCCCGGAATATCCACACCCTTGGGACAGGGCATGCAGTACCGGCAGCCTGTGCAGCCGACCTTTTCTTTCTCGCGGATCTTCGCCTTGACCACCTCCAGCGTGGCGAAATCCTCCTCAGTGAGATGGCCGGCGGCGGCCTCCGAAGCTGTCCTGCAGTTCTCCTCGACCATCTCCAAAGAGTTCATGCCCGACAACACGACCGTCACTTCCTTCTGGTTGTACAGCCAGCGCAGCCCCCACTGTGCCGGTGTCCAGTCCCGGCCGCTCTTCTTCATAGCATCCAGCGCGCCGCCCGGCAGCATATTGACAAGCTTTCCGCCGCGCAGGGGCTCCATGATCACCACGGGAATCCCTTTTTCAGCGGCTGCTTTAAGCCCTTTCACGCCCGCCTGCGCCACCTCGTCCAGATAATTGTACTGGATCTGGCAGAAATCCCAGTCGTAATCCTCAAGGATCCTCAGGAAGTTCTCCGTGTTCCCGTGATACGAGAACCCGATGTTCTTAATGGCGCCCGACTCTTTTTTGGCACGGATCCACTCCAGAATCCCGACCTTCTTGAGCTTATCCCACATTGCCACATCCGTCAGGTGGTGCATCAGGTAATAGTCGATATAGGTCGTTCTCAGCCTCGCCAGTTCCTCGTTAAAGTATTTGTCGATCGCCGCTCTGCTGCCGATCATGTACTGGGGCAGCTTGGTCGCGATATGGACCTTTTCGCGGATGTGGTTGCGCTCGAAGATCTCGCCGACCGCCGCCTCGCTCCCGGGATATATGTACGCTGTGTCAAAATAGTTCACGCCCGCCTCATACGCGGCCATGAGCTCTTTCTCTGCCTTGTCGATATCAATACTGTTCCCTTTTTTTGTAAAACGCATGCAGCCGTATCCCAGCACTGACAATGGAGTTCCATACTTGTCATTTCTGTACTGCATTTTCATTCCTTTCTTTTTTGTTTTCTTTCTTGCTTTCTTTGATCTCCTCTTCCAGGATCGGATAGCTGGTTCCTTCCATCTCCCTGACCTCACGGACATAGTCTTCCCACAGTTCATGCCAGGAGCTGTACTTGGGATCGTCCCTGTGATCTGTCAGATCGCAGTTGTCGCGGAGATAATCGCCCAGATATGTGGTCATCTTCCTGGCTCCGTACAGATTCAGGTGGTCGCCTCCGTCAAATGTATCATGCTCCCAGTCGATCTGTATTTTGTCCCGGTCGTAGTTGGCGTCGATATAGTCCACGCCGCACTCCTCCGCCAGCTGCGCGACCGCGTTGTGCATCCGGATGTCGTAACAGGCCGCCGACGCGCCGCTGTAGAGCACGACCTTGATCCCCCTGCGGCGGCAGTACGCGAGCACCATTTTGAATACCAGCTGCTGCCTCATGTGAATGGGATAGATCTCCTTGTCCGGCCAGTAGTAATACTCCTCTCCGGAATACGGCTTCACCGCCTCGTTGACCAGATATCCCTTGTAATACTTGCGGATTCCCCGGCCCTCCAGCCAGTTCTTCCAGATGTAGTGATACTTGATGAACGGGATCCTATAGTTGATGTACTCGGTCAGAATGATCCCGCAGAAATCAAATATATTCTCCTCCCTAAACAGGTTGTGCGCCTCCCACAGGATCACTTTCACCGGCTGCTTCTTAAGCGTCGTCCGGATGTAAAAATAGGATTCCATCGCTTTCTGAAGGTCGCGCCCGATGTTGTAGGACGTATAGCCGTAATCCTGAAAGAGTTCCATGGGTGTCAGCGAAATGTTGCAGACACTGTCCCCGACATTGAGGACATCGATCGTCCCCGGCTCCTCCGTGGTGACCAGCGCGATCCTGGCGTCCCTGTCTGCCACATAACCCTTCTGCGCCCAGTATCCGCCGCCAAAAAACATCGATAAAACCGCCAAAATTGCGATCAGCCCGGCCAGGAAACCGGCAATCTTTATGAAGTTTCTCACACCGCCTGCCGCAGTGTTCTTACCCCCGTCTGCCGCGGCGTTCTGTGCGCCGCCGGTGACGTGATCAAGTTGTTTGTCTGTCATATAGTTGTCTATGCGTAAAAACTCCGGTTAATGTGTCTTAGTCAACGCGATTCCATTTTGAAATATCTACAATAATAACATCATATCATTAATAACATCATATCATTTGCGGGTATTATTGAGTAGGGTTGGCCAGCCTGCCCCTACTCGACTGCACTGTGCCGGGCGAACATGTCTGCACCATCCGCAAACAGAGCTGTTACAGTACTACGGACGGGATCTGTTTCGTCAGTCACCATTACAGAGTCATACATCCAATCCGAGGTATCCCGGTACACTTCCGGCTGCTCCGGTTCCATCCTGTGCGTCTCTGCTGTTTTTTGAAGAATCAGTCTTACCGTATAGTTTCCCTCGGCGTGCCTTCCTCCCGTATTCTCTGTGCAGTCGATCTCAAGCCGGTTCAGCTCTCCACTGCTCACTCCGCATCCGGGATCGTTCCATACTGTCTTCAGAATGTCTGCTCCGGCTGACGCCAGATCTTCTCTGTCCAGATTTGAAAGCCGGATATATGCCCGGACAGAGTTCGTATCCTCATACCGGAGCTGCAGCTCTCCTCCTTTTTCCTGAACGAGCTCCTCAAGATTTTTCTTCCAGCTCGTGTCGGCAGAAACGGTCAGGTCCGGAAGCTCTTCCGGCAGGGAATGATTCCAATCAATTTTTCCGTCCTGCGTGCGATATTCGACTTTGCAGAGCGTGAAATAATTCAGATTATACGAGGAATCATAGTCTTTTTTCAGCACCGCTGACAGAAGGCGGGCCAGCGCCTCCGATTTTTCTGTTTCATATTTTTCTTGATCCGTGCTTGTCCCTTCATATAGAGGTGCCGGAAAAGAGATCTCTGAAACAGGTCCGGTTTCAAGTTCTTTTGCCGAAAAGCTTCCGATCTTCTTTCCGCCAAGAAATACACCGACCAGGCTGTCTCCATTCTTTGATGCTGTATTAAAGCTCTCCGCAGGCAGATCCTTCAGCGCAGACGCATCTTCCATGATCATCTTCCCGTCATCAAAGCGGAATCTGATCGTGTCAGAATTATAGATCGTCTTATCCACATACAGCCAGGTGCTCTGCAGCCGCAGATCATTATCGGTAAAGAGCAGGTCACTTTCAAGCCGTGTAATACTCCCTTTTGGAAAACGCAGATGTATGACTCTGCTGTCACTCCGGGAGAATCCCACCGCATAGGGAATCTTCAGTGAATCAAGTCTTTGTTTGAGGACCAGCAGAGACAATACTTTTCCCGGCAGGTCATTCTCCTTGAGCGCCTCATTGTACAGTGCTTCTGTGAATACGCCGTAATCCTCCGCCCTGTATTCAAGCGTGACCGTATCCCCTTCAAAATCTTCCGCGCCGCACTGATATGCTCCTCTGTTTTCACCGCCGGCGTTTTCCCAGTCTGTCTGAAGTTCACACCTGGCTGCAGCACTTTTTTCAAACCCTCCTGAAGAGAGCGCGTACCGGACTGTTTCCACATAGTTTTCTTCCGTGTCCGGAATTTCAAGAATAAAAGAATTGCGGTCTCCCGTCATTTTTGCATCCACGCAGAAAAAGGGATCAGTGGAAAATGTCATCGGGAATTGATTGTCAGTTTGCGTGTATTCTTTCAAGGCTTCCGCGCCTTCCTCTGTAAGGAAGATCTGAAGCTTGGCAGTATTTGTTTCCCCGGCGTCAGTATACGGATCTGTATCTGCAAGAGCAGCATCCCGGATCCACTCGTTTTGGACCGGAATTTCTCTGCCGGAAAGAAAATCCGGGGAATAGATGCTGCCGGCGTCATTATTGAGCTGTCCGGCATTTATCCTGAGCATGATCAATGACAGATGCATCGGGGCGCAGAGGTAACTGCGGAAGGCGTATTCTGCGCCTTTTTCATTCAGGACGTCCTGTGCAAGGGTGACATATATGCTGCCATGGTCCTCTTGCCACAAATATCGGCCTTTTCCCGCAAAGATATCCAGCCTTTTATGGATCATATCAGCTGCTTGGGCAAAATCGACAGCACCCGCGTCATCGGCAGGACTGATCTGTACGTCCACCACAGGGACGCGGGAAAGCATAATACGAGCCCTGTTCTGATAGATCATGAAACCCGCAAGCAGCACAGCGGCACAGATCAAAGCTGCCATGATACCGGAAATAAAAGCGTGCTTTCTGCGCTTTTCCCCTGTTTTAGCTGTATCCGGTTCCGGCATGACCCTGCGCACCGCTGCCAAAAAGGACTCCATATCCGGATAACGGGCCGACCAGTCAGGATCCATCCCTCTCATCAGGATCTCCTCCAGCCGAGGATCGATCCCGATCCCCAGGGCAGACGGCTTTTTCAGGTCATCTGCAAACACTCTTGAAATAGAACTGACAGGTATGATCCCCGTAATGCAGTAATATATGGAAGCGCAGAAGGCATAGAGGTCAGTCCAAGGCCCCAGAGATCCGTCTGATGCATACTGCTCCGGAGGGGCAAATCCCTCTTTGAGCAGAAGCTTCCTGTCACTCATAGATGAATACTCTGTTGCAGACCCGAAATCCATAAGCTTTACAGATCCGTCCTTCACTTCCATAAGATTTTCAGGACTGATATCCCTATGGATAAGGCCGGAGGCGTGGAGTCGTGAAAGAGAGTCCGCCACCGGGATCATTTTACGGACTATATCCTCCGCCTTTTGCGGCCCCTTCGCCTTCTGTATATCAAACAGAGTGCTTCCGTCCAGATACTCCATGACCATATAGGCAGTTCCGTTGGCCCTGAAATAGTCGTAGACCCTGATGATTGCCTCTTCCTCTGCGAATTTTCCCAGGATTTTTGCTTCCCGGAAAAAGCTCTGCAGCTGTTTATTCCACTCATCCTGCTCCGCGTACAGCGGCAGAACCGATACCCCGTCTTCTCCACGGCGGACCATATGTTTCGGGAAAAGCTCTTTGATGGCATATTTAGTCCCGATATCCAGATTTTCTGCCAGATAGGTGATGCCAAAGCCTCCCGCGCCGAGGCATTCCTTTATCACATACTTATCTCCCAGAATCTGTTCGTTTTTCAGGGAATATTCAATATCTGCCGACATTTTTCAACACTCCTGCCCTGCTGCTCCTAGCTCAGCAGTTTGGTCATCCAATCATATGCGCTGTCAGAGTTCAACCAGGTCTTGTAGAGGAAGAAATTCTTCTCTTCCTGTGCATAGGCCAGCACCTGTTCCACCAGATATGCTGCGGATTTTCTGCTCTGAAGAAAACCGATCACGAACCTGTCAAATTCCTCCTGCTCTCTTAAAGGAGCAAAGCCGCATTCTTTTAGAATGGATGACAGCCTGTCCTTTGTGATCTGCTGCCCTTCGGGAAGTTCTGCTTCACTGCCAAAAAAGAGAAGAAAGCTGATGAGGGTAGTGCGGTCAGGATCCAGCTGTCCCTGCAGGTATTTTCTGAGCGTGTTTTCTCCTCCCCGTCCTCTCTGATATCCTCTGGTTTTCGAATCCAGCGAGTAGACCCTGTCCAGCTCCTCTTCCTTCTCATCCTCGAGCTGCCAGACCCTTTCAAGAGCTTCCTTGTCTGAAACGGCGGTGAGCGCAGGCGAAAAGCGGCGGGCTGACCTGAGGACCGCTTTTTTCTGACGTTCCGTAAGATCTTCCGGACTGTCACAGGCTTCGATCAGAACTGCCATCCAGTCCAAAGTCGCGTAGCCAAAGTAAAAATAGTTGAAAGAATCGAAGACTTCCCCCAGTGAAACAGCTGAATTTTCAAGGATCTCCCTGGCCTGTGCGGGACTTTGTTTTTTTCTTTTCAGAACAGAAATTCCCCGAAAGACAGACAGACTTTCCATGACTTCCTCCCTTACATGTCCCTTCTGCAAGGCAAGGATATAGCGGTCGATCCGTGTCGTAAGATCATAATAGAGGTATTTGCAGAGGTAATAGCGGGTCTTTTCCCGGACGCGGGTAAAAGACTGCACGTTGGCCCGCATGAACTCCCGAAAAGACTCCTCGTCCGGCGCTGCAGAGAGGATTTCTTTCTCGAGCCGCTGTGTAAGACGGCGCGTATAAAGCCTTCCGCCTTCTTCGTCGGAATTGTGTACCAGATAGTTCCGCAGGTCTGCATATGTAACAGACGCCCCTGAAAAATCCCTCCTGTCCAAAGCGGCCTCCGCCATGAGATCAGCATACTCACTGCTCATCTGCCTCCATCTATTATAGGACCAGCCATTTTGAAAGGCAAAGATCAGGCCGGCTTCCCACTGGCTTCTCGAATACAGCTCTGCCAGGCCTCTGGAAGCAAGGTTCTGATTCAACCGGTCCAGGGAGTACTGCATCACAAAGGCCTGCGCGATCAGCCGGCAGCGCAGCGGTACATTTCGTATGATCTTTGCGTCCAGCTCCATACAGTCATCCAGCATCTTTCCTTCAGAAACATCTATCGCAAGACGCCCTACCATTTCATCAAACAGTTTTTCCTTTCCGGAATCCATCAGTTCCTCCTGTGGCGGGTTCAGGCCATCGTCTTTATTTTTTTTGAGGAAGCAGTCCGGATCAACAAACCTGCAGGTCCCGATTGCTATAGTCATATTATACAGGATAAAGAGAACGGTCACATAGGACATCGGCGCAAATCGGCACTTAATATGACACTTAATATTCAGAAAGGACAAAACTCATGAAAACTATAATCATTAAAATCAAAAAGAATCTCTGCAGACTGGGCGCTGCAGTAATACTGGCATGTACGCTCACAGGCTTCTTACCGGCATACGTATATGCAGGACCTACAACTGTATTAACGGATCCGGACGAATATGACCGGGGAAGCCAGGGGATCGATCCCAATGACCCTTCCTCAGGAGATTCGTCCGGGGGATCCGCAGGTCAGACAACCGGAACATGGCACGATTACAGCTATGGCGACAAAACGGACTTTTACGGAAACGTGCCATACTACGGAAACATTTACGATGTTTCCCAGGCCGGCTCCCTGAACGGAGTGTTTGTGCTCCACAACGGAAAAGAGCTGGAAATGATGTTTTCCAAAGACTATCTGGGTGACTGGCTTCTCTCTCAGAGCATTCTCGGAACCGGAAATGATCAAGTTTCGCTTCCGTCTTTGGATACAAAAGCCGGAGAGCTTCTGGTAATCTGCGGAGAGGAATATGGCAACAGGGCTCCTGCAAGACGGGACGAGATTGAAGCCCATCCCGCCACCCTGCGCGGTTATCTGGTCCACGGATCTGACGAAGCCTATTTTCACATCGAAGATATCCAAAGCGTGGAAGGAGCATCCCTGGCCGGAGTAGATTGGCACGACGAGAATGCTCTGAACAAGGCGCTGTCCGGTATAGGCTTTACATGTGATGTCGATGGATACGGACAATTCAAGCGGATGCTCAGTCCCGCATTTGACAGCAGCATAACAATGAACCAGATCAACGGGACTACATTTACAGATGAGGAATACTGCGCTTATCAGCCTCTCTTTGACAAGGACAAAGATACTACATTCAAGCTTCCCATCGAGAGAACACAAAACGGATACTTCATCGTAGATACGTCCTCCCTGGGGCCCGGCCTGTACGATATCCAAATGTACAGCGGAAGCTATATCATTGAGATCAGATAACAGGATAACCTACTCCGGAGAGCTGGCTGGGACGGGGAATCCCCCTTGTCCATTGACCGCCCCTTCCTTGCAGCCATTTTTCGGTTTTGTCAGGGCTGAGAGCCGGCCCTGACAAACGGGCACTTTACAGGACAAACAAGAACGCCTCCGGGTTTCACTTACTTAACGTAAGATCCGTTTCACCTAAAGGCGTTCTTGTTTTTTGGAACTTTTTTGATAGTCCCATTTATTCATGTATGGAATGTTTTACTGAACTTCCACAAGCTCGATGCGGAAATTCAGCTCTTTGCCGGCCATCTCGTGGTTGGCGTCGAGCGTGATGTTGGTGTCGTCCTTCGCCGTAACTGTGACCGGGAAAGGCTGGCCCATCATGTTTCTGAGAAAGACTCTCTCGCCGACATTCAGGTTCTCGGAACCGGGGAGCTGCCGGATCTCAATAGTGATGATCGCTTCGGGGTCCACAGGACCGTAGGCCTCTTCCGGCATCAGATGCACGTCCACGACCTGGCCGACTTCCATATCCGCGACAGCCTTGTCGAATCCCTTGATCATCATGCCTGTGCCGCAGACAAAAGCCAGAGGCTCGCCGCGGTCGTAAGAAGAGTCGAACTGCGTCCCGTCATCAAACGTACCTCTGTAGTGGACCTTGACGCTCTTGCCCGCATTCTTTCCTTCCACAGTGAGCTGAGGCTCGCTGTGTCCGCAGCATCCGCCGCCGTGTCCGCCGCAGCATCCGCCTTCTTCGTCGTGGCCGTGACCTTCGCCGCCGCAGCACTCGTGGTCTTCCCCGTGCTCATGGCCGCACTCATGGCCCTCGCCGTGATGGTCGCAGTTTGCACCGGTATCCACCAGTTCACCCCTCAAATAGGCTTCCACTGCTTCATCCGCATTGCCGGATGCGCCTGCACAGACTTCGATCCCCGCACTGCTGAGCGCACTCAGCGCTCCGCCGCCCAGACCGCCGCAGATCAGCACCTGAATATCCTGATCCGCCAAAAGCCCGGCCAGGGCACCGTGTCCTACTCCGTTTGAGCCGACAACTGTGCTTGACACGATCCTGCCATCTTCCACTTCATACACCTTGAAGAATTCCGTTCTCCCGAAGTGCTGAAAGATATTACCGTTTTCGTAGGTTGCTGCAATTTTCATAAAATTTCCTTTCCGCAATAATCTCACATGTTACAATATAAGTATCATCAAATAAATACCATCAAATAAATATCGTCATATCAATACCACCAGACACCATCCTTATTATGTAATTCATCACGGAAGTGAACGGAGGCTGCCATGAGTCAAAACACAGAACTTCTTCACGGATATTACAAACCGGATACTGTACTTGGCACCGGGGGGTTCAGCACAGTCTATCATGCCGTCAATACTCAAACAGGACAGGAGTGTTCCATCAAGGAGTTCACGGCTGAGCACATGGACGGTATAGCGACCGTCCTGCGCGCCAATGCTTACAGTGTTGCAAGTCAGTCGGAACCTCAGCCTGTAGAGGATCCCTCCAATCTCTCCGGCGAAGAGAAGCTCTCCAGAGGCCTCATGCAGGTACGCCACGAAGCGGAAATGCTGGAGCTGTTCGGCGATATTCCGGGCGTTCCGGAGTATGTCGAGACGTTCAGAGAGAACAACACCTTCTATCTTGTCAAAGAATATCTGGAGGGAATGACCTGCAGAGACTATATGAACCGGTTCCGCGGCCGGATTCCCTTCACACTGGCGCTCTATATCATGAAAGGGACGCTGGAGATCTTAAAGGAGACCCATGCCAGAGGCTATATCCACTGCGATATCAGTCCCATCAACAGCTTTTTATGCCGCGACGGCGGGATCTACCTGATCGACTGGGGCAATGCCGTCGACCTTGAGGGCAGTATGGAAGACCATGTGGTCCGGCAGGCCGTCAATGTTCAATACGCCGCACCGGAGCAGCAGATCAGCGGGCATCAGCTGACGACCGCCACAGATATCTATTGTCTGTGCGCCACGATTTATGACGCCATCTGCGGCGAACCGCCCAGACAGGCGCTGGAGCGCCTGAACGGGGAATTTCTTGTGCCTCCCAACGTCCATGTCACTGATCTGCCGAAGTTTGTCACGGATATGCTGACGCACGGTCTTGAAATGAACCCCGAAGACCGGCCTCAGTCCACAGATGAGCTTCTGGAGATCATAAACCGCGAGGTGATATTCAGCGTTTCACCGGTCGCCGGGACCGGCAACACCTCCGTCTCTGCCAGGCTGATCAATGAAAAGCGATCTCCCTTCGGTTTCCTCACATCGAGAAGACTCAGAAAGCCGACTCTTCTGTAACATCGTCCCGCGGCCAGGACCGCGGGATTTTTATGCAGATCACTGTATATCCGCCGGCAGCGGAAAGCATCGCCTGTCAATCCTTCTTCACTTCCACCAGCACGCGGCGCACGCGCCGTTTCGACACCTCCAGGATCTTTACGCGGATGTCCTCGTATTCAAACCGGCTGTTCACGTTGGGGAAACCGTTATTGAACTCTATGCACCAGCCGCCGACCGTCTCCGAGTCGAAGTCAAAGTTTTCCTCCTTCCAGCCCATCAGCTCGATGAACTCCGAGATCGGCGTGTCGCCGTCCAGCTCATATTTGCCGTCGCCCTGTTTGACGATGTCTGTCTCGACCGTGTCCGTCTCGTCCCAAATATCGCCGACCAGCTCTTCCAGCACGTCTTCCATCGAGACGACGCCCAGCGTGCCGCCGTATTCGTCGGTCACGACGGCGATGTGCTGCTGCGCGTTTCTGAGCGACGACAGGACAGCCGGCAGTTTCATAGTCTTGTAGACGTAGCAGGTGGGCAAAAGAAGAGAACGGATCTCTACTTTGTCCTTGTCGATCATGGCCTTGAGGAAACGGTTGAGTGACAAAATACCGATCACATGATCCACGCTGTCCTCGTAAACGGGGATCCTGGAATAGGGTGACGAGTCGATCGTGCGCAGGATCTCCTCCCAGGGATCGTCGATATCAATGGCAACGATATCCACGCGCGCCGTCATGACTTCCGACGCCGATATATCCGCAAAATCGATGGCTGCGCTGACCAGCTCCGAGGCGTCCTCGTCCAGAATGTCCTCGTCCTCCGCCATGTCGATCATCGTGTGGAGCTCCTCAAGGGCAGCATCACTGTCCGCGTCTTCGATGTCCGGCAGAAGCCCAGTGATCAGGTTCACCAGGCCGACGACGATAAAGGTCACCGGTTTGAGAATGATCATCAGGAAGCGGATCGGATAGGCAAAAGACAGCGCGAATTTCGTCGCGTTTTTCTTGGCGGTGATCTTGGGGATCGTCTCGCCGAAGATGATGACCGCCACGGTAATGACTGCCGTGGATACCCAGGTATATTTCTCAGAAAGGACCAGCATCACAGCGACCGATCCCATTGATGAGGCTGCAATGTTCACAAGGTTGTTTCCAACGAGGATCGTCGACAGCGCGTCGTCAAACTTCTCGGCGATCCTGTAAGCAATGCCCGCCTTTTTGCTGCCGTTGTCGCGCTCATGCTCCAGACGCATTTTGCTGCAGGCGGAATAGGACATCTCCGATGCCGAGAAAAATGCCGAAAAGAGGACACAGGCGATGATTCCGATCACATAGACAGTTAAACTCATAGACCGGTCACCTCCTTGTCCCTGAAGAGGAAGCCATAGCACGCGCATAGTGCTTGCCTCCCTCCTGCTGCACGGCATACGCGCGGCCTTTTTCCATGCCCTCGTAATTCTCGCGCTCTTCTTCGCCGGTCGTATCGGAATCCAGGATCTTCCGATCTTCCTTGAGCTCTTCCTTGGTCAGGCGGCGCACTTTGAGGCGCATGATGCGGTTGTGGCGCATGACCAGCACCGAGATCTTGGTCCCCAGATAATGGAAACTGTCACCGGCGACAGGGATTGAGGGAAAGGCCTCATAGGCCAGCTCGTTCATGAGCTTGCGCCCGATCTCGTCCTCCTCTTCCTCCGTGTATTCGATGCCCAGTTCGTCCAGCACGTCCAGCACGTGTTCCTCGGGATTGACGCTGTAAGATCCGTCCGTCATGGGCACGACGTTGCGCACTGCGCGGTCATCCTCGTCCCAGATCTCACCGACCAGTTCCTCCAGAATGTCCTCGTCCGTCACGATGCCCAGCGTGCCGCCGTAATTGTCCGTCACCACCGCCAGATTGATCTTTTTCCGCGACATGATCGTCAGAAGGTCGTCGATCTTGGTCGACTGATGAATAAAGAACGGCTCATACAGAAGCGGCTTGATGTCCAAAGCCTCCCCTCTGCGGATGTAATACCGGATATACTTTCTTATGTGCAGAATTCCGATGATATTGTCGATCGTCCCCTCGTAGACGGGGAGTCTGCTGTGGTTCTGCTCCTTGATGAACTGCAGGATCTCCTCCTGGGGCATATTGATGTCGATCGCCGCCACATCGACGCGGCTGGTCAGTATGCTCTCCACCGTGACATCGCCGAACTGCAGCGCGGACGAGATCAGATCGCTCTGTTCTTCATTGATCGTGCCCTCTTCGGCCATGTCTTCAATGATATCGTAGATATCGTTTTCCGTCACAGCCGCCTCTTCGTCCCCTTTGGTCATCTTCGAAGCCGCATTTCCGATCATCGTGAGCAGTGCGGCCGCCGGCCGAAGGATCGTCATAAGAAAACTCAGCGTGCCTGCTGTGGCAAGACTGAGGGGCTCGCTGTATTTCCGCGCAATGCTTTTAGGTAGCATCTCTCCGAAGAAAAACACTACCAGCGTCGTCACTAATGTAGAAATGGATACTGCCGAGATTCCCCATCGTTTCGTCACATAAACGGTCACGATGGAAGCTGTGGCAAGATGCACGATATTCGTGCAGATCAGGAGCGTTGTGATCGCCCGGTCAAAGTGTTCCGTCACAAAAAGAGCCCGCTCTGCGCGCCGATCCCCTCTCTCTGCGTCTGTCTTGAGACGCACGCGGGAGACCGAAGCAAATGCGGTTTCCGTAATTGCGAAAAACATAGCGGCAAAAAGCAGCAAGATTACGATCAGCCAGGTCCATTGACTGCCATCGTCCATAAGACTCGATCACACTCCTTCAAGATAGTTGTACTGAGATTACCATAAATGCACATATTGCGCAAGAGTTGCACCCCTCAAGAAGATGCCGCTATAATGAAAAGTGTTGAAAGTTTATACGCTTTTATGAGTATTTTGACCCGCTGCTCCAAGCGGGAGAAAGGAATCAGATATGAAGATCGTTGTCCTTGACGGCTACACAGAGAACCCCGGCGATCTGAGCTGGGAAGGCCTTGCACAGCTGGGCGAACTGGTCGTATACGACCGCACTTCCTACGAGGAATCTCCCCTGATCGCGCAGCGGATCGGCGACGCCGAGATCGTTGTCACCAATAAGACCCCGATCAGCGCACAGACGATCGACAGCTGCCCGAACCTGAAGGCTGTCGCTGTTCTGGCGACCGGGTACAATGTCGTCGATTACAAGTACGCCGGGGAACGGAATATTCCGGTCATCAACGTGCCCACTTACGGGACCCAGATCGTCGGCCAGTTCGCGGTATCTCTTCTTCTGGAGATCTGTTCTCACATCGGCCACCACGACAAGACCGTCAAAGAAGGAAAATGGGAGCACAATATCGACTGGTGCTATTGGGATTATCCCCTGATCGAGCTATACGGCAAGACCGCAGGCATCGTCGGCCTGGGCCGCATCGGCAAAGCGACGGCCGGGATCCTGGGCGCCCTGAATATGAAAGTGCTCGCATATGACGCCTATCAGTCAGAGGACGGCAGAAAAGTGGCGGAATATGTGGATCTCGACACCCTCTACGCGCAGTCGGATGTCATCTTCCTGCACTGCCCGCTCTTTGCGGAAAACAAGGAGATGATCAACAAAGACAGCATCGCCAGGATGAAGGACGGCGTGATCATCATCAACAACAGCCGCGGAGGCCTGGTCCATGAGCAGGATCTTGCGGATGCCTTGAACAGCGGGAAGGTCTACGCCGCCGGTCTCGATGTCGTGTCCACAGAGCCCATCAAGGGGGACAACCCGCTTCTGACTGCGAAGAACTGCATCATCACGCCCCACATCTCCTGGGCGGCGCAGGCGGCAAGGCAGAGGATCATGGACATCACGGTCGACAACATCAAAGCTTTCATAGACGGCCATCCTGTCAATGTTGTGAATGGGTGACGTAATTTCGGAGCGGAGCTCTGCCGGATTGGGGCGGGGCTCTGCAGGGTTAAAGGATGTCCGTCTGACACACTCACTTTGTCTCCTCCAGCCGGATCACCCGATACAGGAGGCTCACCGACACGGCCATCATGATGGCTTCGCTGACGGGCTGCGCCCAGATCATGCCGCCAAATCCCAACAGTTTGTTCAGGATCAGCAGCAGCGGCACATACAGGATCAGCTGACGTACAAGCGTGATGCCGAAGGCGTACTGGGGCTTTCCCATGGCCTGGAAGGACATTCTGCTCATAGAGGTCGATCCGACAAAGGGCAGGATGCACATGATGGTCCGCAGCACTCTGCTTCCCGTCGCGATCACTTCCGCCGAATCTGTAAAAATTCCGATCAGCGAAGGCGCGAAGATCCCGTAAACGGCCATGATGCAGAGCTCCGTCGCGCTCACGACCATGACGCCGGCTTTTAACACATCGATCATGCGCCTGTAGCTGCGGGCGCCGTAGTTGTATCCCATGATCGGCTGCGTCCCTGCGGCAAAACCCTGATACACATAGTTTCCGAGGGACAGGATCTTCTGTGCGATCCCCATTGCAGCGACGGTCAGCTCACCATAACCGACTGCGAGATTATTGTTCACGATATATGCGGCAGAGGTCAGAAGTGTCTCCAGCGTCGCGGGGACGCCCACCCAGAAGATCTCCCTCAGGATCTCCGCTGTCGGAAGCATGTAAGAAAACGAGGGTTTGAGCAGTGTTTTGCCGCTCATATAGAACCACAGGGAGACGCACATGCCGGCAGCATTGCCCAGGATCGTCGCGATCGCGGCGCCGCGGATCTCCAGCCCCAGAGCGAAGATGAAGATCGGATCGAGGACAATATTCACCAGTGTCCCGGCGATCATCCCTGCGACGGACTGCTTCACCGAGCCCTCACTCCTCAGAAGCTGACCGAACGTATAGTTTCCCATCGTAAAGAGGCTCCCGGCCAGGATCACCTGCACATACTGCCTTGTGTATCCGAACGTGTTCTCCTGCGCGCCGAGCCCCTTCACGATCGGTGACAAAAGAATAAGGCCCAGAGCCGCCACGACCGCACTGTTGATCACCGTCAGCACAAAGCCGACTGTGACCGTGTGATCGGCTTTCTCGTTGTCACCCGCCCCCAGACTTCTCGCGATCAGGGAGGAGGCCCCGGTGCCGATCATGTTGGAAAGCGCGATCATGATCATCATGACCGGGTACGCCAGGTTGACCGCCGCCAGCTGATAGTCGTCCCGCATAAGGCCGATGAAATACGTGTCCACCAGGTTGTAGAGGACCATAATGAACATCCCGGCGATCAGCGGAACACCGAGTTTCACCACCGCTTTCGCCGGTTTCTCCCGACTGAGTATATATATGCGCTTGTCTTCTTTATTCGTTTTCGATGTCTCTTCCATGATGCTGCGCTGCTCCTGTTTATCAAGATTTCCCCTTGGGATATCGCTATGCCCATTATACTCTTTCAGGGTGCTTTTTCACTGCGCTTCGTTAAATTTACGGTTTTTCGGTCAAATTATCGTAAAAATTCGTATTGACACATTTATCTTCCCGGTGCTATCATTCATTTCAAATTACAGCAGCAATTTTTATTCATGACACTGATGACAAGGAGATTCGAGATGAATCGCACACTCTGCACCACAAACTTCTTCTTTAACTTCTTTAGCTTTAGCTTTACTGATACACGCAGTAAGGTTGATTTGCTATGCTAAAGAATGTGGGAGCAGGGATCTTCAGATCCGTTCAACATGAGCGTGGCACTTCAACAAGTGCCGCGCCTTTTTTTGTGCGATAGGCTGGGGGCGCATCTCGTGCTTGCACGAGGATGCATTCAAGTATGGTTTTCCGGCCGGGCACATGCGGCAAACGCCGCGGCAACAACCTCTTAACAAGGAAAGGAGCTATTATGAAACACTATTACCAGAAAGAGATCGAAACCGCTTCCCGCGAAGAGATCCTCAAGATCCAAAATGAGAAGCTTGTAAAGCAGGTCAGATATGTCTATGACAATGTTCCCTACTACCGCCATCTCATGGACCAGAAAGGCGTGAAACCCGAAGACATCCGGAGCACCGACGACATCCGCAAGCTTCCTTTCCTTACCAAAGATGACCTTCGCGAAGCATATCCCTACGGCCTTCTGGGCACCGACCTGAAGAACTGTGTCCGCATCCAGTCCACATCCGGTACTACCGGAAAGCGCGTTGTCGCTTTCTACACACAGAAAGATGTCGATATGTGGGAAGAGTGCTGCGCAAGAGCGATCGTCGCTGCGGGCGGCACCGATGAAGATGTCGTGCAGGTCGCTTACGGCTACGGTCTGTTCACCGGCGGCCCCGGCCTCAACGGCGGCTCCCACAAAGTCGGCTGCCTGACCCTTCCCATGTCCTCCGGCAACACTGACCGCCAGCTCCAGTTCATGATGGACCTGAACGCGACCATCCTCTGCTGCACGCCTTCTTATGCGGCTTATCTCGGCGAGTCCCTCGCAGAGCGCGGTTACAAGCCGGAAGACAATAAGCTCAAAGCCGGCATTTTCGGCGCGGAGCCCTGGACCGAGGAAATGCGTCATAGTATTGAGAAGAGCCTGGGAATCAAAGCTTATGACATCTACGGCCTCACAGAGACTTCCGGCCCCGGCGTTGCCTTCGAGTGCGAAGAGCAGACCGGCATGCATATCAACGAGGACCACTTCTACGCGGAAGTGATCGACCCCAAGACCGGCGAAGTGCTGCCCGAAGGCGCCAAGGGTGAGCTTGTCTTCACTTCTTTGGACAAAGAAGGCTTCCCGCTCCTGCGCTACCGCACCAAGGACATCTGTATTTTGTCCAGAAAGAAATGCTCCTGCGGACGCACCCATGTCAAGATGACCAAGCCTCTGGGCAGAAGCGACGACATGATGATCATCCGCGGCGTCAACGTATTCCCGAGCCAGATCGAGGCTGTGCTGCTCAAGGAAGGCTACACTCCCAACTACCAGATCGTCGTGGACCGCGCCAACAACACGGATACCTTCGACATCTATGTCGAGTTCTCTCCCGAGCAGTTCTCCGACAAGATCGCGGACGTCCAGGCGCTCGAAAAGTCGTTGAACGGCGCAATGCGTTCCATGCTGGGGATCGGCCCCAAGATCCACCTGGTGGCGCCCAAGTCCATCACAAGATCTGAGGGCAAAGCTGTACGCGTCATCGACAAGCGCAAACTGCATGACTAAGTTTTTAAACTAAGGAGGATAAATCAATGGCTATCACACAGTTGTCCGCATTTCTTGAAAACACACCCGGAACTCTATACAAAGCTGTAAGCGCGATCTCTGACGCCGGCGTCAATCTCCGCGCGCTCTCCGTCGCGGATACCAAGGACTTCGGCATTCTCCGCGTCATCGTCTCCGATATCGGTAAGACCAAAGAGGTCCTCTCTGATGACACTGTTGTCAAGGAGACCAGAGTCATCGCAGTCAAGATGAGCGACAAGGCAGGCGCCCTCAAGGAGATCCTCAAGATCATACAGGAGACCGGCGTCAATATTGAATATATCTATGCTTTTACTGCTGCTGTCGCGGGATCCGCTTACGTGGTCCTCCGAGTGGACGATATAGATGAGGCTGAGACAGTCCTGAGAGGAAACGGAATCAAGACGCTTTCCGATGCGGATATAGAAGAGATCCTTTAAGTTAGTGTCAAGGGGACGGTTCTTCTGACAACTTTTCAGTATCAGAAGAACCGTCCCCTGTCTCCCCGGCACTAAAGTTGTCAAAAGAACCGTCCCCTTGACACCCTCAGCATCAGTCTCCCCAGAGCTCCAGCCCGAATCCCCTCTCGTAGAGCAGCTCATCTTCAAACGAGACCTCTCCGTCACTCACCGTGACCCTCGGAACATTGACGGGCAGCTTCCCGGAAGGCACCGACTCGTTGTAAGCGGTACAGATCGCGACCGCCACATTCAGGTTAAAAGGACCATTTCCTTCTTCGTCATGCGCACTGCCGTAAGGCTGGTACGCGCAGAGCACCGCGTCCGCCTCCTCATAGCAGGCCGCATCGTAGGGCAGGTTCAGGCATAGGAGCACCACCTGTTTGCCGTCTTCATGGAACTGCTCGATCGCCTCAGCAGCTGCTTCGTTTCTGTCGGTCGACTGCGAGAGAACGATGAGTTTCTCGCTCTGCTCCAATGCCCCCGCAAGCTCCGCGTCATCCGCGGCGAGGTCCGCATAGCAGATCGATGTCACTTTGGAAGGATCCAGAAGGCCCTTTTCGCCTAGCCGGTCGACCGCGTATTCAACGGAAGCCTGTCTTCTCTCACTC
Organism: uncultured Lachnospiraceae bacterium; assembly: GCA_902801585.1. The sequence continues at coordinate 8,877 of CADCIU010000030.1, read as the reverse complement.
GGGTACAGGATGAGCGCGGACGCACTTCCATCCAGCGGGAGCGCATGGCTCTCGTTCTTGAGGAGCGTCATGCCGGCCTGCGCGATCTCCCACTCTCTCGCGTGATTGGCCGCCGTGCCGACCGAGGCCTCAGCCTGCGCGATCTGCTCTTGCACGGAAACCTGAGCGGCATCTTTCACAAGTCCCTTTTTCTTCTTGAGGCTCAAAATCCTGTAGACCGAATCGTCCAACTCTTCTTCTTTGATATCTCCCGCTTCCACTCTCGCCGCCAGTGCGGCCAGATAGGTTTCAAAAGACTCAAAAGTATTTGTGTCCTGACTCTTATACAAGTCCGCCGGGCACAGCAAAATATCGTCGCCGGCATTGATCGCCAAGACCGCCGCATCGATCGGGTCGAAGTGCGCTGCGATTGCATCCATCTCCATAGAATCCGTGATCACGATCCCGTCATAGCCCATCTGTTCACGCAGAAGGCCGGTGATGATCGTGCGGGACAGCGTCGCCGGGAGGTTAACTTCCTCGCCGTCCTCGATAGAAACATACGTCTCCTTCTCGATCTTGGGGAATTGTATGTGGGCTGTCATGATCATGTCCGCGCCCGCGTCAATACCCGCCTGGAAGGGAATGAGATCACAGTTTTTGATCTCCTCGAGGTCAAAATCCGAACAGGGCAGATGTGTGTGGCTGTCCTCTCCCACATTGCCGTGGCCCGGAAAATGCTTGAGAGCCGCCGATATATTGGAGGCATCAAGTCCTTTGATAAAGGATGTGACATAGTCAGCCGCGATCTGCGGGTCGTCGGAGAAGGAGCGCACACCTATGACCGGGTTGGCCGGATTGCTGTTGACATCTGACACCGGTGCAAAATCCATGTTGAAACCGAGTGCGTAAATCTCATCCCCCATCATCCGGGCACTCTCCTGAGCAAGGGCAGGGTCTCCCGTGGCCGCAAGAGCCATATTTCCGGAGCCCGTCGTCCCGAAACCGACACGGTTTACCGCGCCGCCTTCCTGGTCGACGCAGATGAACATGGGAATGCCGTGCGCGGAACTTATAGCCGCATCCTGGCAGTCACGGATGAGTGTCACCGTTTGTGCCGGGTCTGTAATATTGCCGGCAAACAGAATGATCCCGCCAAAATCGTGCTTCTGCAGCAGGTCAGCGTAATCCTCATCGATCCCGGTCGCCGTATCTGTGTTGGCCCCGTCGGACCTCAAGGCGACGATCATCATCTGCGTCAATTTTTCTTCCACCGTCATTTCGGAGATCAGATTGCGGATCTCCGCGTCGTCTTTCTCTGTATCGCCTGCCTGTGCTTCACTTGCCGCGTCCCGGGCGTCGTCCGCCTGCGCGCCACCTGAAGCAGCCTGGGCCGTGTCGCTTTCGCTCGCCTGATCCGCTCCGGTTCCGGAAGAGTTCGCAGCGCATCCGGCTAAGGATAATGTCAAAGTCAATCCAAGCATAAGTGACAGTACTTTCCTTCCAATCTGTTTTTTCATAATAAACTGCTCCTGATACACTATTCCTATTTTATTATTTCAGCATATCACTCCAGCGCGATCGAATCCGCAAAAGTCCTCCGGTCACCGGACGTCGCCTCCAGAAACAGGTAATTCGGCTTGCCCTCATGATATGTGATCTTACAGTCATAGCGTTCTGCCAATTTCAAAACATAGAGCGCCTCAATGAGATCCTCATACTGCTGTTTGCGCTCCGCCGCCGCTTTGGGGATCGTGACCTGATTGTCTGCAGAGTCCCGTTTTCCGCCGAACCGCGAGGGGATCACTTCCGCTGCGCAAACATTTCCCTGCGCCGCGTCTTCAAGGATCCTGAATCTCCACTGCAGCTCTTCTTTATAAGGAGGCTCAGCGTCCCCATATCCTCCGAAAGCCACTGCATGGTCTCCGATCACCGTAAAAGAAATCCCGTGTTCAGGGTCCCAATCACTCTCGCCGAGCACCACGTAAGCAGGCACCGCATCAGCAGGTACCGCATCTACAGGTACCTCATCAGCAGGCATCTGCGCCTCCGGCCTAAACACCACCACTTTGCACGGCGCCAGATGCCGCAGCACCCACTCCGCTGTCGGCTCCTCAGGCAGCTCCTCGTCGCAGTATTCGATCAGAAACTCGGCGATCTCATGCCGCAGCCCCTCGCTCATGTCTGTGAACGAGGCTGAACACTTTTTTATATACGCATATGGCGTGCCCGGTTCCATGTACAACTCGGCTGTCGTATCAAAATACCGCGCCCCCAGCCGCTCTCCCAGATCTTCCAAGGTGTCCTCATCGAAGCCGCTCCGCCGGAATTCATAAAGCCGCTTGTCCAGGATCCGGGAGAGCCGCTCGAAACTCTCCCAGGTGAAATCCACGCAATAGTAACGCGGAACATCGAAACTGCTGCAGACTGCCTTGTAGTAATCAAAAAAATATCTCTGCATCCTGTGATTAAATGCCATCTCCTTTGACCCGTCGCGGTAATACAGATCCACGAAAGGCAGGATCTCAGGCGCGATGTCGTCTCTCGAAAGAACATAGTCCATAGATCCGGCGTAAAACTCCACCGGTGTCAGGTTCTTGTCCCGCACGGACTGAATGCTTTCATGGTCAATCGCCCTGCGAAAACTGTCGCTGACCAGATCGTTTCTAATCAGCCATCCGAGAAAATAAGCGGTCGGCGTTCCCGCGTATGCGTAGATCTTCTCATTTTCTTCATCCGAGAGCTCCTTCCCGGCCTCTTTCGCCTTAAGCAGCTGATCATGAAGCTCCTGATTGTCAATACGGTTATCAAGACTGCGTTTATAAATTCGCCGATACTCAGCCGCGGCGTCCTCCCAGGCCCATTCTGCTTTCTCCCCGGTAAACTGCGTCATTGACCGGACATTCTGTGCGGCCTGCAGTTTCTTGTCATTCTCCTTCAATTTGGGGATGCAGAGAATGAGCGCTCCCAGAAGGACTGAGGGAATCACAGCGATCCAGCCCGCTTCCGGGATGCCCAAGGTAAACCAGATGATCCCAAGGGTAAAGATCAGCACCGGACCCTTGAACAAAAAGCCGTAAAGGATCGGGTGCTCTCTGTCTTTTGCTGCCTTTATGAAGCTCCTGACCGTAATGCCGAGAAGGATCAAGGCGCAGACGGTGACCGCCGCCACCATTGCGATCGGTACATCCGGATCCGGATCGAGTATAAAAATGACCAGACTCAAAATACCGAATATGAGCAGCGCCGCTTCCGCCATCGCGCAAATGGATAAATAGATATATTGGAATACTTTCATTAGATTTGTTCCCTGTTTCCGATCAGATTTTTGTTATTGTATTTATATTACAGGGAAAATTTCCCTGTGTCACGCCGTCCGATCGAGGTGATCACACCTGTCAACAGCACACACCGCTTTGTCCTGCAGGCCATTGAGAAAGGTACCCTGCAGAATCTGATTTTTGACAATCAGGCCTTCGCAAACCACAGAGCCATGGCAGCTGTCTTCGGCACCATTTTGAAGCTCCCGCCCCTCAAGCAGGCCTTGGCCAGCAAGCAGTTCAAATCCGTCTATCTGGATCACCTTCTGTCAGCACAGAAAAAAGAGACCCGCAAGTAGGGTCTCTTATCTCATTATATTTTCTCATAATATCTTGGATGATCACAACCCTGCTCTCGTCTCGAACAGCGCCCAATTCTCCAGCGTGTGCAGATAGATGCCGCTCTCCGCGCGCATCGCCGCGTTGTCTGCATCGCTCGCCGCATCGTAGAGACCGACCGACACGCATCCCGCGCGGTTGGCCGACCGCACCGCGTGAATGACGTCTTCAAACACGAAAATGTCCTTAGGCGGAATGCCCATCTGCTGCGCCGTCATCAGGAAAATCCGCGGTTCACGCTTGCTCGCTCCGGCTTCTTCACAGGTGATCATTCCGTCAAAATAGTGATAAAGCCCGAGCCTTTCCAGCGCCGCTTTGACTTGCTCGCGGCCACTGGACGTCGCCAGATACATGGGGATCCCCCGCGCGGACATGTTTTCCAGAAAGTCAGCCGCTCCGGGTTTGGCCTGCACTTCTTTTTCATAGAAATCGCGGATCACGCCCAGTATGCCGTCTTTGATCTCTCTTTCCGACTCTCTGAGGCGGTACGCCTCTTTCAAATACTCAGCGCCCTCGTCCAGGCTCATCCTGAACATGGCTTCACCCAGCTTCTCCTTCGCCTTCACGCCGATTTCCCTGAGCCATCTCGCTGAGGCATCTTCCCAAATGGGCATGGAGTCGATCAGCGTCCCGTCCACATCAAAAATCGCACCTTTATCCATGAATCGTTCCCTCTGTCACAGCGTCGACGACATCGACGCCGCCCCCTTTATCATGCCGCTTCGCCGAGGTCTGTGTCTATCCGATCACGCCCTTTATAAAGATCTCAATTCCGATCGCGATCAGAATACAGCCGCCCAGAACCGAAGCCTTCCACGACAGTTTTGTTCCTGCTTTCCTGCCGATCAGAAGCCCGCCGACACAGATCACAAAAGTGACGGCAGCGATGATCAGTCCTGCGGTGAGAGCCATGACTGCGTTGTATTCCGCGATGGCAAATCCGACGGACAGCGCGTCGATCGATGTGGCGATCCCCTGCACCAGCAGATCTTTCCTAGATGCGGCGTCATGCGAGAGCTCTTCGTCGGAGCTGTTCCGGTCGTTCCATCCTTCCAGCAGCATCTTGCCGCCGATATACAGAAGCAGGAGCAGGGCGATCCAGGGAATCAGTTTCTCGAACGCTGAAAATGCTTCCACGATCGTGTGTACGCACACCCAGCCGATCATCGGCATGATGAACTGGAAAAAGGCATAGACGCCCGCGATCGCACATATTCTTCCTCTTCTCATCTGCGGCTCGTGAAGTCCGTTTGCCAATGATACAGAGAATGCATCCATTGCAAGTCCGACTCCCAGTGCCGCGCTGTTGATCACAAATAAAAAGTCCATAGCTTGTACCATTTCTTATTCTATCTTCTTCATTATGACTATCATATTTATTATGGCTATCACAAGCTATGCTGATTAGTCAACCGTAACCTGCTCCTTGTGCCTCAGACTCGGGAATATATTGGCCTCGGGCTCAAGGAGCGTTCCAATAAAAAAGCGCCGCACTAAGAATTTCTTAGCGCGGCCGCCCTGGTCATCACTGCATCAGCCGATAATATCCTTTACAACCGCCTTCAGGCTCTCATTCGTCGCATCTGCGAAGAAGTATTCCTTGAAGTTCTTGCCTGCAAACGCGCCCTTGACGAGCTCCTGATCCAGTGCAGGAAGGATCTCTTCCATCGTCTTGTAAGTGACAAGCTTGACCTGGTCGAGGATCTTCTTGTTTCTCTGCTCCGGCACAGCCCTCTCCTTGGGATATCCGCCGCCGGCAGGCTCGCAGAAGAGCTTCTCGAAGATATACTCGAGATTGAGGTCTCCGCCCCAGCCAAATCCGAGAGCAAAAGGAAGGGCGATCGCATTGCCGTCGTTGATCTGTGCAAATGTATAGGCATCCAGAGGAGTCTCCACATGGCCGCAGATCACACCGGGGAAGCTGTTGAGTGCCAGCATAGCGCCCTCTCCGGTGCCGCATCCTGTGATGACATAATCGCATGCGCCGGCATTCAGCAAAGTAGCTGCAAGGATGCCGTTCTGCACATATGTGAGTTGTGCCTCGTCATCCGCCGCGTACATGCCGTAGTTCTTAACTTCAAATCCCATGGGCTCCACAACTTTGCGGAGGGCCTTCTCAATGATCCCGTTCTTAGCTGCCTGGCTGTTTTCATTGATCAGTGCAATTCTCATTTTCGTGTCTCCTTTATGATACGTATATAGCAATTCAATTAACCTTACTATACCATCACACTGTTTTGCTCAGCCATGGCTGTTTCCATAACAAATATGGACAAAACAGAGATTTCTCAAATTTGATCACGACTTTAAGGATTGCACTATTTTGTCAGCCTCTGCCGCCAATTTCCTGACCTTTTGGGGCCGATCCGTTTGCTGCAAGTCCTCACTCTCCCCGAATCTGTACCAGCACAATTGCGACAAACATGATCACGCATCCCATAAGTTCACGCGGCCGCATCCTCTCACTCAGAAGGAGTGCACCCGCGATCACGGCAAATACCGATTCCAGGCTCATCAGGAGCGACGCTATCGCCGGATCCGTATATTTCTGCGCGACGATCTGCAGTGTATAGCCGACGCCGCCGGAGATCAGCCCGCAGTAGAGAATGGGGACCGCCGCGGAAACGATCTTTTCGAGGCTTGGCTGCTCAAGCACCAGCGCTGCCGCTGCGGAGATCACTGTGCAGGCCGCGAACTGAATGGCAGAGATCCGGATGGGATTTCCGATCTGAACAAAGTAGTCGCAGCACAGAATATGTACGCTGAACAGCACTGCACAGATGCAGACGAGCGTATCTCCTCTCGTCAGGCGAAACCCTTCCGTCATGCAGAGCAGATACATCCCGACAACGCCGATCAGCACCGACAGCCACACGATCCACGAATTCCTTTTCCCAAGGAAAACAAACCCGATCACCGGGACCAGCAGCATGTACATCGCTGTGATGAATCCGGCTTTTCCAGCTGTCGTATACACGATGCCCATCTGCTGGAAAATACTGGCCGCCGCCAGAACCGATCCGCAGCAAATGCCTCCGATCACCGTGTTCTTCCGATAAGCTTTGATTTCTGAGGCGCTGCGCCCGGACAGATGCTTCGCCTCTGCCGCCGTCGGAATGGCGGAGACAATGCCGACCGCTGCTGCGGCCAGCGCCATTCTCGCCGCGTTGAATGTGATCGGCTCTATGCGCTCCATCCCGGTTCGCTGGAACACAAACGCGGTGCCCCAGATCATGGCAGTCAATATGAGAAGCGCGTTGCCCAGAATTCTTCGATCCTTCAACGATCAGCAGCCCTCCACAAACGCTTTGACCTGTTTGTAGACGCCCTCGCCGTCCAGCTGATACTTGTGGAGCAGCTCACCTGCGGGTCCGGACTCGCCGAACATATCGCGCACGCCGATGCGGTACATCCTGGTGGGGCATTTCTCGGACAGGCACTCCGCGACCGCGCTGCCGAGGCCGCCGATAATGCTGTGTTCTTCCGCCGTCACTACTTTGCCGGTCTTGGCTGCCGACTTCACGACCAGGTCCTCATCGAGAGGCTTGACTGTGCAGATATTGATGACCTCAGCGTCGATGCCGTCTTTTTCCAGCATCTTGGCAGCTTCCAGCGCGGAGGCTACGCACAGGCCGTTGGTGAAAATACTGACATCCTTGCCTTCGCGAAGAACGCTTCCCTTGCCGATTTCAAATTTATAGTCATCTCCGAATACGATCGGCACTGCCGCGCGTCCGAAGCGGATGTAGACCGGGCCGTTGTGCTCCACGGCCGCCCTCACACACGCCTTGGCTTCCACATAATCTGCGGGGCACATGACGACCATGCCGGGGATCCCGCGCATCAGCTCAATATCCTCAAGGCACTGGTGGGAGGCACCGTCCTCGCCCACGCTGATTCCTGCATGGGAGGCACAGATCTTGACATTCAAGTGAGGATAACCGATGGAATTGCGGATCTGTTCATAGGCGCGTCCTACCGCGAACATGGCAAAAGAGCTTGCAAACGGGACCATGCCCGCCGCCGCGAGTCCTGCCGCGATGGACATCATGTTGCCCTCAGCGATGCCGCAGTTAAAGAATCTGTCAGGATAAGCTTTCTGGAACATACCGGTCTTGGTCGACCCTGCAAGATCCGCATCCAGCACTACCATATTGGGGATCTCGGCGCCCAGTTCCACAAGCGCGCTTCCGTAGGCTTCACGGGTCGCAATCTTTTTCACGTCACTCATAATGATTCACCAATCCTTTCCAGATCTGCCATTGCGATCTTGTACTCCTCTTCATTCGGCGCCTTGCCGTGCCATCCAGCATTGTTCTCCATGAAAGAGACGTCCTTGCCCTTGGTCGTCTTGCAGATGATGGCGGTCGGCTGTCCTTTGACACTTCTCGCTTCCGCGAACGCCGCTGCCAGCTGGTCAAAATCGTGCCCGTCCGCCACGTTAATGACATGGAAATTGAATGCTTCGAACTTCTTATCGATCGGATAAGGAGAATTGACCTGATCGATCGGTCCGTCGATCTGCAGATTGTTGTTGTCGACGATCACACAGAGATTGTCGAGCTTCTTCGCGCCGGCGAACATGGCGGCTTCCCATACCTGGCCTTCCTCGATCTCGCCGTCGCCGAGCAGAGTATAAGTGCGGTACCCTTTTCCCGACACCTTGGCTGCAAGAGCCATGCCGACCGCACTCGAGATTCCCTGTCCCAGGGATCCGGTGCTCATATCAATACCGGGGAGAAGGTTCATAGAGGGGTGCCCCTGCAGACGCGCGCCCACATGCCGGAAGGTCTTAAGCTCTTCCCTTTCAAAAAATCCTCTCTCTGCCATGATCCCGTAAAGACCGGGGCATGTGTGTCCCTTGGAGAGGACGAATCTGTCCCTGTCGGGATCTCCCGGGTTGGCGGGGTCTATGTTCATTTCTTCCGTGTAAAGATATGTGAAAATCTCAGCGGCTGAAAGTGATCCGCCGGGATGTCCCGCTTTCGCATAAAAAACGGAGGTGATGATATTTTTTCTCACCTGATTTGCTGTTTTTTTCAATTCCTGTACATTCATCTGGCACCTCCCAGGCCGTCTTATGTTTCCTTTGGTCGTTACAGCTCCCAATGTCTCTATCATATTATAATCGCTTATGCCCTCACAGTCAAAAGGAGACAGGGGACGGTTCTTCAAGGTGTCAAGGGGACGGTTCTTCTGACAACTTTTGCAAGCAAAAGTTGTCAGAAGAACCGTCCCC